>JACAET010000024.1 GCA_013388685.1 Chloroflexota bacterium | reverse complement strand
GGAGCAAAAGACTGTTATCAATCTCAAGCCCCACCGCATCTTGCCACACTGGAATTACACCATCATCCCGCACACGTAGATCCACGAAACAGAAAAATTATTTTTCTGTCGTGCCTTAGTCTTTTTTTCTTAACCGGCGTTTGGCCTGTTTTTCGAGAAGCTCGATTAGGGATTGTAAATCCTGGGGCAGCGCGGATTCCCCTGCGACAATCTGGTATTCCTCTTCGCCCGCCTCCACCACAATCGAATACACAAACTCGTCGGAGACGGGCAAACCGCCCGAAAGTTTTGCGGGGAGTTCCTCAAAATCCATATCGTCCAACAGTTCGAGAATTTCATTTCGCTGTTCTTCAGGCAGGTCTTCGATCTCGATTTCCGTCGCCACGCGGATACCTGCAAAACCGCCGGTTCTTTCGAACTTGATCTTTCGGATGTTCATGTGCGCCCCTTACTTCGACGGCGCGGCGCCGATCAGGCGCAGAAACGACGCCAGACAACCCTCACCGGGTTCAGTCGGCGGAACCGGCACATCGCCCACAGCGATCCCCACATCCGCCCAACCCTTCTTCACCGCCATCTGTTCGAGGCTGTTGACGCCGTACAACTCCGCGGCGACCGCGTACGTGAGATCGGCGCAATCCTGGAACTGCGAAGTCGAACCAAGTTTATCCCTCAAGGTGACATACCAGATCTGCCCGGCTTTTTCCCAGGCATAGCCGCCGAGTTCCATGGCAGTGATGTAGAACGCCCGATTGGGTATGCCGGAATTAATGTGTACGCCGCCGTTATCACTGGACGTATTGACATAATCCTTCATATGACCGGGCTGTGGATCCCTGCCAAGCACAGGATCGTTGTACGCCGTTCCCGGTTCCTTCATGGACCGGATGCCGACTCCCTTGACATTGGGCGTAAACAACCCTTCGCCGATGATCCAATCCGCCTGCGCGGCAGTGTGATTGAGGACGCGTTGTTTCACGAGAGAACCGAACACGTCCGACATGGATTCGTTCAATGCGCCTGCCTGGTAGGAATAAACCAACTTGGCTTCGAACTGAGTCACCCCATGCGTCAATTCGTGACCGATGATATCAATGGCGATGGTGAAACGATTAAAGAGCCGGTCGCTGACGGGCAGATCTTCATCGCCGTCGCCATAAACCATTTGTTCCCCATTCCAAAAGGCATTATCGTAGCCTTTTCGATAATGAACGGTGGAATCCATACGCATGCCGTTATTGTCAATCGAATTGCGGTTGTAAATGTCCTTGTAAAGATCGAAGGTCGCGCCGCTGCCATCGTAGGCTTCGTTGACCGCTACGTCTGCCGAAGGTCCGTCCCCTTCCTTGCGCACGGGCGTACCGGGAAGGGAGGAACCGTTTCGGGCATCGTAGACGATCCGCTCCTTGCCTCCCACTGCGGCAACGCGCGAGACGGCGCCGGCAAAATCCGACAAGGCGCGCCTTTGTCCGCGCATTTGCTCGGACGCCTTCAGCGTGCTGATTGCCAGTTCCCTTTGCGCCGCTGTGCCTCTGGAGGCGATTTCCTCGAGCATGTGAGGTGGGACGATACAATTCATGGGATGGTAGATATGCATGGAACAATCCTTTCCTTGGCGAATTGGACTCGAACGGTCGGTTTCAGTATACGTTGTTTTGACATGAAATACAATGGCAACTTCGAGCCTTTATGCGGATTTGCCCCAAAAAACAGGGGGTACGCCGGCGGGAGGAGCTCTTTACCGATTGGCAAGAACCCCATCCTTGTGATAAATTTGGTCAATCCCCACCGAATGTTACAAAATTGAAACCATTGGATGCAACTGCAATGTAATAGAATAAAACAGTAGAACATCCCGTCAGTTCAGAATTTTTTCGCCATGAAAACCATTGCTGGTATACCGGTAAGCAGGAATAAGATTCACGTGCCGCACCGCCGACGTGAATTGATCACGCGACCGCGCTTGATTGACGGGCTCTATGAACAAATGGATAAAAAACTCCTGCTGGTCGTTGCGCCAGCCGGGTACGGAAAAACCTCCCTGCTGGTGGATCTCGCCCAGCAAACCGAAATGCCGGTATGCTGGCTCACGCTGGACCCGCTGGACCAGGATCCCCAACGATTCCTGGGGTATTTGACGGCTTCGATTGCAATGCAGTTTCGCGCTTTCGGGCGTGACTCACGCGCCGCGCTGGAAAGCATGACATCCTTCGAACGCGACGCGGAACGAATTCTGGTGACAATCACCAACGAAATCGCCGCCCAAATCAACGAGCATTTCCTCTTGATCCTCGACGATTATCATCTGGTGGAAGACAGTCCTTTCGCTGGTCCGTTGATCAATCGTTTTGTCCAACTCACCAGCGAAAATGTCCATTTGATCCTGGCTTCCCGCGCCCTGCCCAATCTGCCCGATTCCCCCCTCCTGGTTGCGCGCAACCAGATTGGCGGCTTGTCGTACGAAGACTTGTCGTTTTCCGCCGATGAAATACAGCGGCTCTTTCAACAAAACAGCGGCATTGAATTAAGCAGGCATGAGGCGGATACACTGGTGGAACAAACCGAAGGGTGGATCGCGGCAATTCATCTTTCGAACGGAAAGCCCGGTTCGATTCCAAGAATGCGCCCTTTGGAATCGACGCGTGAATTATTCGATTTCTTTTCGAAAGAGGTTCTTCTCCGCCAAACGGAACAGGTTCGCCAGTTCCTGTTGATGACCTCCTTGTTCGAAACGTTCGACGTCGAACTGTGCAAGAACGTGCTGGAACCGCTGATGGAGGATGAATCACTCGACTGGGAAACGCTCTTCCATCACGTTAGAGCAAATAACATCTTCAGCGTCCCTGTTGGCGATGAGGGAAACTGGATCCGATACCATCATCTCTTCCGCCATTTTCTCAGATCGAAGTTCCAGTACGAACATCCCGTTCTTTCGTGGCACATTCAACACAGCCTGGCGAAAGCATATGAGGCGCAACAATCCTGGGACGAGGCATTCCACATCTACGCCCAACTGGACGATACCGACAATCAAGTCCGGCTGCTCAAAAGCACAGGCTCTCATTTTATTGCGGCGGGCCGCATACCAACCCTGGAGCGCTGGCTCAAACGGCTTTCCGACGAAATCATCTATTCCCAACCGGTACTGGTGTCCTTGTTGGGAATCATTCACGCCTTCAAAGGGGAGAATCGACAGGCGCTGGAGTTGTACAATCTGGCGGACGGGAAACTCCGCGCAGACAAAGACGATGTTGCCTGGATTACAAATCTGATGCGGCGCGCGGAAATTTTCAGGCAACTCGGAGATTTCGACCGCGCCATCAGCGACTCTGAGAAAATCCTCGAAACGACAAAGGAAAATGCGCTTCCTGAAATGCAGCTTGCATTCGCCGAGGCGCAAAGAATCCGTGGTTTGTCATCTTACGGCTTGGGTCATATGGAGGAGGCGCTTCGTTGGCTACAGAAATCATTACGCACAAGCAAAACCCTGGGCATCAGCAACAAGGTGCCAATCCTGGAGACCGAAATCGGGGTGGTCTACCGCCGTCTGGGAAAACCCGAAATTACCGAGCGATATTACTCCAATGCGCTCGAAGCCTGGAAAGATTCGGGCAACACCGGCTGGAAAGCGCGCCTATTGAACAACCTGGGATTGCTTTACCATATGACCGGCAGGCTGAAAGAAGCCTATTCATCCCTGCACAATGCCCTCGAAACCGCCCGGCGAAGCGGTTACCTGCAGATCGAAACCAATATCATGATCAGCCTGGCAGATCTATTGACCGATCTGTCCGAACTGGAATCGGCATACGATTATTACGATAAAGCGCTCACGCAGGCCACCCACCTTGGCAATTCCCTGTATATTTTTTACGCATCGTTGGGTGAGGCGCGGCTTCAACGTCTGGGCGGAGAGCCCCTGCTGGCTGTGGAAGAGATCAACCATGCCGTGATCGCCCAGGTCAAACTTGGGTTATTCGAACGGGCGCTCTATAATCTCGAATTGGGAATATGCTGGTTGGACGCCGACAAAATCGAACCTGCCATTGTCGTTCTCCGCGATGCGGTTGCGCTTTTTGAGGAGGGCGGGAATCAAATGGAGCAGGCGATTGCACGGCTATGGCTGGAAACAGCCCTCTCGGTGCAATTTCCTGACACCGCCTTGCAAAACCTCAAGGGGTTGTTGCCTTCTGCACGCGAATGGCAGAATCCGACGCCGTTCATGATCCATGCCAGCCGGTGTGCGGCGTGGCTGCGAAAGAGAGGAAACACTCAATTATTCAAGGATATCGTCATTGGTCGGTTTTTGAGGCAGGCGCAAAAGATTAGAAACTCGATTCTCGAGCTCGTCGCAGAAATCCGTCAGGAAACGAACGCGCCAAAGACGAAAATCCCGAAATTGGAAATCGTCAGTTTCGGAGAAGTGCAGGTTCGCCGCGACCAGCGGCTGGTGGAATCGTCTGACTGGCAAACCCGCGAAGCGCGCGATTTGTTTTTCTTTCTCCTCCAATCCCCCCCCCTGACCAAGGAACAAATCGCCCTCGAATTTTGGCCCGATATATCACCAGCCCGGCTCAAAATGCGTTTTAAAATCAACATCTACAGAATCCGCCAGGCGCTCGGACAGAATGTCATCCTATATGAGAATGAAAAATACCGCTTCAATCGCGAGATCCATTACACCTGGGACCGCCAGGAGGTTGACAAACTCCTCAAGGCATGTCGCAGCGCCGATTCGGCGGGCGACATGGAGATTCGAAACCGCGCGCTCGCGCTGATGAGAGGTCCCTATCTGGCTGATATAGATGCAGAATGGGCTGTGGCAGACCGCCTGCATTATCAGGATGCGTATCTCGACCTGTTGGTGGAATTGGCAGACATGTACCTACAGTCCGGTCGGGCAAAAGACTGTCTTCGAACCGCAGCAACCGCTCTGAACGCCGACCCTCTGTTGGAATCCGCCAACCGCATTGCCATCCAAGCTTATGCCAGCCTGCACGACCCCGTAGGCATGACTCAGCAATACCGGCAATATCAGAATTTGCTCATGAACGAGCTGGGGTTGAAACCGTCCTCCGAAATCAGCGCGCTCTACAAACAATTATTGGATACGATTTGAGGCCACCTTTGTAACCGGGTATCGGATAAAGTGGGGCATACAAAATTCAGATACCAAATTCAGAAAGGTGAACCATGAACAAGACATTCAATCAAATCGTGTTTTCCGTCACCAAGCTCAACAAGACCCATATCCAATTTGCCATGATGTTATTGGCGCTCGTTTTGCTGGTGCTGGGCGCAGGCGCCCCGGAGGATGTGGGCGGCAGCGGAATCAAATAATTGATTCTGCTTACAGCCATAGCAGCCGGCATGTTAACCGGCATGGGATATGCCAGGTGGAGTGGGCGGACCTGGCATTCTCCCGTTTTCAGGGCAGTCTGGCTGGTTTTCCTGGGTTTTCTGCCGCAATTGACAGCGGTTTACCTGCCTTTTACCCGTGATTGGGCATCCGACGAGCTTGCCTCCGCCGGGTTGGTCTGGTCACAGGCAATTTTGCTCCTTTTTACGCTGATCAACTTCAAAGTGCCGGGCATGCCCGTTTTGGCGGTTGGCTTGGCGTTCAATCTGACGGCTATTCTTGCCAATGGCGGCTTCATGCCATTGCCTTTCGAAACGGCGCAAAAATTTGTAGATCCGAATATCCTCAGCACCCTGGAGACCGGCAGACGAATTAGCAACGCGAGCAAAGATATACTATTGGCCGAATCGAACATCGTCCTGCCCTGGCTGTCTGACCGTTTTGTTTCGCCTGCGATTATTCCCTATCGTTTTGCTTTCAGCCTCGGTGATATTTTTGTGGCAACGGGGGCATTTTGGATGTGCCTTGGCATACAACCTGTTCGCGCCCACAAGTCTGGAGATTCCTAATGTATACAAAACCGCTGACTCGACCTCCCCAAACCATTGATGTGGCAGAAGACCTGAACGCCATCGGGCGCGTTCTCATTGCCGCCTCGCTCAACCTCCGTTTCTGCGCCAAATTGCTGGAAGATCCGCGCGGCGCGATACGAAGCGGATTCGGCGGGGAACAATTCCACATAACCGAAGCAACCCTGAACGTCCTTGACTCGATCAAGGCGGCAAATCTTCCCGAATTCATACAACAACTGGATGAAGGACTATCCAACCGTCTATTGAAAAACGGACTCATCGAATAAATGCTCAGCGACCCGTTAAGCCTGAAAGGCATCAATTTTATAAACACCGACAATGAACTTGATCGGCAGGCATCCAGTCGAATAGCCAGGGGAAGGAAATGGCTTCAGATTCTTTCCGGACAGGAGGGGCTTGTTAATGCTTGGATGGGATTGACCGGAGAAAACACTGCCGTACAGTGGGTGGCAAGCGTTCGCCCCGGTTCGATCCCTCCCCAATTTACCGAAAACGTCATACGTGAAGTTCTCGAAACCCGGGAACCTTTCACATTTTTAAACCATGCGGAACTCGTCAGCGGCGGGTTATTTCCCCTTGTGAAAGCTGACAGAACCCTGGGCGTGATCGGTATGATCAGCGACCAAACGGATTTCTTTCGACCTGCCGATATCAAGTGGATCACTGCGTTAGCCGGCTTCATTGCAAACGAACTATCGGCTGAGGATGACGAAAAGTCGGTCAGCGAGATCGAATATTCGATTTCCAGACTGCTTTATTCCACCCTCGACGTAAAGGAAGGACTTCCACCGGTCTTGAGAATTTTGGCTGAAGCGCTATCTGCCGATGCGGTGATTGCATTGCGTTACAATCCGTTATCCGTCCGCTTTGAACTGCTCATGACGCATGGGCTGAAGCCTCAGGAGCTGGCAAGGCTGAATTTTCATCTCGACACAGGCAGAACCGGAAGACCGCTGGAAGGTCCCGTATGGATTGCCGATTTACAGGACCGCACCCGCAAGGCACAAACCATCAGTCCCCTGAAAGAGGACGGCTTTCGCGGATACCTTGCCCTTCCCCTCAGTAAGGAAAAAATGATCGGCGCTCTGGAATTTGCATGGCGCTCCCCCCGGCTCGTCCTTGACCTGAACTACGCGTTCCTGGAAAGGGTTACCGGACAGATTGCCGCCCTGGTAGAACGCACAATCGTTTTGAACAGCTACCGGGAACTCAACGCCGAATTGATGAACCGCTATAACGCCATGATCGAGGGCCTCTCCCGGGCGCTCGAACTGCGCGATCTGGAAACACAAGGGCACACGCGACGCGTCAGCGAATTGACCATGCACATGGTCGAACACATGGGCAGGCCTGTGGATGATTGGGATGCCATTCGACAGGGAGCGCTCCTGCACGATATTGGAAAAATCGGCATACCCGATGCAATCTTGCTAAAACCCGGCAGCCTCACGGAACGGGAACGGCAGGTCATGCAACAACACGTCATTTTGGGCTACAACATCCTTGCGCCAATCACCAACGCAAAATCCGTACTCGACATCACGCTCTATCACCATGAGCGCTGGGATGGGAGCGGTTACCCCTATGGGTTGAAGGGTGAACAAATCCCTCTTGTGGCGCGGGTCTTTGCCTACGTGGACGTGTTCGACGCATTGACATCCGACCGCCCGTATCGCACTGCCTGGAGCAGAACACAGGCGTTGGACTATATCATCAGCCAATCCGGGCGTTTGTTCGATCCAAACATGACCGACCTTTTTCTTAAAGTGGTGAATAAGAATTTTTAGGAGCCTTTTTACAAGTCATCTCAAAAATGTCACCCTGAGCGCAGCGAAGGGTCTCTACGGCCCAAAACAAGAGACTCGTCGGTTGCAACAACCGCTCCCTCAGAGGGACAGGGTAGTTCTGTGACAAGTTCCACGTGTTTTTTCAGCGTCTCCGTGACTCTGTGATTTGTCGTTGAAATTCAAGAGCCGTTTTTTTGCTCGACCCTTTTGGAAAGCCGCAAGCATAAGGGATCCATGCAGGAAGAGTTCGCGGCACATCCGCGAGGACTCGGGCGATTACAACGGCGGGCGACGTTAGAAAATCATCCTCTCGAATCCTCCTACGCCTCGAAACGAAAAAGCATGTCGTCTTATAATAGACGCCATAGACAAGCATGCCGTCATTCAAAAAATATTTTCTTCTCGATCCATCGGTCATATTTCTCAATCACGGTTCGTTTGGCGCAACGCCCAGGGCGGTTTTTAATGCCTATCAGCGCTGGCAGCGCGAGCTGGAAAGACAGCCTGTCCAGTTTTTAGGACGGCAAATCACAGGGTTGCTGGCGGAATCGCGTGCTGCCTTGGGAGCATACCTCGGCACGCAGGCGGACAATATCGTTTACACCCAAAATGTAACTGTCGCGCTCAATATCGTGGCACATTCCCTGCGCCTCGGTCCGGGCGACGAAGTACTTGCCACCGAGCATGAATACGGCGCTTTGGACCGCACCTGGCGGTTTCTTTCCAAAGAAAAAGGATTTCGATATATCAACCAGCCCGTCGAAACGCCCTTGCTATCGGCGGAAAAATTCGTGGAAGATTTCTGGCGCGGCGTTACGCCTCGGACACGCGTAATTTTCATGAGTCACATCACCTCGCCCACGGCGGTCATTTTTCCAGTGGAAGAGGCCGTCCGGCGGGCGCGGCAGTCGGGGATCATCACAATCATTGACGGCGCTCATGCGCCCGGTCAAATCAAGTTACGGCTCGATTCGCTCGGCGCGGATTTCTATGGCGGCAACCTCCACAAATGGCTGTGCGCGCCGAAGGGAGCGGGCTTTCTTTATGCGCGTCCCGAGGTTCAAAGCCTGCTCAAACCCCTGGTCGTTTCATGGGGATACGAACCCGAGGTCCCGGGCGTTTCGGCATTCATAGATCAGCACGAATGGTGGGGGACTCGCGACATGGCGGCGTTTCTGTCTGTGCCGGCAGCCATTGAGTTTCAGGAACAGTATAACTGGGACGAAGTGCGTGAATCCTGCCACCGGCTCGCGGCATATGCCCATCATCGGATTTGCGAATTGACCGGACTTGCCCCGCTTCATTTTCCAACCGACGCGCTTCGGTCGAACGCAGGGCAAGCCTGGTTCTGCCAAATGGTTGCCGCGCCCCTGCCCGCCAACAGCGACATTTCCCTGCTCAAAGAACGGTTGTACAAAGACTACAAAATCGAAATTCCCCTCATCGAATGGAAGGGGAGAAAATGGATCCGTGTGTCCGTGCAGGGTTACAACACAAAGCGCGACATAGACGCCTTGCTTCGCTCCCTACACATGCTTCTGAAGTAACCCGCCTTAATCTGTAATAGACCGCTTGCAAAAGTACTTTCAGCCACGGGTTTACCCCGCGGGCACGATGTTGCAGATTTTCTGATTTACTCACCTTATACAGGAGTGCGAGACCAGGGTCTCGCATTATTCAAAAAATCCGTGCGAATCTGTGCAATCTGTGGCAAAGCATTTCATTGCGTCTTTGCATTACAAACTGGAGCAAGAGGCTGCTCTCCAAGACGTTCACAAACACAAACTCGTAGAATACATCGCTATGACACGGGGTACAATTGCTTCGGTAACGCCGCCCGGAATCCTGTTTTGCAACTCTCCCGTCGAGCCATGTCATCCATCGAAGTGACCAATCTCCAAAAAACGTTCCAGAGCAAGCGTAAAGCCGAAGGGCTGGGCGGTTCTGTACGCTCGTTGTTCAAGCCGCAATACAACATCATTGAAGCGGTCCGCGGACTGTCGTTCCAAATGGAGACGGGAGAACTGCTGGGTTTCATCGGACCCAACGGCGCGGGCAAATCCACCACCATCAAAATGCTGACCGGCATCCTGCATCCCAGCGGAGGCGACGCCAAAGTTCTGGGGTTCGTCCCCTGGAAAGAGCGGCAAAAACTCGCCTATCACATTGGCACGGTCTTCGGACAGCGTCCGCAGTTGTGGTATCACCTCCCTGCCATTGACACCTTCCGTCTCTTCGGCAGAATTTTCGAAATCGGCGATCTCGAGACAAAAAAACGAATTGCCTTTCTTGCCGAGACGTTCGAAATCGGCGACCTTCTGGAGACGCCCGTTCGCAAACTTTCGCTGGGACAGCGAATGCGCTGTGAAGTCGCCGCATCGCTTCTCCACCACCCGAAGTTGATTCTGCTCGATGAACCCTCCATCGGTCTGGATGTGGTCGCAAAACAACGCATCCGCGACGCCATTCGTGAAATGGCTCAGCGCGAAAAAGTCGGCGTCCTGCTCACTTCTCACGACGCGGGCGATCTTGAAGCCCTGTGCAAGCGCGTCATCATCATCAATCACGGACAGATCGTGTATGAAGACAAAGTCTCGAATCTTAAACGCAGGTTTCTCACCGCCAAACTCGTGGAGGTGAGGTATGCGGACGAGGTATCGAAATCGTTCCACATCGAGGGCGTGGAGATTCTCAAAGTGGGGCATTACGGCGTAAAATTGCGCTTCGATATTCGAACGATGTCTGTAGAAAAGGTGCTTGCCCATGTAACCGCCGCCGGAAGCGTGGTGGACATTACCATCTCCGATCCGCCGCTCGAAGAGGTGATTGCAAAGATCTATCAAACGCAAGATGCTGATGCAGACGGCACAGCATGATAAGATCAAACGGCTTGCCGTTCGAAGAGGATGCCCGTTTGAACAGATACGGCGACAGGAAAGGAGAGACACATGCCCAATTACCGCGTAACAGCCGCCGCATTGCGAATGCGCTCCGGACCGGGCGTCCATTACGATACGATTGGCACACTTGCCAGACATGCCATCGTCGCCGGCAGCGAGATCAAAAACTCATGGATTCACGTCTCTGCGGAAGACGGCAGGCAGGGATGGTGTCATCGCGGCTTTCTCGAATTACAGGAGGAAACTCCGCCCCCTCTCGAGGCGCAGGATAAGTACCGGGTGGACGCGACCAGCCTCAACCTGCGTCAGGGACCCGGCGCAACGTATGCGGTGATCGGTTCGCTGAAGAAAGGCGAATTGGTGGATGCCGTGGCGGTATCGGGTCAATGGGCGCAGGTGCGCAAATCCACAGGCGTCGCCGGCTGGGCAGCCCTTCAATACATGACAAAAATCGCCGCGCCTCCGCCCCTCGGTGCCAGTGAGGTTCTGATGCTCGTCAAAGTGGATACCCTCAACGTTCGCTCCGGACCCGGGCTCGGGTACGCCGTCATTGGCAAGGTAAACCGCGGCAACAAGCTGCCCTTTCTCGGCGCCTCGCTGGATTGGAAATGGGTGAACATCCAAACACCCGATGGAAAGACCGGCTGGTGTTCGGGCGCCTATCTGATGGAAAACAACGATCTACTCGCTTCGCCGGAGGAGTACCCTGCCACCGGCTTGCATCGGGCGCTCGCGGAAAATCTGCCCATGCGGGAATCGCCCGACGAGACCTCCCGCGCGGTCCGGCCATTGAAGTTCAATCGAGTTGTCATCGTGGATGAGGTCTCGGCAGACGGCAAATGGAAACACTGTACGAACTCCTGGGGTGAAATGGGATGGTGCCCCATCGAACGGCTTGCGCCTTTGGGCGAGGTCGCCATTCAGAAATCAGCGGAGGATTTCCCCTGGCTTCCGATTGCCTTTGCGGAATTTGGCGTACGCGAAATACCCGGCGCGCAACACAACCCGAGGATTCAGGAATACCTCAACAGCACGGAACTTGCCCGTAAATACCCAACCCTGCCGGACGAAACGGACTGGTGCGCGGCATTTGTAAACTGGTGTATCGAACAGGCAGGACTTCCCTCCACGGATTCCGCATTGGTCAATCCATGGCGAAGTTGGGGCAAACCCGCCCGCGAACCCCAACGCGGCGCGGTAACGACGTTCATCTGGGACGATGGCTGGGCACATGTCGCCTTCTGCCTGGGGGAGATCAAAAATTACGTGGTTTGTCTTGGCGGAAACCAGAGCGACGCAGTTTGGATTTCGGTGTATCACAAGAAATATGTGACAGGCTATCGAGTGGTTTAATCTGACCCCAAGGAAGCACCTCCTGGTACGCAGCGCCGCGGGACTTGTGCCGCGTTTCAGGGTAACATCGAGAATCGATCATTTCAAAGAATATCATGAAAAGTACAAACGATAATTCTACGAACAAAACAATGCTTTGGATCGCGGGCGGATGCCTTGCCATAATCCTATGCGGGATGGCGGCCTCCTTTCTCGGCTTGGGCGGACTGATGTGGCTTGGCTCCCGTTCGCCAAACAATGCCGATGTGCAAGTCAGCGCGCCGAACAGCGCCGGGGTGGGCGATCAAATCCAAATTATCATCACGATCCGGAACACAAGTACAGAAACGCTCGAACTCTCCAGCATAGATTTCAGCCTGAACTACCTGAGAGGATTCAACATCCTGCTGGTCGAGCCGAAGTATTCCGAGACCAGCCAGTTCGACTCGCTGGGCGGAGGCGAGACCTTTCAGACCTATTATTTCTATCGCACCGTCGAGCCGGGCGATACCTTGATCGTCATTTTCGATGCGGTGGCGTTGTTCCCCGGCGACTTCAGCGGCGAAGTGGACGTTTGCATCGATTCGGATTTCAACTGCGTGACGAACATTCCCCGTACCATCATCAAGTAAACAACATGACTGCCGCCCCTCTTGCACCCCCAAAACCCCACAAGATCACCCAACACGGCAACACGCGCGTGGACAATTATCACTGGCTTCGCGAACGGCAAAATCCCGAGGTACGGAACTATCTTCAGGCAGAAATGGAGTATCTCGAAACAGCCATGAAACACACACTCCCGCTTCAGGAGACGCTTTTCTCGGAAATGAAAGGCAGGATCGAGGAAACCGATACAACCGTCCCTGAGAAAAGAGGCGGATATGTGTATTACCAGAAAACGGAGGCGGGAAAACAATATCCCATCTTCTGCCGCAGACAGGACGCGGCGGAAAGTCCCGAAGAGATACTCCTGGACCAGAACGCGCTTGCGCACGGAAGGAATTTCTGCAGCGTCAGCGCCTTCGCCGTCAGCCCTGACGGAAACAAACTCGCCTACTCGGTGGATTACGACGGAAACGAGACCTATACGATTCACATCCTGAACCTGGCAACCGGGCAATCGTATCCCGAAACCATTCCCAACACCTACGGCAGCGTCTATTTTCACACAGGCGTCGAATGGGCAAACGACAGCGAAACCATTTTTTACGGGACGCTGGACGATGCAAAACGCCCCTGCAAATTATTCCGTCACAAGCTCGGTTCCGATCCGGCACAGGATGTATTGATATACCACGAAGCGGACGAGACGTTCTTCCTCTTTTTTCACAAAACCCGCGACAATCTCTATCTACTCACCGACCATTCCAGTTCCCTGACGACCGAGGTGCGCTATCTCTCCGCCGATCAACCCAACGGCGAACTGAAGGTCATCACGCCGCGCCGGCAGGGCATCGAATATTATGCCAGCCATCATAAAGGCTACTTCCTCATCCTCACGAACGAAGGCGCCAAAAACTTCAAACTGGTCAGGGCGCCGGTGGAAACGCCGGAACATGCGCGCTGGCAGGAGGTTCTGCCGCATCGCGCAGACGTCATGCTGACGGGCTTGGATGTCTTCGAAAATCATCTGGTCGTATACGAGCGCAGGGAGGCGCTGCCGCACATCCGTATCAGCGATGTGGACGGCGTGAGCCGCGTACGCTACGTCCACTTTCCCGAGCCCGCCTACCACTTCGAGCCGGAGGGAAATCACGACTTCCAATCCGATCGACTGCGCATCCGGTATTCGTCGCTGGTGACGCCTCCCTCGATGTACGATATCCGGATGGACAACGGCGACTGGGAATTGAAAAAAGAGGAACACATCATCGGATACGACAAAACGCAGTATGTCTGCGAGCAGGTCCACGCGGTTGCGCCGGACGGAAAGCGCGTTCCCCTTTCGATTGCCTACAAAAAAGGACTCGCAAAGGATGGAGGCAATCCCGCGCTCCTGCACGGCTATGGAGCCTATGGTGCCATGCTGGAACCGGAGTTCTACCATCACCGCATCAGCCTTCTGGACCGGGGATTCGTCTACGCCATCGGACACATCCGCGGCTCCTCGGCATTGGGACGAGCATGGTACGAGGACGGCAAAGTCCTCAACAAGAAAAACACCTTCACCGACTTCATTGCCTGCGCCGAATACCTGATCGAGGAGGGATACACCTCCAGGGATAAACTTGCCATCATGGGAGTCTCCGCAGGCGGACTGCTGGTAACCGCCTGCATGACCATGCGCCCGGAACTTTTCAAGGCGGTCATCGCCAAAGTTCCATTTACGGATGTCGTCAATTCCATGAGCGACCCGACCATCCCTCTCACCACGCACGAATACGACGAATGGGGCAATCCTGCCATCCGCGAACACTTCGAGTACATGATGTCCTATTCCCCCTACGACAACATCCGGGCGGCGGACTATCCTCATCTGCTCCTGACCGCCGGATTCAACGACCCACGTGTAGGATATTGGGAACCGGCAAAATTTGCCGCCAAACTGCGTGAACTCAAAACCGATGACAACCTGCTTCTGCTCAAAACCAACTTCCACGCAGGGCATGCGGGCTCCTCGGGACGCTACGACTTTCTGCGGGAAATCGCCTTTGAGTACGCCTTTCTACTGGACCGGCTGGCAAAATGATCACCCGCTTTCGGCAACAGGAAAGACAAATAAATGCCGCCTGCAAAAATTCACAGGCGGCATAGGGGGCACTTCCCGGGTTTCCCCGATTTTCCATCAGTCACAGCAATTCACTGGACATCTCAGCGAGTATCCGGCTCGCTCCTGTAACCGGGACGGAATCAGCGGATGAGCACGGACAAAAAACGGTATAGCAAGCTCACAAAATAGGATCGGCGCATTGAAAACAACCCATCGGGATAGTCACCTTCATACAACTTTAATTGCAAAAGCAATCGGATGATTGCCAGGTTCCTGTTTGAACGATACATCCGCCGTTTTCTCGCCTTTGGTTGTCCTTATGTTTCAGATCCAAGACGGGTAAATTAAAACAAAGTTACAAAAATCGTCCCCTCCACAGGTCATGGAAGGGACGATTTAGATTTAAAGTGTCTGAAACGTCATCCGCATTACCCCCCAATCTCCACGGCTAGAACGTCGTAATAGGTTCCGGCGCCAAACCCGTCAATCAAGATATGATCCAGGGGATTCAGGTTGGGAAGTTCCCGCAGGAAGGCAATCATGTTCGACGCCGCGCTTACATTCCCAAATTCGCTCAACAGCCACGGCATCGGCAGGATGATCCCCTCGCTTTGCAGGTGCTTTTCCTTCAATTTGTTGATCTTGTAATTGGCGTGATGCACGATCGCCACCGCCAGCGACTTGCCCGCCATCCCCAGTTCGTTCAGCCGGCATTGATAAGCGGCGTATACGTCCCGTACCACCTGCACGCCGGTTCTTACAAACAATTTGACCATGCCCATTGGTCCCGCCATTGCAATCGAGGATCCGTCCTTCGGTTCATGCATCAAGCCTGCCACGCGGATGTTGTTTTCGAGGGGTTCGGTCACATCCACGTTGAATTCGCCGTTGAACTTCTGCCGCGAATGCGGGTAATACATGGCAACCTGCAAAACCCCATCGTCGTCGAACACCTCGCGCGATTTGCCTGCGATAAACTTCATGGTCTGTCCGGGGATCACGCCTATCACGCCTCCCGCATTCCCGAACAATTGCAGGGCATTGGAATCGTGGGAGGAACTGACAAAGCGGCTCAAGCCTTCGATACCGCCGACAAGCACCTTTTTACCGCGCAGGGATTCGGCAATATTTTTGTCCAACTGTAAATTCTCGGGCAGTTCGGGGTTCAAAGCCAGGTGTAAACTGCTCGTGGAACCGTCGCAAGCCTTGTGAATAGCCACCTTGAGCGCCCTCTCCGGGATGCCCGCCGCCTTCGAAATCCGATCGAGATAATCCTCGGCAAGCGGGGCGCTCATGCCGATCAGAACAGCGTCCACTTCCGAAGGTTCCCAATTACATGCTTTGATTGCCTCCACGAGGAACCGCCTGCCCACTTCCACCTCCAGTTGGGTATGCTCCTGGCTGGTCAGGTCGAGGGGAAGATGTTGCCGGCTGAGAAAGCCCAACTCGGAGAGATTCAGCCTCTCGTCGGAGAGAAGCGGGCGTCCGAGGCGCTGTTCCAGAAATGCGGGCAGGCTATCGTTATCGTAACTAAATCCCCAGGTGCCGTACACGCCGCCAATCCCAACCAGGGGATTGGTTACGCGCTCCATGCCAAAGGGGATTCCCCCGCCGATGGGGAGAATTTCCTTTTCAATGCCGGGGCGGTCGTAGAAGGACACGCTTTGGGGTGTGGAATTTTCCATGGTCATATTGCTCCTTTTCTTTCATTACCCATAGAACACTGGCAGCATGGGATAGTTGCGCGCTACGCGCTGTTTACAAGCATGCCGGAGGTTCATTCCCATGGAGTTGCGGCACGTATGTTTGTGCAACATCGGTTGTCAAATCTAAGAATGGGATTAGACGGTTTGGAACCCGTTTCTTTTGATGACGGTTTTGTACCATTTTGCGCTGTCCTTCAGAATGCGCTTTTGGCTTGCATAATCCACCCAAACAATGCCAAATCGCTGGGAATAACCGAACGACCATTCAAAGTTATCGAACAACGACCAGACAAAATATCCCGCCAGCGGCACTCCAGCCTGAATGGCGCGGTACGCGGCGGCTACATGCGTGCGCAGATAATTGACGCGATGGACATCGGGGACGTTCCCGTTTTCATCCGGCGGTGTGGAATAACTCGCGCCGTTTTCGGTAATGTAGAGTTTCGGGGGTTGGTAACCAAAATAATAACGCGCCAGCACTCCCACCAATCCATCGGGATGGTTTTCCCAGCCCATCTCGGTCCAATGTTCGGGGGTTTGGGGTGAGGGGAATATGTTTTGCGGTTCATTGCCGGGCGCGTTCACCCGGATAATGCCGCGGTTATAGTAATTGACGCCGATGAAATCCATGGGGGTTGCGATGATGTCGAGGTCTCCAGGCTGAATGAAATTTGTTCCGTCAGGAAGCGTTCCCAGGCGTTTGAAATCCTCCACGACGTCGGCAGGATAGCCGCGTCCAAACACAGGATCGGCAAACCAGCGCACCCATTTGCCGTCGCTGCGGCGGTGGGCATCCAGATCCATGGCGGAATTGGACGCCGCGACGGTCCAGTTGCAGTTCAGGGCGATTCCGACTTCCGCCCCCGGGCTGTTGCGACGGATGACCGGAACCGCCCATCCATGTGAGAGCAAAAGATGATGCGACGCGGCGACCGCTTTAACCGGATCAGTCATCCCCGGCGCGTGAACGCCGGTTTCGTATCCCAGCCAGGCGACGACGGCGGGTTCGTTATGGGTAATCCAGTTCTTCACGCGGTCGCCCAATGTGCGCATGACAACATCGGCGTAATCGGCAAACGCCTCCGCCGTAGAGCGAACCGTCCAGCCGCCTTCATCCTCCAGCGCCTGCGGCAAATCCCAGTGATACAACGTAACGAACGGCTTGATGCCCGCTTCGAGCAAGCCGTCCACAAGTTTGCTGTAGAAATCGAGTCCCTTTTGATTGACCCTGCCACGCCCGGCGGGCAAGATGCGGGGCCATGAGATCGAGAAACGATATGCCTGCAATCCGATCTTCTTCATCAAGCCGATGTCTTTTTTCCACAGACGGTAATGATCGTCCGCCACATCGCCCGTGTCGTTGTTCAGAATCTTGCCGGGCGTGTGTGAAAAACGATCCCATATGGATTCGCCCTTACCGTGTTTGTTCCATGCGCCTTCGATCTGATAGGAGGCGGTTGCTGCGCCCCACAGGAAATTTTCAGGGAAGATAATCTTGTTTGCCATTCGATGCTCTTTTTATTGAGGTTGGGACCATTGCTCTTTGATGCTGCGCGCGCGTTCCGGGGTCGGAGGATACTCTCCCGCGTAGATTTCCCACGATTCTTCGTGCGAAACCGATTCGCCGCGCCGCAATGTTACCAGAGGTCCAAGCGTTTCCAGTTCGAGGCACGTATCCTTGACATACGCCTCGACATTACAACCCATATCGGGATACCTGCCTTTTGGGTCCGACAAAAATCGTTTGACGAACAAGGCGTTGCCCAGCGCACAGGCGACCCATCCCAGCGTGTTACGATTGCCGATTTTGAATGCCCGCCTGTCCGCCCGGCCGTGCAGCAGGATCAAATCGTCGTGCAATTCAAGCCGCTCGTCATGGATTTGCGAATAAGACCAGAAAACGAGATTGCGATTGGGTTGTAAGCCTTCCGATTCCGAAAGTGGCAGGATCGCCAAGCCGCCAAGCCGCAGTTGAGTAATTGCCCAGGGAGAAAATTCCATCGGTTGTTCGCCATGCCATGTCACGCGATGCGAAAGATGCACACGGTTCGCATCCAGCAGCCGAATTTTGATTTCCCTTTCCAGAAGGGACGCTTCCACAGGGCTTCTCAAAGTCACTCCATCGCCTTCGATCACGCTCAAGCCTTCTTCGGGACAGGTGTAGTACAAATCCTCCGGCGCGGTCCACAGACGATGCCCGCCGCGCAGATAATATTCCCCATGCGGCGTCTCCCAGTGCACTTCGGGCGTTTCGGCAAGCAAATTATCTTTCGCACTGCGGATATAGAGTCCCACAATGCGCGGACCTGTGGTCGTCAAATAATCAAGACGTAAAAACTCGTTTTCGAGGCTTGCGAATGGGAATCCGTAATCGGTCATGCTATGGACACTCCAAAATCTCGGGCATGGACTCGCCATATTTCAACCCATACCCAAACGGAAAGAGCGGCGCCTCACAACCCGATTTGCCCTTCGAGTTGTTGATATTGATCGGCAACTGCGCATTGGAACGAGGCCACGAGAAAGCGGTCTTTCCCGTGAATGGATGATCGCCGAACAGGACATCAGCGATTCCCGCGCCTTCCGTGCCGGGCAACCACGCCGCGACCCATGCCTCGGCGAGGCGCAGCCCCTCCGTGAGGACACGCGGACGACCCGACAGCAAAATGACAACCACAACCCCGCTTTGCTTACGTATCCGTTCGAGCAGTTCGAGTTCGGCTTTCGTCAGCGCAATATCCGCCGCATCGCCGACGCCCTCCGCATACGGGTTTTCAGCCAGAACCACGATTCCCACATCCGCAATCAGCGGATTGCCAGCGGTATCTTTGAACTCGCTGAAATCGCCGTCGCGGCTGAATTCAATGCGCGTACCGGAATTTGCCAGCGCGCGGATTCCGCTCAAGATCGTCGTGCCTTCGTTTTGGTTGCCTTTTTTGCCCTGCCATTCCAACGTCCAGCCGCCGCATTGCAGACCGATGTCGTTTGCGCCCTCGCCCGCGATCAAGATGACGGGCGTATTTTTGCTCAGGGGCAAAACATCATTCTCGTTCTTCAACAACACCAGCGACTCTCTCACCGCCTGCCGCGCCAGCTCCAGATGTTCGCGCGAGCGGACGGTCGCCTGGTATTTCGGGTCGGGCATCGGGCGTTCGAACAAACCCAAAGCGAATTTCACGCGCAGGATTCGCCAAACCGCTTCATCCACGCGTGCTTCGGGGATGTCTCCATTTTTGACCGCTTGTTTCATCGTCTCGATGAAACGGATGTAATCGTATGGCACCATGTTCATGTCTACGCCCGCGTTGATGGAGGTGACGACCGAAGCGTAGTAATCGGGGTCTATCTGGTCAATCGCCCCCCAGTCCGAGACAATGAAACCATCGAAACCGAGTTCGCCTTTGAGCACGTCGGTCAGGAGATATTGCTGGGCGTGGATCTTCGTTCCCTTCCAGCTGCTGAAGGATGCCATCACGTTGAGCGCGCCTGCGTCCACCGCGCGCTGGTAGGGAGGCAGGTAGAGTTCACGCAAAACCGACTCGGGCACCTGCATGTTGCCCTGATCGAGTTTGTAATTGCCTGTGCGCGACGAACCCCAGAGGGTTGCTCCGTCGCCGATGAAATGTTTGGGCGTCGCCAGCGTGAAAATGGACTGGCTTGGGGAAACCGTGTCGCCGTCTCGAAGCGTTTGCATCCCTTTGATGTATGCCGCGCCGAGCGACGAAACGATCTCCGTGTTTTCACTGAAACCTTCGTACGTGCGTCCCCATCTTACATCCTGCACGACCGCAATGACGGGCGAGAAATTCCAGGAAATGCCCGTTGCCAAAATCTCCTCCGCAGTGGCGCGTCCGATTTTCTCGACCAGTTCGGGGTTGTTCGCCGCGCCCAGCCCGATGTTATGCGGAAAGATCGTCGCGTTGAGCAAATTGCCGTGACCGTGCACCGCGTCCACGCCGTAAAGGAGCGGGATGCCCAGCCGCGTCTTCAACGCTTCATCCTGATACCCTGCGACCATTTCATACCACGCCGCGGGCGTGTTCGTGAACGGCGAACCGCCGCCTCCGCTCAGGATCGAACCGATGTAATATTTCGTAATGTCGCCCGTGCGGATGCTGTTCTTTTCCACCTGCGTCATCTGCCCGATCTTTTCGTCAAGTGTCATGCGCTTGAGCAGGTCTTCCACACGCGCTTCGACAGGCTGTGACGGGTCGGTGTAGATCACCGCACCGAAATCCTCCTGTGCTTCTGCCTCCGTGGCGGGCAGGGGCGTGACGGTATTCTCGCCGCAGGCGGAGAGGAAAAGAGAGAGAAAGAAGAGAATGGAAAGAATTCGATTCATTTACTGTTTCAGTTTGCCTCGACGGTCTCGATGGCTTATGCTCGATCAACCAACTCTTCGACCATCCGAACTATCGAACTACCAAACTACCCGACTACTTGACCATCCTTCAGCGTCAACACCTCATGCACATACCCATCCACCAGCGGGTCGTGCGAGACCATCAGCATCGTGATGTGCCGCGCCTCCACCAGTTCGCGGAAGAACGTCAATAATTCACGCGTCGTTTTGCTGTCCAATTCGCCTGTCGGCTCATCGGCAAGAATCAACTTGGCGTTGTTCGCCAGCGCGCGCGCAATCGCCACGCGCTGCTGCTGTCCGCCCGACATTTCGTACGGGCGGTGATCCTTCCATTTGCCCAGTCCAACCATCTCCAGACATTCCAACGCCCGCGCCCGCCGCGCCTCGTGCGCATCGCCTTTGATCCGCAACAGCAACTCGATATTTTCAAACGCCGAAAGCGTCGGCAACAACCCGAACGACTGGAACACCAAGCCGATCTGCTCCCGCCGCCAGACCGTCGCCTCGGCATCGCTCATCTGCATCACATCCCGCCCCAGCACCATCGCCAACCCCGCCGTCGGCTTATCCAGCCCCGCCAGGCAATTCAACAGCGTCGTCTTGCCGCTTCCCGAGCGTCCCTTCAACGCCACGAACGCGCCCGTCTCCACGCGCAAATTCACACCGCGCAAGGCATGCACCTCCGCGCCGGTCTTCGACGTGTACACGCGCCGCAGGTCTTTGGTTTCGATGACAAGACTCATCGCCCGATCCCTTTCCTCATCACCGACCTCACACTCTCCCAAAACCGACTCAACCCGGATGGGACTTGCATCGCTTCTTCCTCGACTTCGACCTGTCCGCCCGACAAACTGCTGTGTTCGCCCTGATGCTGACTCCCATCCGGTTTGCGGATGAGGATGCCCTCCCGCGTGGTTTCGATCAACACGCGGCGTTTGATGTCGAACTGTTCGAGATACTCACGCGGCAATTGCACGCGTCCCGCCGCATCCAGCACTCCCAACTCGACGTGATGCTCCCCGCCGTCCGAACGCTGCACGCGGACGGTCTCGCTCGCCAGTTTCCCATCGCGGACCTGGACGACGCGGTCCACGTGGCGCGCAATGCCCGGGTCGTGCGAAACAATCACCATCGTGAGTCCGAGGCGTTTGTTCAGATCGCGCAACAGATCGTAGACGGTCTGCGCGGTCACCGTGTCCAGTTCGCCTGTCGGCTCATCCGCCAGTAAAAGACCGGGGTTGTTCGCCAGGGCGATTCCGATGGCGACGCGTTGCTGCTCGCCGCCCGAGAGTTCCTCCATGCGATGCCCCATGCGCTCGCGCAAATCGACGAGCTCGAGCAATTCCAGCGCGCGTGCCCGCGCCGACCTGCCGACCTGACCCGAAAGCGTGAGCGGCAGTTCGATGTTCTCCGCCGCGGTCAGATACGGGATGAGGTTGCGCGCGCCCTGTTGCCAGACAAAGCCGACCTGCTCGCGGCGATATTCATCGAGGGCGCGTTCGCTCATGCGACCCAGATCCTTTTTGCTGACGAGCGCGCGCCCGCCGGTGGGACGATCCAACCCGCCGAGCACGTTCAACAGCGTGGATTTACCGCTCCCGCTCGCGCCGACAATGCCCAGCATCTCGCCGTCATCCACGGTCAGGTCGAGTCCCTGCAACGCCTGCACTTCCACCGTGGCGCCGCCCTCCTGGTGCAGGCTGTATATCTTTACGAGATTTTCACATATGATCAAAGGTTCGGTCATGTTCACAATCCTGTCACTCTGGGTGAAGAGTCTCTTACACAGTGGCAGAGACCTTTCGCTAACGCTCAGGGTGACAAGCCTACGTCGTCTCTCCAAGTTTGATCGCCTGGAAGATCTTCATCCGCACCAGCAGCGCGGACAGCGCGCCCAATGCCGCAAAGAACAGAATGGCAAACAGGATGTAAATCTGCACAATGGACAGCCACGCGATCTGGATCTGGAACGGCGGATACTGCGATTGCGCGCTCGCGCCGATCTGCAAGAACGGAACGAACAGGCGGCTGGCGAATACACCCAGCGCCGTCCCCACACCGATGCCCAATAAAACCAGAAATGCCAGTTCCGCCGCGAGGAGTGAAGTCATCTGGTTGATGGACAAGCCAATCGCGCGCAACATACCCATCTCGATAAAGCGGCGTCGGAAAGAGAATAATGCGTAGAGCAAAAAGCCCAACACGGTCAATAATGCGGATGAGACGAATCCCACCGAAAGCAAGCCGAACAAGCCCTGTCGTTCAGGTCGGCGCTGCTCGGCGATGATGTTGAGTTCCGCCGACGACCATTCGCGCACGAACGTGTTCAACCCGTCCTGCACGAGTTTGGATGGATCCGCCTGCTGGTCGAGCAGGATGCTGAAACCGCGCACCGCGTACGCAATGGATTCGGGGTCGGCGTTATCGGTCGTATCCAGCCAGACCTCATACGGATATTCCGCTCCCGCGCGCAGGAACAACTCTTCGAGATTGCCCACGATCAGCGTCCCGCTTTCGGGGTACCAGGTGGGAAAGAGGTCGAATGCGCCGACGATGGGCGCGTCGAGCAAAATGGATTGTCCCGCCACGCCCGTCGTCACCGAAACTTTGATCGTATCGCCGACTTCGAGTTTTTGCTCCGCCAGCAAACTCGCGGGGACGAGAATCCCCGTCGGGTTGGCGGCGAGTCCGTTCATCAGCTCGCCGAGTTGCTCGGAGGCAAAGTCGCGCTGCCAGTACGCGGCGGAGGGGAAGGTCAGGCGGTCAATGGCGAGGAACGTTCCGTTCAATGCGCCCGCTCCCGTGATGGCGGTGAACTTATACCGCCCGACGCGCGTGGCGGCGGTCACTTCGGGGATGCTCAGGTGGGCTTCCACAGGCGCGAAGGTGTACACAGGATTTTGCGTGTTCTCGTTGAACGTCGTGCCAAGTTCATACAGGTTCATGTCCGCGCCGACTTCGTAGCGCATCTGTTTATCGAGTTGCGAATCGAGCGTGCGCGCCAGCGAGGCGGTGAAGGCGGAGAGTCCCAGTGTGAGCACGAGCAACACAAGCGGCGCATTATAGAACGCGGGAGTGCGCGCCAGATAACGCGCCGCCATCAACATACCGACGCTCTTGGTGGGATTCAACAGCCGGGAAACAAGGTCCATGAAACGGGGAACAAGCCGAAGCGTGAAGAGAGCGGCGGAGAAAATCCCCAACGCAGGGACAAGCAACAGCAGAGGATTCTGCAACGGATCGGGAACCGCCTCCG
This sequence comes from Chloroflexota bacterium, assembly GCA_013388685.1. Taxonomy (GTDB): domain Bacteria; phylum Chloroflexota; class Anaerolineae; order Anaerolineales; family Villigracilaceae; genus Defluviilinea. The sequence goes on along the minus strand of JACAET010000024.1, from coordinate 123,017 downwards.
TCCCCTGCAAAGCCTGGCGCGACTGCCCAAGCAGTTGCCAAAACCCATACCCCGCAGGGATGAGCAGGAGCACGTCCAGATAGAAGCGCTGCCACCAGGGAGTGCCGAGGGTACGGGCGCGTTCCTGTTTGTAGGTGACGATGGTGTTCGCCGCCGCGCTCAGCGTGGGCAGGAGCACTTGAATGAGCAGGATGACCGCGATGCCGAGCAGACCATAACCGAGCGCCTGCAGCGTAACATCCACGCGCAAGCCGCCCGCCGCGCGGAAATCGAGGAAACTGCGCGCCCTGCCGATGGAGTGTGTGATCCAGGTGCCGAGCAGGACGCCGCCCGCCAGCGCGACCGCGCCGAGGATGACGCCCTGAGATAACGATATGCCGACGACCTGCCACGCGCTCGCCCCGCGGCTGCGCAAGATCGCCATCTCGCCGCGCTGCTGACCGACGAACAACCCCGCCACCAGACCGATGAACGCCAGGATCAGACTCAAAATGGGCACGCTGAACGCGAACAGCAGATAGGTGAGCGTCGGCGCGCTGGCGTTGTAGCGGTTGAGCGCGTCGAGCGGAGAGGCGATCAGGTTCGTGTTTTCGAGGAGCGTCGCGGCTTGATTCTCAATGGAGCGGATACGTTCCTCCAGCGCCGGAACATCGCCCGCATGGAGCGAGGAACCGTCGGCGGTCATCGCCCAGATCGAACTGATGAGTTCATCGTCCACGCGGTCGCTGACGACGCCCGCGTACGTCTCTTCGTGGACAATCAGCCAGGTGTCCCTTTTCACGTCCCAATACGGCGCGAGCGGGTCAATGGGTCGCCACAAGCCGACGATGAGGACGGGGATCTGTCCGCTATCGGTGCGGAGGGAATACGTGTCGCCAACCTGCACGCCGAATTCAGCGGCGAGGTTTTCGTTCGCCATCGCTTCGATCACATCCCCTTCACGGAGCAGGGATACGAACGGCTGAGGCATGGCTCCATCCACGAGGGTCACGGTTTCCTCCAGCGGCGTGATGAATGCCAGGTTGGCGGTGGTCAGCGGGTATTGCGTGCCGGGGTTGTTCGGATCGCGCGGCGGATACATGAAATACCCATCCGTGCGGAAGCGGCGGACAAGCTGCGTGACGGGCAGTCCGACCGTGCGCAGCGCCGCATCGGAAAGATACTCATCCACCTCGACGACATTCTTCCACTGCGGACTATCCCGCCCTGCGGCTTTCAGTTCGAAGACGAAGTTCAACGGCGCGTAATCCACGGGTTTTTGGGTCAATTCGTTTTCACGTCCTGCCAGCAATTCCTCGCGCAACAAACGGAAGTAAGTCGCGTCGGCATACAGCGGCACGCTCAGGATGAAGGCCGAAGCGATCATCAATCCCGCAACGGCGGCGAGACTGAGAAAGCGCTGCGTGAGCAGTCGCTTGAAGGCGATCTGTCCCGTTGCCCAGAGGAGCAGGGCGAAGGAGAGGAGGGAGGAGGGGAAGGTCATAAAAAAATACTTATTCCGTCATTGCGAGGAGCCCGAAGGGCGATGAAGCAATCTCCAACACGATGCAGGAGATTGCTTCGGGCGGAAGAGCACCGCCTTCGCAAGGACGGAAAGGTTTACGGTCCAACCACCACCTGACCTTCCGTCAGACCCGAGACGATCTCCACCCTGTCGCGCGTCTGCAAGCCGATTTCGATATCCACGCGCTGGGGCCCGCTGTCGCTGTTCACAATAACGAATGTACGTCCGCCCGCCGAACGGATCGCCGCAGGCGGAAGCCATAACACATCGTCCTTGCTGGCGAGAATTAAGGTCACGGTCACTTTATCGCCCGATTGATACGTGTCCGCCGAAGGCGCGGCATCCAGAATGATGCGGACGACGCGCTCATCGCTCGCGCCCGTCCCGTACGGCGAAGGTAACTGGCGGATCGTGCCCGTCAATTCCACGCCCGCTTTGGCATCCACCGTCACCACCACCGGCATACCTTCGTACATTTCACGCACCTGCTCGTCGCCTGGGGGCAGGTCGGCAACCACCTCCAGTTGATTCGGGTTGCCCAGCACGAAGGCAGGCGTGGTCGGGCTGACGTTGCGTCCGATGGTCACCGCGGCAATGATCGTACCATCAGCCGGCGCGAAGGCGCGTGCCTGCGCCACCTGCGCCTCGAGTTCGTCGGTCATAGCCGCGTTCGGGTCGATGCCCAAGTTTTCCATCAACGCGTCGAATTCCATCTGCGCCAGTTCCACTTTGAGTTTTTGGATTTCGATTTCGTAGGACGGGCGGTTTTCCGCCTCGTACTGTTCGAGCGTCAACTTTTCGATTTCAAGGTTGATTTGCGCGCGGCGAATGATGCGCTGCGTCTCGTTTGCGTTCGCGCGCAGTTCGCGCGCCTTGTCCAGTTCGCCGAGCAGTTGCCCCCCCGTCACCACATCGCCCGCGTTCACCAACACTTCGCGCACCTGTCCGCCGATCTGAAAGTAAACGGTGTGCAACGCCAGCGGCGAGACGCGCCCGCTCAGTTTTGCCTCCACCACCATATCGCCGCGCTGAACCGTGAATGTCGAACGCACGGGCGTGGGGAACGGCGTCGGCGTGACCTCGTTCACGACCTGCCCCCCGCCGCATCCCGCCAACGTCACCGCAAACGCGGTTAAAACCAAAATCAATTTTCTCTTCATGACCGAATGACAGCCTTTACCTTTACAGTTTTTACATCTTCAGCAGGCAATGGGATGATCGTCCCCTCGATGGGCTTTCCATCCACCTCGAGCGCGACCTCGCTCCCCGCGCCCTCGCGCCTGACAGAAATCTCGTATCGGACTCCCCGAAAATTGCGCGCCATCTCGAACCCCATCCACGCCGACGGGATGACCGGCTCGACCTGCAATCCATCCCATGTCGGCTTTACGCCCAGGATGTGTTGCGTGATGGCAACATAATTCCATGCGGCGGTGCCTGTCAGCCACGAGTTCTTCGCTTCGCCGTGAGTCGCCGCGTCGCGCCCCGCGATCATCTGGGCATAGACGTACGGTTCGCACTTGTGCAGTTCGCTGATCCCCTCCCGCGCCGACGGATTGATGCGCGGGTAATACTCGAACGCCTTGTCTCCGCGCCCGACTGCCGTTTCCGCAATCATGATCCACGGATTGGTATGACAGAAGATGCCCGCATTCTCCTTATACCCAGGCGGATAAGATGAAATCTCGCCCAGATGCAGGTAATACTGACTGAAGGCGGGCTGCTGCAAAATGATTCCATGCGGTGTGGCGAGATGTTTTTCCACGGAATCCAACGCCTTGACCGCGTTGCCATTCTCTACGCCGAGTCCTGCCATGACGCAAATCCCCTGCGGCTCGATGAAGATTTTTCCCTCCTTGTTCTCCTTCGACCCGAGCACTCGACCGTAATCATCATAGGCGCGGCGGAACCATTCGCCGTCCCAGCCTGCTTTCCAAATCGTTGCCTCCATTTCACGCGCAGCATCCGCATAAAACGACGCAGGTCGCAGGTCAAACGTCCACTTCTCGACGTTCGACCTGTGACGTTCGGCAAAATGTTCCGCCAATCCCTTCATTTCACCGCATGCCAGCACGAACAGCCCCGCGATGAACACGCTCTCCGCCACCTTGCCGTCCTTGTTCGTCGTCGTCTGAAAGGATTGACCCGGCGTGTCGGAAAAACAGTTCAAGTTCAGGCAGTCGTTCCAGTCTGCGCGGCCGATGAGGGGCAGGTGGTTCGGTCCCAGCCTGTCGAGCGTATACTGGATGGCGCGTTGCAGATGCTCATACAGCGGACTCTCCGTCCCCTCTTCGTTTTCATATTGCACCTGCTCCTCCAGAACGGACCAATCGCCCGTCTCCTTGATGTATGCCGCGACGCCCAACACCAGCCACAGCGGATCATCATTGAATCCCGAGCCGACGTCATTGTTGCCGCGCTTGGTGAGAGGTTGGTATTGGTGGAACGCGCCGCCGTTCTTGAGTTGCGTGGCGGAGATGTCCAGTATCCGTTCGCGGGCGCGTTCGGGGATCATATGGACGAAACCGAGCAAATCCTGGTTCGAGTCGCGAAAGCCCATGCCGCGCCCGATGCCGCTCTCGAAGTACGAAGCCGAGCGGCTCATGTTGAACGTCACCATGCACTGGTAGGCGTTCCAGATGTTGACCATGCGGTTAGTGTGTTCGTCCGGAGTGGTCACCTGGAGTTTACCCAGCAACTCCGTCCAGTCCTCGCGCAGGTTTTCAAAGGCGTTGTCGGCGTTTTCAGGCTGCAGATATTTTTCGAGCGCAGTTTTCGCGCGTTTCTTGTTGATGATTTGCGAATCGGGCGGGTCGAACTTGTCATCTTTGGGATTTTCCTGATAGCCCAGGATGAAAATGATCTGCTTTGATTTGCCCGCTTTCAATCGGACTTTGACATGATGCGAGCCGATCGGCTGCCAGCCGTGCGCTTCGGTGTTCGACGATTGGCCCGATTCAACCACCTGAGGCGAATCCCAGCCTCGATATTTCCCCAGGAAATCCTCGCGGACCGTATCGCAGCCAGCCAGCGGTTCGGAACAGGCGAAGTAGGCGAAGTGGTCGCGGCGTTCGCGGTATTCGGTTTTGTGGTAGATGACAGGGTATTCGCTCTCACCCCTAGCCCCTCTCCCAACAGGAGAGGGCAACTCTACTTCCACCTGCCCGATGGAGTAGTTGCGCTGGAAGTTGGTGGCATCGTCGTTGGCATCCCACAGGCAAAATTCGATGGCGGAAAACAGGCTGAGGTCGGAGTCCGAACCGCTCTCGTTCGTCAGGGTCACCTGCCAGATTTCGAGCGATGCCCCAAGTGGGACAAAGTAGCGGGCATGGAATTGAATCCCATTCAGTTTGGATTGGATGATCGTGTATCCCTGCCCGTGGCGGCACTCGTACGCATCGAGTTGGGTCCGTGTCGGCATCCAGGTGGGCGACCAGTATTTGCCCGTGAGGTTGTCGCGCAGGTAAAGGTAGCGACCGCCCATGTCGAGCGGAGCGTTGTTGTAACGGTAGCGCGTGAGGCGGCGCAGGCGGGCGTCTTTGTAGAACGAGTAGCCTCCCGCCGTGTTCGAGATGAGACCGAAGTAGGCTTCACTGCCGAGGTAGTTGATCCACGGCAGGGGTGTATCGGGTTGCGTGATAACGTATTCGCGCGCCGTGTCGTCAAAGTAGCCGAATTTCACGTGGAGGTCCTTAATTCTGAGCGAGTTCCCTGTTGATCGTTTCAAGAAGCGCCGGAGTCAACAGGTCAGGCACAATGTTCGAGAGTTGATCGAGGGTCATTTCCATCCCCTGTTCGAGCAGGGGATTCTCCAGCCATTCACCAAAGTAGCGAGCCAGCACAGCCTTTCCTGTTTCGTCCGCCAGCAGGGCTCTCAAAGACATGCCAGTATGAAGGCGGCTTGTTTTCGGTGCGAGGAGGTTGACCTGTTGCCGCAGGCGAATATCCCGGCTGGATGCGCCGACAAGGATCTCGAATTCGCCCGCTTCCGTGTTCCAGTCGTTTTTGGCTGTGTCGAAATACCAGAAGGCTTCGCGGTCGAGCGTGAATGTGACGGTCTTCTTTTGTTTCGGCTTGAGTTCGATCTTCGCAAATCCTTTGAGTTCCTTTTCGGGTCGCGCAAACGAGGATTCGATATCGCGTACGTAGAGCTGCACGATTTCACTCCCCGCAACCCGGCCCGTGTTGGTCACATCCACTTTGACTTTGAGCGTGTCGTTCGGTGTGATGGACGTCGCGCTCAGACGCAAATTGCTGTATTGGAATGTGGTGTATGAAAGCCCATGACCGAAGGGAAAAAGCGGATCGAGTTTTTTCTTGTCATAATAACGATACCCGACGAAGATACCTTCACCGTAGCGCACCCTGCCGTTCTCGCCGGGATAATTGATATAGGCGGGATTGTCCTCCAAACGGACGGGGAAGGTGGTGGGCAATTTGCCCGAAGGACTGACATCCCCGAATAATACGTCTGCCAGCGCGTTGCCCTGTTCCTGACCATCGTACCAGAGTTGGAGCACGGCAGGCACTTTTTCGATCCACGGCATTTCGACCGGAGAACCGGTATTCAGGACGACAACGGTATTCTTGTTTGCCCTGGCGATCTTGCGGATGAGTTTATCCTGTTCGCCGGGCAGTTTCATATCCACGCGGTCGAAGCCTTCGGATTCCCATTCGCCATTCAAGCCAGCCACTACCACCACCACATCCGCTTTTTGGGCAAGTTTCACCGCCTCGCCGATCAGGTCGAGCGGTTGCGGAGGTTGATGTCCGAGGCTCACCGAACGCCAGCGCGGGTCGCCCTTCCAGTAATACTCCAGTTTGAGGGCGTAGGCGTTGCCGCCTTCGAGTTCCACTTCGGCGAAGACCTGTTTGCCCATGTCCAAATCGTGCGAGTGATCCACAACGAGTTTTTCATCGAGATACAATTTGCACCAGCCTACGCCGCCGAGCGCCAGTGTGTGTACGCCCGATTCCTTGGGCGTGAAGAAACCCTCCATGCGCATGGAAAACGATTCCTGATTTACATTCGGCACGGATTTATCGAACCAACCATGCTGGAGGCGCGTCGTTACTTCGGTGTAGGCGGGGGCGCCGGAACATTCGGTTCCGTTGAACAGGCTCAGGCTGAGTCCGATGCGCCCGTCTGCAGTGGATAAAGTTTCGGGGGCGGGGGCGGGCAGGGTTTTGTAGATATGGCATCCGGGCGCGGTCTCCACTTTGACCTTGTTGCCCGCGCGAGCCTTGATCCCCTCGAACGGCGAGACGGCGTAATGCGGCGTCACCGATGAACTACCGCCGCCGAGGATTTGCGCCGTCGCCGCATAGGGACCGATGACCGCGATAGACCTGACCTTCCTGAGCGGAAGCAATCGTTTTTCGTTCTTCAACAGGACAATCGCTTCACGCGCTGCCTCACGCATGATCCGGCGGTGCTGGGGTTTATCGTCCCCTCGTTCCTTTTGCAGTTCGGGCTTGTCGAAGAGCCCCGCCTTTTCGATGACCTCAAGCAGACGGCGGACTTTATCGTTCAGGCTGTCTTCGGTGAGGCTTCCGTTATCGAGCGCCTTTTTCACCGCCTCAGCAGACATCCAGCGCGCGGGACCGGGCATCTCGAGGTCGAGTCCGCCCGCGGTGACGCCTGCATCGTACGTTCCAAACCAATCGGACATGACAATGCCTTCGAAACCCCATTCGCCTTTGAGGATGTCCTTCAGCGTGTGATCGTTCTGGCAGGCATACGTGCCGTTGACGCGGTTGTAGGCAGACATCACCGCCCACGGCTTGGAAGTACGAATCGCCAGGCGGAATGGTTCGAGGTAAATTTCGCGCAGGGCGCGCTCGTCCACTTCGGAACTGATGGAGGTGCGTTCGTGTTCCTGGTCGTTGGCGACGAAATGCTTGATACACGCGCCTTTGCCTTGATCCTGAATGCCTTTGATGTAGGCGGATGCGATCATGCCGCTCAGAAACGGGTCTTCGGAATAACATTCGAAGTTGCGCCCGGCAATGGGCGTGCGGTGGATGTTGACGGTGGGAGCGAGCAGGATGTGCGCCCCCTTGGCTTCGAGTTCGTCCGCCAGCACGTTGCCGATCTTTTCGACAAGCGCGGGATTCCATGTAGCGCCGAGGGCGATGCCAACGGGCGTTGCCACAGAGGGCGGCGCCATGCTGCCCCATGCGCCGCGCGCGCCGTTGGGTCCGTCGGTGACTTTGAATTGCGGGATCCCCAGCCGCGGCACGGGGACGCTGTGCCACAGGTCGGCGCCGGCAAGTAGGGAGATTTTTTCCTCGAGGGTCATTTGGGCAAGCAGGTTGTTTACTTTGGACATGGGAGGCTCCTGAAAAAAGGGTCACAGCTCGGCAAACGTCGTCAACTCGATGCCGTTCAGGGCGATGACTTCCCTGACAGCCGGGTCTGTGAGGATTTTCAACTCGCGTTCGCGCTGGACGTTGTAGACGGATTCCCGAGCGAAGGCTTCGTCCGCGTGACCGGGATGACACATGAGTTCGCTCGTGCCGTCTTGCAAATTGTCCAGGATGTCGAGCAGGGCCTGGCGCGTCGCGCCGTTGTCGTAAAAGCCGACGATGAACGTATCGGGATGAGGCAGTTTGAATTCCTGCATCAATACGGGGGCGTGTTTGCTCGTTTCCTCGATCTCGCGTGAAATCTCCGTGAACGGATAACGGATGGCGCAGCCGTATTCCTTTGCCAGTTCCAGCATGGCGCGAAAGAGTTGAGGAGTGAAGTAGGAGGAATGATGATGCGAATCGAGATGCGTCGGTTTTCTTCCGGCGGTCTGAATGAAGCGTTCGATCTGCGCGCGCCATTCGGCTTTGACTTCGTTGATATTCAAGCGCGGCAGATTCTCAATGAATGGGGTGTATTTGAAGTGATTCCCGTTTTCGTCCACGAGGGAGGGAACCGTCTCGCGCGGCAGAAGCGGCTTGCCCATCGTCAGCACGAGATGGACACCCAGCCCGAGGCTGGGCGTTTCCTGTAACGCCATTCGAATGTCCTCCGCGGTGGTGGGGATGTTCATCATGCAGGTCGTGGAGGTGACCACGCCGTTCAGGTGCGCTTCACGGATGCCGCGCGAAATATCCAGTGTGCGTCCGTAATCGTCGGAATTGATAATGAGGCGTTTCATAATTCTCCTCTGCTTCAAGTAATCGGTCGAAAATCATTCGGCGCGCAGGAGACGTTCTCCCCTGGCGCTTGCCCGCCGGGGCAAGTGTAACGTCCCTGCCGGCGTGAGAGAACGCCGACTGTGCCGATGGATTTCTAAAAACATACGACGACTACTTAGGCGGCTTGAGCAGATAAATAGTTCTCATAGAGACCCACCAGATGACGGAGCGGATCTTTGTAATATTCATCTGGGTCTATGGAAAATTTGGCGTAAGCGGGAATCGGCTCGACCTGCGGTTTGCTCTTTGCAAATTCCTGGATCACTTTTGCATGAGGCTTGAGCGAACCGTCGGGGCGGACCAGTCCGAACCAGCGTTCGTGCTGTGCGTTCTGGCAGGGAGGCAGGTCCCATAACTCGGGAACATAATCGGCAAAGCACCAGAGCATCGCGCCGGTTGCGCCGCTAGCCTGTAAATTGGGAAGGGTAAGGCTGATGAATTCGGCGAAATCCTCCTCGCCCGCCATGAACTGTTCGCGTTCGCGTCCGTTGGTCTCGGTCCATTTCATGATGTGGCTGGGTTCACCGGGCTGGGCGGTACAGCCGCCGAACTCTTCCATGAGCACCGGCTTGCCGCACAACGCGGCGGTCACGGCGCAGGTGAAGGGGACGAAATCGGGGTCCAGCGGTTTGCGCGCCCAGGGCGTGTATATGGGATACGAGTGCATGACCGCGACATCGGTGTGTGCATAGACCTTGTCAATGCGCAAACCGTTATCCCTGTGTAACCCGTCTCCGTGCAAGCCGATGGTGACGGGACGGTTTGGGTCAATCTCCTTGATAAGCGCAACCATCTCCCTGACCCACGCGGCGCCTTCATCGGAGGAACGGGGCCAGGCAAAAAGGTCAGGCTCGTTGCCAAGGTTCCACATCCAGACGCCGGGATGATCCTTGAGCGCGCCGACCACGGTTTTCAACAGCAACCGTTCCGCGTGCAATGCCATCTCATCGTGGAACATGTTGCGATAACCTTTGTCTGTTTTTCTTCCTTCGCTGACCACATCGCGGAGCCAGTGCCGGTGCGCGGCGGGGGGCAATTCCCCTCCCAACAACCAGCGCGGACTCCAGTTCGGTCCGCTCATATGACCGGTGAAGAAGGTGACATCGAGCCCAAGTCCGTGTTCGGCGGCAATATCTGCCACCGTGACGAGAGGATCGAGTTTGTCCTTTGCCACGTTGCTGGGATCAGGTTGAAAATCGTCCCACAGCAAGAATATACGGGCGACGTTCATGCCGATCTCGCGGATGACGGTAAAGTCCTCGCGCACTTCGCCTGCGTCGAAGTTGCTCCACCAGTACATGGCTTTTCTGCGGGGCCAGTAGTTTACGCCGAGGGTGAAGGGTTGGGTCATGGGATTCTCCGAGCGTGGATTTGTTATGGATAAACCGTTCGATGGATTGCGTTGACCAGCGAATACTCGCCCTGGGCGTCGAAATCCAGCGTCCAGAACATGACGCCGCCGGCTTGTTCCATTGCCATGCGGGTTTTTGCCTGCACGGTGGGGATGCCGTTATAGTGGACCGTGGCGCCGAAATATTCGAAGGTATCCCTGTGCGATGCGGAGGGGTCTGCGGCGATGATTTTGAAATAGGGCAGGTTCGGGTCGCCGTAGAACGGCAAGCCCATGACGATCTTTTCCTTCGGCAGACCGCGTTCGCTCCAGAAGGCAAGTCCGCGTTCGAATTGTTCCATTGTGCCGTGAGCGGGACCGTCGTACGTCATCACGTTGATGAAATCGAACTCCTCGAAGGTTTCCGGCAAAATGCCCGTGCCGTTTTCGCCATGGGAAACGACCGCTGCAGTAATCGCATGATCGGGCATGGCAACGCGCAACTCCCTGATCAGCGCCAGGAAATTGAGCGCCGATTCGCCCGCCTCGGGGTATTCCCAGTCAATGTCCGCGCCGTCCAGTTGATATTCGTCCACGAAGGCTTTGAGGTTGCGGACGAATGCGCTTCGCCGCGACGGGTCGGCGGCTACGGTTTCGAATTGCGCGTCCCAGCCCCAGCCGCCCACCGAGATCAAAACCTTTACGTCGTGCTTGTGAGCGTTCTCGACGATGAGTTTCAACTTCCAGCCGTTGTTGATGCGGTTGAAGGCGCCGTCCGCTTGGGGTGTGAGGAACGCATAGTTGATGTGGGTCAATTTATCGTAGGGAATGAGGCTTTCGACGATGCCGTCGGTGGCGTAGGCAACAATGCGAAAGGATGAGGCGGCGGGGGGGACTGTGGACGGCGGCACATTCATGGGAGTCGCTTGAGGGGAGCACGAAACCGTCAGAAGTAGGAACAGGCTGAGGCGGAGAAGGAAGCGGAATACACCGTCCTCGCCCGTTCTTCGCATAAAAGTGACGGTCATCACTGCCTCGCAAAAGCCCTGCCGTTGGCCGGGAAGGTTCCGAGCATGGTCTGCCGCATGGACGGTTCCACGCGCAAACCTCCCGCTTCGAATCCGAGCATGACGGCTCCGACCACGGGAGGGACCGCCAGGCGAACAAAACGCGCCTGCGGGGCAAGGCTGTGGACGGTCTGGTGCATGGGGTTCATTAACAAATCTCCGCCGTTGAACATACTGCCCGTCATGACCACATCGAAGGCAAGTTCTTCGAAGCCCAACTGGCGGACAACCGCGTTGACCATTTCGCCCAGTTCACAGCCAGCCCAGTGGATCAGGTCGCGAGCCACCGGGTCGCCCGCCTCCGCCACGCGAAAGACCAGGGGCGCCGCTTCCGCGCCGATCTGATATTCATAGGTGGTGTAACCGCGCAAAAGATCCTCAAGGTCTTTTGCGCCCGCGTATTCGATCAGCGCCTCGGAAAGGCGGGTGGCCGGGCCGCGTTGGGTCCAGGCATAACCGACGAGTTGCATGCAGCGGAACATGAGTTCGGAGCCGCCCGCGCCTTCGCCCATCAGGACGCCGTGCCCGGTGACGCGTCCTTCGCGTTTGTGTTCGCGATCCCAGCCGCGGCAGTTCGAACCGGTGCCGGACACAACCACCACCCCCCAGCCTTCGTCCGACCCGGCCAGCAAGCCCGGCACGGCATCGTTGACGAATTTGTACGGCGCGCGCAATCCCAAACGGTCTATGGTTTGCGCGGTGATGGCGTATTCGGACGACCAGTCGTATCCGGCTACGCCGAAGCCTGCTCCGGCAATATCGGCTTGGGTCAAGCCGGAGGCGTTCAGCGCCTGTTCGATGGCGTCGCGCATGACTTCGTACATGCCGTCATAGCCGACGGTCTCGTGATTGCCCGGTCCGCTTGCGCCGAAGCCGAGCGCCCGACCGTGTTCGTCGGCAATGAGCGCATGGGTTTTGGTTGCGCCGATGTCGGCGCCAAGGTAATATCGCATAGAGTATCGGTGTAACGCCGTTCTGAAGGAAGCGAAGGAATCTTTCGCGCCTCGCGAGACTTTCCAGCCGCAGCGCCTGCTCCCCTAGAGTGACCAAGCAGTAGAAAAAGGGCGACCGGTGGGGTCGCCCCTCGATGAGGTCAATTCCAAAATTGGGGCAGATGCTCTTTGTGTGTTTCCAGCATGTCGTCGAGAACCGCCTGGACTTTGTCCGCCTTGGGCCCGAGCGGGTGAACGAGCAGCGCTTGATAGGCGGCGTCGCGATCCCCGTGGATGGCGGCTTCGACCGTGAGCATTTCATACGCCTTGACCGCGGCAATCAACCCGAACTGGGACGGCGGAAGCGGCTCGGTGGGGATGGGGGTGATGCCGCTTCGTTTTACGATCGAGGGAATTTCCAGCACCCACTCGGGAGGCCATTCCTTGACGGCGCCGTTGTTGGTGATATTGACTACATGCGTTTCGCCGAGATCGTTGTAGTGCGCGTTGAGGAGTTGGGTGGCGACCGTGGAGTAGTATGCCCCGCCGCGCTTCATCAGGTCTGCAGGCGGTTCGGTGAGCTGCGGGTCGGCATATTCCCGCAGAAGGTCTTTTTCGATTTCGATCACTTCCTCCGCGCGGGAGGGGGGCCACTGTTCCTGCGATTTCAGCTTTCTATCGGTGTGATAGAAGTATTGCAGGTAGTAATTGGGGATCATCCGCAAGACTTCGATGGTTCGCGGATCCCATTCGGGATGTTCCTCCCTTTTGAGTTCGTCAATAAAACCCTGAATGACCTGGGACCAGACATCCTCGCCCTCGACGGTAAACCCGCGGTGCCATGAGAGATGATTCAAGCCCAGTGTCTTCAGCTCGGCGTGATCGGGATTGATTTTTTTGCCGGTGGCTTTTTCCAATCCCTCGAGGATGTGCATTTTGGTTGTGAGGGGCACGTTACACACGCCCACCGCCGGAACATCCGGGGCATATTGGCTCAATGCCTGCGTCACCAGTCCCGCAGGATTGGTGAAGTTGACCAGCATCGCTCCCGGTTGGGCGACATCCCGGATGTCCTGCGCAATCTTCATGATGACGGGGATGGTACGCAGGGCTTTTGCCATTCCGCCGATGCCGGTCGTCTCCTGACCGATCAATCCGTGACGGAGCCCGAGGTACTCATCGCGTCGACGCGCCTCCATATGTCCGACGCGCAGCTGCGTTGTCACGTAGGAGGCGTCTTGCACGGCATCCCGTTGATTTGTCGTGAGGATGACCTTGAACGGCGCGCCTTTGGCTTGCACCATGCGCTGGGCGAATCCGCCGACGATCTGCAATCGTTCCGCGTCGATATCCATCAGCCAGAGTTCGTCGAGAGGGAATTGATCCGTCCGCGCGAGAAAGCCGTTGACGAGTTCGGGCGTGTAGGTCGAACCGCCGCCGATGACAGCAACTTTGAGCATGTTATTTTTCAACGCCTGTGATCACGATTCCCTGCACGAAGAAGCGCTGGGCAACGAAGAACAGGATGATGGGCAGGATGAGCGCCATCAACGCGCCTGCCTGGATCAATTGCGGCTGTTGGCCATAAATACCGTTGAAGGTCGAAAGGGCGACGGAGATGGGCCATTTATCCCTGGCGGTGGAGAGGTAAATCAACGGTCCAAAGTAATCGTTCCAGGCGAAGACGATATGGAATACAACGACTGCAATGATGACGGGATAGGACTGCGGAATGAGAATGGACCACAGAATTCGCAACGGACCTGCGCCGTCAATCATGGCCGACTCGTCCAGTTCACGCGGCAGGGTCATGAAATACTGCCTGAAGAGGAAAACGTTATAGGCATTTGCGAAGAAGTGAGGCAGTACGAGGGGAATCCATGTGCCTACCAGTCCGAGTCGTTGCCAAAAGGAATAGGTGGGGATGATGGTCACCGCGCCGGGGAGAAAGAGGGTCGAGATGAGCACGACAAACAGCAGGTCTCTGCCCGGGAAACGGAAGCGGGCAAAGCCATAGGCGACCAGAATACATGAAACCACCGTGCCGATCATGGTGATGACCGCATAAAAGGTCGTATTGCTGAGCAGGCGGAAGTAATCGATCGTATTCCATACTTCCACATAGTTACTCCAGGTAGGCGAAAAAACCCAGGGGCGGTCCAAGGCACGCCATGAAACCTGGCAGACAAATTCTCCCCTTTCCAGATCGTTCGGATCTATGAACGTACTTTCCTGTCTGCCTTTCTTGGTGATGGCGAGGTTCCTTGTCTCGGAAGAGGCAGGGTCAAAACCGGCACATTGATTGACCGGCACGGTAAACACATCCAATTGTTGACCGGTGTATTCGAATTTCGGCTGTGCGGCGGGCCAGATCGGCGCGCCGACCACAGAGATCTGTTCGCGGGTCTTCAAGGAGGTAAAGATCATGAAGGCAAACGGGGAGAGGAAAACAACCAGAATACTCAACACAAGAAGGGTGACGAAAACGGTATTAATCCCGGTTATGATCTTCTTGTTCATGTTCGTCTCCTTCTACGAGCGGGCTTCACCGGCGTAATACACCCAGTATTTCGCGGACCAGAACAAGAGAATGGTGATCAGCAAAATGACAAGGAATAGAAACCATGCCAGGGTGGAACCATAGGACATGTTCTGGTAGGTAAAGAACGTTTTATACAGGTAAAGATTGTAGAACATCGTCGCGCCGCCGGGTCTGCCCGTTCCATTGTTGACGACCAGGGGCACGAGAAAATATTGGAAGAGACCAATGATATTGAGCGTGAGATTGTAGAATATCACCGGGGAAATCATGGGGAAGGTAATATTCCAAAAGGTCTTCCACGAATTGGCGCCGTCCACTTTTGCCGCGTCGTAAAGTTCGGTTGGAACTCCCTGCAAGCCAGCCAGCATGATCAGCATGGCATTCCCGACTCCCCAGATACCCATGATCACGTAGGTGGGATACACCCAGTTGACATCGTTCGCCCATTGCGGGAGGGATTCTTTTGCCACGCCGATATAAAGCAGAAAGCGGTTGATCCAGCCGGTTTCGGTGTTGAGCATACCGCCCCACAAGAATACGCTGGCGACAAACGGAACGATGTAAGGCATGTAGAACAGCGAACGGAAGATAAACTGACCCTTGAGATATTTGTTGTTCATCAACAATGCCAGCCCAAGGGGAAAGAAGATTCCGACCGGCAGGGCAATCAGTGCAAATTTGATCGTAATCAACAGGGAACTGGGGGTTTTGCTTGCAAACCACTTCAGCGGATTGATGCCCGCTTGCGGGTCAATCCAAAGTTGTCGATAATTTTCGAATCCGACGAACTTGGGAGTACTGAAAATGCCGTCTGTAATACTCAGATTCAGGAAACTGAAAATCAGGGTTGCCACCATCGGGATCAAAGTAAAGGCAAGGAAACCAAACAGCCAGGGGGAAAGAAAAAGAAGCCCGTTTCGCATTTCCCGACGACTGAGAGGCTGCATAGCGCGTAAGGTTGCAAACGAAGGCAATTTGGGCAACCTTTGCGACAATTGTTCCAACATGACAGTACTCCTTTCGTCTGTGAAATCCATTGGGCAGGTCAGACCTCTGACCTGCCCAATTATATGTCGGTTTTGCCTACTCGTTGTAGATGACGTTGAGGTCGTCAACCAGTTTTTGGAACTCGGCATCGAAGTCGAGTCCTTCGGTGTTGTTCATCAGATCGAAGAAGGTGGCAAAACGGGCATTCGCCTTGATGGAGTTCGGCTGGTACTGTTCGGAACTCGGGGTATCGGGATAGGCGAGACCCTGAATGAACACGTTCCAGCTGGCTTCGGTGACGAATGGATAATCCGCAGATTTCTGGGCGAAGAAGGCGTCGGTCTTCTCGGCAATGGCGGGCATGGCTCCATAGACGGGCAGGAGTTTATCGCCGCCGGTGGTGATGAGGTAGGCAAGAACTTCGAACGCCTCTTCAGGATGCTTGGTGGTCTTCAAAATGCGGAAGGTATCCGCATCCACACGACCCGCAACCTTACCGTTAGCGCCGATCGGTTGAATACCAAGCTGGAATTCCAGTCCCGCGTTCTTGAATTCGCCCAAACAACAGGTGTACCAGGTCTGGGTCAGACCCATGGCAGCCTTGCCGGAGTTGAAGACATTGCCGTTGCCGAATTCAGGCGTGCCGGCGAGGGGGCCGGTCGGGATAAAGGGCTGAGCGCCCCACATGCCTTCGTAATACCACTTCCAGCCTTCCTTCCAACTATCAGGGATGGTGGATTTGTAGGAACCCTTGGCATCACCCGAGTAGATCTTGGCGGCGCCGCCGTAGAATGTGCCAACCGAGAGGATAGACTGCCACTGTGCGTTGTAACCGACCTGAACGATCTGGGTGCGGTCGAAGCCTTCTTCCGTGGCATTTTTGCCGTTTACGTCAACGGTCAACAGCTTCGCAACCTCGGTGATGGTCTCCCAGTTCCAATCGGCTTCGCGTCCGTCGGGGAACTTATACTTCTCACCATACACCTGAGGCGGATAGTTCAAACCGGCCTCGTCGAACATGGCAGGCACAAAGTACATCGCGCCGGGGAACACCGCAAACGGCAGCCCGACCTGTCCCTCTTCGGTCTGATAGAACTTGACCAACGCGGGATCGAATATGGAAGTGTCGAAGCCGGAAGACTCGATATAAGGCGCCAGATCGAGCCATTGACCATAGAAGTCGTTCGAGCCGCCCCAGCCCACGGGACCAACGATGTCAGGACCCGCGCCAGAGGCGATCTGCGTGGACAGCGTATCGCGAGCGGCATCGTACGGTACGATTTCGAGTATGAGTTCGATGCGATCCTGGGAGGCATTGAAATCAGCGACGACTTCTTCCTGTGCCGCGACCTGTTCGGGGTTGGTGCCGGTGCCAAGTCCCACGAACCAGCGAATCTGAACTTTTTCGCCAGACGGGGCAGGAGCGGCAGGTTCCTGTGGAGCGGCGGGTTCCTGCGGAGCGGCGGGTTCTTGTGTTTCAGCGGTTTCTGCCGGACCGCAGGCGGCAAGGATCATCGAGGCGACGACCAGCAACGAAAGTAGATACAATAGTTTTTTCATGGTGAATTTCTCCTCATACTAGATTTGGGATTCAACAATCTGTCCGGGATGTAATTAAGATATTCCGAAAGCGCTCACCTCCTTTTGTCATGAATAAGTCGCCTGAGCACACCCACAGGAACGACGGTACACGATTTCTGTAGGCAATATCACCACCCCATCCGAAAAATCGTTCTCGAGCAAAGAAAACAATTTTTCGGTGGCAATCCGTCCAACCGCCTCGGTGGGCGCCCTTACGGTAGTCAGCGGAGGGTTCAAGAAAGGAGCAAACCCCAAGTCGTCGAACCCGACCACCGCAACTTCCTCCGGCACCCGAATTCCATGCGCCTGCAGGGAGCGCAACACCCCAATAGCGGCATCGTCATCGCCGGTGAAAACAGCATCGAATTTCCCCTTCCCACCGTTTTCGATGAATCGATTCAATTCTGCATAAGATACGTTACGCTCGAATTCTCCGTTCAACACCAGACCTTCATCGTAGGGAATTCCGTTTTCCTCCAAAGCACGTCGGTACCCCAATTCTCTGCGCGCCGAGTCCTCCTGATGAATAGGACCCCTTAAGAACAAAATCCGGCTCCTCCCGTGGACCCGGATTAAATGCTCGATCAATTGTTTCGTGATCTCGATATTTTCAACGGTGACACTCGGAATGGGTGCGTCAGCCGGAGGCGTTCGATGCACCAGAACCATGGGAAAGCCCAATGAGTTCAGAGCAATTAAGTCGTTATCCATAAGACCATCCGAAAACACCAGCATTCCATCCGTATTATGAGGTCCGATGGGCGGTTGAGTTTCGTTTCGGATATTTGCGTGGTAGGTCGCAATAATCAAGTTGTATCCCTTCTGACGTACAACCGCCTCGACACCATTCAACAAGGGAACAAAGAAGTCATTATGCAAATTATTCAAAAGCAGACCGACCACTCGTGTTTTTCGGCTTGCCAGGTGCCGCGCCGCCGCGTGAGGCACGTACCTCATCTCGGTCATTACCTTTTGCAGACGTTCAGAGACTTCCATTGAAACCGGCGCATTTCGATTCAAATAACGACTGACAGTGGCAACAGAAACCCCGGCTTTTTTTGCCACATCACGAATTGTTACTGAGGAAGAGCGTCTTCTCATAGGGATGTAACCGGTTACAGTAACCGGTTACATTATTTCACAAACAAAGGGAATAGTCAAGCAACGGTTTTCTTAAAGTTTTTTACTAGAACTTGTCGCAAAAATATCTTGTTACTCTGAGGGAGCAGTGGTTGTGACCGAAGAGTCTCTTGTTTTGGGCCGTAGAGACCCTTCGCTGCGCTCAGGGTGACATTTTTGAGATGACCTGTGAACAATTGACTATACATAAATTGTATAGCCCATGAACGTCACTGGCACTCCGCAGACAAGCCACAAAAAAAGAGCCTCCGCAAACGGGAGACTCTCCTGGGAGCCTGATGGGTTTCGAACCCACAACATCCACATCCACAGTGTGGCGCTCTGCCGTTGAGCTACAGGCTCCGCAATCGAACGGGCAGGATTATATCACAAGATATTTTGGATGATGTCTGCCACCGCTTCACACCGGACAATGACCTGCTCCCCGTTTGAAAGGTTTTTGACCGCCGCCATTCCCTTTTCGGCTTCTTCAGGACCGATAGTAACAACCACCTTCATTTTCATTTTGTCTGCAAACTTGAATTGCTTGGGCAATTTGACAGGCTCCGGGAATACCATGACATTCAACCCGGCATTTCGCAGTTTGGCGCCCAATTTGTAGGATTCCAGCCAGAGTTTTTCATCGAACACCGTCACCAGCACCTGCGCCGGGCTTGGCTCAAAGGCAGGCGCCAATCCCAGTTCCTGCAAAATGATGCCAATGACCACATCCCCCATCGCAAAACCGACACCGGAGAGCGATTGTCCGCCCACATCGGCAAGCAGGTTGTCGTACCGTCCGCCTCCAAAGACGGCGCGCCGCAGGGAACCGCTCGTCTCGAAAGCCTCGAAGACGGTGCCGGTGTAATACAACAACCCGCGCATGATGTTCGGGTCGAATGTGACGTATTCTCTCACCCCCAGCGCTTCCAGCGCGGCAAACAGACGAATGAGTTCGTCGTTTTTCTTCCACAGGTCATAATTGCCGAGGAGCGCCTTCAAGCCCTCCAATTGGGATGAGGTAATGCCAAGTTCAAGGGCATACGCCTCCCAGCTGGCAGGCTCCATTTTGGCGCGGCGGTCAACTAGAGTAGAGACATCGAGGCGTTTCTCCGGAGCAATGCCGAGGGCGTCGAATTCGGAATCCATCAGGCGGCGGTTGTTGACATAGACCAGAGCCTGCTTCGGGCTGAGTCCGACCGAACGCAGGAAGGTAACGCCGACGGCAATCAGTTCGGCATCCGCCTCCGGCGAGTTGACGCCCAGCATATCCACATTCCATTGAAAAAACTCGCGCGTGCGCCCCTTTTGGGGCTGTTCATAACGCCAAAAAGGACCGAACGACCACCACCGCAGCGGGAAGGTCAATTCGCCCTGCCGCGCCGCAACCATGCGCGCCAGGCTGGGGGTCAGTTCGGGGCGCAGCGTCACCAGATCGCCGCCGCGATCCTGGAAGGTAAACGACTGCTTCTTGACAAGTTCCTCGCCCGATTTCGCCGCATAAAGTTCGATGGATTCGATAAAAGGCGCGTCCCACTCCTGATAGCCAAAGGCTTCAGATGCGCTCCGCACCTTTTCGTAGATGAAATTGCGGAGCGCCATTTGTTCGGGATAGAACTCGCGCGTGCCTTTTACCGGCGCAATGACTTTTTTCATAAGAGCCTCGGTTCAACGTTTTCAGATTGACGTTGATTTTAGCATATTCACAGCATCGCCTGCCAAAATTCACAACTTGAATTTTGGCGCAGCGTTGGTATAATCATGCAACTTCAACAAGGAGAGACCGATGGAAATTAATTACCAGGAAACCAGCAATGATCTTTTGACGCGCATCCGCATCCACGAAACCTACGGCACGCGCAACATTGACGAGTGGAACACCGAAGTTCTCAAACCAACCCCCGCCATGAAAATTCTGGATGTTGGCTGCGGCGCGGGCAAGCAATGCTTCCTTTACAGCGATTACACCAACCGCCAGGCAGATATCACCGGCACCGATTTCTCGGAAGAACTGCTGGGCAAGGCGCGCGAAAAACTCGCCGAACGAGGCGACCCAAACATCAAATTCGCCTTCATGGATTTCAACCAGCGCTTCCCCTATGACGACAACACCTTCGACCTGGTCTCCAGCGCCTTTGCCATCTACTACGCCTCCAACCTGGACTTTACGTTTGGGGAGGCGCACCGCGTCCTTCGCAGTCCCGATGCTGTTTCGGGGAAACCCGGCGGACGGCTTTTCGTAACCGGTCCCCTGCCCGAAAACAAGCAGATGTTCTACGACATCATCAAGGAAGCGACGAGCAAACCCATTCCGCCCATGCCGGGTTCCTCCCGCTTCAAGGGTGAAATTTACCAGACCATCGAGCGCATCTTTGCCAAAACCGAATTGCTGACCTTCGAAAACCCCATCATCTTCCCCTCTGTCGAACCGTTCATCGAGTACGTCCGCGCCTCTTTGAGCGAGGACCGCAAGTTGTGGACCTCCCTGTTCAACGGCAAAGAAGAGTACGAAGCCCTGATCGGCAAAATCACTGATGTGGCTACACGCTGGTTCAACCGCGACGGCAAACTGGTCATGACCAAAGTCGTGGGCGGCATTCTCGCAACCAAGTAATTTGTCACATGAACTTCTTCGGAAAACGAGTCCTCTTCCTCGGCGCGCATCCCGACGACATCGAGTTGGGATGCGGCGCCTTGCTGCATCACATCATCAACCAGACGGACGTGCTGTGCGTCACGCTTTCGGACAACCAGAAAAACCCCGATTTGAAGAATGTCAAGCACGAGCATTACGAAGCCATGGCTGTTCTGGGCGTTCCCAGAGAAAAAATCATCCTGGGTCCTTTCACCACGCGGGTCTTCCCGCATTCCCGCCAGGAAATTTTGGAATACTTCCTCAAACTCCGCAAAGACTTTCAGCCCGACCTCATCTTCACCCATTCGCGGCAAGACGTCCACCAGGATCACAACACAATGACGGAGGAAGCCTTGCGCGCGTTTCGCGGAATCACCGTCCTGGGGTTCGATGTGGTGCGCTCGTCCTACGGCTTCTTTCCCCACTTCCTGGCGGAAGTCACGGAAGAAGATGTAAACAAGAAAATCGAAGCCCTCTCCAAATACGAAACCTACCGCAACCGATACTACTTCAACAGCGAGTTGACACGTTCCATCATGGTAAGACACGGCGCACTGGCGGAGCGTCCGTTTGCGGAAGGGTTCGATATTTTGAGAATTGTGGGAATGTTCGAGTCCTCATAAAGAGGCAGTCCATACGCCCCTTTCTTATTCCCTGGGTAGACCAATCTTGATCATTCCCCCCTCCACTTTCACCGGGTATGCGGGAATATCCACCACGGCGGGCATTTGCATGACTTTCCCCGTCCGCACATCAAATTCCGCCCCATGGCGCGGGCAGACGATGTTGTATTCCTCCAGGTCCCCATCCCCAAGCGGACCATCATCATGCGTGCAGACGTCGCCAATGGCGAATAACTGACCGGCGATATTGAAGATCACGATTGCCCTGCCTTCGATTTCAAGAAAAAGCCTCTCGCCGTTGGGCAATTCGCTGGCAGGCGCTATTTCTGCAAATTCAATTTTCGATGTATCCAATGTGGTGTAGTTGAACATATTTTGACCATTGACGATGGATTGCGGGCAATGCAGTCTATCCATCCATCGTCGAGTTATTCCACCAACTCGTCACTCGCTTCGCCAAGACCATACACCCCCGCCTTCAACACCTTGAGTGACAGCAGCGCACATTTCAAACGGACAGGTCCCAGGTCAATGCCGAGCAGATCGAGAATGTGTTGTTTGTTAAGTTGTTTTACTTCTTCGAGTGGCTTGCCAATGATGGATTCGATCAACAGGTCTGCCGAAGCCTGCGAAATGGCGCAACCGTGACCATCAAAACGCGCGTCTTTTACAACGCCGTCTTCACCGACCTGCATGGTGACTTCGATGTGATCGCCACACAACGGATTGTTGTCTGCAAAGCGAATATCGTGCGGATCAAGATGCCCGCGGTAACCGGGGTGTTTGTAGTGTTCGATGATGACTTCTCGATAGAGGTCGTCCATTAGTTCTCCAGTGTCATGTGTCAGGTGTCACATATCAGGCGAAACGCACGTGATGCTTGACACCGGGACTCCTGACACGGTTTTACCCAAACAGTTTCTTGATTTTATAAATCCCGTTCACCAACAGGTCAACCTCTTCCTTTGTGTTGTAAAGGTAGAACGACGCGCGGCTGGTGGCGGGGATGCCAAACTTTTCGTGCAGGGGTTGGGCGCAGTGATGACCGGCGCGAACGGCGATCCCGTCCTTATCCAGGATCTGCGCCACGTCGTGCGGATGAATGCCATCGAGCGTGAACGCGGCAACCCCACCCTTATGCTGGGCGGGGGGACCGAACACCTTCACGCCCGGAATTTCCTCCAGCCGTTCGAGCGCGTATTCCGTGATCGTATGTTCGTGGGCGGCAATGGCATCCATGCCGAGCGAAGTGAGGTAGTCCACCGCCGCGCCAAAGCCGACCGCCTCCGCAATGGCGGGAGTCCCCGCTTCGAATTTGTGCGGAAGCGAATTCGGACGGAAGGAGCGCAGTTTCACTTCCTTGATCATGTCGCCGCCGCCGAGGAACGGGGGCATGGATTCGAGCAGTTCGGCTTTGCCGTAGAGAGCGCCGATGCCCGTTGGTCCGCACATTTTGTGCGCAGAGAAGGCAAGGAAGTCGGCATCGAGGGCTTGCACGTCCACGTTGAGGTGCGGGACGGATTGCGCCGCGTCCACCAGCGTCACTGCACCGGCTTCGTGCGCCAAGCGGATGATCTCGGCGGCAGGGTTGATGGTGCCGAGGACGTTGGACATGTGGGTAAAGGCAACCAGTTTCGGGGTCCGCGCAAGAAGCGTTCGGCAGGCGTCCAAATCGAGCAAGCCGGCTTCGGTCACAGGGATGAAGTCCAGTTCGATGGAGCGTTCGGCTTGAAGCATCTGCCAGGGGACGAGGTTCGAGTGATGTTCCATCTCGGTCAGGATGACGAGGTCTCCCGCTTTGAGATTTGCCCGCGCCCAGGTGTAGGCGACGAGGTTGATGGCTTCTGTGGTGTTGCGGGTATAGATGACCTGCCGCGCGGAAGGGGCATTGATGAATCGGGCAATCTTCCCGCGCGCTTCCTCGTACAAGGCGGTGGCTTCCTCGGCAAGGGTGTGCACCCCGCGGTGGATGTTGGCGTTCGAGCGGCGGTAATAGGAGTTCATCGCTTCGATGACCGCCAGAGGCTTCTGGGAAGTGGCGGTGGAATCCAAATACACCAGCCGCACGCCATCTGACGTTTCGCGCTGGAGGATGGGAAAATCTTTACGGATTTCTTGGGTGTTTAGCGACATGAAACAAAAAGGGGAACCCGCGGTATTCCGTGCGGTTTACCGCGGGTGTTCATTAATATTCGAGGATGGCTTTCGGTTTTTCTCTGGCGGTTGATTTTTTGCCTTGCAAGGGGCGGATATGTTCAGAACTGAGCGAATACCACAGGATACGATCGGGTACCATCCAGCCGTCTGTCAGATAGACATTGGAACGGAACTGGACGGCGACCATCTTGTTATCCACCTGGACGACGATGCCGGCAATCCAGCCGCGAATGCGTTCGCGTCCCTTTTCGTGGTCACAAAAGACTTCCACCCTGTCGCCCACCTGAAAGTCATACAGGGCGCCCGGGGCTTTCATATAATTGAATTGAGTCGCCGGTCGCCCGATTCGAACCGGCTTGCGCTCCTCGCCGTTGATGATGCGGGGAGGAGAGATCTTATTGACGACGCGCACCGGTTCTGTCTTGACCTTGGGACCGGTTGCCGCTTTCGAGACAACTTTTTTCTTCCCGCCGTCTTTTTCCATTGGTTTTGCCTTTCCACGGTTCGACGATTTGGATTTTGTTGCCGCGTGTTTGGAACCAGACTTCTTTTTTTCATCCATGGGTCTACTCAACTTCCAGTTTATGACATTTTATCAGCAATATACTGCTGGAAACGCTCGCGCACGCCCTCGAAAGGAATACGCTGGAAAATCGGGTCGAAGAAACCTTCCACGACAATCTTCTCTGCCTCCGCCTGCGGGATGCCGCGCGATTTCAGGTAGAAAAGCGGTTCCTGCTCCAATTTACCAACCGTTGCGCCATGTGTACAGCGCACATCGTCCGCGAGGATTTCCAAGCCGGGGATGGAATCGGCGCGCGCCTGATCGCTGAGAACGAGGTTGCGGTTTGCCTGATAGCCGTCCGTCTTTTGCGCGCCGGGCGCAACGTAGATCATGCCCTGCCAGACCGAGCGGCTCTTGCCTTTGAGCGCGCCCTTGAACAGCAGGTCGCTGGTGGTGTGCGGGGCGAGATGGTTTTGCTGGGTGTCGTGGTCGAGGTGCTGGTCACCGTCGGTGAAGTAGAAGCCCGACATGCGCCCCTGTGCGCCTTCGCCTGCCAGGTCGAGTTCGGAGAAGTTTTTGGTCAGGCGGGAGCCAATGGCGCCAAAGATCCAGTCGAGGCTGCCGCCGCGTTCGACGCGGGCGCGTTCGTGGCTGAAGTTCCAGACATGGCGTCCCCACGATTGCAGTTCGACGAATTTCATCGAGGCGTTTTCCATGACCTGAATTTCGACGATGCTCGCGTGCATGGAGTTGGCGCCTTTGAGGTCGGGCGACGCTGCTTCGTGGACGTAGGTGACCGAGGCGCCCTCATCCACGAGGACGAGGATGTGCGAGATGTGGGCAATATCGGGACCCGGTCCCCAAAGGACGGAGTGCAGGGGTTCTTCCACGGTCACGCCCTTTGGCACATACAGCACAACGCCGTTCCGAGCAAACGCGCCCGCCAGGGCAGAGAATTTTCCTTCTTCCACGTTGACGGTTTTGCCGAGCATCTTTGCCAGCAGGTCGGGGTGTTTCTCTTCGGCAGTGCGCAAGTCGGTGAAGATGACGCCTTTGGCAGAAAGTTTTTCGTCGAGTTCGACTTTGACGCCGCCGGGCAGGAGGACGATTTGCCCGCCGTGCTGGTCGGCAACGAGGGGACGGAGCAGGTCTTCGCGCACGGGCGACAGGTCTTTGTAGGCGCCTTCTGGAGCGAACTTGAATTTATCGGCGGGCAGGGCGTGGATGTCGGTGCGCCGCCAGGCTTCGAGGGAGGTGTCGGGGAGGGGCAGCCGCTTGAAGGCAGACCAGGCTGAGGCGCGGTAAGAGGCGACGAAGTCGTTCCCTGCGCGGATGTCGGCTTCGGTAAAGTTGAAGCCTTTTACGGCAGTTTCGGGTCGTCGAGTCCTTGAAACGATTACTTTGGGTTTTTCCTGCATGTGCGATTCCTTGCAATTACCAATTACGAATTAAGTCAGGCGAACGGTGATTGGTGATTTTTAACCGATGGAGCCCTCCATCTGCAACGCGATGAGGCGGTTCATCTCGACCGCGTATTCCATCGGCAGTTCCTTGACGAGCGGCTCGATGAAACCGGAGACGACCATGGTAGTGGCTTCCTCTTCGCTGAGGCCGCGGCTCATCAGGTAGAAGAGCTGCTCCTCACCCACTTTGCTGACGGAGGCTTCGTGACCGATGGTGACATCGTCCTCGTCAATTTCGATGTAGGGGTAGGTATCCGAGCGGGATCGCGGGTCGAGCAGAAGCGCATCGCAGACGACGTTGGATTTGACGCCCTTCGCGCCCTTATAGACCTTGAGCAGACCGCGATAGGAGGCGCGTCCGCCGCTCTTGCTGATGGACTTGGAGGTGATTTTGCTGGAGGTGTTCGGGGCAAAGTGAACCATCTTCGAGCCCGCATCCTGAATTTGACCCGGACCGGCGAACGCCATCGAGAGCATTTCGCCGTGCGCGCCGGGCTCCATCAGGTAGCAGGAGGGGTATTTCATCGTGACCTTCGAGCCGATGTTGGCGTCCACCCATTCGTGGGTGGCGTCGGCATAGACTTTGGCACGCTGGGTCACGAGGTTATAGACGTTTGTGGACCAGTTCTGGATGGTCGAGTAACGCGAGCGCGCCCCCTTCTTGACAATGATTTCGATGACGCCGGAGTGGAAGGAATCGGTGGTGTATTGGGGGGCGGTGCATCCCTCCACGTAGTGTACGGACGCGCCCTCGTCCACGATGATGAGTGTGCGCTCGAACTGACCGACGTTGGCGGTGTTCAAACGGAAGTATGCCTGCAGGGGCAAGTCTACTTTGACGCCCTTCGGCACATAGACGAACGACCCGCCCGACCAGACGGCGCTGTTGAGGGCGGCAAATTTATTGTCTTCCGGGGGAATGACCGTGCCGAAGTATTCGCGGAACAGGTCGGGGTGCTGCTTCAAGCCGTCTTCGATGCTCAAAAAGATGACGCCCTGTTTTTCGAGATGTTCCTGAATGGAGTGATACACCATCTCCGATTCATACTGCGCGCCCAAGCCCGCCAGAAACTTGCGTTCGGCTTCGGGCACACCCAGTTTATCGAACGTGCGCTTGATGTCATCGGGAACATCGTCCCACGATTTTTCCTGCTTTTCGGTCGGCTTGACGTAGTAGTAAATATTCTCAAGATCAAGCGCCTTGAGATCGGGTCCCCAGTTCGGCATGGGACGCTTTATGAAGTGATCGAGCGCCTTGAGACGGAACTCGAGCATCCACTGCGGCTCTTCCTTCATCCGCGAGATCTGTTCTACAACCTCGCGGCTCAAGCCCTTTTGCGACTTGAACGCGTAGTAATCGTCACGGTCGCGAAAACCGTATTTGTACTCGCCGATATCTTCTAAGATTTTTGCATCTTCGCTCATGGTATTCACCTTTCACAGACGCCGAAACGCTTCATTCCCGTCCGCCGCCTGTCTCTGCTCAATCAATCGAGTCTACGCCGCGGCTTCTTCTTCCACATACTTCTCGCGGATCCACTCATAGCCCTTTTCTTCGAGATGCAGGGCAAGGTCAGGACCGCCCGATTCGACAATCCGCCCGCCTATCATCACATGGACGTAATCGGGTTTGATGTAATTCAACAAACGCTGATAATGCGTAATGACCAGCACACCGAGATCCTTCCCCATCAGAGTGTTGACGCCGTCTGCCACGATGCGCAGCGCATCAATATCCAGACCCGAATCGGTCTCGTCCAAAATGGCAATCTCAGGCTGAAGCGTCGCCATCTGCAAAATTTCAGCGCGTTTCTTTTCGCCGCCGGAGAAACCGTCGTTAAGATAGCGCCCGGCAAAGTTCTGGTCCATCTTGAGCATCGCCATTTTCTCTTTGAGCAGTTTGCGAAACTCAGGGATGGGAATACCCTTGTCTTCGGGGTTTTCGGCGCGGCGGCGGGCGTTGATGGCGGTACGCAGGAAGTTTGCCACCGTCACGCCGGGAATGGCAACAGGGTATTGAAACGCCAGAAAGATGCCCAGCCGCGAGCGTTCGTCAGGTTCCAGTTCAAGGATATTCTGCCCTTTGAAAATGACATCCCCCTCCGTTACGGCGTAAGAGGGGTGCCCCATCAGGGTGTAGGCAAGCGTGGATTTTCCCGTCCCGTTCGGTCCCATGATGGCGTGGACCTTGCCCTGCTCCACGGTCAGGTCGAGGCCTTTGAGTATCTCCTTCCCCTCAATGTTGACGTGCAAATTCTTGATTTCGAGTTGCGACATTCCTCTATGCTCCTGATTGTGTAAGGTTGGTTTTCCAATGAAGCCGGCGCTTGGGAACACCAATTACACATGATTGATGGATTATGCCATTGCTGGCGTTTTATAAGTGCTGCAGCATTATAGCAGGGTCAAAACGAAAAGTCAATATTTATGATATTTATCTATTATATTGACAAACTCGCAGAGAATCGTTATACTGCCAGCAATGAAAAGCACGAAAGACCGCATTCTTCAGACCCTGCTCCGCAAACCTCGGATTACGATCAACGAAATTGCGGAGGCGGTGGGCATTAACGCCATTTCGGTACGACATCATCTGTCGAACCTCGAAAAGGAAGGTCTCATCGCGGCGGAGGAGGAACGTCACGGCGTGGGGCGTCCGCGGCTGGTTTATTCGCTGACCGAGGAAGGCATGGAGCGCTTCCCCACGAAATATTTACGTCTCACCACCCGTTTGCTAGCCCAGATGAAAGAGACCATGCCCGGACCTGTGGTGACACAACTCTTCAATCAGGTCGCCGAAGACCTTGCCAACCAATACGCCGCCGACATCAAAGGTCTCAGCATGGAAGAACGGCTGGACTTCGTCAAAGAACTCCTGGCGCAGGAAGGTTTCACCGTCGAATGGGAAATGAAGGACGGGCAGTATCAAATCCATGAGATTTCCTGCCCCTACTACCAGATCGGTGTTGCGCACCCCGAAGTCTGCACCATGGATCAAACCCTGATCTCGAAGATGTTGGCGGTGCCTGCCAATAAAGTACAATGCATCCTGAGCGGCGGAGCGCACTGTACCTACGTCGTCCAGCCCGTGGCTGTAAAAACATAATCTTCAGAGGATATACATGACCGAACAAGCCGTCAATGAAATTCAATGGACCATTCATCAGACACACCCCGAGCTGGTCAAACCGGCGCGCGAGAAACTCGCCGAAGTGGTGGACCCCGAAATCGGGATGCACATCATCCAATTGGGGCTGGTGCGCGACATCTCCATCGAAAACGGCGTGGCACATCTGAAGATGATCCTCACTACCCCGTTCTGCCCTTACGGTCCCGCAATGATCGAAATGACCAAAGCCAAAGCGCAGGAAGGCTTGAACATGCCGGTCACCATCGAAATGGGTATGGACATGTGGGATTTCTCGATGATGGAAGACCCCTCGGCGTTGGATTGGGGACTATACGCCTAAAGTAAAAGTCTGTTGGACTAAATCAAACACGAAGTAGCAAAGAAGCGAAGAGCGGTTCGAGCGAGCCGCTCTTTTTGATTCCATGACATTAATCGTATCCTAATGTGACACTTCCCACTGTTGTGAGAATATTCACAGATTTATGATAAACATGTAAATATTCGTCCATCTGCATATAAGAAGGTAAGTATGGTCACACAAACCCTCAAACAGGAAATCATCCAACTCGAAGCAGATTTTTGTTCTGCGCTTTCCGACCCGACGCGCATTTTCATCCTCTATGCGCTGAGCGAAAATCCCATGAATGTAACCGAACTGACCAACGAACTAGGCATCCCTCAACCCACCACATCCCGGCATCTCAAGGTTTTGCGTGAGCGCGGGCTGGTGTACACCGAGCGTCAAGGCACGGTCATCACCTACCACCTCGCCGACGAACGCATCATTCAGGCAATGGACCTGCTCCGCGCCGCCATGCGCACCCGCCTCACCCAACAAGCAAACCTTGTCAACGAACTTTCACAGGAGCATGTATGAATAAACGCCCATCGCTGAACGTAGGACAACGCTTCCCCACCTGGATTTTGGGACTGATCGGCATCCTGCTTGTGATCCTCGTCCCGGTCCTTTACTTCCTCCCTGGTTCCAGTGACCCCTCCACCAACCCGGCAGAGTATCTGCCCCAAAAACCCGTCCATGTGGACCATTCGGACATCGTCACAGGCGACTTCAAAACCGGACAGGATGTGACCCGCGCCTGTCTCGAATGCCACGAAGGCGCCGCCGTGCAAGTCATGAAGACCACCCACTGGACCTGGGAATCGAAAGCCTTCGATATTCCCTGGCGTGACCAAAATGTGACCATCGGCAAAATCAACCAGATCAACAACTTCTGCATCGGCACGCAGGGCAACGAAAACAAGTGCATGTCCTGCCATGCGGGCTACGGCTGGGAACAGGGACGTGAAACCGCCCTCGCCAACCCCGAAAACGTGGACTGCCTCGCCTGCCATGCCGACATGGGCATCTACGGCAAAGGCGCCTTCGGCAACCCCGCTGAAGGTGTGGACCTGCTTGCTGCAGCAAAAAGCGTCCGTGCCCCCACCCGCGAAAACTGCGGCAAATGCCACTTCGACGGCGGCGGCGGTAACGGCGTCAAACACGGTGACCTGGACGAAAGCCTGTACTTCCCCTCCGAAAACAATGACGTCCACATGGGCGGCGACTTGAACATGCAATGCACCGACTGTCACTGGACGAAAGACCACCAGATCCTCGGCCGCATGATCGCAGACAACTACACCATTGACCCCAAGGAACAGGTCTCCTGCGAACAGTGCCACGTGAACCAAAAACACGAAGACGAACGCATCAACACCCACCTCTCCGCCGTCGCCTGCCAGACCTGCCACATCCCCGCCCTGGCGCTCGAAGACCCCACCAAAGTCTATTGGGACTGGTCGAAAGCCGGTCAGGAAGGACGCGAAGACAACCACTTCACCTACCTCAAAATCAAGGGCGAATTTGTCTACGACAAGAATTTTGCCCCCACCTATCTCTGGTTCAACGGAAACAACGAATACCGCTACATCCTCGGCGACAAGATTGACCCCAACGGCATCACCTACATCAACAAACCCGCTGGCAGCATCAACGACCCGAACGCCAAAATCTTCCCCTTCAAACTGCACGTCGCCAAACAGCCCTACGATGCCGTTTACAACTACCTCCTCCAACCCATCACCTCGGGCAAAGACGGCTTCTGGACCAATTTCAACTGGGATCAGGCATTCCGCCTTGCCGAACCGATCACAGGGCTGAAATACAGCGGTCAATACGGCTTCGCCGAAACCTACATGTACTGGCCCACCACCCACATGGTCCAGCCCGCCGCAAATGCCCTGCAATGCGACTCCTGCCACGGCGCCAACGGACGCCTCGACTGGCAAGCCCTCGGCTACCCCGGCGACCCCATCGAATGGGGAGGAAGGAAGTAATTGGAGATTGGAGATTCAATTTTCAACCACCAATCACTAATTACTACAGGATACAACCATGAAACGATACCTTCTGCCCACCCTCACCGGACTTCTATTCCTCACCCTTGCCATCGGAATTGGGACGGCTCTCGCCCAGCCCCAGCCTGCTCCTGCCGAACAAGCCTCACCACTACACCCAAACTTCCTGCTGCTCGACAAAAACGGCGAAAGCGTGCTCGTTTCGGGCGGAGCAGTCTCCACCATGCAAACCTGCGGGCAGTGCCACGACACCGACTTCATCCAATCTCACGCCTTCCACTCCGACCTCGGCTTGAGCGACTACCAGCCGACCAGCGGCTTCAACGCCAGCAACGGATTGTTCGGTCAGTGGAACCCGTTGACCTACCGCTTCCTCTCCCCCGCAGGCGACGAACGCCTCGACCTCGGCACCGCCGAGTGGCTGATGCTGAACGGAGGCAGAGTTGTGGGCGGCGGACCCGCCACCACGTCGAGAGGAGGCGAAGCGTTGACCGACCTCCCCGTCAGCAAATCCAATCCCGAAACCGCCATCCTCAATGAAGATGGAACCGTCTCCGCGTGGGATTGGAAAAAATCCGGCACGATGGAAATGAACTGCTTCCTGTGCCACCTCGAAAGCCCGAACAACGAAGCGCGGATTGCCGCAATCCAAGCCGGCGAGTTCGGGAACGCCAACACCGCCACCCTGCTCGGTTTGAACGTCGTCACGAAAAGCGGCGACGGCTGGACATGGAACGTCGACGCCTTCAACGAACTCGGCGAGATCAAGAGCGAAATCCTGCGCATTCAGGACCCGACGAACGCCAACTGCGCGGCGTGTCATGGCAAAGTCCACGCGGACGGTACGCCGCTCATCATTGACGCCTGCAATCTGGAGTATTTCCAAACCGCTACAACAGGACAGGTCATCTCCGCGCAGCGCATCAACCAATCCGGCATCAATCTGGCAGGCAAGAACGATATCACCCAACCCTGGGATATCCACGCGCAGCGTCAGTTGAAATGCACCGATTGCCACTTTGCGCCCAATAACCCCGCGCATGTTCTCGAAGTACAGGAAACCAACCCCACACACCTCCTTTACGATCCGCGCAAATTGGAAATTGACGAATACCTCCAACGCCCCGATCATAATTTCGCGCGCGGTGTGAGCGCGCAATTCAATGTCGCGCCGGAATTGAAAAGCACCATGCGCCGCTGCGACTCCTGCCACGACACGAACAAGTCGCACGCCGGCTGGCTACCCTACAACGACCGTCACATGCAGGTCATCGCCTGCGAGACCTGCCACATCCCGCAAATGTACGCGCCCGCCTATTCCGCCATGGATTGGACTGTCCTGCGCCCCGACGGTTCCGCACGCTCGGAATGCCGCGGCATCGAAGGCTCGAACACCGTCACCGATCTTGTGACCGGCTACCAGCCCGTATTGATGCAGCGCACCGACCCCGTGGATGGAAAGATTCTCTTTGCGCCGTATAACTTGATTACTTCGTTCTATTGGGTGTATGAGGATGGAAACGGCAACCTGCGCCCGGTTCGTCAACTGGACCTCAAGGCGGTTTACTTCGACAACGGCAAGTACGCCGCCGACGTTCTCTCCGCCTTCGACGCGGACAAGGACGGCAATCTCTCCGACAGCGAACTCGTGTTGGATACGGAAGCCAAGCAAAATTTGGTCGCAGGCAAACTCGAAGCGCTGGGCTTGAAGAACGTCCACATCGAAGGGCAGGTACAGCCCTATTCCATCAACCACAACGTAGTGGACAGCAAATACGCCACGCGCGACTGCACCGCCTGCCACAACGCCGAATCGCGCGTCACCGCTCCGATCCTGCTGGCGGACTCCGCTCCCGCCGGCGTAACGCCCGAATTTGTTTCGGGCGTCAATGTGACGGCGACGGGAAACATCGTCAACAAGAACGGCGCGTTGTACTACAACCCCGTCAATGAAAACGACAAAACCTACATCTTCGGTCACAATCGCATCGCGTGGATTGACTGGTTTGGCGCCTTGCTCTTCGTCGGCACCGTCATGGGAGTCGGAGGGCACGCCACCCTTCGATATGTCTCGGCGCGCAGGAATGGAAAGCGGACGGTCAAAACAAAATCCATTTACATGTATGAAGCGTACGAACGCTTCTGGCACTGGCTCCAGACCGCCGCCATCGTCATCCTGCTGCTCACGGGACTCGTCATTCACCGCCCCGATCTGTTCGGCGCGTTCTCCTTCCGGCATATCGTCACCATCCACAATGTACTGGCGGTCCTGCTTGCGCTCAATGCCCTGGTCTCGATCCTGTGGCACGTCATCAGCGGCGAGATCCAGCAATACATTCCGCATCCCTACGGTTTCATTGACCAGATGATTGCCCAGGCGAAATACTACATCCTGGGCATCTTCAAACAGGAGCCTCACCCGTTCCACAAATCCAAACAGCGGAAGTTCAACCCTCTGCAAATGGTGACCTACATCGGTTTGCTCGGCGTTCTGCTCCCCTTGCAGGGGATCACCGGCATGATGATGTGGCTGGTACAAAAAGTACCGTCCATCCAGACCTGGTTCGGCGGACTACCCTTCCTCGCCCCCATGCACACAATGATGGCATGGCTGTTCGCTTCGTTCATCGTCGGGCATGTTTACCTGACCACCACCGGCACCACCCCGCTCGAAGCCATGCGCGGCATGGTGACCGGCTGGGAAGAAGTGGAAGTGCACGAACCCCACGAAACAACCGAAGCCATATCGAATTAAGAAGACAAGAAGGAGAATTATATGACCACTGCTCCTGCAACCAAGAGAAATATCTTCAAACGCCCCGAAAAACCGTATGTTCACCCCTACCTGGGCGGGGTGATCCTGGGAATCGTGCTGTTCCTGTCATTTTTCCTGACCGGCAACGGGCTCGGCTCCTCGGGCGCCACCAGCCGCATTGACGCCCTGATCGCGGACGCCATCTCCCCCTCCCACGTGGACAACAACCCCTACCTGCTCAAACTGGCGGGCGGGGACAAAAACCCGCTTGACGACTGGATCGTGCCGGTCTTCTTCGGCGCCCTGCTCGGCGGCTTTGCCTCCGGCTGGCTAAACGGCCGGCTCAAAATCACGACTACAAAAGGTCCGCACATCTCCGACCGCACGCGCTGGTTGATGGCTTTTCTGGGAGGCGTGCTGTTCCTGTACGGCGCCCGCATGGCGCGCGGATGCACCTCCGGGCAGGCGCTTTCCGGCGGCGCAACGCTCGCGGCTGGCTCGTGGGCAATCATGTTTGCCATCTTCGGCGGCGCGTATGGATTGGCGTATTTCGTGAGGAAACTTTGGAACTGAGAGTGCGTAATGTGCGTTCTCTAACGCACAGGGCGGCGTAAGAGAACGCCGCCTACGCACGAAGGAGAAATCAAAATGAACTTCCCTCTTTCTCAATTCATCGCCGTCAGCGCAAGCAACCCCTGGACGTATCTCGTCTTCGGATTGATCGGTTTTGCCTTCGGCTTTACCCTCGAAATGTCCGGCTTCGGCGACTCTCGCAAACTCGCCGCTCAGTTCTACTTCAAGGAATTGACCGTGCTGAAGGTCATGTTCACCGCCATCGTCACTACCATGGTACTGCTCCTCGGCGCGGTGGGGCTTGGCATCCTCAACTTCAACCAGGTATGGGTCAATCCCACATACCTGTGGTCGGGCATTGTCGGCGGGTTGATTATGGGCATCGGCTTCATCATCGGCGGCTTCTGCCCCACCACGTCGCTGGCATCCGCCTCCACCGGCAAAATTGACGGCATGTTCTTC
Organism: Chloroflexota bacterium; assembly: GCA_013388685.1. Classification (GTDB taxonomy): domain Bacteria; phylum Chloroflexota; class Anaerolineae; order Anaerolineales; family Villigracilaceae; genus Defluviilinea. The sequence continues at coordinate 88,103 of JACAET010000024.1, read as the reverse complement.
ATGCTGGGCGGGTTCTTCGGCGCGGCGCTCTTCGCCGAGACCGAGCCGCTCTTCACCCACTGGTATAACAACGCCGGCTACTACGGGCGCGTCACCCTCGACCAGGTCTTCCACCTTCCCGTTGGCGTGGTAGTTTTGCTCGTCGTTCTGATGGCGCTCTTCATGTTCTGGGGCGCGGAGCAGCTCGAACGCATCTTCGGCAAAAAGGACTTGAGCAAAGAGCCCAAACTCCGCATTGCAGGCGCGGGGATGTTGCTTGCTCTTGCATTGGCAGTTGTCTTCATCGGCTCACCCTCCCTCGAGGAACGCTACCAAAAACTCACCTTCACCCGCACCGAGACCATTCCCCAACTGGAGGGACAACCCCCCATCGTCAACACCTACACGTACACCGCCGACGAAATGCTTGCCAACCGTCTGGTCTTCGTCAGTCCTGCCGAGGCCTTCAAAGCAAAATACAACCAGGCGATGAACCCGGTCTATCTCGACGTGCGCTCCGAGGCGGATTACAACCTCTACCACATCGAGGGCGCGGTCAACGTGCCGTTCGAACGCATCGGGGAGGTGGTTCCCGTCCTGCTGACCGAACCGCCCGCCAACACCGTCTTCATCCTGATGAGCAACGACGAGAGTGCCGCCGTGCAGGCGTGGAAAGTCCTCGTCGCCTCCAGCGTGCCGAACGTGTACATCCTCGAGGGCGGCGTGAACAACTGGATTGCCTTCTTCGGCAAGGAAGATGAAACTCTCAAAGACGTTCGACCGGCCCCGAACCCTGGCCCTGACCACCTGGCGTACCTCTTCCCTGCGGCTTTGGGTAACCGTTACGAATCTTGCGATCCGAGCCCCATCAAATACGAAGAGTTGGAATTCGAAGCGAAAATCCAATTGCAATTGAAGCGCGACAAAAGCGGCGGAGGCTGCGGATAAGATTCGCAGACAAATGTCAGGTACACAAAAGAAGTCCGCCCGGCTGAATGTTCGGGCGGACTTCTTTCATCTTTCTTGCCTCACTCCTCTCTGATCGTTATCGTCTTGATGACATCCCCCTCATAATCCGGCAACTGCTCCGGATCACGGCGGGTGATGGCATTGACCACATCCATGCCTTCGACGACCTGACCGAAAATGGTGTACCCGCCATCCAACTGCGGCGCGGGCCCAAAGGTAATGAAAAACTGACTGCCATTGGTGGGAGTGCCGGCGCCGCGGTTTGCCATCGCCAGTACGCCTGCCTTATCGAACTTCAAATCGTTCGGCTCATACTCGAACTGATAGCCCGGTCCGCCTGCGCCGGTGCCGGTCGGGTCGCCGCCCTGCGCCATAAACCCCTCCAGCACGCGGTGAAAGGTGGTGTCGTCATAAAACCCTTCCCGCGCCAAAAAGACAAAGTTGTTGACCGTCTTGGGCGCCTTATCGGCATACAGTTCCGCCGTGAACTCGCCGCCTTTTTCCATCACAAAACGGGCAAAATAGTGCTGGGTGGCATCAATGATCATGGGAGGATACGAGTCATATTGTTTGGCACCGGAATCGTCCCGTCCCGCCAAAAACCAAATCCCCAACACGACCACGAGCAGAACGATCCCCGCTCCTGCAATCTGGATGTACCTTGCCTGCCGAGCCTTGCGCTCCGCCTCCAACCTTGCTTCGATTTTCTTTTTGTTTGCCATACGCATTCACTCCATCGAAAAATGTTAATTCGGACGGTGATCAAACCACCATTCCCACACGCTCGTTCAGCTCCCGTATACGGCTGGATAAATGCCGCAGAACCGCCACAGACACCTCCGGGCGATCCAACAAAATGGACTTGAAAGCCTCCCCATCCAGCACCAGCAGGCGTACATTTCCGTCCGCCTGCAACGTCGCGGAACGCCTCGAGGATTCCAGAATCGCCATCTCACCCACATATTCCCCGCTCCGGCGCACCGCCAGGATCATATGCGTACCGCCGACCTTCTTAAGCACCTTGACGTTCCCGTTGGCAATGATGAACAGCGAATTGCCGGAATCGCCTTCGCGGCAGATAACCGCATCTGCCGGAAAAAACTGTTCCTGCGTCAACGTCGCGATCGGTTCCAAATCCTCAGGGGATAACCGCGAAAACAGCGGCACCTCGCGCAATAACAGAATTCGATCCAACGTGGAAAGAGTTTTCAAGGTTTTCATTCCGGCGTCTCCTTTGGCTTCAACCAGCGCCTCCAGCGCGGCCTGTCTGACCAGCGGAACAGGGTCCGCTCTCATCCTTCGCAAAACCGGGACATATTCGTTCAACCCCAGTTCATACACCATACGAGCGGCAATCGCTCTCAACCAGTAATCCTCCGATTCGAGTAACCCGCCGACGACAACGGAGACATCCATTTTCCGGTCATCGTCCGCAAGGAACACGCCGCCCCGATCCAGAATCGGCAGCACAAACTTCGTAAAGGTCGGGTCGCCCAGCGTTTCGAGCGCCTCCAATGCGGCGGCGCGCGTACCCGAATCGCCCGCATTCAGACTCTTGCGCACGATTGCCATGGCATGCGGATTCCCAAACAAGCCGATTGCTTTGACCAGCCTTTCCTCGCTGAGCGCCTCGCGATGCCTGAGCGTATCCACCAGGAGCGAAGTCATCCGTCCTTCCTGCGAGAACGAATTGAGCAACAGCCGCAAATACCAGATGGTCGAAACCTCGTGGTGGATATAGACGCGCAACGCCTCCAGCGCATTCGGGGCGCCGGAGGGAATAGCGTCGAGAGCGGCGTCAAGGGATTGGTGTTCCATCCTCTCCAGAATCCGGAGGACACCGCTTCCCGACTCCGCCCAAACCTGTTTCAAAAAACCTGCCGCCGCCTCCCTCACTCGGGCGTTTTTATCTCCAAGGCAGGCAACAACGGCTTCCAAATTCGAAGTCTCACCCCAATACGCCAGGATGCGTATCGCCTCCCGGCGTATGAGCGGAGAAGGGTCCTTCAGCGCGCCATGCACGAAATTCAGCGTGAACGGGAATTTCCCGCCGCAACTGCGCGCCATATCTTCGACGGCATCCAACGCCGCCTGTCGCTTTTCGACCGCGCGGCTTTTGAACAGGCGCGAAAGAAACGCTTGCGCCGAGCCTGCCTCCCCCAGACATGCCAGCGCCATGGCGGCGCGTGCGCCAATGCGGATATTCCGATCTTGCAGTAAACGCTCGAGGGTGCGAATCAGTTCAGGGGAGGAAGCAATTCCCAGTCGCGGCAAAGAGGCGAGGGTCTCGGCTCGAACGGCGTCGTCCGGGTCGTCCAAGCCAAGAACGATTTCGCCCAGGGCAGGCTGGGCGTCAAGGTCTGCCAGCGCTTTCGTCGCCGCGGCACGTACGCCGGCATCGTCATCCGAAAGCCGTTCGATCAGGTCTGGAATGGCAAGCGGGCTGCCCATGTACCCGAGCATTTCGGCGGCAATACGGCGCGTTTGGGGGCGTATATCATGCAAGGCTTTGAGGACGATTTGCAAGGCAGAAGGGTCGTTCTTGTAACCGGAGAAAGTTTCCTCCCGGTCGCTGAACACTTCCACGCGGCCCGCCCGCAATGCGTCGAGAAGCGCCTCTCCGTAGGCGGACCGCATCCTCCAGGCGAGGGTGGCGGCAATCAGCGCGATGCCTGCCCCCATCAAAAGAACCGCCTGTGGCGTGAGCGCCTGTTGACCGAGAACGATCAGGATGCCGGAAAGTACGACACCGATTTGTGAAGGCACACCGCTGTTGAACGCCAGCACCTGACCGCGCTTTTCGGGAGGCGCCACGTTGAAAAGCGCGTTCCACGCCGAACCTGTGATGCCGCCAAGGACAACCAATTGCATGAAGCGTGCAGCAACCGCCCCCCAAAAATCGAAGCTTACAAAAAAAAGCAGGAAGGCGGCGATGTAGGTCAGCGGCATGATCAGGACGCTGTTTACGACCCCCAATCGGTCGTACAAACGGTTTGCCAGAAAGAGAGAGACCAGGAAGGTGACCGCCGTGGTGACGCTGGTAAACAATCCTTTAAAGGCGGCAAGACCTGCCGCGTTATCAACGTATGCGTTCGAAATCCTTACACTGAAAGGGAAATCCACAGTAAAGAACAGGATCGAATACAACACGGAGGAAAAAGCCACCAGGCGGAAAAACCGGGAATGGCTTACGAAATCGTAACCAGCCTGCAGGTCGTTGAGCAGGCTGAACGGCGCGGTCGCTTCTTCTTCCGGCTTGAAGTAAAACCGGGTAATAAGGCGCGACCATGCGTATCCCGCGCCCAGCAATGCGGCATAGAAGAGGATCAGTCCTTCCGCCCCCGTCAGGTTTGCAATGCCTCCCGTGAGCAGGTTGCCCAACACACTGCCCAAAATTCCCATACTGGTGAACAACGGGAACAAGCGTTTTGCCTGGCGCGCGTCGCACACTTCCCCGGCAGATGTCCATAACAACATGCCCAGCACGATCCCCATGCCGTAGGTGGTCAACCACAACAATGGATACGAAACCGGGTGGCGAAACAAAATCAAAAAAAGCCATTCGCCCGCGAACAGCATGGCGCACCCCGCCAGCAATCTCCTGACTACACTGGCGTTCTGAAAACGGCTCAGGCTGGCTGAGTAGGCAATGGAAACGAGGAAAACCACCCCGCCCAAGCCCATATACATGAACGGCAGAAAATCCACACGGATACTGGACAGGAAAAGCGCAAACGCCGCATTTTCCCCGATGCCCTGCCCGGCTTGAAGGCAAAGAAAAAGCGCCGCCATCCAAGCGACCATGCGGCTCTCTTCGGGGCGAATCTTCAGGAGGCTGAGAAAACGATCCTGAATCATGTCGGCTGAAACGGATTCTAGCATGCTTCACGAAAGCGTGCATGCGGATGAATCTCGCGGCGCCTCGTACCATCAATGCTTCACGAGAGCGCGTCACCGGCGCGCTCAAACACCGGTTTTGTGCGCCGAGCCAAGAGCCCACACTGCGCGAGGCTTTTGTGATTGACCGAATAGGAGCGATATAATACATACATGGCGAAGCGCATCCTTTTCAGAAAGCATGTCGCGATTCCACAGGATCACGGATCGTGGGTTTTCCTTCTCAGCCCGTTGTTGATTGGCATTTTTGCGAGCGGGACATTCGCGCCAGCGTCACTCAACCTGGTCATCGCCGCCATGACGGCATTCATGCTGCGCCAGCCTGCCACAACCCTCATCAAAATCTATTCGGGGCGCCGCTCACGGGACGATCTGTCCGCCGCCCGCTTCTGGTTTCTTGCCTACGCGGTTGTTGCGTTGATTGCCTTGCTGGGGCTCATCCTGAACGGCTTCGGCGATCTGCTGTTCCTTGCCGCGCCGGGCATGGTCATCTTTGCCTGGCATCTGTGGCTGGTCGGCAAACGCGAGGAACGCCGGCAGATCAACGTGGAAATCATTGCCACAGGCGTTCTGTCGCTGGCGGCGCCCGCGGCATACTGGGTGGGTGTCGGCGGCTACGACCCGGCGGGCTGGTGGCTTTGGGGGCTGGTCTGGTTTCAAAGTGCCGCGAGTATCGTCTATGCGTATCTGAGGCTCGAGCAGCGGGAACAGGCACAGGGTCCAGAAAGAAGCGAGATGTGGAGAATGGGATGGCGTGCCGCCTTGTACACATCCTTCAATCTCGCTGCGGTCTTAACCCTGGGTTTGATCAATGTGCTCCCCAGCCTTCTCTTCCTCCCGTACCTGCTTCAATGGCTCGAAACGATGTGGGGAATCACCCACCCCGCCGCCGGCTGGAAGCCCACCCGCATCGGTATCCGTCAATTGATCGTCAGCACGCTCTGGACGGTTTTGTTCATCGCGACCTGGAGCGCGTGAACGAATGGTTCCATGAGCAAGCAATCCGATTTCACAAGATTGTCTGTAAAGCCAAAACACCATCGCAAAAGCGGAGAAAATCATGAAAAACACTGTCATATTGGTCACAAAAAACGGCATGGGAACGGCAGAGGAATTTTTGCAGCACACCCTGTTTGGAAAGTATCTTGACTTGCTTCTCCAAACCGGCGACTTGCCGAACGCCATCTGCTTCTACACGGAAGGCGTACGACTGGTTTGCAAAGGTTCGCCATTCATCGAACAACTTCAACAGCTCGAAACAAAGGGAGTCCGGCTCATCGTCTGCTCGACCTGTCTGAATTATTACGATCTCACCGACAAGGTGCAAACGGGCATCGTCGGTGGAATGGGAGATATCATCGAGGCGCAAAGCAAAGCGGAGAAGGTCATTTCGATCTAAGTGTTCAATCGTTTAAATCCATTGGCACAGCCGGCGTTCTCTTACGCCGACGGGGACGTTGCACTTGCCCGGGCGGGCAAGTGCCAGGGGAGAACGCCTCTTGCGCATCGAATGATTTTTGACCGACTACTTGGTTCATAGAGGAACAATGGAATTCGATCTCACAGAAGAACAGAAATTTTGGAAAAAGACCGTCCATGAGTTTGTGGCAAAGGAAGTGCAGCCCAAGGCTCATGAAGTGGACGTGACCGGCGAATTCAATTGGGCGGCGGTTCGCAAGATGGGACCGCTCGGTCTGCTGGGATTGAACATCCCAGAGGAATACGGCGGCGCCGGCGTGGACTCGATCAGCGCCGCCATCGCGATCGAGGAACTGGGCTGGGCATGCGGCTCCACCGCGCTCGCCGTTGCCGCCCACAACGGGCTGGGCACAACGCCTCTCGTAATGTTCGGCAGCGAAGGACTCAAGCGGAAGTGGCTGCCGCTCGTGGCAGACGGAAAGCATAAACTCGGATCGCTGGCGCTGACGGAACCCGGGGCAGGCTCCGATCTGCAGGGAGGAGTGACGACAAAAGCCGTTCGAGACGGGAACGAGTGGGTCATTCACGGCGCGAAGATGTGGTGCACGAATGCGTCCATTGCAGAATACATCATCACCCTCGTTCGCACCGACCCCAAAGGAGGTTCACAGTCGCTAAGCCAGATCCTCGTACCGACGGACACCCCCGGGCTCAACATCGGTCCTGCCGAAAAGAAAATGGGGTTGCACGGCTCACCCACCCACGCGGTGACCTACGAAGAGGTGCGCGTGCCGCTCGACAACCTGATCGGCGAGGAAGGCAGGGGCTTGCATCAGACGCTCGCCACGCTCGATGGCGGACGCATCGGTATCGGTGCAATCTCGGTGGGGCTGGCGCAAGCCGCGTTCGAATATGCGGTCCACTATGCGCGGGAGCGCAGAGCCTTTGGCAAGCCCATTGCCGAACAGCAAGCCATTCAGTGGATGCTGGCGGATGCCGCCACCGAGATCGAAGCGGCGCGGGCGTTACTCTATAAAGCCGCGTGGCTCAAGGAACAGAGACGCCATTACAACAAGGAAGCCGCCATGGCAAAAATGTTTGCCACCGAAATGGCGGAGCGCGTGTGCCGGAACGCGATTCAAATCCACGGCGGGTACGGGTATTCGAGCGAATATCCCGTGGAACGGCTCTACCGAGACGCTCGTCTGATGACCATTGGCGAAGGGACAAGTGAGATTCAGCGCCTGGTGATTGCAAGGCACATACTCAGGTGAGCAGAAGAACAAACTCAAACAACCCGCTTTTGCAGAAATGCCGGATTTTGTGTATTAGACCTCTTGCATAAGCCTTGTAAGAAACGGCGTCAACCAATTTTTGCCACGGAGTACACAGATTTTCACAAATTGGTTTTTTAGAAATCCGTGTCAATCCGTGAAATCTGTGGTTAAAAATACTTTTGCAAGAAGTCTATCAAACCGGCGGTTGTTGCCGCATAAATCTTACGCGAAGTTCGTTTTCGAGGTCTTGCATAAGATTCGTCGGAACACAAAAAATCGAACTCTCGTTCAAAACAGACCGGACTCTGCCCTCTTGTTTTTTTCATCCATATTATCTATACTCCCACCATGAGCGAACTGGATAAGAGATTTCATCGCATCATGGGGGGGTTGATAGGAAACGAAACGTTTGGCGCTTCGCTGGAGGAAGAAGCGGCAAACCAGTTACTGGCATGGGGCGAATCGGAAACAAAAAAAATCGTCCAACAAACGATCGGTATGGATGAGGAAACAGCCGAGGCATATCTTGCTCCGCGCCTGCGCGCCCTGCGCCTGATGTTGCGCGCATTCGGGCGGTGGGTTGGGGAGACCAATATTCTGGATGATGACGCCAGGCTGACCTTATGGAATCTCGCCGAAGAGCAGGCGAAGGTTCTGTTCGGCGAGTCCTTTTCCCTGCCCCGCATGGAAGAGGCGACAGCGCAATTGCAGTCGGGCGAGCGCGCCGATAAGACGATTGCATGGCTGAAACGCTTCATCGAGGAAAACAGGTTTAGAGGATCATAACATGCCAAGAAAACGGATCGTTTCGAAAACCCAGGGCGGCGTTCTCGTTTTACTGCTTCTCGTGCTGGTGACAATCTGCGGGGCGTTCTCGGCCATGCTGGGGATCGACCTCGCCGGTTCGGAAGACCCCGCAACAGACATCCCGCCATCTCTTCCGCCTCTTTTCATCACCGATACGCCCTTTGCGCCGAATCCGAATATCCTTACCCATACACCGGTCATCGTCGGACAGGAACCGCCCGCATCCGGCGCCTGGTGGGAGGTGTATTTTACCGACCCGGTCAACCATCGCAACCCGAATGTGCCCAGCGGTTCCGTCGAGGAGAAATTGATACAGTATATCAACGCCGCGCAATCGAGCATTCACATCGCCTCTTTCGAGTTCGACCTGACCAACGTCGCCCAGGCGTTGATCGCGGCAAACGCGCGCGGAGTAGACGTGCGCTGGGTGACAGACGACGAACACGGTCTGCTCGCGGATCAGGAACCGGGACACGGTCAATTTGCCATGTTGAGGAACGCCGGCATCGAGGTGAGGGACGACCTTGGGCGCACCGCCTTTATGCACAATAAATTCTGGATCTTCGACCGCCAAATCGTGTGGACCGGCTCGACCAACGTGACAAAGAGCGGCATCTACGATCAAAACAACAACGTGATCGTCATCCGTTCACCCGAATTGGGAGCCATCTACGAACGGGAGTTCGACGAAATGTGGAACGGTCAATTCGGCGCCAATTCGCCTTCCACACTGGCGGATCAATCCCTGACGATAGAGGGAAGCCAGATTTTGGTCATCTTCACCTCCGAGGATCCCGTCCTGGAAAGCGTAATCATTCCCTTCGTACAGGGGGCGCAATCGAATGTCTATTTCATGGCGTTCAGCTTTACCGATTACCCCCTTGCCGACGCGATGATCCAGGCAAGATTACGCGGGCTGGATGTTGCCGGGGTCTTCGAGGCGTTCGGGAGCACATCCGAATCCTCCGAATTGCGCACGCTGTTCTGCGGAGATGTGCCGGTGCGTCAGGACGGCAATGGAGGCTTTCTGCATCACAAAGTCATTGTGGTGGACGAACGCTATGTAATCACCGGTTCTTTGAACTTTTCCACACGAGCAGAGACAACCAATGACGAAAACGTCATTATCATTGACAACCCCGATATTGCCCGGCGGTACGTGGAGGAATTCGAGCGGGTCTGGGCGATTGGCAGGGACCCCAAACCCGCAGACATGGGCTGTGATTGATCGGATCAAGCAATCGGGATGAGGCGCTCATCCCGATTTTGCCGGTCTACCCAGCGGGGGATCCTTCTGCTTCATCGAAATCCGCTTCAGTTTTGGATTCGGGCGCTTCCATTGGCACGGTTTCCGTGTCGAGAATGCGCTTGAAAAAAGACTCGGTCTCCTCCAGGACGATGTTGTGAATCAGAATCAATTCCTTTTTGTACTTACGATCCTTGGGGTCGGTGGCAAGGAAGCGATTCTCCTCTCTTTGGAGGCGGGTGGCGTTCACGACCATGTCGCGCCAGGTCGCACCCCATTGAAAGTTCTGAGACAGCGTATTGATGATCGTCAACATGGCGGCAAGGACAGGGGTGAGAATGGTAAAGATGCGCCGGATGGTTTCGTTTGCCGTAATCACTTCAGTGGTCGTCAGGGAGGCAATGAGCGTAACCAGTGAGCCAAGCACAATGGTCCAGAAACGGTAGCGCTTATAACTCTTTTTGTTTGCGCCGCTTGCCTTCCAATACCAGTCAATCTGCTTTTCGTAGGTCTGATGGACGTATTTGTCGAGATCGTCTATCTTTCCGGTCAATTGCGCGTACTTGTCGCCGCTGGATGCCTCTGCCATGGTTCCTCCGCAAATGGGATTGGTTAATCGCAATTATAGGCGTTCTTCGGACAATCGCAAGGCGGTTTTCGTGAGTTTCATCCTGTAAAGACCCAAATTTCCCTGTAGTATAATCACGCCCATGATGGCTTTGTCTGACACATATGTGGTCAGAGCCGCTTTTCGTGCGGTCATCAAGTTGTATCTGGTCAGGTCGCTTTCATCCTGACCAGATGATTTTTTAACCGGAGCAGATATGAAACTCAGCAAACTGGCAAGTGAAATCGCCGAATCGCCGACCTTCGCGCTGAACGAGGAAGCGCGCCAATTAAGAGAACGGGGAGAAGCGGTCATTAACCTGGGCATCGGCGAACCCAAAAACAAGACCCCCATCGCCGCCATTCTGTCTTCCGCCGCCAAATTGATCAGCGGCGAGGTGAAATACGTCGCGCCAGACGGCGTGCCTTCGTTGAAAAAGGCGATCATCCGCTATACGGAGGAGAATTACGACCGGCTCGTCGCCCCGGAAAATGTGATTGTCACCAACGGAGCCAAACAATCCCTTTTCAACCTCATCTTCAGCATCCTGAACCCCCAGGACGAGGTCATCATCATCGCCCCCTACTGGGTTTCCTACGCTGAAATCATCAAGATGTGCATGGGCAGACCGGTGGTGGTGACGCCCGAAGACGGCACTTTCACGCCTCGCTTCGAAGATATCGAACGGGCGATCACCTCCTCCACGCGGGCGATCATCGTCAACAGCCCAAACAACCCCTCGGGCGTGATCTATCCACCCGAGTTGATCGAACAGATCGTGGAACTTTGCGAACGCAAGGGCATCTTCATGATCTGCGACGACATCTACCATAAACTGACCTTTGACGGGAACCGCGCGGTCCCTGCCTACCATTTCACAAAGAAACACATCGAAGACTCGCATGTCGTCGTGGTGAACGGTGTGGCGAAGTTGTATGGCATGACCGGCTTTCGCGTGGGCTGGGTGATCGCGCCGCGCGCGCTGGTACGGGTGATGACCAACGTCATCGTGCAGACAACATCGGGCGTATCCCCCGTCAGCCAGGCGGCGGCGGAGGGGGCGCTGAACGGCTTGCAGTCGGTGGTGGAGGCGCTGCGTCTCCAAATTCAGAACAACCGCGACGTGCTGTTGCAGGAAATCAAATCGTTCAACGGCATCCGCCTGATCGAACCGCAGGGAACGTTTTATGCTCTGCCCGACATCCGCGCTTTCAATGGCAATTCGGTGGAGGTTTCGCGCTTCCTGCTCAAAAAAGCGATGGTGGTGACGGTGCCAGGACGTGAGTTTGGGATGGAAGGACATATCCGCATTTCGTTTTCCGGCTCGGTCAAGGATGTGACCGAAGGCATCGCCCGCATCAAATGGGCGCTCGATCCCACCAGCCCCAATGAAATTTACATCGGTGACAAGAAAATGATCCGGGATTGGATGTAACCATGAACAACTTATTGAACATCAAAACCCCAGCCGAGGCAATTGCCCAAATTCGCAAGGCAGATTTGAATCTCTCCGCCATCGGCATCTCCAATTTGCGCCTGGCATACTGGAATTTGGCGACCGAAGCCCTGTATGAGGAGGCGGTCTTTCGCGGCGAAGGCGTCACGGTGCGCGGCGGTCCGTTCGTTGCGTATACGGGCAAACACACGGCGCGCTCTGCCAACGACAAGTTTGTCGTCCGTCACATCGATTCGGAGAACAACATTTGGTGGGGGGTGTATAACCGTCCGTTCGAAATCGAGAAGTTCGATGCGCTCTATGCCCGCCTGCTCGGTTACCTGCAGGGCAAGGATGTTTTTGTTCAGGATACGTACGCCGGCGCAGACGAAAAATACCGCCTCGCCGTGCGCTTTGTGACCGAGCACGCCTGGCACTCCATGTTCATCCGCAATATGTTCATCGCGCCCCAATCGCTGGAAGCATACAAGCGCTTCGTGCCAGACTTTACCATTGTCGCCGCGCCCGGTTTCAAATCCTCCCCCGCTGTGGACAATACCAACAGCGAGACGTTCATCATTTTGAACTTCGAGAAGCGGCTGGCAATTGTCGGCAACACGCTCTACGCCGGCGAGCTGAAGAAATCGGTGTTTACGCTCTTGAACTACCTGCTCCCGCTGGAGGGCGTGCTTTCCATGCACTGCTCAGCAAACGTCAGTCCCGAGGATCCCAACGATGTGGCGCTGTTCTTCGGCTTGAGCGGAACCGGCAAGACCACCCTCTCCGCCGACCCGACGCGCCGCCTCATCGGCGATGACGAACACGGCTGGAGCGACGACGGCGTCTTCAACTTCGAAGGCGGGTGTTACGCCAAAGTGATTGGCTTGTCTGCCGAGGCAGAGCCGCAAATTTATGCCACGACCAAAATGTTCGGGACGATTCTCGAAAACGTGACCTTCGACCCGGTCACCCGCTTCATTGACCTGGACGACGACTCGATCACCGAAAACACCCGCGCTTCGTACCCGCTCGAATTCATCGCCAACGCCGTGCCGGAGAAGAAAGCAGGTCACCCGAAGAACATCATTTTGCTGACCTGCGACGCCAACGGCGTGATGCCGCCCATTGCGCGGCTCACGCCCAATCAGGCGCTGTACCAGTTCATTTCGGGGTACACCTCCAAAGTGGGCGGGACAGAAATCGGTCTGCGCGACGAGCCGGAGATGACGTTCTCCGCCTGCTTCGGCGGTCCGTTCATGGTGCATCATCCGTACAAGTATGCTGAACTGCTCAAAAATAAAATCGAACGCCACGGCGTCAAGTGCTGGCTGGTAAACACCGGCTGGGTGGGAGGTCCGTATGGCGTGGGCAAGCGGATTTCCATCCGCTACACGCGCGCCCTGCTCAACGCCGCACTGACCGGCAAACTCGACCCTGTGCCGTACAAAACCGACCCGGTCTTCGGCTTCGAGGTACCAACGGAATGTCCGGGGGTTCCCGCTGAAGTTCTCGACCCCTCCTCCTCGTGGGCTGACAAAAAGGAATACGACCACCGGTATAAAGACCTGGCAATGCGCTTCATACAGAATTTCGGTAAATTCGAGGATCAAACGCCAAGGGAAGTGATCGAGGCAGGACCCAAAGCGTAAAGGCGGACAAGACGACCGCACCCAGTGGGTGCGGTCTTTCATTTACCCGCCGTACGTGAGTGGAACGTCAGCGGCAAACCTTGGTCTATGACCGGCGGCCAATATTCTGCAAAGGAACTTCCGACGATTTACTTATCATGCCGTTAACCTGCTCCGCCTTGCCAGCCGCCAACCCGCCGGTGATACAATTCATACGGAGACCTCGTGGCAGAGATACGGTTTGAACATGTCGGGTTCGAATACCCCACGTCCCTGAGTGCGCCTGTGCCCAGGTTGTTCCAGATTCGCAGAGAGAGCAACATGGAAGATCTGCCCAGGGGCACCCAAAGGGGCATCCTCGCCCTGGAGGATGTCAACCTGACCGTTCCCGACGGTCAGACCTTTGTGATCGTCGGTCCTTCAGGATGCGGGAAGAGCACGTTATTGCGCGTGGCGGCAGGCATCGAAAGGAATTATTCGGGGCATGTGTTCTACGATGGCGTGGATATGAAGGACATTCCTCCGGGCGAGCGTTATATCGGCATGGTCTTTCAGAACTATGCGCTCTACCCGAACTTCAACAACGAAGGTAATCTGTCCTTCTTTTTCAAGATGCACGAGATCCGCGAGGAGGAAACCCGCCAACGCATCGAGTACACGTCCGAACTGATGGGCATCGGCTTCAAGGAACTTCTGCCGCGCAAGCCCGGCAAACTCTCCGGCGGAGAAAAACAACGCGTCGCCATCGCCCGCGCCATCGTCCGCTCGCCGAAGGTGTTCCTGTTCGATGAACCGCTCTCCAGCCTCGACGCCAAACTGCGCGTCCAAACCCGCGCCGAGATCAAACGTCTCCTGCACAGGTTTGGCATCACCAGTCTGTATGTTACGCACGATCAGGTGGAGGCGGTCGCGCTTGCCGACCGGATCGTCGTCATGCACGCAGGACGGATCGAACAGGTGGGGACGTATGACGAATTGACTCAGGCGCCCGCCAGCATTTTCGTGGCAGGATTCCTGGGTCTTCCTCCCATGGACTTGTTTCCCAGCGGTTCGATCTCGGGGGGACGGCTGATCGTTGACGGGATTGCGTTTCCCCTCCCGAAACGGAGCTTCCCAATCGTCCGCGATGGACAGCAGGTCATCCTCGGGACGCGGCGCGAGGATGTGAAGGTTTCGACAGTCTCAACCCAGCGGTTTTCAGGGGAGCGAATGCCGGATGGGACGATTCAGTTTCGGGCGGAGGTCGAAGCGCTCGAACCGGACCTGGCGCGCCGCGTCGAGATCGTCTACATCCGCATGGGTAGGATTGCCTGTTCGGGACTGTGTCCAATGGAAGAAAAACCGCGCCTCGGGCAATGGGTCTATGTACAACTGGACCCCGGGCGTTTGCATTTTTTCGACACACAGACCGGCAGGCGGTTGTAAGCGCGGCAAACGCGGGAGAATATCTGCCTGCGGGAGGGAAAACCCTTCGGCAAGGCAGATGGAGACCCCTCCACAGGAGGAGAAGACTCACTTGTCCACCCCCTTCAACTCTCGTACAATCGAAGCGGTGCAAGCGAAACATTCGTCATACCACCGCATCCGAAAGGACTTTTGAAATGGCAGACATCAAGGAATTTGGCGACCGCCTGATGGGGAATTTGGAACAGGTGATCGTCGGCAAGCGCAGCGCCATCGAACTGGCGGTCATCGGCTTGTTATGTCAGGGTCACATCCTGATCGAAGACGTGCCGGGCGTGGGCAAAACCATGCTGGCGCGCAGTCTGGCAAAATCGCTCGATTGCACGTTCAACCGCATTCAGTTCACGCCCGACATGCTCCCCAGCGATGTGACAGGCGTTTCCATCTACAACCAGCAGAAGCGCGTCTTCGAATTCCGACCGGGTCCGGTGATGGGACAGATCGTACTGGCAGACGAGGTCAACCGCGCCACGCCCAAAACGCAAGCCGCCCTGCTCGAAGCGATGGAGGAGCGGCAGGTCACCGTGGACGGCGTGACACACCCGCTGGAACAGCCGTTCATGGTGCTTGCCACCCAGAACCCCATCGAATACGAAGGCACGTTCCCTCTCCCTGAAGCGCAGCTCGACCGATTTCTCCTGCGCGTGCGCATGGGATACCCCACATCGTCCGAAGAAATGAAGATCATGAACGGACAACAACTCCGCCACCCCATCGAGACTCTCAAACCGGTGCTCAAGGTCAGGGAAGTGCTGGCGGCGATCAAGGCGGTGCGCGAGGTGTTTGTCTCCCCCGCCATCCAACGATATATCATCGATCTCGTCGGGCGCACGCGCCAGAGCAGCGACGTATACCTGGGCGCGAGCCCGAGAGGCAGTTTGGCGTTGTTCCGCGCCGGGCAGGCGCGCGCCGCCCTGCTGGGTCGCGATCATGTCCTGCCAGACGATATCAAGGCGCTGGCAGTACCGGTGCTGGGTCACCGCGTCATTGTCTCGCCTGCGGCGCGTTTGCGCGAATTGAGCGCCGACCGCATCGTGGAGGAAATCCTGCACAGCACCACAGTACCGGGCGGAGATTACAAGGCGGAAAACGCCGCGCGGCAGGCGCCGGCAGATCGGGGAAAGGGCAAGATAAAGTGACATCGGGGCGCCTCTTCGTCCTGCTGCTCCTGGCAGTGGGGGGCATCGGCACGATGGTGAACGGTTCCGTCCATTACGTACGACTGTTGTACCTCGGCATATTGCTGCTTGCCGTCGCCTGGGTCATGACCACCCTCTCCTTGCAAGGCATTGCCCTTGAACGGCGCGCCCGTTCTTCGCGCGCCGGGGTAGGCGACGTTCTCGAAGAACATTTCGAGATCGCGAACAACAGCCGCACGACCAAACTCTGGCTGGAAATCGCAAACGAGACCAACATCCCCAACGCAACCGGCTCGCGCGTCATCACCCTGCTGCCTGGCCGCCAAAAACGCTCGTACACCGCCCGCACCTGGCTCACCGCAAGAGGCGGGTTCACACTTGGACCGACCGTTCTCACCTCCGGCGACCCGTTCGGCATCTTTCGCGTCTCGAAACAATTCCCGGCAACAGCAAGCCTGGTGGTCTTCCCCATGTTGTTCCCCGTAAACGATTTCATCTCTCCTCCCGGTCTCCTGCCGGGCGGCAAAGCCATCCGCCGCAAAGCCATGGATGTGACGCCGCATGCCTCCGGTATACGCGAATACATCCCCGGCGACCCGATGAAACGCATCCACTGGACCACCAGCATTCGGCGCGGTCAACTGATGGTCAAGGAATTCGAGCAGGACCCGCAGGCGGAGGTCTGGTTTTTTCTGGATACACACAAGGCGGCACACATCTCCAAACCGGTCGAACCGCAAGACGAACCATCCCCCCTGGACGATCTCTTCCTGATCCGCCGCCGCAAAGTGAAACTGCCGCCCTCCACGCTCGAATACTCGATCAGCATCACCGCCTCGCTGGCGCATTACTTCATCGGACAACGCCGCTCGGTGGGCATGGTCACCGCCTCCGAACGTTCCTATACGGTGATCCCCGCCGAACGGAGCGAACGGCAGGAGGGCAAAATTCTCGAGGCGCTCGCCTTTCTGCGGGGCGAAAGCGCCATCACCCTGCCAAGCCTGGTATCGGCGCAAATCGGTCAACTGCCGCAGGGAAGCAGCGCCATTCTCGTTACACCGATGCCGTGGCATGAACTGCTCCTGGCGGTGGACAGCCTCCAGCGACGCAACCTGCGTCCGGTGGTCGTCCTGCTGATGACAAAATCCTTTGGAGGGCGGCAGGGCAACGAGGAACTCGCGCAATCGCTCACCGAGCGCAAGATACCGGTCTGCCCGGTGTATTGCGACGCCGACCTTTCGGAAACCCTTTCCCGCTTTTCCGCCCATACTTTTTCACAGGAGGCTGCATGGCGCCAACCCGTGTTGTCACACTTGACTTGAACTTTCAGGGACGCCCGCACGCCATTGCCGCGTATTTGATTCGACAAGGCGACTCGGTTATCCTGATCGAAAGCGGACCCGGTTCGACTCTCGCGGGACTGGAGGCGGGTCTGGCAAAAGAAGGCTTATCTCCCCGCCACGTGACTCACGTCCTGCTGACACACATCCACCTCGATCATGCGGGCGCGGCAGGATGGCTCGCCCGGCAGGGAGCCCAGGTGTACGTGCATCCGGTCGGCGCGCCGCACATGCTCAACCCCGAAAAATTACTCGCCAGCGCGGCGCGCATCTATGGCGAGAGGATGGAGTCGCTGTGGGGCGAATTCCTGCCCGTGCCGGAGAGTCAACTTTGTATCCCGAAGGATGCGGAGGCGATCAAGATCGGCGGCGCGGAATTTATTCCGCTTCACACGCCCGGTCACGCGGAGCATCATTATTCCTATCTGTTCGAGGATATCCTGTTCAGCGGCGATGTGGGCGGCGTGCGCATTCCCGGGTATCGTTATTTACGCGTACCCATGCCGCCGCCCGAACTGCACATCGAACGCTGGCATGAGAGTATCGCCCGCCTGCGCAGGGAGAAATGCTCGCGCATCGCGCCGACACATTTCGGTTTCTTCGACGACCCTCAATGGCACCTGGACGAGGTCGAAAAGGGACTGCTTTCCGCCTCGCGCTGGCTGGAGCAGACCATGCCCTCCGACCCGCCCATCGAGGAACTGCGCCGGCGTTTTACCGACTGGATGACCGCGGAGGGCAAACGAATGGGCCTGGATGAGGAAACGGCGCAGGTCTACGAACTCGCCAACCCTCCCGGCATGAGCGCAGACGGATTGCAGAGATATTGGAGGAAGGTCAGGGGCGCGTAACGTTCGCGTCCCGCCTATCCTGCCTCGTCATCATCCGCCGCGCGCACCGATAAATCCGCGGCGGTCACTTTCGTCTCCCGTAAGGCGGTAAAGGACAGGTCCGTCGCATCGAGGTTCGGGTGACGGGCGCACAACCTGTCGAACAAAACATGGTAACTCGCCGGAATGGCGGCATCCCATTTCAAACGCAGGCGGTCCGCCGCGTCCCGGATCTGTTCGACGCTCCCCCCTTCGATTTCGACAAAATTTCCATACGGCAATTCATCCAGCATCACGTGTACGCGACCTTCGGGTTCCCTCAAAACCTCAGAGGGCTGCACCGCATAGGTCGTTCGGTATTTTTCATAATAGAACGATTTTCGATACCCCAGCGCTTCGAGAACTTGTTTTGCCTTTTCGAAATCTTCCACGGCAAATTCGATTTCGGTGCGTTTCAAAACTCCCCGATCGTTGACGCTTTCAGCCTTGTAGGTGAGACGCGCTTCGGCATCCCGCCTGAGGCGCAAAACCTGCCCCTGCGAACGCAGAGCGCCCCCGGGCAGGTCGAAGCGGATGTTCGTCTCGAGAATACGGGGTTGAATCACGGGCGCCTTCATATCCCGAAGGCGCGCTTCGATCCTCGCCAAATTCTTCACGTAAAATTTGGCTTCGATTTCCTGCAGATTTTTGACGGGTTGGTTCATGTGCATGATACGTGCCGATAGCGGAGGGCATCTGCGGCACGCCCATATGCTTGTGCGCGTTCGACAGACGGGATCGCCGCCCGCCGCTCACTGCACACTGAGCAACGGCTGTTTCTGTTCCACGTTCTCTCCCACTTTGACCTTGATACGATACACCACACCGTCACGCGGCGATTTCAACTCATTCTGCATCTTCATGGATTCGAGAATCAGCAACACCTGTCCCTTTTTGACTTGTTGTCCCTCCTCGACGGGAACCGCAACGACCAAGCCCGGCATGGGCGCTTTGAGATGGAACTCGCCGGTTTCCGCCACCCTCCCGCCTGCCGCGGCGCGGAGACGCTTTTCGCGCTCGTCTTCCACCTTCACCGGGTAGAGCCGTCCGCGCAACAGCACCTGCCAGCCCTCCTCGCTTTCGCGAACATAGGCCTCATGCGACTTTCCATCCGCAATCAAGGAATAAACGGGCTGTCCGCTGACCGATTCGAAATCCACTTCGTAGATCTTGCCGTCCACGCTCACGTGGCGTTCGTCAACGATCTCGACAAGAAACTGTTTGTTATCCACTGTTATGACGTATTTCATGGTTTATTCCGTTGATCGAGGATTGTATCGAGCCTGTCGAAACGCGCGAAACTACCGGTGCATTCTTTCCCAGCGTCCCACCCATTTCCAGTTGCTGGTATCGCGTTCGTTGCGTTGGACAAACTGCGCCGAAAGTTCCGTAGCTTGATGAGCGACAAGCGCGGCAAAAAGGGCGGCGACCTCTTCGAAATTCTTACGGTGTTCCTCCGCCTCCTCCATGGAGAAACGCTCCTCCACGAAGCGGGTATCATACTGTCCAGCCATAAAACGATGGGAATCCATCATGGTCTGGTGGAAGGGAATGTTCGTGCGCACACCCACGATGCGATATTCCTCCAGCGCGCGGCGCATACGCAAAATCGCCTGGGCGCGCGTCTCGCCCCAAACAATCAACTTGGCAATCATCGGATCGTAAAACGGCGTGATTTCGAAGCCCGGATATACACCCGTATCGACGCGCACACCAGGACCCGTCGGGAGCAGGCTGTGCGTGATACGCCCCGTGGACGGCATGAAGCCATTGTACGGATCTTCCGCGTTGATGCGGCATTCGATGGCGTGACCATTGAACTTCACATCCTCCTGCTTGTAACTCATCGTCCGCCCGCGCGCAATGCGAATCTGCTCCTTGACGATATCAATCCCCGTCACCATTTCGGTCACCGGATGTTCCACCTGTAAACGCGTGTTCATTTCCAGGAAATAAAAATTTTCGTTCTTATCAAGCAGGAATTCGATCGTACCCGCATTGACGTAATTGACCGCCTGCGCCGCCCGGACCGCCACCGCTCCCATCCGCGCCCGTAACTTCTCGCTCAACGCGGCGGAGGGTGCCTCCTCCAGCAATTTCTGATGCCTGCGTTGCAGCGAACACTCGCGCTCGCCCAAATGAATGACATTGCCATGCATATCTGCCAGAATTTGGATTTCGATGTGGCGCGCGCCCTCGACCAATTTCTCCAGGTAGACATTCCCATCCCCAAACGCCGACTCCGCCTCGCGTCTCGCGGATTCAAGAAGGGCTGGCATCTCCTCAATGGACCTGACCTCCCTCATGCCCTTCCCCCCGCCGCCCGCCGTGGCTTTGATCAACAAAGGAAAGCCGATCTTCGGAGCAATGTTGATCAAATCGTCGTTCGTCATGTTGCCCACGTCCTCCGTGCCCGGCACGACCGGCACACCCGCTTTGATGACGGTGGCACGCGCTTCGGCTTTATCGCCCATCGCCGCAATGGCAGACGGTTTGGGACCGATGAACGCAATGCCATTCTCCTCGCAGGCTGCGGAAAAATCCTCGCGCTCCGCCAGAAAGCCATATCCCGGATGGATGGCATCCACCCCCGACTTTTTGGCAATCTCCAGAATCTTGTCCGCCCGCAGATATGAGTCGCGCGAAGGCGCGGGACCGAGCAAATACGCCTCGTCCGCATACCGGACGTGCAAAGCCTGCCGGTCCACCTCGGAATACACGGCAACGGTCTCGATGCCCAGTTCGCGGCAGGCGCGAATGATACGCACGGCGATCTCACCACGATTTGCAATCAATACTTTTTTGAACATGTACGCTCCGCAGGTATCAGGCTCCGGGCGTCAAGTTCCGCGTCTTCCAATCCGGAACTTGACACTTGAAACTTATAGTGGAATATTCCCGTGTTTCTTCGCGGGATTGGCATCGCGCTTGTTGCTCAGCATCTCCAGCGCGTTGATCAGGCGCGGGCGCGTCTCCTTCGGTTCGATCACGTCGTCAATATACCCGCGTTCCGCGGCAACATAGGGACTGGCGAATTTCTCGCGATACTCTGCCACCAGTTCCGCCTTGCGCTGGAGCGGATCTTTTGCCTTCTCCAGCTCCTTGCGGAATATGATGTTGACCGCGCCGTCCGGTCCCATTACGGCAATCTCGGCGGAGGGCCATGCCACGTTGAAATCGCCGCGAATATGTTTACTGCTCATTACGTCATAGGCGCCGCCGTATGCCTTGCGCGTGATCACGGTGAGTTTGGGAACAGTCGCTTCACAGTAGGCATATAAAAGTTTCGCGCCCGAGCGGATGATTCCGTGATGCTCCTGAAAGGTGCCGGGCAGGAAGCCGGGCACATCCTCTAGGGTCAGGATGGGGATGTTGAAGGCGTCGCAGAAACGGACGAAACGCGCCGCCTTCTCGCTCGCGTCTATATCCAGCACGCCAGCCAGCACGGCGGGCTGGTTTGCCACGATACCGATGGAATGCCCGCCCAGGCGCGAAAATCCGATCACGATATTTTGGGCGTAATTCTCGTGAATTTCGAAGAACTGCCCGTTGTCCACAATCAAGCGGATCACATCCTTCATGTCGTACGGCTTGTTCGGATCATCCGGAATGATGGCGTTCAATTCCTCGTCCATGCGAAGCGGGTCGTCTCCGGTCGGCAGGAAGGGCGGGTCCTCCATGTTGTTTTGCGGAAGATAACCAAGCAGTTTTCGGATGAGATAGAGCGTATCCGCCTCGCTGTCTGCGGCAACGTGACACACGCCTGACTTTTCCGAATGGACGCTCGCGCCGCCAAGTTCCTCCTGAGTCACTTCTTCATGCGTGACGGCTTTGACGACATCCGGTCCGGTAACGAACATGTAGGAGGTATGACGGGTCATGAAAATAAAGTCGGTCAGCGCGGGGGAATAGACTGCGCCGCCCGCGCAAGGACCCATGATGGCGGAGATTTGCGGGATCACGCCCGACGCCAGCGTATTGCGCAGGAAAATATCGGCGTAACCCGCCAGTGAGACAACGCCTTCCTGAATCCGCGCGCCGCCCGAATCGTTCAAACCGATCACGGGCGCGCCGTTTTTCATCGCCATGTCCATGATCTTGCAGATCTTTTCGGCATGCACCTCACCCAGGCTACCGCCGAAGACCGTGAAATCTTGGGAAAAGACGTAGACCAAGCGTCCCTCGATGGTCCCCCATCCGGTGACCACCGAGTCGCTCATGAATTTTTGCCTGTCGAGACCAAAATCGTGCGTGCGATGTTGGACGAAGGCGTCCACCTCGCGAAACGATCCCTTGTCGAGCAGGAGGTCAATGCGTTCCCGGGCAGTCAACCGTCCCTTTTTGTGCTGAGTCTCTATGCGCTCGGGTCCGCCGCCAAGTCGCGATTTAACTCGTTTCTCTTGCAGAATTTGATTTTTCGTCTGGTTGTTCATGTTCCTCGCTTTTTGCAAAATACGATTGGGTGCCCGGCAGGTTTGTCAAAATCCACACCGCTGCGGCGATTAGTACGGAACAGGCAGCGGCGAAGGGCAGGTTCGAGCGGGATGTTTCAAAAAATATACGCTCCAGCCAATATTCCAACAACGAGATCGAGGCGAAGGGCACAAAAACAACGGACGCCCATTTGCGTTTACGCAGGATGCCGGATAGCAACACGCCCCCGGCGATGCTCCAGCCTGCTCCCGTGGCAGCCAGATACCACGCGCCGAGTCCCGATTCGAATTCGTTCAACACCCTCCACGAGCGCAGGGTGGCGAGCAAGCGCGCCGCGCCCCAGGCTGTGTGGATTAACACCATTACCAGGATGATGGTTACACTGAAAGGTCTTTTTCGAGGCATGGCACGATTTCGTCGAAACAGGATTCAGGCACCGGTCAGGGTGGATGCGTCGGGTTCCATTACGGGGCGGCAGGATGGTAGCGCATCAGGGTTTTGCCGCCATATCGAATGTCCATCCACTCGATAAAGGGGGTATATTGACCGTTATAGGGGAGTTGGTTAATCAAAGCAGGATTCGCCAGAATGTAATCCATGCCAATCTCCGCCAGGTAGGCGCCAGCCTCCTTTCGTTTGAGCAGTTGAAAGTAGGCATAACTGTTGATCAAGCCGTCCATGTTGATGACGGTGCGGTCCGAGATGAAATAACCGGCATTGCCGCCGCCTGTCATTCCAATTCTGCTACCGGGCTCGGTATGTTCTTCGAGGAATGCCGCGATATCGTTGTAGGGGGCGTCGGGAGAAGTTTCCCCGTATGGCATGATCTCCCGTATGTACTGCCAATAAGATACACCCATCGAGGTTCCCCAAGCCGCCGCGACCACCCAAAGGGCGATGTGCAACCACCGGGAATTGGGAATGAGGCTGTACAACATCCCACCCACCAGACCCAGTATGAGGACAACGGCGATCCATTGAGCGATCCAATACCATTCCTTGAAGGCGGAATAGCCCGTGATGTGGTACGAAAGCACCTGAAGCCACGCGCCGCACACGAGAGGGATGACGGCAAGCTGGGTAACGGCGTCTCTGGCTTTTGTCTTGTCGAGCCAAAGCGTGAAGTAGACAAACGCTCCAAGAAGGAAGATCAATATCAGGTATCGCTGTATGTCCACCAGTCCGGTTCGAATCATCAACTCAGCCCAATGACCGAGCAATGTGGAAACCGGATGCCAGGCGTTCCCCTCTCCCATATAATCAATACCGAAAAACGTCAGGGGATTCGAAGCCGCTCCGCCATAGACATTGCCCGAAAGCGAACCCCACCATCGTTTGATCTGTCCGCTGACAGGCGAAAAGGTTCCAAAGGCAAGCCGGTTCCACAGCATGTACAGCGCCAGCGCACCGAAAACGACACCGTAATAGGCAAGACTCTCGGCAAGCCAGGTCTTCCAGTTGGATGCGAGAGTTTTGAGCGGCGACGGTTCATCTTCCGTCGCGCCCGCGCCGGACCACAAACCGACCGCCCCAAGCCGTGAAAGACCAAAAAACAGGAAGGTCAGGATCAGGTCGTAAGCGATGGCGGAACGCGGAAAGCCGTCAAAACCAGCCAATGGGGTCACAGCCATCATGACAAGCCCAACCCCAAGGGAGGCGGACACAGCAAAGAGGCAGAGTTGTTTGAGCAGGCGAGCTGGATTCGTCAGTGTTGAACGCCGGTATAAACCCAGACAATACGCGGCAGGAATCTTCAAGAGCAAGCCAACCGCCACCATGACAATTGCCACGTCTGAAAATTTGTAATATTCCTTGAAGGTGACGCGGAAGATGATGGCGAGTAAAGCCGCAACGACGATGAAAACGATATCCAGCGGCATCAAGTATCTCATTGGAGATTTGCGAAGGATGATCCAAATGCCCGTCATGCCTGCAAGGAAGACCAGATCCAGCCGACTGAAGATGACCAGCACCGCCAGAATGCCCAACGCCATCAGTTGCCTATTCGATGGCGGAGAGGTGCGCCATGTCGTTTCGAAATCAAGGAGTTTATAGACAAAGAGAACAATGAAGAATGCCGCAATACCCGTTTCCAACCCCTGCTGATACACACGCGTCAAAATGTCGGTGCTGAACGCCCAGTAGATGGCGGCGAGCGCGCCCAAAACGGGTGTGAATATTCTGCCGAAAATGCGATAAAGCAGGATGGATGTGCCGGCGGTCAAACCGCTCAGAACGATCAGAAGGACCCTGAGTGGGAGAATCAGGTCGAAGCGGGCAAGAGCAAACACGGGAATACAGACAATCAGCCAAAGCGGGTGGTAGCCGTTGGATTTATTGATTCCATCAAAGGTGGAGCCGTATCCCTCACTGATATTTTGAGCGACCTTGAAGTAATAATAAGCGTCATCCCGGATAAACCAGCGCATGGAAAGATTTTGGGCGTCGGAAAACGCCGCATACAAGCCGCTTGACGCGACAGCCAAAATCAACAGAATCTCGAACCAATTCCACCGTTTCATTTATCGCTGATCCTTGAAGCCGACTTCTGCAAGGGCGCTGGGCTGATCGGTTTCAGGAGAACGATGTGCGCCTCGTCGGTATATGTATGCGTCCGCCGTTTGTCGGCAGTCAGGGGAATGACGCACGGGCATCTGCAGAGTTATATGTGATGTGCGTTGATCCGGCATCGGTTGTCCTTTATTGCGGTTGGCATGCCCGATTATATCCCACCCAAGTGACCACTATACGGGTTGGCACAAAAGGATCAGCCCTGCAGGTAATCGAAAAATCGTTAGAAACAAAGATTTACCAGAAACTGAAATGCCGCAAACTTTATATCCAGGTGCGGCGGCGCATCCAGAGGTACATGCCAAAGGGGAAAAAGAGCAAGATGATGGCTGTCACGGCAAAGATCGAGCGCGTGGTCCATCCGAGCAGATCTCCCAACGGTTCAAAAAAGTTCATGCCGAAAAAACCGGTAACGAAGGTGATGGGCATGAAAAGCGTGGTAATGATGGTGAGCGTCTTCATAATGTCGTTCATGCGGTTGTTGATGACAGATAGGTAAGTATCGAGCGCGCCGCCGACCAGGTCGCGCAGGCTTTCGTTGAGGTCGTGCAGGCGGACGAGGTGGTCGTAGAGGTCGCGAAAGAAGATACGGTCTCTTGGGTCAATCACCTGGTAATCATCGCGGGCGAGTTTGTTCATGACTTCACGCTGGGGGAGCAGGATTCGCCTCATCGCCAGTAAGGTACGCTTGAGGGCAAACAGCCTTTCGAGAGTTTGGGGCGAGGGTTTGTCGAAAACTTGATCTTCGATCTGGTCAATGGTTTCGTCAATTTTTTCGACGGCAGGCATGTATCCCGCGATCAGTTTATCGGCGATTTTGTAGAGGATGTGATCGGCACCATCCTGCAAGACGCGCAAGTCGCGGTCGCATGAATTCCATGGTTCATCCACGGCAGGGAGGGGAAAGTCGTGATGGGTGACAATGTAGTTTTTGCCGAGGAAGATGTCCAGTTCGTCAATGTCCGTATCCCATTCGTCTCCGTTTTTTGCAACCGTCATGTAATTGAGAACGATGTACAGGTAATCGCCCCAATCATCGAGTTTGGGGACGTGGGTTTGCTGGAGAGCATCCTCGATTGCGAGGGGGTGGAAGCCGAAAGACGCCAGAATGGGGAGGCAGTTTTCGGGCGGTTCGTCCGAGAAATCCACCCAGAGGAGACCGCGGCGGTTACGGATGAGTTTCGGGAATTCGTGGGGTGGAATGTCCTTGCGAAGGGGGGCGCTGGGGGTATGGTAGATAGAACGGATCATGCGTGCTCCCAATTTTGTGATAATCAATTCAAGATTGGAGTTATTTTAGAATAATTTTTATAATGTTAAATAATATGAAAGTTTAACTTGACAATTTGAATAATCTCCTTATAATTATTCAAGGACGACGGATTGTTTTTACGGATCTGCATACAATGTCCAAACCTTGCCCGAACATTAGAAAAAAACTACGCCGCAAGCCTGCTTGGAGCGTTTCAGGTGTCGTGGTTATATTGCCAAGGCGGTTTTCGCGTTCTTTGCATTATCTTACCAGCAATTCTGTCGTTTCTCATCATGTCGTTATATCTGCGGCGTTGCCGCCATCAGGTCTCTAGCCTACCGATTGGAGGAGTATTATGCATCCTGCACCATCCCGTTGCCCAGTTTGTCAGTCTGAGTTAACCGTTGCGCGCCTGCATTGCACCTCATGTGACACGGTCATTGAAGGGCGGTTTACCAGCGGTCCTTTCGGGCATTTGAGCCCGGAGTACGTAGATTTCATTGTAACGTTCGTGCGATGCGAAGGCAAGATCAACCGCATGGAACAGGAACTCGGTTTTTCTTATCCGACAATTCGCAACCGTCTGCACGAGGTGATTCGCGCACTGGGATATGAGCCCGGCAAGGAAGAAACCGTTGAGATTAGTGTGGAACGGCGCAACGCCGTGCTTGAGGAACTCGAAGCAGGCAGGATTTCGGCTGATGAAGCCATGCGCATCCTGCGCGGAGAGGAGGAGTAATTCATGTCCAAAATCATTTCGGCGGGGAAAACGCCGAGAATCAAGGTTGGAACTATCGGCGGCGACCTGAGCGTTGTCGGCTGGGATGGTGATATTCTCATCAAAGGGGACGAGGAAGACATCCAGGTCCAGCAGAGCGGCGAGGAAGTGACCCTCTCCTGCAGCAGCGATCTGGCTTTGCGCGTGCCAAAAGACGCCTCCTTCGATTTCGGACATATCGGAGGGGATGCCTCGATTCGCGGCGTGCAGGGAAATGTTCATTTGCAGACAATTGGCGGCGATCTTTCCATCCGTGATGCTGGTTCGGTGACGATCGGCAGTATCGGCGCCGACTTCAACCTGCGAAACGCGCGCGGTGATCTCCATGTGAGGAGCGCCGGCGGCGACGTATCCATTCGCGATGCGGAAGGAAAGGTCATGCTCGACTCGGTGGGGAACGACCTTGCCCTGCGCGGCGCACGCGGCGACGTAAAGGTCAATGTAGGCGAGGATGTGATTGTGTATCTGGACCCGCGCGCCGACGGCGAGTATTCAGTGGTGGCGGGCGACGACATTTTGCTGGTCATCCCACCGGATGCCGACGCTACTTTGACCATGCAAGGCGACCAGATTGAGATTGACCTGCCCGGTGTGGAACCCGATGAAGATGCCACGGAGCGGGTGGTGGTGCTGGGAACCGGTTCGGCGAGGATTTCTCTGAGCGCGGGCGGCGATGTGCGCGTGAGCAGCCGCGAGGATGCCGCCGAGTACGCCGAGGAGTTCGGAAATTTTGCCGGGATGAATTTCGATTTTTCGGGGTTGGGTGACCGCATTTCAAAACGTGTGGAAGAGGCAACCCGCCGCGCCACCAAACGCGCCGAGGAGGCAATGCGCCGGGCGGAACGCACTGCCGAGCGTCATGCTCGCCGTGGACGGGTAGGGCTGGAGATTGGGCGTTGGAATTGGGAGTTCAAGGGTGGTCCCAAACCGCCGACTCCCCCGGCGCCTCCTTCTGAACCTGTCACCGATGCAGAGCGGATGGCGATTTTGAAGATGCTGGCGGAGAAAAAGATTACCGCCGAGCAGGCGGAGCAGTTGCTTGCCGCCCTGGAAGGAGGTAAGTGATGTCTTCGGAGGAGCGCAGAAAGATTTTGCAGATGGTGGAGGAGGGGAAGATTTCAGCGGAGGAAGCCGTTCGCTTGATGGCGGCGCTGGTGGAGGACGAGGAGGGGATAGAAGAAACGGCGGAGGTGGAGGTCATAGCGGGCGCGGCAGGTTCCGGTTACGAGAGAAGCGAGGCGCCGGAGTTCGAGCGCATCAAATCGCGGGTGCGCCGTTTGGCGTTGATTCCGCTGTGGGCCGGTGTCTTCGTCACCCTGTTGAGCGCCTGGGCGATGTATACCATCCAGCAGAATGCAGGGACGAATTTCTGGTTCTTTTGTATGGTTGTCCCGCTGATAGTGGGTGTGTTGCTGCTGGCGCTTGGCGGCGGGGGACGCGCCTCACGCTGGATTTATGTGGATGTGAATCGAAAAGACGCCAAGCCGGGCGATGGACCGCGGCATATTCGGCTTGGGTTTCCTGTGCCGCTGGGGCTGGTGGCGTGGTTTTTTGATCATTTTGGGCAAAACGTGAAGGGCATGAGCCGCAGCAAAGTGGATGGCATTGTTCAAATGATGCGCGCCGCAAGGGATTCGGATGAGCCTTTGATGGTCAATGTGGATGACGAAGATGCTCATGTGCAGGTATATATCGGTTGATGGAGTTTGAATGTCTGACGCAAAGAAAACACCTTTGCTGAGCGGCTTGCTGATTCTGTTCCTGGCGGCGATGATTTTTGCGAACATCGGCGGGAACATGTACGGCGCTTTGATGCCGTTGTATCTGAAGGATCTCGGCTCTTCGATTGGGCAAATCGGTTTGTTTTTTACGATTTCGCAGATTGTGCCGCTCTTTTTACAGATTTTGGGCGGCTGGATCTCGGATACGCTGGGACGCTTGCGCGCCATTGCGATTGGCAGTGTGTTCGGCGTGATTGGTTTTGTGCCGCTGGTGCTGGCGGACTCGTGGGGCTGGCTGGTGGCGGCGGTGGCAATCGGGTCGGTGGCACGCGCGCTGGTGGGTCCGAGTTTCGATGCGTTCATTGCCGAGCATTCGAGCGAGGAGAATCGCGGCAAGGTCTTCGGCATTTCGCAGACGATTTTCATGGTGGTGTCGGTGGTGGGTCCGCCGTTGGGCGGGTGGCTGGCGGAGGATTACGGTTTCAGGTTGATGCTGCTGGTGGCGGGAATTTTTTATCTCGTCGCCGCGCTGATGCGAATCGGTATGGCGCGCGAGGCGGCAAAGACCGAAACGGCGAAGAAGGTTCTTTCGTTCGCCGGACTGAAATCCAACCTGAGCGCGATGTTTGGGCTGATGTTTTCGGGCGGGTTGATTACGTGGATTTTGCTCACCGACGGTTTCCGCGACGTGTCGTTTCAACTGTCAGGAAATCTGTTTCCTGTTTACATGCAGGAAATTGGCGGTCTATCCCTGCAGCAGATTGGGTGGGCGACTTCGCTGTTTGGGTTGTGCATGATGCTGGTGACCATCCCCGGCGGCTGGCTTTCGGATAAAGTGGGGGAGCGGTTCGGGATTGCCCTGGGCATGGCATTGATGAGCAGCGCGTTGTTCCTGCTGGTTCATATTCCGCAGGGCAATCGGTGGTTATACTTCGCAGGCTGGGCGCTGGCGGGAATGGGCGTGGGGGTTTCGACGCCCGCTTACCAGTCGCTCATCAGCAAGGCGGTGCCGCAGCATTTGCGCGGCATGGCATTTGGGTTGTTCAGCACCAGTTTGGGGATTGTATCTCTGCCTGCGCCGTGGATTGGCGCGCAATTATGGGAACGCTTCAGCCCGCAGTTCCCCTTTACCATCACGGCAATTGCCATACTGCTTTCGATCATTCCCATCTGGTTGAAGTTCAAACTTCCGAAGAACGAGGAATCATTGGAAGAACCCGCAATTACCGCTGTTTCATCCTGAAATCATAGACTGGAGGTAGATATGGCATCCGCTGAAGAAAGAATGAAAATTTTGAAGATGATCGAAGATGGGAAACTCAGCGCGGAGGAGGGCGCAAAACTGCTTGCGGCGTTGGGCGCGAAAAAAGCGACCCCGCCTCGCGCGCCGGGCATGCCTGGCGCGGCAAAATGGCTGAGAATCCGCGTGACGGACACGCGTACCGGGCGTTCGAAGGCTTCGGTGCAGATTCCGCTGGCACTGGTGGACGCCGGGCTGAAGATCGGCGCGCACTTCGCCCCTGAAGTGGAGGGGGTGGATATGTCCAACGTGATGGAAGCCCTGCGCTCCGGCATCACCGGCAAGATCATTGACGTGACCGACGAGGAAGACGGCGAACACGTCGAGATCTACATTGAATAGCGCGATCTGCAGATCATCATGAATAACACGACAAAACGCCCCGCGGGGATGTTTGCCTTTGTTGTCATCTGGCTGGGGCAGATCGTCTCTGTGCTTGCCAGCGGAATGAGTCAGTTTGCACTGACGATTTTCATGTACGAGAAGACCGAAAGCGCCACCGTCCTGGGGTTGATGCAGGTTTTCTACATTACGCCGTTTCTATTGATTTCCCCGTTTGCGGGTGTAATGGTGGACCGTTACAACCGCAAACTGATGATGATGATCAGCGACCTGGGGGCGGGGCTGGCAACACTCGGCATTTTGACGGTGCTGTATTTCGACGTCTGGCAGTTCTGGCACATGTACGTTGCCTCGATCGTCTTCGGGCTGGGCAATGCCTTCCAGTGGCCCGCCTATTCCGCCGCCATTTCCACGATGATCCCAAAGGAACAGTTGGGGCGTGCCAACGGTTTGATGTCGCTGATGGAGGCGGGACCCTCCGTCATCGCCCCGATCCTGGCGGGCGCATTACTTCCCGTGATTAAATTGACGGGCATTCTCTTTCTTGATGTTGCCACTTTTCTCATCGCCATTAGCGCCCTGCTGGCGGTTCATATTCCCCAACCCCCCCGCACGCAGGAAGGGATGCAGGCTCGCGGCGGCATGCTGAAAGAGGCAGCCTACGGCTTCAAGTATATTTTTGCCCGCCCCAGCCTGTTGGGCTTGCAATTGATCTTTTTTGCCGGCAACCTGTTTGCCGGCATCGGCTTTACGGTCTTTGCACCCATGATTCTATCGAGAACGGGCAATGACAGCTTGATGTTTGGATCGGTTCAATCGGCGGGAGCAATTGCCAGCGTAATCGGAGGCGTGTTGATGTCCGCATGGGGAGGGTTCAAGCGGCGGGTTCACGGCGTTCTGTTTGGCTGGATTTTGAGCGGACTTGGCATGGCAATCATCGGGTTGGAAGGCGGTTTGCCGGTCTGGATTACAGGGGCAGCCATCGCATCACTGGTTGGACCTCTGGTAAACGCCTCGAACCAGGCAATCTGGCAATCGAAAGTTGCGCCCG
Source organism: Chloroflexota bacterium (assembly GCA_013388685.1). GTDB lineage: Bacteria > Chloroflexota > Anaerolineae > Anaerolineales > Villigracilaceae > Defluviilinea. The sequence goes on along the minus strand of JACAET010000024.1, from coordinate 56,578 downwards.
ACCTGCAGGGACGTGTCTTCTCCGCCCGGCGCTTGATCGCGTGGTTCACCAACCCCATTTCCCCGATCCTTGGCGGTCTTCTCGCAGACTTATGGCTCGAGCCTGCCGCACGGGCAAACAGCGGACTTCCCGCCGCGTTCTCGTGGCTGGTAGGCACAGGGGAAGGCGCCGGCATGGGGTTGCTCATCGTCTTTTGCGGGTTAGCCGCAGCGCTGGTGGGAGCCATAGGCTATTTCATCCCCGCCATTTATCATGCAGAAGGAATATTGCCCGACCATGATGCGCTTGCAAAAGCGGAGCCTGTCTGATCGGATTGCACCCGGAATTTATACAACGTCCCGAAGGTTCTTTTCGAGAACCTTCGGGACGTTCTGCCAAAGGTTTTCTGATTACCAGTACTTCACGAAAGCGCGTAATCGGCGGTCTCTACCGCCACATTTGCGCTACACCTGCCCTGGCGGGCGGCGCCAGGGAGAGCGCACACCACGCGCGGTTTTCGTAATCTGCCGATTACGGTTTATATGCCGTGATCTTGGCGCTGTACACCGCCTTATACACTGCCTCGCGCGGATACTCCTTCACGTCCAGTTTCATCTCATCAAGGGCAGAATCAACCGTTTCCCTATCGAAGAACACAGGCGTGACCGAGACATTCGTAAAACCGACCGCCTCCATCATGCCGATGTAATCCTTCGCTTCCACCGCGCCCGCCACGCATCCTGCCCAGGCGCTCAGGCTTTGTTTGACTTTATCAGGCAGGGGACCCTCTGTAACGATGTCTGACACGGCGAGTTTGCCGCCGGGCTTGAGCACGCGGAAGGCTTCGGCGAATACCTTCGATTTATCGGGCGAGAGGTTGATGACGCAGTTTGAAATGATCACGTCCACGCTGTTTGATTCGACGGGCAGGTCTTCGATCAATCCCTGACGGAATTCGACGTTCGTGATGCCCATCCGCTTCGCACTGGACCTGGCGCGTTCGATCATTTCAGGGGTCATATCCACGCCGATGACGTGTCCCGTCTCGCCGACCTGCTGTGCGGCGAAGAAGCAGTCCAGTCCTGCCCCGGAGCCAAGGTCGAGAACGGTTTGTCCCGGCTGGAGCGATGCCAGCGTGATGGGGTCGCCGCAGCCGTAACTGACGGCGGTTTCGCCTGCGGGCAGCGTGTCGAGCAGTGCCGAGGGGTAGAGGGCATTGTCGGAGCAGGAGCAGGCTGAAGGTCCGCAGCAGGAGGCGGAATTTTTGATCCGTTCTGCATAGTGTTCGCGTACGGCGTCGTGGATGGGGGTGGGGGTTGTCATGGTGTCTCCTTATATAGATGTTTATCTATGGGTTAGGGTAAAAATGAGGGGATGCCATTCGGGGGAGGCATCCCGCCATTTTAACTTTCGATGATTTGCTGAAGGGTGTGGGTGGTTTCGGCTTCGGGGGCGAACTTGATCATCAGTTGCCCGCAGCAGTAGGCGAGGCGGTCCTGGTTGAGGGTGTAGAAGGTTTGTTTGCCCTCTTCGCGGGCGCTGACCAGACCCGCCTCGCGCAGGATGGCAAGGTGATGCGAAACGGTGGGCTGGGTGACGTTGAGTTTTTCTGCCAGTTCGCCCACAGAGACTTCGCGGCAACAGCATGCGCTCATGATTTTCTGACGGGTTTCGTCGGCGATGGCTTTGGCAAAGAGGACGGGGTCGTTTTTCATATAGATAATCTTCTATGCGTTTATTATAGAGGCGTTTGTCTATTTGTCAAGGGTAAAAAAAAGTGGTGATTACCCACGATATGCAGGCAATGTTCTCCTCTGTCACCGCCCGCCAGGACAGGCGGCGCATGAGAGAATGCGCCCTACGGGCAAGGTCATCACCCGTGAAAAAAAGACTTCCGAAGTTTGTGCAACTTCGGAAGTTGTAGTTGGCTATTTGCCCGTCAACTCTCCCAGCCGATCCACGTATTCCTCCAGCACGGCGAAGGCGTCTTCGATGGGCTGGATGGAGGTCATGTCCACGCCGGCGATTTTGTACAGTTCCAGCGGCGGCTTGGAAGAGCCAGCCTTGAGGAAGTTGATATGATCCTGCGCGGCGCCGGGAATGCCATCGAGAATGCGTTTGGCAATGGCGTGGGCGGCGGAGATGCCAATGGCATATTGGAACGAGTAGAAGTCAATGTAGAGATGCGTGGTGAAGGTTGCCCAGGTGATGCCGACGCGTTCACGGTCCAAATCCATTTCGCCGCCGAAGCCTTCGCTGAAGAGGTCTGCCATGAGGGTGATCATGGTTTCGGCGGTGAGGGGTTGTCCTTTCTCCACGCGCTGATGCGTTTCGAGTTCGAAGCGGGCGAGGGTGGGCATGATGAAGAAGTAGCGGTGGAAGTTGCCCATTGCCTCCTCAAGCAGGGCGATCTGGAAGGATTTGCTGGGATTGGTGTCGAGCAGGTAGGCGCGCGTCATGGCCTGGTTGAAGTTGGAGGCGGTTTCGGCGATGATGGATGGGTAGGTGTAGTAGATCATCGGCTGGGCGCGGCTGGCGTACCAGGCGTGTATGGAATGTCCGAGTTCGTGCGATAGCGTGCTCATGGAGCCGATGTCGTCGGTGTAACTCATCATGATGAAGGGATATGTGTCGCTGGGGACGCGGGTGGAGAAGGCGCCTTCGCGCTTGCCGGCGTTTGGCGCCCAGTCCACCCAGCGGTCTTCGAGGCAGCCTTTGCGCATCACGCCGACGTATTCCTCGCCCATCGGCGCCAGCCCCTCGCAGATCCAGTTCACTGCCTGCTCGAAGGGGACCTTGTGTTTCTTCGTCGTTAGCGGCGCCCATACGTCGTAGGGATGCAGGGTCTTCACACCCAATGCCTTGCGGCGGATACGCCAGTATTTGTGCCAGAGCGGGAGTTTCTTTTGGAAAATATCCAGCAGGTTGTGGAACATCTCGACAGGCACGTTCCCGTTGAAGAGTGTGGCTTCGAGCGAGGAGTTGAAACCGCGCACCTTCATATTGAAAACGTTTTGTTTGATGGAGGCGGCAAGGTTGCCTGCCAGGGTGTGCCTGTACTCGAGGTATCTGTCGTGGTAATTTCTCCATGCCGTTTTGCGTGCCTTGCGGTCAGGCGAGTGCAGGAGGGCGTTCTTCGTGCTTTGGGTCAGTTCCAGTTTATTGCCGTTGCTGTCGCGGGCGGGTTTGAACTTGAAATCGGCGTTTGCCAGCTGGCTTGCCGTGGTGCGGACTGCGCCGAACGGGTCTCGCAGCAGCCCCAGCACTTCCTCCACCTCCGCGCTGCGGACGTGCGCTTGCTTGCGGAACAGGTCATTGATAAAATGCTCATAGAGTTTCATGCGGGGGTCGTCTGCCAGCCACTGACGCAGTTTCGCTTCACCCACCGACAATAATTCTGGCTCCACGAAGGAGGTGGCTGCCCCCACCTGAGCCAAAGCAGACATGGCTGTGCCGTTCATCGCGGCGCCCTGTTCGTCGTTGGCATCTACTGCGCTGGACATGGTGGCATACACGCGGACTTTCATCGAGCGCTGTTCGAGCGCGTCGAGGGCGTGCATGGCGGCGAGGAAGGTATCCACGCTTTCGCCGAGGCGCCCCTGAAACTTTTTGATTTCAGGCAAATATTCCAGAATGCTTCGCACTTCGGCGTCCAACGCTTCGGGCGAGGGAAACACGCTTTCGGCATTCCAGGTTTGTTCCTTGCGGACTTTCGAGCGAGGCAGGGGAATTGGCATGGAAAAGGGTCCTTTCACTGTGGATTTTTTGTGGTATCGAATGGATTTATCTCCAATAGATCGGTTTAAATAACGCGCACTTTAAAGAGGACGAAGAAGACGATTTGTCTCATTGCCGCCCGCCGCCGCCGCAAGGATACGGACAACATCGCCCTCTCCCACGCGGGTTTCGTTGCCGTCCAATTCCTGAACAGGCACGCCGTTCACAAACAGGCGGATATGTCTGCGCAGGTTGCCATCGCCGTCGAACACGTGGAAACCGAGCCGCGGGTATCGTTTCACCGCGTTGCGTACAGCCTCCAGCGCCGTCGAACCCGGCACTTGAAAGCGAGTCTGGTTGTCGGTGTAATAACTGATGATGGTGGAAACCTGAATCGTGGGCACGGCAATATTGTAATGTAAACCTGCAGACAAGCAAACAGGCGCGCATGCCGTTCATCCGTTTGCGCGCCTGTTTGCGCTGGCTGTCCGTTTGCACCGGGGAACGCAACCATCGCATTTTCGCGATCTGGCGGCTATTCGTCCTTTTTGGCTTCCATTTCCTTCTTGTGCTTTTCGATGATCTGACTGGCGATGTGCGTCGGGACGATGTCGTAGTGGTCGAACTCCATGGTGAAGTAGCCGCGTCCACCGGTGATCGAACGGATTTGCGTGGTATAACGCAGCATTTCAGCCATGGGAACATGGGCAATGACAACCGTGTTGCCGTGCTCCGATTCGGTTCCCTGTACGCGTCCGCGTCGGGCGTTGAGGTCGCTCATCACATCGCCCATGTTCGCGTCCGGCACGGTCACGCGGACGTTCATGATCGGTTCGAACAAAACCGGACCGGCGTCCTGCACCGCCAGTTTGAACGCTTCGCGCCCGGCGATCTCGAACGCCACCGGCTTCGAGTCCACTTCATGTTCCTTGCCGTCATACACAATGACCTTGACGTTGCTCATCGGGTAACCGGCAAAGGCGCCGCGCTCCATGGTGGCGCGAATGCCTTTTTCGATTGGAGGCAGGTAGGAACGCGAAAGGTTCATGCCTACCAATTCGTCTGTGAACTCGAACTCGGCATCGGGAAGCGGCTCGATGCGAAGATGCACCTCGCCAAATTGACCCGCGCCTCCGGTCTGCTTTTTGTGGCGATATTGCGCGCTTGCCTTGCGCGTGATGCCCTCGCGATAAGGGATCTTCGGCTCCTGCGTGTTCAAGCCCACCTGGAATTTGGTTTGCGCGCGATTGATGGCGACATCAATGTGCTGGTCGCCCATACCCTGCAGGACGGTCTCATGAGTGATGGGGTCGTTCTGCCAGGAGAGGGTCATGTCCTCTTCGCACAGACGGGTCAGCGTGGGCGTGATTTTTGCCGCATCCGCCTGGGTCTTGGGCGTGATGGCAACGCGATACAAGGCGGCCGGGAACGTCGGTGTCTTGATGGTCAGCGGATGTCCCCTGTCGCAGAACGTGTCTCCGGTGACGGTAACGGTCAACTTGGAGACGACTGCAATATCTCCCGCGTGCACGATCTTTGTTGGAATGGCTTCCTTGCCACGCTGGAAATGCAGACCCGACATGCGCTCGTCCGCCCCTTTGGTCTGGTTCCACACGTGAGCGTCCGCCTGAACAACCCCGGAGAACACGCGGAAATAGGTCATTTTTCCGACAAAAGGATCGGCTGTAGTCTTCCACACATACGCCGCCAGCGGTTCAGCATCGTTTGCCTTGAGTTCCTCCTCGCCTTCCTTGCCCATGGCGGTACGTTTGGGGGCGTGGGTCGGCGGCGGCAGCAAGTCAATCATGTCGTTGAGCAGCGGAATGATGCCGATCTCGCGCCCGCCCGCGGCGCAAAAAACCGGAACGAATTGTCCGGCGTAGACAACGTCTTCGAGACCGCGCACCATTTCTTCGTCGGTGAGGGAACCGTTTTCGAGATATTTCTCCATCAGTTCATCCTCCCCCTCCGCGGCATCCTCCACCATCGTAAAATGCGCCCTGTCCGCGGCTTCCTTTAATTCAGCCGGGATTTCGGCGATCTGTTTGCCGTCACCCAGATACGCTTTCATGCCAATGACATCCACAACGCCCTTGAAATCCTGTTTTTCGCCGATCGGAATATGCACCTGGACGACGCGCTTGCCGTGCGAATGGACGAAAGCCTCGATCGCGGCAAACGTTTTGGCGAAATCGGCGTTATCCCGGTCCATTTTGTTGATTACGATAAAACGAGGCAGGTTGAACTGATCGGCATACTTCCATGCCAGTTCCGTGCCAACCTCGATTCCCGCCACAGCGTCCACTAAAATGATTGCGCCGTCAGCCACACTCAGGGCGGAGATCATCTCGCCCACAAAATCGGTATAGCCCGGCGCGTCGATGATATTGATCTTGTGATTGCGATGTTCGACAGGAATGACGCTTGCGTACAACGAAATTTTTCGACGCTGTTCCTCCTCATCGTAATCGGACACCGTCGTTCCATCCTCGACCTTGCCCAGTCTTGTGGTAGCCCCCGTTGCGTGTAAAAACGCCTCCGCCAGCATCGTCTTGCCTGCCCCTCCGTGTGAAACCAGCGCGACATTGCGAAGAAATTCGGTGGTATATTCTTTCATGATCAGCCCTTCCTGCGAATGGAATATAAAGCAAGCCGGGTGATTGTAAAAGAACTCAATTGAATTGTCAAAGTGACAACTTTCGCCAATTAAAGTGACATTTCAGAAGGAGACACGTTCGTGTTGTGCCGACTGATGTTCAATTTGTGGTATTTTCGCAAACCGCCGTGGGACAGCGGCATCTCCCCGCCCGAATTGCTCGAATTCATCGCCTCTCATCCGCCCGGCAAAGCAATCGACCTGGGTTGCGGCACCGGTACAAACGTCGTGACGCTGGCGCGCGCAGGCTGGCAGGTCACAGGGGTGGATTTTGCGCCGCGCGCCGTTCGGACGGCAAAGGCAAAAATTAAACGCGCAAGCATTTCGGCTCAAGCGTTCGTGGACGATGTAACCAAACTCGAAAAGATAACGGGACGTTTCGATCTCGCGCTCGACATCGGATGTTTTCACAGCCTGCCCGCGCAAGGTAAATTAGATTATCTGCAACAACTCGACCGCATCCTCGCCCCAAACGGATTTTGGCTCATGTATGGCTTTTTCAAATCGGAGCCTTCAACGGGCTTGGAAGAACAACCGCCGCGTTTCGGACCGGGGCTTACCGAAGTAGAAATTGAACGGATCTCAGCCCGCTTCTCCCTTCTCTCTCGCCAGAACGGCTTTGACCGGCGCGAACGCCGGTCGGCATGGTTTCTGTTCCAAAGAACGATCCGGGAGGCTACACCTCCGGGTTGATCGACCGCGAAAATGTGATTCGGTCAAAGCGGACGCTTTCCAGAACCCGCTGTGCAAATCAAACGCTCGTTCACAACAGGTCAGCCTTCGAAAAGCAGTCTCCAACAATCGCTGGAGACTGCCCAACAAAAGCGGCGTCGGTGTTAATTGATCAATCTGAAGGTGTCGCCCATCATGGGGGCAAGTACACTCACCAACCCGGCGATCACACACACACAGAGACATAGGAACAGGAAAACCGGCAGGAAGTAGGAACCCGCCGCTTCGCCCCAGCCGAACTTGTTCACCGATTTCACTGCCAATAATTGCAAGTACATGGCGTAAAATCCCAACAGCAGACTGATGCCGCTGAAACAATATCCCACGACGCCCAGCACGGACAAGGGAGCGAACAGGGAAGAAATCAACGAAAAAGGCACGGAAATGGCGGCTGTGACATAGGCAAGTTGCGAAAAATTTCCCGTCCCTTTGAACATCGTCGCCACCCATTGGATAATTCCCACAAAAATGGCGAAGAACACCACCGACATCGCGCCGGCAATCGGCGATGTGCACAGGGAAATTCCGAGCGAAACCGCCGCATTACGCGGAGCGTTACCGGCAATCTCTTCTGGAAACCCCGGAAACCGCGCGGCAAACCCCGCAAATTCAAGTAACGCCTGCAAAATGCCGGTTACAATCGCCGAGAGGGTACCGGCAAGAAAGATCCATGTGAATGCGCGGGTGTTGTTTTGCGCATCCGGTGAACCGGCCAGGAGCGAATAGGCTTGTTCGCTTGGCTTGGTCACAGCATTCAGCCAGATGGTAAACCAGCCTGCAAAACCAGACGGCTCCGGAGATACAGGGGCATTCAATTGTTCGTTCATGAGTTCCTCCATGAAATGATTTCGTTCATTATTGCATAAATCCAAATGGATTGCAACAATCAAACAGTAAACGTAATGTAAACGCTATACTTGCAGTAAAATTATTTTCTATGGAAGTCACCGAAAAAATCCAGGGGATTCTTGCCACCCTGCCGACCAAACCCGGCTGTTACCTGATGAAAAACGCCGAGGAGAAGATCATCTACGTCGGCAAGGCGGTCAACCTGAGGAATCGCGTCCGTTCGTACTTTCATGCCGATGCCGGTCACGACAACAAGACCCGCCGTCTCGTACGCGAAATTGCCGATATCGAATGGATCGTCGTCGGGTCGGACCTCGAAGCGCTCATCCTCGAGATGAACCTCATCAAGAAGCACCGACCCAAGTACAACGTCCGCCTCAAGGACGACAAGCGTTACCCCTACATCAAGGTTCACTGGGCAGACCCCTTCCCGCAAGTCAGCGTCACACGGCAAATGGTGGAGGACGGCTCGCGTTACTTTGGTCCGTACACCTCGGCGTGGGCGGTTTATCAGACGCTGGATGTCCTGCGGAAGGTCTTCCCATATCTGACCTGCGACCGCGAAATCACCGGCACAGACCAGCGGGCGTGTCTGTACTACGACATCAAACTGTGTACCGCTCCCTGTATCGGCGCCATCACCCAAGCCGCATACCGCCAAATGATCTCCGACTTGATGGATTTCCTGAGCGGACACAGCGAAGGCATCGTTCAGCGGCTCGAAAAGGAAATGCTCAAAGCATCGGAGGAAATGCGCTTCGAGAAAGCCGCCGCTTTGCGCGACCAGCTCAAAGCCATCCAGAACATCATCGAACGACAGCGCATCGTCTTTGCCACCGATTACCTCGACTCGGATGTGATCGCCATGGCGCGTAGCAACGGGGAAGCCTGCGTGCAGGTTTTCTTCATCCGCGGCGGGAAGTTGATCGGGCGCGAATACTTCATCCTCGAGGGGACGGAGGATACCGCCGATTCCGAAGTGATGGAGCAGTTCGTCACCCAGTTCTACACCGAAGCCGCCAACATCCCGGAGCAGGTGATGCTCCCACAGCAACTGGAGGAGGCGCGGATCATCGGTCAATGGCTGCGCTCGAAGCGTGGCGGGAAAAAGGTGGAGTTTTTCGTGCCGAAGGAAGGTCAGCCGCACGAACTGGTGCAGATGGCGGCCGAAAACGCCACCGAGACTTTGCAAGCCCTGCGCGCCCAGTGGCAGGCGGATACGCACAAACAGGAAACCGCCCTGGCGGAACTGCACGACGCGCTGAGGTTGCCGGCGCCGCCCAACCGCATCGAATGTTACGATATTTCCAACACGCAGGGCACGGCAATTGTGGGAGCGATGGTTGTGTTTACCCAGGGCGTACCGGATAAAAAACTGTATCGCCGCTTCAACATCGAGAGTGTAGTTGGTGCGCCAGACGACTTCGCTTCGATGGAGGAAATGCTCACGCGGCGGTTCCGTCGGTGGCGGGCGGCTGAGGAATCACAGAATCAGGTGGGGGCAAAGAAAGACGCGTCCTTCGCTTTCCTGCCAGACCTCATCATCATTGACGGCGGCAAGGGTCAACTGGGACGCGCTGTGCAAGTCCTGGAAAAATTCGGGCTGGCAGACAAAGTGCCGGTGGTGGGTCTCGCAAAACAGCGGGAGGAAATTTTCTTCCCGCACAAGTCGGAACCGTTGTTATTGCCGCGTCATTCGCAGGGGTTGTATCTCATCCAGCGCATCCGCGATGAGACGCATCGGTACGGGATTACAGCCCATCGCAAAAAGAGACAGAAGCTGGGCATGGCATCGCAGTTGGATACGATCCCGGGTATCGGTCCCGCCCGCCGCAGGGCGCTCTTGAAACATTTCGGCTCTGTGGATAAGATTAGGGACGCTTCCCTCGAGGAACTCAAGGCGGTGGTGCCGGAACAAACGGCACACGCCGTCAAGGCGCATCTGGAATGAAAACCGTTTGGACTGTTGACGACGACGAAGAGATGAACCGCGCCATCGGGCTGATGTTGAAACTGCTCGATTGTGAGGTGATGGCTTTTCACACCGTCCGGGCGGCGGCGCAGATGATCGTTTCCGGCAGGAAGCCGGATTTGCTCATTCTGGATATCAACATGCCCGAGGTGACCGGGCTGGACATGGTCGAGTTCCTGCGGCGGCGTCCCGATACGAAAGATCTGCCGATTGTGATGCTCTCTTCGGAAACGGCGGATGTCACGGTGGACCAGGCGATGCAATTGGGCGCCGATTCGTATGTGACGAAGCCGGTCACCCTCGAGGAACTGGAAAAGGCGATGTCAGCCGCCTTCGACAAACGTTTGCAAACCTGAGAGAAGTGTTCGACCGAGATTTTCAGAACTCCAGCGGCACAGTCGGCGTTCTCTTGCGCCGACGTTGATGAACAGTTGAAAGTGTGAGAGAGTATGGCAGGTAAAAAGTTCAAGAACAAACCTCAACCCAGAGAAATGGACCCCACTGTCAGGTCTGCGCGGATGATGAGAATGATCTTTGTCATCCTGTCTGTCATGATCGTGCTTTCGATGGTCCTAGCGGCGGCGGCGTCTTTTAATTAGAAGCGACAAAGGAGATGCATACACCTGTCGCAGGATGCCCGCTTGCGCATCCGACGCACCGGAAGCATGGTGGGAACCTTTGAAACACGTTCTCAGGGCGATACCCCACAAGGGGTGATATAATCCTTGCCGCGCGGCGCTGATTGCCGCGCTTTATTCTGATACGACGGGACGGGAAGACTTCGCCCTTGTGATGAGGAAACATGCTCGATAAATTGAAAGGGATTGAAGATCGCTACGAACAACTCAGCAAAGAATTGCTCGAGGTGGGCAACGACTACCAACGCATGGCGGAAATCAACAAGGAACGCGTAGAGTTGGAGGGAATCGTCGAGAAGGCGCGGGAATATCGTCAGGCGTTGAAAAGCCTGGAGGAGGCGCGGACAATTTTGACGTCTGAAAAGGATGCGGAACTGACCGCGCTGGCGGAGGCGGATATCGAGGAACTGACGCCGAAGATCGAGGCGCTCGAGCGGCAGATCAAAGGAATGCTGGTGCCGAAGGATCCGCGCGATGAGAAGAATGTCATCATGGAAATCCGCGCCGGGACCGGCGGCGACGAAGCCGCCATTTTTGCCGGCGATTTGTTCCGCATGTATACGCGTTTCGCCGACGAGAAAAAATGGAAGACCGAAATCCTTTCGGAAAATGCCATCGGCGTGGGCGGCTACAAGGAAGTGATTTTCGAAATTCGCGGCAAGGGCGCTTACTCGAAGCTCAAGTATGAGTCGGGCGTGCATCGTGTCCAGCGTGTGCCGGCGACGGAGTCGCAGGGGCGCATCCACACCTCCACGGCGACGGTGGCGGTGCTGGCAGAGGTGGATGAGGTGGAAATTGACATCCCCGAAAGCGACATCGAGATTGAGGTCTATCGTTCCTCCGGCGCGGGCGGGCAAAATGTGCAGAAGAACTCCACCGCCGTGCGTCTGTATCACAAGCCAACCGGTATGGTGGTGACCTGTCAGGATGAACGTTCGCAATTACAGAATAAATTACGGGCAATGAGCATCCTGCGTGCCCGCCTCTATGAAATGGAAGAAGCGAAGCGCCGCGCCGCGCTCGAGGCAGACCGCCGCTCGCAGGTTGGAAGCGGCGAACGCTCCGAAAAGATTCGCACCTACAACTACCCTCAAAACCGCGTCACCGATCACCGCATTGGCTTGTCCATTTACAACCTGCCCGCCGTGATGGACGGCGAAATAGACGCATTCATCGAAGAGTTGTCCACGCGCGATGAAGCGGAAAGACTTGCCGCCAGCGGCGTGGAAGAAGAAGAGTAGTTTTCACCGCGAGGGACACGAAGCACACGAATTTGTGTCTTTTGTGTTTAATATTCCAGCGCAAAGTTCGACGCTAGAGAGCGTCTCTTACGCTGTGGTGTAGGCGGACGTTCTCTTACGTCCGCCCAACCTTGCGCTGTAATAACAGAGGAACCCAAATGAACGACAACCCTGCCTTCGGCGCCAGCCTGCAGCCCTTCATGGGCATTCCTTCCTTCATGCGCCTGCCGGTCACGCGCGAATTGACAGGCGTGGACGCCGCTCTCCTGGGCATTCCCTTCGACAGCGGCACTTCGTATCGGACGGGAACCCGCTTCGGTCCGCGCAAAATCCGCGAAGCCTCGCTGATGATTTGGGGACACAACACCACCCTCAATGTCACGCCGCTGAAAAACCTCAAAGTAGTGGATTACGGCGACGTGTCGGTCATCCCAACCTCCATCGAACACACCATGACCGCCATCACCGAAACCGCCAGCGAAATCATCGCCGCAGGCGCAACTCTCATCACCCTCGGCGGCGACCATTCCATCGCGCTGCCCCTCCTGCGCGCCCATGCAAAAAAATACGGACCCGTTTCCCTCGTCCACATTGACGCGCACATTGACACCTGGGAAGCGGAGTTCGAAGCCGTCCCGTACAGTCATGGCACACCCTTTCGCTATGCCTTGCAGGAGGGATTGATCCGCGAGGGCGAATACATGCAAGTCGGCATCCGCGGACCAGTCAGCGGCGAGAACGATTACGACGACGCCCGCAAACTTGGCGCCCGCCTCGTCACCATCCATGAAGTGATGGAAAAAGGCGTGACAGAAATCCTCAGGGAAGTCCACACGCGGATGAAGGGACCCGTCTATGTAACTGTGGACATCGACTCGGTTGACCCTGCCTACGCGCCCGGCACCGGCACCCCCGAAGTCGGCGGCTTGACCAGTTACCAACTGCTTCAACTTGTGCGCGGACTGCACGGCTTGAACCTGATTGGCTTCGACCTCGTGGAAGTCTCCCCGCCCTACGACCACGGCGACATTACCGCCATCCTTGCCGCCAACATCGCCTTTGAATACCTCTCCCTCCTGGCGATCAAACACCGTTAGCATGCCGCTGCTCACCATCCACGGTCCACCGTCCACCTTCATGCCATCGCTTCTCTCCGACCTCACAGCCCGCCTCGCCCCCCTGACAGACACTCCCGCCCTCGACGCATCCGTCCTCATTGCCCACATTCTCGACAAATCGCGCACATGGATTTTGGCGCACCCCGAACTCACCCTGTCAGCCGGGCAGCAGGCTCAATTGGAAGAATCAACCCGCCGTCTGGAAAGAGGCGAACCGCTGCCTTACGTCCTCGGTCACTGGGAATTCTTCGGTATGGACTTCAACATCACCCCCGATGTCCTCATCCCCCGCCCCGAGACCGAACTGCTCGTCGAAAAAGCCATCGCCTGGCTGCAAAAATTCAAAGTCCCCCGCACCGTTGCCGACGTAGGCACCGGCTCCGGTATCATCGCCATCACCATCGCCGTCAACATCCCCAATGCCCGCCTGCTCGCCACCGACATCTCCCCCGCCGCCCTGCAGGTTGCCCAACACAACGCCCGCAAGTATCACGTCCTGGATCGAATCGAGTTCATCGCATGCAACCTGCTCCCCGACCCATCGAAAATCGCAAATCCAGAAACCAAAATTGACCTGCTCTGCGCCAACCTGCCCTACATCCCAACCGAAACCCTGCACAACCTGCCGGTCTACAGGCGCGAACCAACGCTCGCCCTCGACGGCGGCGCCGATGGTCTCGACCTGTTCCGCAAACTCCTGCGCCTCGCCCCTGCATGGATGGCTCCCAACAGCCTGATTCTGCTCGAAATCGAATCCACCCTCGGGGCGCAGACCCTCCACCTCGCCCGCAGCACATTCCCTCACGCTGAAATCTGCCTGCACAAAGACCTGAGCGGACTCGACCGCCTGCTCGAAATCGGACTCTGATACTGGAAGGATAATCCGCCTCATCTTTCGACCCTTCACCTGTCTCACCTCCCAAGCCATCTCTCCCCGACGCCGCTAACGCCTCCCACGACTTCAAAATTCTTATATTCCTTTTAATTTAGGTTCAGGTTTTATTTAAGCCCGTCCATATAATGACAAATGCATTCTCCTATCAAACCGCCGGAGGCTTGGGCAAGCCAAAGGCGGTTTGGGTTTTTAAACTGATGTTACGCACCGTCCCGAAGGTTTGGATTGGAAAATCCCTTGATTTACAAGAACCTTCGGGACGTTTTGCGTCCCTCATCCGCGGTCTATGGTCAAGAGAGCGCCCACGTCGGCTGAACATCCATCTCCAACCCGGAGACGTGACCCCGCCCATAACGGTAATATCCCGCCGCGGCGATCATCGCGGCGTTGTCGGTGCACAATGAAAAGGCGGGAATATTGACCTTGAACTCCCTTTGCGACATAAAGACATTCCGCAGGGCGCGGTTGGCGGAAACCCCGCCCGCCACCAGAATTTCCCTTACCTTGAACTCGCGCGCCGCCTGCATGGTCTTCTCGAACAGCGTCTCGACCACAGCCGCCTGAAAGGACGCGGCGAGGTCTTCCACAGGCAGAAACTTGTTCTTCTTCTTCAAGTCATTGACCTCGTATAACACAGCGGTTTTCAAGCCGCTGAACGAAAAATCATAGGGCGAGTCGAGGCGGGCGCGCGGGAATTTGAAACGCGCCGGGTCGCCCCCCTCTGCCGCCCGCTGGATAGACGGTCCGCCGGGATAGGGAAGGCTGAGGAGACGCGCCACTTTATCGAAAGCCTCTCCAGCCGCATCGTCGAGGGTGGAGCCGAGGCGTTGATACGTCAAATGATCGGTCATCAGGTTCAGTTCAGTGTGTCCGCCCGAGACCAGGAGCGCCATCAAGGGGAATTGCGGCTCCGGCGGGGCGCTTTCGCCCGCGTGGTACACCCAGGCGGAATAGATATGCCCTTCGAGATGGTTGACGCCGACAATCGGCAAGCCCGTACCGAGGGCAAGTCCCTTCGCCATGTTCATGCCCACCACCAGCGATCCCGCCAGCCCCGGTCCGCGTGTAACCGCAATGGCATCTATGTCGTTGAGGGTGACGTTCGCCTGCACCAGTGTCTGTTCGACGACGGGGACGATGCTCAGCACATGCTGGCGCGAGGCAACCTCCGGATAAACGCCGCCGAAGCGGGCGTGCAGTTCCATCTGCGAAGCGACGGTGGAGGCAAGAAGCGCGCGTCCGTTTTCGATGATGGCGCAGGCGGTCTCGTCGCAGGAGGTTTCGATAGCGAGGATGCGGGCGGGGGGTAAGCTGCTCATAAATATCGTAGAAAACTTTCCGGGTGGTTGAGGAAGTCCTTCGTCAATTGGACGTGTTCAAGTTGGGAGTATTGTACTTCCTGAATCCTCCCGTCCGCAAATTGCAGGATTTGCGCCCCGGGAAACGCCAGGATGATGGGCGAATGCGTGGCGATGACGAACTGGGCATTCTGCTCGACCATCTGCTTCATCGCAGAGATGAACGTCAACTGCCGAATGGGGGAAAGGGCGGCTTCGGGTTCATCGAGCAGATACAAGCCGTCCGGGACGAAGCGCGCCTGGAACAGGGTGAGGAAGGATTCGCCGTGTGAGAAGTTGTCGAGGTCCCTGCCGTAACGGTTCTGCATCGCCGACAACTGTCCCTGATACGCGGATCGCGCCAGGTCTGCAGCATATTTCGACCGTCCCTCGTACTCGCGGTCAACGTCCTTCAGTTCCTTTTCCAATTCCTCGCGCGTTTGCCGCATGGACTTGGCGTACCCGAAGAAATCCTCGGCGCGCAGGAAGAAACCTTTGCGCGTGCGCTTCGTCCACGCCAGGCGGAAGTATCCCACCAGTTTGCGGATCGGAGCGAGGGTCTTGTCGGTCTTCACGCTCTCTGCGCCGACCGTGATCGATTCCACCGCGCAGGCAATGGCTTCGAGAACCGTTGATTTTCCTGAACCGTTCTCGCCGACGAGGAAGGTCACCGGCGCCATGAATGTGATCTCCTGTAGAGAACGGACGACTGGAATCGAAAACGGAAATTCACCCGCTTCGGTCTGTAGAAAGGGACGGAGCGTGACGGATTGGAGATGGATCATCCAATTACCAATTACTGATTACCCATTACCCTTTATGCCACTTCTTCATCGGCAGAACAAAGTCATACGGGTATTCCGCAAGGATTTCAATTTTTCCATCGGGTCGCACCCATAGCGTATCCTCGATACGAAACCCCATGCCGCGTTCGGGATAATACAACCCCGGCTCGGAGGTGATCACCACGCCTGGCGCGAGCCGCTGGTCGTCGCCGGTCTGCAAGCCGCTGAACGGACGCTCGTGGATGTTCAGCCCCACCCCATGTCCCAGACTGTGAACGTACCCTTCCTGCGGCGCTTTGGTGTTCAGGGGGGTCTTATGCCCCTTCGATTCAAAGTATTCGCAAGTCATGCGTTGGTAATCCTTGAACGGAGTGTTCAAGTCGAAGTTGTCTATCATTTTATCGAAGACTTCCTTCACCTGGTTATACAGTTCCTGCACCTCGGGTGTGGCATAGCCTAAACTCCACGTGCGAGTGAAATCGTAGTAATACCCGCCGCCCGCCTCGGCTGGATAGATGTCGAAGACGATGGTTTTGCCAAGTTGCATCAGGTCGCTTGGGTTGCCCGACGAGTGCGGCACACCCGCGTCGCGCCCGATGGCAAAGATAAAACCGGACGGAAGTTCCGCGCCGCGCTCTGCCACCCAAAGCCGAATTTTTCGATGGACATCGCCCACCGTCAGCGGCGTACCGTCTTCCTTCAGCAACACCTCGTCTTCGCGCACCGCGCAGGAGGTCAGATAATCCCGCACCAGAGCGACGACTTCGGTCGTGATCTTCCCCATCCGGCGGATGCGCTCCACCTCTCCTTCGTCCTTGGTCTCCATGGCGCGCAGAAAAACGGATCCCTCGCTTCGTTCGCCGACAAACTCGATTTCCGGCATCAATTTTTGGATGCGGCTCAACAGCCCAAAGACCGTGCCGACATCATACATGCCGTAAATGCCCACACGCCCCGCTATCACACCGCAATCCCTGAGCATCAACTCCATGCGCAGCGCCGCCGCCTGCGCGTGATTTCCATTCGCTTTTTTGAGCAATTCATCGTAATCATACCGGCTGAACGGCGCGCACTTCAATCCGCTTTTTGCGGCTTCGTCGCGCTCCATGTCATTGTGGAAGAGCACAGCCGCCTCGCCGCGTTTCTTGATCAACGTGGCGTGACTCACATGCCCGCCGCCCGTCAGGTAATACATGGGCGGGTTGTGTTCGGCATTACCGAAGACAATCAAGGCGTCCAGGTTGCTGGCTTGCATGATGGCATCCATGTCGGATTTCATGGTTTCTCCAGAATGTTGAGCGATTCGAATTCTTTTGCAACTTCATCGTTTTCAAAGGTCAATTGCAAAGATTTTTTATTCTCCGTAAACCTGGCAGACAGTCCAATCACATTCTCCGAATCGTTGAACAGACTGAGGACTGTCATCGGTCGTTTCAACAATAATCGTCCGTAAGCGGGAGCGAACAAAAGCTTCAGCCCAAATTCGACGAGGGTTCCGCCGATAAGCCCGGCAATCATACCGACAAACGCGCCGAAGACCAAGTCGAAATCGCGTGTTTGCAGTGTGGTTCCCTGGGGAGCAATCAACCAGGCGGGAATGAATGTCAGCACACACGTTAAGATCCCCGCCATCACGAACGGCACAAGCGTTACGTACGTAATCCTGCGTTCCTTCGCCTCGCACGCGGCGCACAACGGGCAGGGGAAATCCATCATCACCGTTTCGCCGTTCCTCTTCTGCACGCCCATGTTCAACTTCATCGGCAGGACAATGTGTTTTGGCTTGGCGCAATGGACGCACCGGTCGGGAAATTTCAAGGCGGGCGGTTTCTTTTTATCGGGTATCGGCACCTCAACGGTCATCATGCAAGGTCTCCTTCAAAATCTTCAATAAGATATCGTCATTCAACACCGTGCGCGGATCGAACAGCGCCTTGTCGTTTTCCGTCCGCGCAACGACCGGCGGATTCGCCCCACGCAGTTTTTTCAAAAACGTATCGGGGGATTTGACAGTCAACGACAGGACAAACGTCGGGAGGGTCTCCTCCGGCAGGCTTCCCCCGCCGACAGTGGATTCCGACCGAATCACCTCGCCCTGCCCCAGCGCCTCCCGCCACGCCTCCGCCCTGACTTTGACCTGCTCCGCCGTCATGGACATCATCCGCACAACCGGAATTTCCCGCTCCGCCTCGTCTTTGAGGTAATGCGTCAGCGTGGCTGTAATGCCCGCCAGGCACGTTTTATCCGCTCTGACAGCCCGCGCCAACGGATGTTTCTTCACGGTATCGAGCAAAGCCTTTTTGCCAACGATAAGCCCCGCCTGCGGACCTCCAAGCAGTTTGTCGCCCGAAAAGCAGACGATATCCACGCCCGCCGCCAGCGATTCCTGCACGGTCGGTTCGTGGGCAAGACCGTAGCGGGCGGTGTCTATCAGCGCGCCAGAGCCGAGGTCATCCACCACGGGCACGCCCGCCTTGTGTGCGGCTTGGGCAATCGCTTTGAGTTCGGGTTCCTCGGTGAAACCGACGATCTTGAAGTTACTGCGGTGCGCCCGCATGACCAGCGACGCCTCCGCCAGTTCGTTTTCGTAGTCGGAAAGTTTCACCTTGTTGGTCGTCCCCACCTCGATGAGTTTCGCGCCGGATTGTTTCATCACATCAGGCACGCGGAAACCGCCGCCGATTTCGACCAGTTGCGAGCGGGCAATGAGGACGCGCTTTCGATTCGCCAGTGCCGATAACACCAGCAATACAGCCGAGGCATTGTTATTGACCACTAGCGCAGATTCAACGCCCAGCAATTTCTGCAACACCGATTCGGCGTGGATGAGCCGCGAGCCGCGCCGCCCTCGGTCAAGGTCGTATTCGAGGTTGGAGTAGTTCGCGGCGGCTTCGCTCATCGCCCGAATGGCGGCGTTCGAGAGCGGCGCACGCCCGAGGTTGGTATGCAGGATGACGCCGGTGGCGTTGATCACAGGCTGGAGCGCGGGTTTCGTCCACGCGGCGAGGCGGGATTCGGCTTGGGCGAGGATCAGATCGGTAGAGGGCAGAACAGTTTCGGGGTCCAGCTTGAAGCGTGCGCGGGCACCGTCGAGGGTCTCTCGGAGCGCGTCAAGAGTCAGCGGACGCCCATACGTCTCGATGAGACGCGTCGCGTTTTGTAATAATTGTTCGACGGAGGGAAGATCGCGCAGGTTATTCATCTTCGTGGACGGGGGGCTTCCAGTGCGATTTTTCTCGCAGGCGGATAAAGTATTCGATGGCGATGAGACCGCCCGCCAGCACCAGAATGACATAGACGGTGACAAGCCGCCCCAACTGGAGCCAGGCAAGGGTTGCGCCATAGACGCCGAACCAGAGCGCCTGCCGTACGATGACATTGGCTTCGACCGGCGTTTCATCGGGAAAGCGCTTGTGGAAGAAGTAAACGATGGGCAGGATGGTTCCGGTAAGCGCCAGAAACGCCAGAACGAAAAAGCCCCAGCGCGCCCAGACGTAGGGGAGCGTTTGGGTAATGAGATAATATAAGCCTCCCCAGCCAACGAGAACGAGAATCAACGACGAAATGCCAAAGGGTTTGAATTTAAGCGGTTCATTCATTGGAGTGAATTATACTGTGGGAGTGAGGAATGGGTATTACAAGTCCTCTCAAAAATGTCACCCTGAGCGCAGCGAAGGGTCTCTACGGCCAAAAGCAAGAGACTCTTCGGTCGCGACAACCGCTCCCTCAGCGTGACAGGGTATTCGTGAGACAAGTTCGAGAAAGAGGTGAAGCGATGAATGTTTTGGAGGCGATACGGACAAAGCGGGCAGTGAGGAAATTCAAGGACGAGCCGTTGCCGGAGGAGGCGGTGCGGACGATTTTGAACGCGGGGCGCAGGTCGCAGTCGTCGAAGAACGAGCAGGCGTGGCAGTTCATCGCCATTCGGGATAAGTCCATACTCAAGGCACTGTCGGAGTGCGGCACATGGGCGGGGCATCTGGCTGGGGCGGCGTTGGGGGTTGCCATTCTGACGCCCGAGCCGAACGCGAAGTTTCAAACGATGTTCGATGCGGGGCAGGCGGCGGCATTCATGCAGTTGGCGGCATGGGAGTTGGGGGTTGGTTCGGTTCCCGCTTCGATTTATGAGTTCGAGAAGGCGCGCGAGATTTTGGGATTCCCGCCCGAGTGGCATTTGCGGATTGCGCTGTCGTTTGGGTATCCGCTGGAGGAGGAGAAGTCATCCGCCGCGCCGAAGAAGGGCGGGCGCCGACCGCTGGAAGACGTGGTGCACTGGGAGCGGTGGTAAAACAAGCGGCAAAGGGCGGCACATCTCTGGGGAAAAATTGACCCTATCGAATTTTCGGCGCAATGCCGCTCGAAAAATCCAACTGTGGTTTAATCGCCGCATGGACACCTCCCTCCTTCCCTTCTTCAAACCTCAAGGTGTCGTGGTCGTCGGCGCATCCTCTTCGCCCGAAAAACTGGGATATGGCGCGGCGCGCAACCTTGTGCAAAGCGGATACTCCGGGGCGATTCACTTCGTCAGCCAGAGGCAGGGCGAACTCTTCGGGCGCCCGCTTCACGCGGACCTTGCCCACGTTCCCGACCCTGTGGACCTCGCCGTCCTCATCGTTCCGCCGCAGGCGACGCCAGAAACCATTCAAGCCTGCGGTCAGCGCGGCATCAAAGCCGCCATCATCGTCTCTTCGGGCTTCCGCGAAACAGGCGCAGAAGGTGCGGCGCTCGAACGACAATGCCTCGACATTGCGCGGGCGCACGGCATCCGCCTGCTCGGTCCGAACTGCATCGGCGTGATTGACACCCACCTCCCCCTCGACACCACCTTCCTCCAGCCGCCCATGCCGGCGCGAGGCGGCGTCGGGTTCGTTTCCCATTCGGGCGCTTTCGCCGCGTCCATTGTGGATTGGGCGCGCGGCGAAGGTTTCGGCTTTTCGCGCATCGTCAGCCTCGGCAACCAGGCGGACGTCAACGAGACGGATATGCTCTCCCTGCTGGCAGAGGATAAGGACACCAAAGTCATCGCGCTGTATATGGAAGGCGTTTCGGATGGCAGACGGTTTGTGCGGGTGGCGCGTGAGGTCACACAATACAAGCCCGTCATTGCGCTGAAGGTCGGGCGCTTCGAGGCGGGACAAAAAGCCGCCGCCTCGCACACCGGCGCCTTAGCCGCCTCCGATACCGCCTTCGACGCCGCTTTTGCCAAAGCCGGCATCCTGCGCGCCGAAACCGCCGAGCAAATGTTCGACTGGGCAAGAGCGCTGGAAAACGGTCCCCTGCCGCGCGGCAATCGGATTGCCATCCTCACCAACGCCGGCGGACCGGGCGTCATTGCCGCCGATTCACTCGAGACAAACAGCCTGATTCCCGCCCCATTGACCGAATCCACGCTGAAAGAATTATCTGCCATCCTGCCCCCCTCCGCCGCCATCCACAACCCGGTGGACATGCTCGCCTCCGCCTCCCCGCAAACCTACGCCGATTGCCTGCACCTGCTGCTCGCCGATCCCAACGTGGATGCGGCGCTGGTCATCCTGCCGCCGCCGCCTATGTTCAAAGCGGAGGAGGCGGCAGAAAGGCTGGTTGAAACGATTCGCCAGCACAACAAAGCGGTTGCCGTTGCGTTGATGGGTTCCACCCTGGTTCATGAAGCCGCCCAAACGTTCGAACGTGCCTGCGTGCCGACCTATCCGTTCCCCGAACGTGCCGCCTCGGCTTTGGGTGCGCTTGCCATGCGGGCAAAGTTGATTCAGCGTGAAGCGCAGACGGTTTTTCCAAAGGCATCCTCTTCTTCATCCCCGATCAACCTTTCGGCTGAAACACTGCTGGCACATTACCAGATTCCCATTGCACCCCTGCGGCTCGCGCGCAGCGCAGAGGAAGCCGCCGTCATTGCCGGTGAACTTGGTTATCCACTTGCGATGAAGATTGCCTCACCGAACATTTTGCACAAGTCGGATGTCGGCGGTGTCGTTCTCGACCTCCAAGATGTGTCGTCCCTCCTTTCTGCCTACGCGCACATGATGGAACGAGTCAAAATATCGAACCCGCAGGCGCGTATCGAGGGAGTTCACCTCCAGCGTCAGGTTCCCCCAGGGCAGGAAGTGGTCGTGGGCATGGTGCGCGATCCGCAGTTTGGTCCGCTGATGATGTTCGGCTCGGGCGGCGTGGAGGTGGAAGGGCTCAAAGATGTGGCGTTTGCCCTGGCGCCGCTGGATCAGGCTGAGGCGCAGGAAATGATCCGCAAAACGTGGGCAGGTCGAAAACTCAAGGGTTTTCGCAGCATCCCCCCCGCCGACGAGGAGGCGGTCGTGGATGTCCTGATTCAATTATCACGGCTGGCGCTCGAACAGGAATCCATATTGGAGATTGAGATCAATCCTCTGTGCGTGTCGAGCCAAGGAGCGGTGGCGGTGGATGTGCGGATGAAAACGAGGTAGTTGTATTGCCGTTGAAAATATTGTATAGTGATGAAAAGCCGTGACACAAAAGGAGTGAACAATGGCAGACAGCGTTTACAAAATCATCGAACTGGTCGGCACCAGCACCGACTCATGGGAAAAAGCCGCCGCCGTTGCCGTGGAGCGCGCCGCCCAAACCCTGCGCGATTTGCGCATTGCGGAGGTGGTCGAACTGGACATGGTGCTGGACAACGGCAAGGTCACAGCCTACCGCGCCAAGGTGAAGGTTTCGTTCAAGTACGAAGGTCCGTCATAAAACGACACGGCGCTCCTCATGGAGCGCCGTGTTTGATTCATCACTCTCTTTCGACGCCGATCATCACAGCCCGTATCACCACACGCCGCTTGTAGGTAGTGGTCTTTGCATCGTACTCCTTGCAGGTGATCAGGGTCAGCCACGCTTTCTCTTCATGCTTGAAAACGGACAAGTCGTTCGGACTCACCACCGTATTGGAGCGCACCTCGTAGATGTATTTCGCGCCGTAGGCATGGATGACGATTTTGTCGCCATATTTGAGTTTGTTCAAATGAATGAACGGACCGGGCAAGCCGTTCGCGTCGTAAACATGGCTGGTGAGCACGCTGTTGCCGCTCCAGGAGGGGAATGCACTTCCTTCCAGCCAGCCGGCCTGATTCCCCAGCCAGGACACATCCCAACCTTTGTCTTTCAACGGCACGCCCACGATCGGGATGTGGACTCCCAACGAGGGGATCTCGACGGTTACATTGCCAAGCTGGGCATAGCTCACAGAAGGGCTTCCCAGCGTTGTCACCACGTTGGGAGCAAAACCAGTCGCCGGTAAATTCGGCTCGGACAATGTCACAGAGGAAGTCACACGATAGTCGTTCACGGTCTGACTGGGCGGATCGTAACGGCGTTCAGTGGAATAAATGTTATAGGCAGATTGCGGCGTCAGCGGCGGGTTGGGGTCAATTTGAATACTGGACCATTCCAAATTGGCGGTGTTCACCACCGGAGCGGGACCGACAAACACCGCGCTAAACGTCACCGTGGCAGTTTCTCCGATGGGGAAGGAACTCCAGAATACGCTGAGCTGCGTCCCCGTGATGGTGGTAGTGGTGGCAGGCAAACCCGCAGAGCCGTTCACGATAACCGAACCGGGGACCAGCGTTAGACCGGCAGGAAGGGTATCTGTGAGTAATACATCATAAGCCGGCGCCGTACTCGCCGCCGTATGACTAATGTCAATTCGAAAGGTCACGGTACTGCCGAGAACGGCAACCTGAGGATCCACCGTTTTCACGATGTCAAGCTGGGGCTCAACGATATTCACTCCGGTCGCTGAGCCTGCAAGCGTTCCACCTTCCCACTGCCATTCCACGCGATTGTTTAGCCCCGTGATGCCGTTGACGTTATCGTCAATATCGAGGACAATAACTTGATAGTTCACCACGAGAGATTGCATGGCGCCGCTGTTGTTTTGCACCGATCCGAAGTCAAAAGTGATGCGCCGACCGGCGTCCTCGCTGGCGGGGTCGGTATCCGTCACCGGTTCAGCCTGGACGGTCAACGCGCCGGGGGTAGTGCAGGGATTCTGCCCCAAAATCAGGCTGCCCGCCGAGATGGGCGTGGTGGGGTCACACCCTACGAAGGCAAGACCGTGGTCGAGCACATCCACAGCGATCAGATTGTTGATGGTGCCATCGGGAACGTCAATGCGTATGCTGTAGGTCAAAATTTCGCCGATCAACACATTTGGGGTTATGGAATCGGTCTGATTGGTGCCCGTCAACGTTTTCACGTTGGTATTGGCAAGCGTATCGGTATCGGTATCTTCGGACTCAACCGGCGTTCCGCCCGTATTTGTACCGTCATCCTGAACATGGACAGTGTTGGCAAACGAAGTGATGCTTCCCAAACTGGCAACATCCGCCACGCGGAGTTGGACGGTAAACGATGTAGACGCCCCGGATGCCAGCCCAAAGGGAGACCAGGTGATCTGCCCGCCGGAGAAAATTCCGCCGCCGCTCGCCGCCAAGAAGGACATGCCGGCAGGAACGGTATCTGTCAGTACAATCCCGCTCAAGTCCGCCGTACCGGTATTGGTCACGGTAATGGTGTATGTCACGGTGAAATCCGGCGCGACGATTTCAATGCCGTCGTCCTTCGTAACGATCAAGGAAGCCAACCCATTAGTATCCTCGTCTGTGTTATCCGACGGGGTCATATCGGTCATGCCAGCGGGCGGCGTAACCGCAACCGAGTTGACCAAATCGCCCGTCGCCGTTGGAGAGACCTGCGCGGTGACAATGTAGGTCACAGACGCAAGTTGAGGCAAATCAAGCAAGTCGGTGAAAGTGGCAGGGTTGCCGGCGTCGCCGGTGCAATTGTAGGCGGCGGGTGTCCCGGCGGCACAAGCCCACGTCCAGGAGGCGATTTGGGCGGGGCGCGCATCACTGACCGTCATCCCGTTGGCATCGGCAGGACCGTTATTCGTGATGGTGACGACATAGGTCAATGTGCCGCCTGCGATATAAAAATTCTGGTTGTCCGTCTTGGTAACGGTCAAGTCGATTTGGGGGTTGCGATGTACGCCGAAATCCACACGAGATTCGCTGGTGGTGCCGGTGGCATTGCTGGCGGATTCTTCGAAGGCAGGAGTTAAGGTAACGGGCAGGGTCTCGATATAACCGCCCAGACCCAGCAAGCCGTTCATTTCAGAGCCGTTATCATCGGAATTGGTCGCATCTACATCGGCATCCGGCGCGGGTTCGTAGGCGCTGAGCGGAAGCGGACCGGTGCTGGAGCGGTAATCACGCAAAATACCGCCGGGGTTGAAATTGGAGACCGGCAGGCGCACGATGTAATCGCCGGCGGGCAAGCCGCTGAAGGCGTATAAACCGCCGCCGCTAGTTGTGGTGACGCCCAGCGAGGCGCTGTTATCTCCCGAGCGGAGTTCTACCGTCACACCGTTGAAGCCTGTTTCGGCGCCGTCGAGCAAACCACTGTTGTCGAGATCGTTCCAGACTATATCTCCCAAGGTGATGGTGTAAAAGCCAAAGTCAACCGTCATGTTGGCTTGGGTATCGGGCTGCCCCTGATTCCCGCCATCCAAATCCGACTCGCCGGCGGGTTCCGCGTTGGTTGCAGGTCCAAGCGTCACAACGGAGGAAATGACCGAACCGCTGAAAACGCCGCTGGTCTGAAGCGTGCCGTTGTCATCCGAATCGATATCGCTGTTGGCGGCGACGGCAACAGGCTCGATCACAGCGCCGTCGGCTGTACGGACGGTGCCTGACGACCAGTACCCCGCAAGGACGCCCGCGCCGCTAAAGTTGCTGGCAGGCAGGACAACCAGGTAATCGCCCGCCAGCAGATTATCGAACAGGTAATATCCGCCGCCTGCGGTCAGCATGCCGCCGGGCGCATCATCGGCTGTGTTCAGGATGCCGTCCGGTCCAACGTTGATTTCGGTTACGCCATCCGACGCAAAGAGTTGAACCCTGACGCCATTGACGCCCAGTTCGCCCGGCGTGATGACGCTATTGTTATCGGTATCGAACCAGACGCGGTTCCCCAGTGCAAAGACGGGAATGAAACCAAAGTCAACTGTGAGGTTGCTGTTGCTGTCGGATTCCTCCCAGCGGCCGCGCGAGGCGGGACCATCCCAGCCCGTTGGATTGAAGGCAAGATTGGCAGGCGCTCCGGGATCGGCTTGCCCGCTTAATTCGGTTTCACCGCTCGGCTCAGTATCATGCGTCAAGGTGATGGTGCCGCTTCGAACCCCGCCGACGGTTGGAGACACACCGGTATTGAGTCCGTTATCGTCGCGGTCGGTGTTGGGGGTGTAGGGATTGCCCGGCACGCCGCTATTTTCCGTGCCAGTGGGAGTGCTGGTGTTGTACCCCACCAGGGCGCCGGCACCAGTAAAGTTCGACGCCGGGATGACGACAACGTAGGAGCCTTCCGCCAGGTTGTCGAAGAGATAGTAGCCGTCTGCGTCGGTGACATCGAAAGCCACCAGACCGGGATCTGGATCTCCGTCCAGGTTTGCGTCGCGATAGAGTTCGACCCGGACATTGGGGATTGGAAGTTCGCCGCCATCCATGATGCCGTTGTTGTAGATGCCGCCGCCCGTACCGTCATCCCGCCAGACACGGTTGCCGAGGCTCATGGGGATGAAGAAGCCAAAGTCTATGGTCAGGTCGCTGTTGTTGTTGGTCTCGCCGAAGCGCCCGCGCGAATTGGGACCGTCGCCTGCTGTGGGGTTATAGCCCGCGGCAGTGCCGGTGTCTCCGCTGACGGTTCCGGCGGCTTCATCGGTTGTCGGCGCGTTGACGGGCGTCACCGTCAGGTTGATGCGGGTCGAAAGGATGCCATGCGGTGAAGCCACAGGGTCGGCGCGGTAAAGGCGGTCAACGCCGTTATCGAGCTGGTTGGTGTTGTTGGTCGCATTGTCCACATAGCCTGTGCTGCTGTTGTACCCTTCCAATAAACCGCCGGCCGCAAAGTTGACGCGGTCCACACCAACGATATAAATGCCGGGAGGAAGGTTGTCGAACAGGTAATATCCGTTGGCGTCGGTGAGATCGAAGGCGAGCCAATCGTCTGTGCGGTCGCCGATGGTGCCCAAGTCATCCGGCTGATTGTCAGCGTTGGCATCCAGATACAAACTGACGCGCACGCCGGCGGGAACGGGAGGTTCTCCAGCGTCAATCTGGCCATTGTTGTTGGCGTCAATCCACAGGCGGTTGCCGAGGCTGCGCGGTGGGCGGACAAAACCGAAATCGAATGTCAGGTTGCTGTCGCTGTCGCCCTGTCCGTAGTTGCCGCGATTTTGTGGACCGTAGGTTCCACTGTTGTTGATGTCAATTTCATCACCGGGCGTGAGCGGCTCGCCGTTGTAAGCAAGTTCGATGCGGGGGCTGGTGATGCCGGTGGTGGCTGGCGCGGCGCTGTCAATACCGTCATCGTCCATGTCTTCGAAATCGTCGGCAGGCGGTGTGGTTTGATTCGCGTCGGTGCTGCTGAGGTAATTTTGGAGGGGTCCGCCTCCGGCGAAGTTCGAAGCGGGAATGTGAAGGTGGTAGTCGTTTGCCGGCTGCAGACGGTCGAATAAGTAATAGCCTGCCGCGTCGGTTGTGGTGAAGTATAGGAAGGTATCCGGCGTGCCGCCTGTGACCTGCAAGCCGGGGGTTCCGTTGGTGTCACGCCAAAGTTCCACCCGAACGTTCCCGACACCCGCTTCGGTTCCGTCCTGTACTCCATTGTTGTAACCCGTACGGAACGGAGCGGTTCCCGCGCCTTCGTCAATCCAGACGCGATTGCCCAAACTCATGGGAGGAATGAAGCCAAAGTCAATGGCGACGTTGCTGGTGGTGTCGGTTTCACCAAACCGCCCGATGGATCCCGGTCCGTCCCAGCCGGTTGGGTTGTAGCCCTGGTTGGCGGGAGCGCCCGGGTCGGGTTCGCCGCTAAGGTAGGTTTCACCTGCCGGCTCGGGAACTCCACGGGTCAGGATGACGACGCCGCTGAATACGCCGTTGACTTCAGGGAAGTTCGTGTTGATGCCGTTGTCGTCGTTGTCAATATCGGCGGTCGTTGTGCCGCCATTGACGCCGACTGTTTCGGTACCGGTCGGCTGACTGCTGTACCATCCAGCCAGGGGTTGACCGGCGGCGAAATTTCCCGGTGCGACTTCGACATAGTAGGGACCGGGGTCGAGATTGTCGAACAAGTAAAAACCGTTAGCATCCGTAATATCGAAACGAATCAGTTCCGTTGGCTCGGGAATTCCATTGGCATTGCCATCGCGATACAAGCGAACCGTCACGCCGACCACAGGGGGCTCAGTGGATTGACGAATGCCGTCGTTGCGCTGGGCATAGTTGAAGACGCCCGGCGAGACCTGCCCATTATCGTACCAGACGTGATTCCCGATACTGAATGGGATGTCGGTTCCGCCGAAGAAGCCGAAGTCAATGGTCAGGTCGCTGTTGTTATCGCGTTCGCCGTTGACGCCGCGTCGTTGCCCGGGCAGACCGTCGCGGTCGTTGTTCGACAAATCGGTTTCGGAGACGGGCTCGGTGGCGGGTTGCAGGGTGAAAGCGGCGCTGAAGACTTCCTGCCCCGGCGTGACAGGGTCAATGCCGTCATCGGCGCTGTCGGTGGTGTTGAGGGGCGGGTTGGTGTAGAGAACGCTGGCGGGTGTGCCGCTGCTGCTGCGCAGATTTTCCAATGGTGCGCCGGCATTGAAGTTGGCGGCTGGGATGCCGATGATGTAGCGGTTGTTGTTGATGTCCGCCGAGTCATAGGGGATGTTGCTGAACAGGTAGTAGCCGCCGGAGTCGGTGAGGGTGGTGGCGATGGCGGCGCCGTCGGGAACGCCGTCATTGTTCACATCCCGGTACAGATTGACGGTCACGCCGGGAATGCCGGGATTGGTATCGTCGGGCGGGTTGATCGTGCCGCTATTGTCCGCGTCACGCCAGACGCGGTTTCCAACGCTCATTCGCTCCGGGACTGTGATGCCCACCTTGCGCGGTTCGGAGGCGAGCAGATCCTGAACAACGACAGCCGGCGTCGGGTCCGAGTCATAGGAGCCGACATGGGCAAACGAATTCCATGCAATCTCATGCGAAAGCGCGTCGTTCGCGTCGAAGCCGGCGGGCGGCGCGTCGGCGGGGATGTACATCGGGACGCCAAAGCGCACTTCGGACGAGGTGGAGGCGGGGAGAATCAACGCGCCCGGATTCAGGCGGATGCGATAGGAACGCGCCGCGGTGGACCAGGTGGTCGTCCAGGTGTCGTTACAACCGGCGGGGACGGGTGTGCCTGTTGGCTGATCGAATACTTCGGGACGGCAGGGATTGGCGGTGGTGTTGTATTCGATGGTGAAATCGGCGCTGGTCAGGCCGGGTCCGCTGATGAATTCCACAGGTCCGCGCAGGATCGGGCGAAATTCGGAGTTGCGCGGCACAGAGGAAAGCACACCTCCCGAGCCGGTATCGCCCACGTAAGGGAGGATGTCATACAGCACATAACTGAGCATCGGCACGTTGCCGTCGTTGAAGATGCGCAGGTTGTATTCGAAATCGTCCAGGGTGGTGCTGGACGAGGGAGGAACAAATTGACCGGGGTCGAGCGAATCTTCGGGAAATGCCTGTGAGATACACGGATAACGCGTAAACGGATTGCTTCCGCCGCCAGGCAGACCAACCGTGCCACCGTTTGGACAGGAAACGTCAGGCAGGAAGGTTGTGGCAAGAACGATCTGGCTGTTGGCGGGATCGGTGCTGCGAATCCATTTTTCGCCGCGCAAAGCCGCCGAGCGTTCAACGATATAGGTATCGGGGGCGCGGCAGGCGGGGTCGGTGGGGTCGCCGTCGCCATCCACATCGCCGTTGTTGGCATCATTTTCCTGTGTGCCGGTTTCACAGAACGCGTCCACCGAATCGGTCACTACATACAGGTCGTTGGTATAGGTGTTGGGAGCCTGTCCGCGCGGAATGTAGGCAAAGAATTCCACGGTCAGGAAGCGGCTTCCGAGGGACAACGGTGTGATGGTGAGCGCCGGGCTGGGATTGTTCCATTCCCAAGTCAATACCTGACCCGTGCGCGAAAAGGCGGGCTGTTGAGCCGGCGGCAGGTCAACGCCATCGAGGCGAGCGGTTCCGTTGCGCACGAAGACAAAATCCGTGGCGGGCGGAAGCGTATCCTGAATGGTGGGGTTGGTCAGCGGCGCCGAGGACCGTTCGGTAATTTCGACGGTGATGGTGTAACGCAGGGTATCGCCCGGCAGGATGGTGCCATCGGGGGTGAATGTGGTAATGTTCGGGTCTTCGAGATCGTCCCAGGCGCCGCCAGGGGTTTCGTTCTTGGAAACCCGCAGGCTGACCAGCGATCCCTGCACGGTCATCGACTCAATATCACATGGATCGGTGACCGGGTTACCCGAGCTGTTCGTGCGGGTGACTTGCAGACAATTGTTGTAGGTGCTGCCGGGCACCGCCGCCGGCATGGGCGCATTGGAGGGCGGGTCAGCCACAGTGGGCGCGGCGCGCGGCGTGACGCGGAGTTCAGGGTTGGATGTAAACGACCAGGTATAAGGCAAACCCGCTTGCGTGAAATTGAAAGGCGCTGTGCCGTCGGGGTCATATTCGAAGCGCCAGCGTACATTGGTAATATTGGCAACAGGCGCGGTGTATACGGCGTTTGTGTTGTAACTGACCGGCTGACCCGGGAAGGCAGTATAACTTGCGCCATAATTGGTCGAATATTCCACATACGCCTGCACATGCTCGAACGCCGCAGACCATTGCCCGCTGGTGACGCTGGTTACCTGCAGTTCAGGGGGCAGGTTGTCCACCAGTATCAGGTTGTTGGAGGGGAAGTTCGTTCCGGTGGTGTTGAGGTTGAGTGTGAAACGCCCGGTGCCGGTAAACCCAATCGGGTCGCCCGCATCGTTTTTGCTGTAATTCGGCGTTTCGAAGATGGGGTCGATGGGATGCAGGATGGGGTCTGTGGCGAGTCCCACAGGACCGATTGTCGCGCCGCTCGAATCGGTATATACGCCATTGGCACTGGCGGTATTGGTCACCGTATCCCCCACGCTAAAAGGCGGGCTGTTATAGCGGATGGTCACGTAACGCGTCAGACACGCAGGCGGGTAGAGGGGACCCGCAAAGAGGGGCCACGTGACAACACCGCCCGATTCCGTTCCGCCGTTACTCGCAGAAACAAAGGTGGCTCCTGCCGGCAGGGTATCGGTGAAGACCATGTCGCGCAGTGGAACATTGCCCTCACCGGGAGGCGGCGCGACCGGACAAAGTTGAATTTGATAGGTGACATCGGTGTTGACGGTTGGGTTGATGGTCGGGCTGGATAAGGATTTTGTCAGTTCCCAGTAGGGATTGGCCGTGCCAATCGTAATCGGCGGCGCGCTGGCTGGATTTGTGTCCTCCCAGTTGCCGGGTCCGGTAGGAGCGATGCGCCCGGTGACCGTATTATTGATGACGGCAGGCAGGGGACGCAAATCATAATCCACCTGAACCGCAATGACGGCATCATACTGCGACCCGTCGAGCAGGTTGTTGTCGTCTTTTGTAATCGTGACGGTGCGCGTTCCGGCATTGTACGAGATGGTGAAGCCCGCCGGAACCGAGGAAGCCGGGGGCGGCTGATAGATCAATCCGGGCTGAAGCACATCGGTGATTTCCATCGGACCGCAGGGCGTGGTCAAATTACTGCACGCAAAATGAATGCGGTAGCGGATCACGTCACCGACTTGAGCGGTGGTAATCCCTCCCTCGATGGTTTTGGTCAAGGTCAGGTCGGTGCCTGCCGCTCGGACGTTGAACACAGCCCATGGCGCCATCAACATCCCAAGCAAAAGAAGGAAGGCAAACCCACGCGACAAACTGCCCGACAATCTATTGTTTTGGAGTATATTCCACATCATCACTCCCGGTGCAAACGATGAAAACCCGCATGCAAAATATGGATTTCAGCGGATAAAGATTGAGTAACCAGGCCATAGGGAGCACCCCGCTCGTTCACCGGTGTCCTAACCGTTTACCCGCTTTGATCATGGTGAGG
Organism: Chloroflexota bacterium; assembly: GCA_013388685.1. GTDB lineage: Bacteria > Chloroflexota > Anaerolineae > Anaerolineales > Villigracilaceae > Defluviilinea. The sequence continues at coordinate 24,639 of JACAET010000024.1, read as the reverse complement.
ACAAGCGCTCAAGCCAATATACCGGCTCATCACATCCAATTCTCAATAATCACCCGAAGGTACGAACTTCATTCATTTTATGCTTATGAAAACTGCATGTCAACGTTTCAAAACGACATTTTTGCAAAGATCACTTACAACACATCCAAACAAATTTTTCATACAAACGCGTTGAATTGACATTGCCTCTCACTTCGAGTATGCTTGCCAGCGTCCGGGCAGGCCCGGCGCGGCAAAGCCTGCCGAACCCCGCCAGGGTCGAAAGACAGCAACGGTAAGGGAGTGTCTCTGGGTGCCGCCGGTCGCCTGTCCGGATGTTTTGCCGCTGCGCTGCCAACAATCACCGCTTCGCCCCAAAATGAAAGCATCGAACCTGTTCCTCATCTTGTTCGCTTTTCTCCTCGGCATCAGCGCAGGACTTGCCTACGGCTGGTTCATTGATCCGGTGGATTTCTATGATCTCACCCCCGATACGCTTCGGGCGGATTACAAAACCGATTATGTTCTCATGACGGCGGAAGCCTATCGCGTCGAACAGGACCCTGGAAGCGCCGCGCGTCGTCTGGCGATTTTTGGCGTCCAATCCCCTTCCACCATCGCGACTGAAGCGCTCGTTTACGCGCGCGCAAACGGTTTCCCCGAATCCGACATTGCCATCCTTCAGGAACTTGTGACAGCCCTGCAAGCCTGGAGCGGAATCCGCCAATGAAACGCTCCTTATGGCTGTTTTTGACGCTTCTGTGCGCGCTCAGCCTGGGAACAGGGGTTGGGCTCTCTTACGCATGGGTGGTTTCGCCCCGCTCCCTGACCGATTCGCAACCCGCGGCGCTGCGCTCCGATTTTAAAGACCAATTCCGCGCGGTGATTGCCGCGTCCTATGCCGCCACCGGCAATCTGCCCCGCGCGCAGGCAAGATTGACGCTGCTCGAAGACTCCAATCCAATCGAAGCCCTGAACGCGCAGGCGCAACGCGCCATCGCCGTGGGAGAATTTTTGCAAGCCGATCAGATTACCGCGCTTGCCCTAGCGCTCGAGAACGAAGCAGATTTTCCGGCGCCTTTCTCCCTGCCGCCCACCAGCGACGCCTCGAGCCCGGGAAACATAGACTCCACCGTTACACCGTTCCCGTCGCCGGATGCACTTTCCTTTGTATTTACAGGGACGCCGGAAATCGTCGCGGGGCAGACCATCGAGGCGACGGTCATTCTAAACACCCCCACCCCGCGTCCCACACGAACGCCCATGCCCACATACGGCGCGCCATTTCGATTGGTCTCACAAGAGGCGGTCTGCAATCCGAATCTGCCAGACGGATTGCTGCAAATCGTCGTGTACAACTCGAGTCGCAGACAACTGGCGGGAGTGAAGGTCATCATCACCTGGGACACCGGCGGGGAGGAATTCTTTACCGGTTTCAAACCGGAACTGGGCAATGGCTACGCCGATTTCCTCATGCTTCCCGACACTTCCCATGCGGTGCAACTCGCGCTCGGAAGCGAGATCGCCGTAAACCTCGTGCCGCCCGTCTGCCAAACGCCGGGGGGCGATCCCTATCTCGGCGGCTACAAACTCACCTTTCAACAACCCTAACAAGGCTGCCGTTCTTGCGCGCCGCATGGAGGTGATAAAAAAACGGTTTTCCCGTTATAAACGGGAAAACCGAAAGCCTCGCCATCACCTGCGGAAAACCTGTAGCAGGACGGAGACCCATACAGTCCTACGGCATCGGATTACTGGAAGCCCAATCGTTCCCCACTCGCACCTCAATATCCACAGTAGCCGCCGGGTCGGGTTGAATCCTTATTTGCGATCCGCTGGAAATTCCGAACACCGCCTGTAAATATTTCATGGTGTAGAGGGAAGGCTTGTAGACATAAATGACCGTCCGGTCATACAGGCGGTCCGCCTGACCAATCTCGAGCACACGCACGCCCTGACCCAGCAGGTAGTTTCCGGTCAGGCGGTCCAGGTCGGTTGTCAATGAACCGTTCAAGACGCGCACGTTTGCCGCCTCTGCCTGCATGAGAGTCGCCGGGTCGCCCTGCGCCGCCAGCGGACTGAGCGCCCCACCCACCGTAAAAATCTGGTCGCGCAGTTCACGAATCTTGTCCGGAAACGGTTTTAAAACACTGGCGTTCTCGCCGCCCAGCGCGACGTTTTCCAAAGACCCCATGGTGTAATCAATCACGCCGCGCTGGATCGATTCCACCGGGATCTGCGCCATCAACGAACCGAGACGCATGGCGTCGTTAAAAGAGAGATTGGTTCTTAATCCCACGGACGCCTCCCGGTAGACGTCGGGAGCGATCGCCACCATGCGGGGAAAATTCTCGGGGCTGAAAACCTGGTCTCGCAAAGCCATGATCACCAGTTGCTGGCGCTTGGCGCGGTCGATATCGCCTCCGCCTCCTGACTTGCGATCGCGTGCATACCCCAGCACCAAATACCCCGGAAGCACCTGACAGCCCTCTTTGATGAGGAACTTATTTTCCCTGCCCACCACACTGACGCGTATGGATTCGGGGATGCAGATTTCCAGCCCGCCCATCGCGTCTATGGCTTCTTCAAAGGCAAGGAAATCAATCTGGGCATAATACTGAATCGGCACCCCCAGCAATCCCTCCACAGTCCGCATGGCAAGCCCGGGTCCGCCGCCCGGCAGTTTATACGCCTCTCCGTTCGAGTAGGCGGTATTGATGCGGCTGTAACCAAACCCTGGAATGTTGACCCAAAGATCGCGGGGAATCGAGATCATGCCCGCGGTTTTGGTCAGCGGATCCACCGTGAAAAGGATCATCGTATCCGAACGCGGCGCGCCGGCCCCCGCTTCCCAATCGCGATAATCCAAACCCAGAAAAAGGATGTTGACGCGGCTGGCGCCATCCCACGGCTCTGGAATGTCGGTCTTCGGAATTTCGACAGGCGGCGGAGGAAGCGTTTCCGCGAGACGGGTGGCGATGGGCGTGCCTTGTTCGTTCAACACGGGTCCATCCAGCACGGTGGGCGAAGTTCCGCAGGAGGCGGGGGTTATTCCCGGCAATCGGGTGGCAGACCAACAGGTCGCAAGCCCGCGCACAAAAAAGAAACCTGCCACCGCAAGAGTAAGGGCAACGATCCAAAAGGCAATTTGTCCCACAGAGGGGCGTTTCATGTTGTGTAACAACTTCATCTTCAATCCGGTTTCACATAGATCATATTCAACCCCAGACGCTCCAAACCTTCCTGCGCCCAGTGTTGCATTAAACAAGAACCTTCTTCCATCACTTTCATCATCGCCGGGATGGCGCGGGGGTCTCTGATTTCGGCCAGAGCGCGCAAGGCGTTAACTCTGGCGACTTGCCGTCCGCTTTCGACAACCTCGATCAGAAAGGGAACCGCCGCGCCGCCGATTTTGACCAGGGCGGTCGCCGCGAGACTGCCGACCATGCCGTCGGCATCGCTCAACGCGCGGATGAGAGGCTGAATCGCGCTTTCATCGGCTTTGCCCGCCAGCCCAAGCGCCGCGCACTGACGAACTTCCGGGACGGGATCCTCGATCAGAAACGGGATCAGCCATTCGGTCCGGCAGTGAGGCGACTGCGCCAGCGCGCGCACCGCCCACCAGCGGGTATCCGCATCGGGTGAGCGGGTTAAATCCAGCAGGGAGGGGAAGGCGCTCTCGCCCAGTCCGCTCAGGGCGGCTGCGGCGTTTTCGGCGCGCGTTTCGTCTCCGCTGGCAAGATCGTTCAAGAGTTCCTGAAGGGTGGTCACGTTATTTTGCGGGAGGCGGCACAGGCAGGTCAGCCGCGGGGGTGTTCATCCACTTTTCACCCTCGTCGATCAGCATGACGGGAATATCGTCCACAATCGGGTATTTGCGCCCGCAGTCGCCGCAAACGAACCAGGCATTGCGGTGCAAGGTGAGTTCGCCGCCCGTTGTGCGTACACAGTGGGGACAGCGCAGGATTTCCTTGAGTGTTTCGCTTACCATTCACGCTCCGTTTCTCGACAGCGTGGGATTGTACCACGCCGCGCTGGAAGGTTTATCCCGAGGGAGTCTGGCACAGGTTCTTTTCCTCCGCCAGTTTCTCGGGGCGTTTCGATTCGGGACCATATTGGCAGATTGCCTGCCACGGCTGGTATTTCATCACAAAACGATCTTGAAACAACACGGCGCCGTCGCGGTAAACCGTGCGCGTGACGGTGACTTCGGCGCCGTTTGCCGCCCAGTCCACCTGTTTCATTTCGTTCTTCTTGAGTTCCGGGTTTTCCTCGAACACGGGAGGCGGCGCGGAAACGATGTTGGTCGGTCCGGTGGTATCCCAGGCGACGGTGCGCCCATCCTTGGTGGAATAGAACTTCCAGGTCAGGGAACTCCTGCCAAGGTAGGTCTCCATGAGTATCCAGTAGGGCGAGTCGTTCTTGAATTTGAAATCCACAAGCGGGAAATAGACGGTGGCATCCAACCCCGCCAGACGAGGGTTGACCGCGCCGGTATACGTCTGCTCGTAATAGGAGACGCGATAGGCGTGGGAATACCGTTCCACGATGGGGAACCCTGCGTTGAATGCGGCGCGGAAAAGTGTCGTGCTGACCTGGCATACGCCGCCGCCCACGCCCTTGATCGTCCGACCGCCGTAGATGATGAGCGCTTCGGCAAACCCGCTTTCCAAACTTACGTCGCCCATGGTGGCGCCCATCGAGAAGACCTCGCCCGGCGCGACAAGAACACCGTGAAAGCGAGCCGCCGCCGCCTGAATATTTTGAATACGCTCGGGGCTCGAACCGTAAAAGTAAGACGTTTCCTCCCACAGCAATTCGGTGATGCCAAGTTCCGCCCCAGTGGCTGTCGAGGAGACCTTTGGCTGGTCTTCCACCACAATCAGAGGAACGCTATGCTCGCCGCGCAACAGCGCCTCATTGATGGCGCGGACGCTGGCATCCACATCCACGACCAGCCCGGTTTGCGATTCTTCGATCACTTCCAGCAGGCGCGTGTCGTCATTGAAGATGAAACGGGCGTTCTTGGAGGGTCTGTCCACACGGCTTTTTACAACCTGAAGCATTTCGCTCAAGCCGGCAGTGTCGAGCACCACCTGTATGCCTTCGGGAGTCTTTTGCACGCCAAGCAGGTTGGCAAGCACCTGTACATCGTAGACAAACGGACCGGGATTGGAAAGACCGGCGTTCGGCACGACAAGCATCAGCGGCTGACTGAGGATCATGCGGGCGATTTCTGCCTGGGCGCTCACATCCATAACCTGCGGTTGAATTTCTTGAACGACAAGAGGCACTTCGCCGTCGCTGAAGGTTTGCAATTGCGCGCCGAGATAGACGAGCGTGGCGTCAATCTTCAACTCGCGTCCCACCTGCCCGGGCGTGGCAACCACGTTCGTGCCTTCGAGGCTCAAGCCTCCCTCGCGCACCGGCTGGTCGATCTGCAGGGCGATTTGTCGCAGGTATTGATAGGCAACCCGTTGATCGAAGACGATGACCGGCTGAACATAGACGCCGCTTGCGCGCGCCCGAATCTGGTCGGACAACGCCTGGAACAGTCCGCCGCTTCTTCCCAGACGATAGGCAGTCATCGCGCTGGACGACGGGTCGAAGACCATACCGAGTTCTGCGGGACTCGCCACCCAGGCTTTTTCGCCATCGCGGAACAAAATCCTGCCGCCGACAGGGTAGGACAAGGTCTGATGAAGTTTGATCGCCGCATCGGATGGAGTTAGACCCGAGAGGTCCACGCCCGCCACCGAAACGCCGGGGAAGATGCGCCCCGCGTAGAGGAGCTGGTAGCCCAGGGTCCAGGTAATGACGGCAACAAGGAATAACGTCACGCCGCTGACGAACGCGGCGACCAGTTGAGGGAGTAGAGGAATTCGTTGATAAGGTTGAGAGATGGAAGCCATTGCGAAAATTATACCTTGCGGAGGGGTTGGCGAATTAATTCGACATGAGTACAGGCACCCCCCCGTAGAACGGACGGCGGTGGTCATTTGTTCCCGCCGCGCCGCAGGCGCGGAAGGAGCATGGGTGTGGCGGCTTTGTAATCGGCATATGCCTGCCCGAACTCGCGCAAGAGTTTCCGCTCTTCGAAATACGCCCCGATGAGGATGTATGCCGTCAGGGAGAGGTAGACGATAAACGAATTGAGCGTCACGCGCGGAGAAAGCCAGAGGATAAGCAGACCGAACGTATACAGCGGATGACGCATGTAGCGGTAAAATCCGCCCGTCACCAGCCCGCCCGGCGTTTCCTGCTCGAACAACTGACGCAAACCCACAAAGGACAGGGGGTCGGTTTGCAGAACCGCCACACCAAGGAGAATCGTCGAGAGCGCCTGTCCTGTGAACATGAGAGCATTCCAGGGGGAGGGAACTTGATAGAGGTCTCGATCCGGCAAGATCAGCATCAGGTAGAGAATAGGAGTTAAACTGACTGCCGAAAACAGGTTGTAGAGCAAGCGGTAACCTCGCATAAAGCCGTCGCCCAGCGTGCGGCGAAGGAAATTTTTGAAGCCCAGCGAGGCGGTGAACGAATGGATAACACCCCAAAGAACGACAGCAAAGATCAGCCAAGGCATGATATCTTTTCCTTTTCCGCAGGACGATCGTACTGCACAAGGCAGGCGGACAGTTCGCCTGCGCTCGCTGCAACTGGCAACAGAAACACCTCAATACACCCGGGGGTTACTCTTCGGCGAATGCAGGCAGGGTGAAGGGGTCGGAGCCGCTCTCGATGATGTAATGCGGTATCCAGCCGACACCGAAGAGGGTGATAAAGATATTGGTCTTTTTTGGAGCAACGGTCACTTCGGTGATGTCGTTGACGGCGGTCCCCCAGCGGTCGTTGAGTTCGCGCAGGGTGTCTTCGCGGCGGCTCTGGAGTTCGGCAATCTGTTTTTTGTATTGGGCGATGGCTTCGATGGATTCCTGGACTTCGGCTTTTGCCTGTTCGGTGAGGCGGCGCTTGGTGAGCGAGGAGGAGAGGCGCGAGGCTTTGCGTCTGCCGCCGAAGAGACCCGTCAGGTTTTCGAGGTGCGTGCCCGCTTCTTCCACTTTGCGGTTGGCAAGTTCCGCCTGGTCTTCCGCCAGTTCGCGTTCTTCGCGGGCGAGTTTGTCTTCGAGGGTTTTGAGCTGGCGGTCGAGCGAAGCGGTGGCTTTGGCGATTTCGGCGTCGCGTTTCTGGCTGGCGGCTTCGGCGCAGGCGCGCATGAATTCGGCGCGGCTGACATCGGGACCGGCATAGACTTTGAGCGTTTCGTTGGCGCGCGCCTGCACGGAAGAGGTGCGGAAGACCCAGTCGGCGAAGTCTTTTTGCAGGGCAGAGAGCAGGCGGGGGTCGTTGAGCGGGGCGTCTATGGTGCCGAAGCGGGAGGAGGGCTGGGGAAGGTCTTCCATGGTTTCAAGGGCGTGAGGGGTTATGGTGTGGTCTTCCCAGCGCAGGGCGGTGCGTTTGTCCAGCGTTTGGACGAGGACGGCACGGATGATTTCGCTGTCCACACCGAGTTTACGGTCGAGCAGGCGCACCTGGGCGGAGGCGATGAGGACGGGGCGGTAGAGGATGCCGGCGATCATCGCTTCGGCGGGCATGGGGTATCCCGCGGCTTTGAAGGCTTTGGGGAGGCTGAGGGTTTGAGGCAGGAAGTATTCTTTGATGCCTGCAGGGAGGGACGGTTTGGTTTGGGTGCCGGGGACGGCGGAGGGCGAGCGGTTGACAGTGGACGATGGCTGGCGGACATCCGCTGCGATGAAGGAGGGGGAGACAGGTTCGAGGGAGGAGAAGGTTTGGGAGAGGGAGGCAGGCGCGGGCGGAGTCTGAAGCGCCCTGTCTGCGTTGGCGAGGCGGTTGAGTTCGGGGATGCGGTTGCGGGGGAGGGGTCCGGCGAGGTAGTTCATCGTCCAGCGGGAGTGGAGGAGGAGGGGGGCTTTGGCGTGGATGTTGTGGAGGACGAAGACGCGCTTGCCGAGTGAGGAGATGAGGCGGTCGAATTCGCTGCGTGAGATGCCGCCGGCGGCGCTTTCGAGACCGTCGAGCAGGCGCTGTTTGTCCTGGTCGGTTTGGAGTTTGCCGATGAGCCAGGTGCCGGCGTTGGAGAGTCCTTTGTAGTCCACGTCTACGGGGTTTTGGGTGGCGAGCAATAGACCGACGCCAAAGGCACGCGCCTGTTTGAGCATGCGCAGGAGGAGCGCCTTGGAGGGCGGGTTGCGCTGGGGAGGGACGTAGCCGAAGATTTCGTCCATGTAGAGGAGGGCGCGCAGGGAGGATGAGCCGCTTTGGGTGCGCATCCAGGTTTCGACGGCGGAGAGCAGGAGGGTGATGAAGAACATGCGCTCGGCTTCAGAGAGGTGGGCGAGGTAGAAGATGTTGTGGCGCGGACGCCCGTCGGCGGCGCGGAGCAGGGAGGCGATGTCGAGCGGTTGACCTTCGCGCCAGGTTTGGAAGGCGGGGGCAGCGAGGATGTTGTTGAGCGCCATTGCCAGTTCCATGCGGTCTTTGGCGGGGAAGAAGGCATCTACGGGAAACGCGCCGAGTTTGTCGAAGGGCGGGGTTTGGGTTTGCAGGATGAGTTCGGTCAGGTCCACGCTTTTGCCGGCGCTCCAGGCGTTTTCGAAGAGGTTGGAGAGCAGGATGTGTTCGCGCGAGCGCAGGGGGTCGATGTCGGTGTAGCCGACGAGGCCGAGCAGGGCGGTGACGGTGCTGGCGATTTTCTCGCGCAGGATTTCGCGGTTGTCGTCCCAGGGGATTTCGGGAGCGGCGAGGGAGGACAGCACGCTGACGGGGATGCCCGAATCGGAGCCGGGGGTGTAGACGGTGAATTGGGCGGCGTTTTTGAGCGCCAGAATGCGTTCGCGGTCTATGCCCCACTGCTGCAAGCCGCTGCGCCAGGCAAGGGCGGCATCCATGGCGGCTTGTTCGGGGGTTTTGCCGGCGCGGCGCGCCTGGTCGGAGTCCAGCCAGGGCTGGAAGTCTTGCGGGGCGAGGTCGGGGAAGTGGAGCAGAAGGTTGGTGAGGTCGCCTTTGGGGTCAATGATGAGGGCGGGGATGCCGTTGAGCGCGGCTTCTTCGAGCATGACAACGCACAAGCCGGTCTTGCCGGAGCCGGTCATACCGGTGACGATGGCATGGGTGGTCAGGTCGGCGGGGTCGTAGCGGATGGGCTGGTCTGTAACGGATTGGGCAAGCGGGTTGTAGGCGCGCCCAATGTAGAAGTGCGAGTCGGTCATAGGGTCTCCTGTGTGGGAATTCAATGGGATGATTGTAGCCCATGCAGCAGAAAACGCCCATTAAAAATTCAGAATCCGTTGCCTTTTGCAGATTGGCAATTAAATTGAGCAGTTTCAGTTGAACCACGGAGACACCAAGTCACGGAGTTTTATTATATGTCTCCGTGACTCGGTGGTTTGATTTTGATGTTTGGCGGACAATGTTCTACCATTGTCCTAATTCAATCGTTGTCGTTGTCATTGTCGTTGTCATTGTCGTTGTCGTTGTGGTTGTCATTGTCGTTGTGGTTATCGTTGGTGGTGTTGACGTTGGTTTCGTTGTTGTTGCGGGGAGGAGGGGTTAGCCCGCCGCTGGAAGAGGGGGCGGTAAATTCGATCTCTTTCACAATGAAAATGCCGGTGTCATAATAGCCTTTTGCTTTGGCGAATGCGCCTACAGCAGGCGTGCCTTTGACTTCCTCCGCAAACTGGGTGTCCAGCACGATGCCGTTGATGACGAGCAGTTTATTCTGGATGGAGGCGACAATGCCCTCGATGGTCGCCTCTGCGGGGGTGGCGGTTGCGGTGGGGGTCAACGTGGGAGCAGGCGTTTCAGTCCGGGACGGTTGGGTGGGCTTCGGTTCCATTTTCGTTTCCGCCTCCGTATCCTCTTCCTGCTCGAATTCTTCGTCCATTTCGGGGAGGCGGGTGCCGGGCGGCAGGAGTTCGATGCGCTCGGCAAGGACCCCCGCGCCCTGCGTCTGTCCGCGCACATGCACCGCCGCGCCGACGGGGATGGGTTCGCCAATCAGGTGGGTGTCGGCGGAGAGAAAGACCGGGATACCGGAGACCAGCCACTCGGTCCCGGATTGACGCGTGACGTAACCGGAAAAATCCACCTGGGCGGTGCGTCCGCGGGCAAGGAGTTCGGCGAGTTCCTCCAACCGTTCGTTTTCGTGTTCGAGTTCGAGGGCTTCGCGCTGCTGGGGGTTGAAGGTGAAGAACAAAGAGACGCCTTCCCATGTGCGTTTGACGGGGTAGAGATTGTCGCCGGGCAGGGTGGCGGAGGAGGCGCGTACCAGCCCGTTGCCGCCCACGAAAAGCAGGGTAAGCATCGCAAGGGTGACAAGGGCGCGCCTGAGAGGCGCCGACCAGAGACGGCGCGAGGGCAAGGCGGCTTTTTGTTCGCGGAGTTCGGCGGCGCGCTGGAGCACTCGTGCGCGGCTCCTGCGGATGACCACTTCGGACGGCGAAGGCGCAGCGATTGCCCTGGCTTTGACAGCCGTTTCGAGTATGGGGCGCAGTTCGTCCGCCAGTTCGGGGCGGCGGGCGAGGACGGTATCCAGGCTTTCACCCTGTTCCAGTTCCCTAAGGCAGATTTCCAAAATTTCGTATTTATTCATCGTTCGCCTCCCCGATCAAACGTTGAAGTGCGGCGAGCGCCCGAAATTGCAGGGCTTTCACTGCATTGAGTTTTTTCTTCATGGTTTGTGCGGTTTCTTCAAGGGAGTATCCCTCACCGAAGCGAAGCGCCAGGACATGTTGTTGTTCGTCGGTCAGTTGGGCATAGGCAGACCGCACGGTGCGGTATTGTTCGCGCTGGTCTACATCGTCGTGGACGATGGCGGTTTGGTCGGGCAGATGGTCGGAGAGTGGGTCGGTGGGGCGGCGGTAACGGCGGCGCAGGTGGTCGTTGATGGCATTGGAGGCGGTGGCAATCAGCCAGCCCCGGAGGCTGGATTGGGGTCCCTGCCGTTTTTGGGAGGCTTCCAGCAGACGCATGAAGACATCGCTGGCGATGTCTTCCGCAGTGGCGTCATCTTCAATGCGGTAGCGGACGTAGCGATAAACCTCGGTAAAATAGCGGTCGTAAATGGCGGCGATGGCTTGCGAATCGAGATTCTGCAAACCGTTCAAGGCGCTTTGTTCGTCATAGCCGGACATGGTCTGAGGGTTCCCTGAAATGATGATCCTCGAGAAGGGAAGAATGGCAAGTTGCATGGGAGTATAACATTCCGCGGCAGATCATTGGGAAGGCGAGAGCACTTCGTAGAGAATCGCCTGGTCATCGCGGTACACTTCGCGCAAGCCGGGGTCGCGCTCTGCGGCTTTGATAAAACTGCCGTGTTTGAGATCGGTGTGGACGTATTGCGAGCCAAAGCGGAGGGCGATGATGCGGGAGGGGTTTTCCACTTTGCCCTGTGTGATGAGCACCCACAGGTCATAGAGTTCGGGATCGTATAACTGCATGTAGGTCGGGTCTAGACCGATGAGATAGGTGTTGTGGGTGTTGTAAAAGAACAGGCGGGGGAAGTCGTCCCAATCGGTCTGGAAGACGCGGGAGCCGGCGGGGGTGTTTTCGACAAGCCATTGGGAGGCGCCGGCGTACAGGTCGTAGGGTTTGGAGTCGTTGATCGCTTCACCCGCCCTGGGAATTGATCGGCTGGCGCCAAGTATCACCGCCGCTGAGAGCAGGAGGAGGGGGGCGTTGTGAAGAATCCGCTTGAAGGGAGAGGGGGTGGAAATGCGGCAGGCAAATTGACGGTCGAGGAAATGAGCCGCCCAGGCAAAGGCGGCGAAGATGAGGGCAAACGGCGGGAAGTATTCGACGAAGCGGCGCGCCTGCATGAGCATGAGTCCAAAAAGGAGGGAGGCAAGCAGGGCAAAGGCGGTGCGGACGTCCATTCTGCAGCTGGTCAACCCGAGGGCAAAAATTCCGCTGACGAAGAAAAGCAGGGAAAACAGCGAGTTTTCGAGGAGTTGCTGGGTGGTATAGGGAAACCACTCGTTGCCCACACTGACCGCAGTGGCATCTGTCAATTTGGGGAGCATGTGATTCCAGGAAAAGATGATGTTATCGGGGAAATAGGGGTTGACGATCATACCGAGGGCAATGCCGCCAGCGATGAACAGCAGGGGCTTGTATTCGAGGCGCCGCTCCGAAAGCAGAACGGCAAGAACATATAAAAAGCCAAGCGCAAGCATGAGGGGAAAGGCATCGTACAGCCAGACATAAATAAAGGACAGGATGACAAGATGTTTGTATTTGCGTTCGAGAAGCCATGTCATTCCGATGGCAAGGAATGCCAGCGAGAGCGACTGGGCGCGGGTGACGCTCATGCGGTAAAGGAAGGCATCCGAAATTCCCAGCAAAGCCAGCGCCCACAACCAGTCGTAGGGGATGCGCTGGCGATGAAAGAGAAACCACACGGCGAGAAATGCCAGGCTCGAAAAAACCACCGCTGACCATTTTGCCCCAAGGCGTAAATCGGCGAACCAGGTGAACGGGATAAGTGCAACGTGATACAAAAAGTGGTGGTCGTAATATTCCTGCGGGTTGAGGATGGAAAGCGGCAGCCAGGGGAATTTAGGCTTCAAGCCCTCAATGCGCATGATTTGAGCCAGTTTGATGTGGTAAAAGCCGTCGTTATCGGGCATATCGGGCGTGGCAAATTGAATAAGCGACATGCCGGCAATGAACAGGATAAAAATGCCGATGGAGAGGAGGGCTTGTCTTTGTAGTTTCATCGAACACATCCGTGAGAATGGAACATCTGGAGGAGCGCTCCAGATGTTCCATTTTGAATTTTTATACCCTGAAGAGTGAAATGTTAGTCATCGTCGTTATCGTTGGAGTTATCGTTCGAGTTGGAGTTATCGTCGTCATCATCGTCGTTGGAATTCTGGTTGTCATTGGAGTTGTCATTATCGTCGTCATCGTCGTTGGAATTCTGGTTGCCATTGGAGTTGGAGTTATCGTCGTCATCATCGTCGTTGGAATTCTGGTTGCTATTGGAGTCATCATCGTCGTTATCGTTGGAATTGGAGTTAGAGTTGGAGTTGTCATCGTCGCTGTCGCTTAAGGTGCGTTCAATTTCGCGGACAACGAGAGTGCCATCAGAGGCAACCACCACGTGCAGTTTGACCTGGTCACCGACGGAAACGATGGTTTTGAACTCGGTAAAGGATGCAAACATATAGGTCACACCGCTGACCGTAATCGAGTCGGAGGCGAGGGCTTCCACCACACCGTAGATTTCCTGTTCATCGTCAGGCGATTCGTTGGCGTTGCCGTTCATGTCATCGTTGGCATTGCCGTTCATGTCGTCGTTGGCATTGCCGTTCATGTCGTCGTTGGTGTTGCCGTTCATGTCGTCGTTGGCGTTGCCATCCACAATGGCAGGACGGGCAGCCTCGATCCGCAGGGCAAAAATGCTCCCATCGGCTGCCACAGATGCTTCCACTTTGACAATATCGCCAACTTGGATGTTGGCGTCAATCGAGGCGCCTTCCACGCCAACCACCTGCCCGCTGATGGTCCACTGCGAGGCGCCCATGGCTTCCACGCTGCCGGTAAAGACGACCTCAACGGACTGGGAAGCCGAGGAACCGTCATCTTGCTGCGGGGCGGAGAGGGGCGCTGTCCCGCTGCATGCGCTCAGCAGGTAAGCGCCGAGCAACAGCACGGATATGAGAAAACGATGCGATTTATTCATACTGTACCTCCGTAACTGAAATTGAGTTGGTTTAACCTGTCAGTCGCTGGAGGGAGGAAAAAGATACGGGTAAACAAAAACCTCCCGCAAGGCGGCGGGAGGCGAAGCGTCAAAAACGGGTCAGGCGGGCGGGTTATCCAGGCGAATTCCGTGCCCGCGCACGGTGGCGATGTATTGATGCGTCGAATCGATGGAAGCGATCCGCTCGCGCAGGCGGCGCACCAGCGCGTCCAGTGCCTGATCCGATACGCCCGCCGCCTGCTCTCCTCCCCACACCTCCGCCACCAAATCGGCGCGATCCACCACTTCGCCATTGTTTTTGTAAAGCAGCCAGAGCAGTTTGAATTGCTGTGCCGAAAGCGGCGGGACCAACTGTTGATGATTAATCCATACCCGCCTGGATTTCAAGTCCATCATCAGACGTCCCGAGGAGGGAGAACCTTCCACCAGCGGCGTGGTGGCATCCGAAATGAGGAAAATGAACTGCTGCGCCATAGCAATGGACAACAGATCCCCATCCTGCAGGACAACCGGAGCAATCAGCAGGCTTCCGTTGTGATGCGTGCCGTTCTTACTCCCCAGGTCTTCGAGGATGATACCTTCCGGCGTCGGCGTCAGGCGGGCGTGATAACGCGAAATCTGCCGATCTGCAATCACCACATCGCAGGTCGGCTCGCGCCCGAGCACAATGGGTTTGTCCAATTGCCAGCGTTGACCCTTCAAGGGTCCGTCCTGTGCGACGAGCAAAGGAGCATCTTCCCGATACAGTGTCATTGAGAATCCCGTTGTCGAATCATATCCTGAACGCAGGAGGGCGTATATTATAATACGATAGCGAAAACCTGAGCATTGGCGCGGGAATACGCCGATACCCTCCTGCGCTCGTGCCTTGCGGCAAATCTTCCGCCCGGTAAGGAGAGCCATTGCTTCCACCCCTCCAAAAAGAGGAGGTTTTGCGCGGTCGTTACAGGATTCGTGAACGCATTGGTCAGGGCGGCATGGGCTCGATCTATCTTGCAGACGATATGCGTCTCAAGGGACGCCAGTGCGCCTTGAAGGAAGTCGAATACGACCGCGCCCTCCCGGAAAACATCAGAGAGGAAGCCCGCGAACAATTCCTGCGCGAGGCGACTGTACTCGCGCGCCTCGACCACCCCAACCTGCCGAAGGTCTCCGATTTCTTTTCCATCGGTCCGCGCGATTATCTGGTGATGGACTTCGTTCCGGGCAGCGACCTGCGTTCGCTCATGCTCGAGGCGCGGCGCAACAAACGATTTCTCCATGAAAAGGAGGTTCTCGCCTGGGCGGATCAAATCGCCAACGCGCTCATTTTCCTCCACAGCCAGGAGCCGCCCATCGTACACCGCGACATCAAACCGAGCAACCTGAAACTCATGCCTCACGGGTTGATCAAACTCGTGGACTTTGGGCTGGTAAAAATCCTCGCCCCCGAGGAAGTCACCATCACGATCATTCAGGGACAGGGTACCGCTCTTTACACCCCCCTCGAACAATACGGCGGAAGCGACGCCCACACCGACATCCGTTCGGACATCTACTCCTTCGGCGCGACGCTCTACCACCTGCTCACGAACGAACCCCCGGCAGACGCACGGAAACGCTTCCTCGCGCCCGAAAGCCTGATTCCATTACGACAAATCAACCCCTCCCTTTCGCCCCGCACAGAGAAAGCGGTCCTGTGGGCAATGTCCATGCACCCGGACGAGCGGCCCCATTCGGTTACCGAACTCAAGCAGGCATTGCTTGGGTTTCGGGAAACGCCCACGCTTCCTCTCTCGGTCGCGAGGGTTCGCGTTCACTCACCTTCCCTCATGGATTATCTTGCCCATCCCCCCGAAGCCACGCTGGCATGGAGCGCGGCGGTCCTGTTTCTGCTCAGCCTGTTGGCGACTCTGATCCGCTAAACACCCGCCACCAGACCCAGGCGAGAATAATCCCAAGCGACTCCCCCGCTAACGTAAACAACAAAACCCCGAACGCCCCCCCCGATTCGGAAGACACCCATGCGAGCGCGCTCGGAAATCCCAACGCGAGATAGTTATACGCGCCGAAGCCTCCGATCAACACCAGCAGAGCAAAACGCAGCCCCCAACGAGGCGTAATCAACCGACTGACCGCCCAAAAGGATAGCAGCGCGCTTCCAAATACGCCCAGCAAGACCAGAAACCAGATCCCCGCCCGCGGATACCCCTCCGGCGAAATGAAATGGTTCTCCGGGACCGAGGTGGGCGCAGGGAGCGTCGGTTCGGGGGTTTCCGTTACAACCGGCACCACCACCGTCACCGCCACCCCCTCGCTCGTCGCGTCGAACTGAATGACATCCGAAACGACCGCCGGTTCGCTGACCGCGCGGACTTCCACCTTGCCGGGTTTATCAATGACAAACGACGCGCGCGCCATGCCGTCCATTGTGGTCGTCTCCACTTGTTGCAGAATGCTGCCCGTCTCATCCCGTGTGGACATGGTAAAGCGTACCACCGTTCCATCGGGCACGAGGTGCATATTGCGGTCGAGAATCGGTCCTGCCCGAACCGAAATCGAAGCGCCGATCTTGTAAAAAGGCGTCGCCGTCGGCTCAGGCGTCAGCGTACCTTCGGTCTCCGTCGCGGGAACGTCCGTCCTATCCAATTGCAAAGGAATGACCTGCTGCGGATTCGGCGAGGTTTGTGTAATCAGGTTGTATCCCACCGCCGGAATGGAGACGGGCGACGCGCCCTGCAGGGAGACCTGCTGAAAAAGAATGCGCGCCGCCACATCCACGAAGGCGGGCTGTTTGCTGTAGAGGGTGTAATACGCCGTGAGTTTGGAAATATCCGTCGCGTCGAGGTAATAGGGCGCGGTGAAAGAAAACAGAATCACGTTTTTATTCCGAAGCAGATGAGTCCGTTCGGAGAAAAAACGGCGGAGTATGGTCAGCTGTCCGGCGCTCACATCCGAAAGCGAGATGACCACCCAGGTGGCATTACTCAACGAATTCTCGATGTTCGATTCGGTCGTACCGTCGAGCAGGGCGGATACATCCGTCAGCGAATAGGAACTGACCCGGCTTCGAACCACTTGTCCGCTGCCGTCGGGACCGTACAGCCGAAGCACCGTGCGTTGAAACGAGTCCACCGCCGGCGAATCATACTCCGGACAGGTATTGCATTGCCTGTACCGGGAAACATCCGTCAAAAAAACGATGCGATCGTTCGTGGTGGGAGGCGCCGGCAGGAGCGTGTTCAATTCCTGAGGGTCGGGGCTGATCAGGGTGGCGGCGTTACGAGCGATATCGAAGGAGATTTGGCTCGAAACGCCGAGGCGTTCCAGTTCGTTTCGATCGGGAAGCACATTTTCAATGCTCAAATCTGGATACATGCGGAGTTTGTGGGTGAGAATGCGCGTGACCGCCGCATCCACCAACTGGGCAAACACAGGGTCGTTACGATACTCCTGTGCAAAGGCTTCCAGAATACGCAATGCCGCCTGATACGGATCGTCAAGCTGATCGGCGGCAAGGTTTCCCAAATACAACAGGTCGTTACCAGCCAGAAAGGCGTCCCGGGCGACCAGGCGGGGTGAAAAACTGTCTCCGCCCAGCGAATAGAAATCCCTGACTGCCTTGCTCCCCAGATCATCGCTGATGATCAGACCGCCGTTCGCCCGCCACGCGGCAAATTGCGGCAGGGCAAGGATGGCAGATAACGCCGACGCGTCGAAACTGACCGGGCGCGTGGTGGCTCGAATATTTCCCTGGAACCCCTGATACCGGATGTGGGAAAGGAGCAATCCATCGGTATTGGACCCTGCATCCGGCGAGGACGTCACATTAAAAAAGGGAAACAATTCGACCTGCTTCAATTGTTCGAGCGATTTGCGAACGGTGGCAACCTCCTCCTCCGGCGAACGATCCGAATCGCCGCGCCCCGGAAAGTGCTTGGCGACCACGAGCATACGCCCGCCGCTTCCGGTATGTAAACCGGCGATATACGCCTGACCCATTTCCCCCACCCAATACGGGTCACCGCCGAACACGCGCGTCCCCAAGTCGCTGCGCGCCGAAGGATTGGGTTCCTCCATTACATCCAAAGAAGGACCCAGATATAAATTGAATCCCAAAGCCGACAATTCGCTTCCCAACACCGACCCGACCTGAAAGGCGTTTTCCGTTTTCCAGGTGGCGCCGATCGCCATTTCGTTCGGCAGAGGCGTCATCCCGCTCAAAATCTGGTCGTAGGGAGTCCCGTTGCCTTCCTGGGAAACGCCGACGAGGAGAGGCACATACACCCTGCCGACAGAATTGATCGCGTGGGTCGTGTCCCATTCGATGGTTTGCAAGTCGGCGATCAATTGATAAGCGGAGGCAACCGTCTCCGGTTCGGCGGCGAAATTATCGTTTTCCGAAAGAAGGATCACGCCGCCGATATGATGGTTGGCAATCAGATCATAGATTGGAGAGGAGGCGCTGGTATCCGTCCCCTGGAACGTCACCAAAAACAACTGTCCCACGCGTTCTTCCGGCGTCATGGAATTCAACAGCACGCGCACCGGTGGAGGCGGCACAGGCGTTTGGGCGCGCACACCAGCCACAGGCTCGGAGAGCGAGACGAGAACTGCCAGCAGGGTCAGCCACCGGCAGAGACTTCGAAAGATCGCGTGTCCTCCCCCGCCTGCCCCACGCTTCCTCTCCCCGACTTGGAAAGTGCCGCCGCTAAACAAACCGGGTTCCATCCTGAGCATTTTCCCCGCGCACGCTCACCGCCAGTTGCGGATGGTCGGTGAAAACCCCGTCCACACCCCACTTGAACAGGCGGCGCAAATCCACCTCGTCGTTCACCGTCCACACGTGGATGCGGCGCTTGAGACGGTGCGCAAAGTAAATTTGTTGTTGTGTGGCGTTCCTGAGATTCGGATGCAGCGCATCATACCTGCCGAACGCGAAGCCAAACGAACGAGACCACAACCCCAAAATGCCGCCCAACGCCAGCAACCCCGTGGGCACCTCGGGCAGGTAACGGCGCGCGCTGGCAAGATTGGTCGGCAGAAAGGATGATAACAGGACGCGTTTTTGCAGTCCGAATTTTTTGATCAGCATACACACGGATTCGACAAGGTGGTCGCGCGGGGTGTTGTAATTGGTAAGTTCCACGTTGATGAAGGCGCGCCTGCCCACCGCCTCGAAGACTTCTTCGAGAGTGGGGATTTTTTCGCCCCGAAAGTTCGCCGAAAAGAAACTGCCTGCGTCCAGCGAGCGCAGGTCGGCAAGGGACATGTCCTTGACGCGTCCGCGTGCGCCGGTGGTGCGGTCCACCGTGGGGTCGTGGATGACGACAACGTGCCCATCGGCGCTGAGCTTCACGTCGAGTTCGATGGCGTCTGCCCCCTGCCGAAGGGCAAGTTCGAAGGCGGCAAGCGTGTTTTCAGGCGCGAACGCCGAGGCGCCGCGGTGGGCAAAGATGACGGGGGTGGGAAGGGTATCGAGCATGGTAAAAAAGAACCAGTACTTCACAAAAGCGCGTCATCAGCGGTCGCTACCGCCGCATTTGCGCTGGAGAGAGCGCACGACGCGCGGTTTTCGTGATCTGCTGAAAACGGATCACGCATGGAAAGGGAGACGCGCAATCCGTGCGGCGTGCGAGGGGGTGAGGTTAAATATCCACAAAGTAGGAGGTGGCGGCGCGATCCAACATTTCACGAGACATGGTGGGAGGCACGGAAAGATACCCGGCAATGTCAATCAGCTGGTCGCACAGGTCGCGCGGGTGCGAGGCGCGCAGTTTGCGGTTGCGTTTGATGTACCACTCCTGCAGAAGATATGCCAGTCCCTGGTCGCTGTATTCCACTTTTTTATCGGCGGCAACGCGGCGGAAGATTTCGCGGTATTCCTCGTAGGAGGGGTCGCCAATTTCGATCTTGTGGCGCAGACGGCGCAGGAAGGCTTCATCCACCAGGTCTTTGGGGGGAAGGTTGGTCGAGAAAACGATGAGCACGTCGAAAGGCACTTCCACCTTGCGTCCGTTGTGAAGCGTGAGGAAATCCACGCGGTTTTCGAGCGGGACGATCCAGCGGTTGAGCAAGTCGCGCGGGCGAACCTGCTGACGCCCGAAGTCGTCAATCAGGAAGATGCCGCCGTTGGCTTTGACCTGAAAGGGGGCTTCGTAGAATTTGTGGGTTTCGTCATAGACGAGATCCAAGCCTTCGAGGGTGAGTTCGCCGCCCACCACAATGAAGGGGCGGCGGATTTTGACCCAGCGGGGGTCACGGCGCGGGCTGGCGCGCAGGTTGCCGGTCCCGGAAGGAGTCGCTTGTCCGTCGGCTTCGGGCGCCAGTTTGTGGCTCACCTGGTCATATACTTTGATCACCTGCCCATCGAGGTAGAGGGCGTAGGGAATGTACATGGACTGGGTGAGGATGAGGTTGCCAAAGGCGCGGGCGACGCTGGTCTTGCCGTTGCCGGGCGGACCATACATGAAGATGGACGTGCCGGAGTTCAGGGCGGGTCCGAGCCGCTGGAAGGTGGCTTCGGAGATGACCAACTGGGAAAGTACCTGGCGCATTGTCCGCGCAGTGACGGTCATGCGCCCGGTTTTCTGGCGGCGGATGGCTTCATTGTAGACCTCGAACGGCACCGGCGCAGGACCGGCATACTGGCTGCGCTCGAGGGCTTCGCGGGCGCGGGTGATGCCTGCGCCGGTGATCCCGTAGGTATAGGCGCCCTCGCCCAAACCGCCTTGCGAAGACTTGACTTCGATCAATTTTTCGCGCTTGAGGGCTTCGAGGATGCCGTCGGTAACGCCGGCAAACGGCAGGGCAATCGCTTCGGCAATCTTGAAACCGCTCATGAATCCCTGGTTATAGAGGATCTTTAGAGCCAGGTCCTGCAACCAGAGAACATTCAAGCCGGTATCTTCGACCGAGTTAATGGGCGGCGGAGAAAAAGAGACAGCCGCGCCGGGCGACCGCATGAGGGTATTGGTCATAACGCCTCCCAGAGAGGGATGAGGGAATATGCAACGGTCAGATTATAGCACGCCCAATTTCGAATGCAATGCGGCGCGAAACATCGTATATAATTTGTAATGTCATGAAACTCTCCGTCATCATCCCTGTGTACAACGAAGCGAACAATATCCAGGAAATCATCAAACGGGTACACGCCGTCAAACGGGCAAGCGAAATCGTCATTGTGGACGACGGCTCGCAGGACGGCACCCGAGAAATTCTGAAAAAACTCGACGGCAAGCGGAAAGTCCGCGTGATCTTGCACGAGAAGAATCAGGGAAAGGGAGCGGCGGTGGTTACCGGCATGAAAGCCGCCAAGGGCGACGTTCTGCTCATTCAGGACGCCGACCTCGAATATAACCCCCGCGATTACCCTGTCCTGCTCCAACCCATCGAGGAGGGGCTGGCAGATGTGGTCTATGGTTCACGCTTTTTGGGCGCCCCGCACCGCGTCGCCATGTTCTGGCATCAGGTGGCAAATCAACTGCTCACCCTCATGACCAACATCCTCTACGACTCGATCCTGACCGACATGGAAACCGGCTACAAGGTCTTCCGCCGCGAGGTCATCGAGGGCATGAACATCCGCTCGAAGCGCTTCAACTTCGAACCGGAGTTCACCGCCAAAATTCTCAAACGCAAATACCGCATCTTCGAAGTGCCGATCTCCTTCAACCCGCGCGACTATTCCGAAGGGAAAAAAATCAAACTCAAAGACGCCTTCGAGGCGGTCTGGGCGCTGCTGCGCTATCGGTTTTTCGACTGATGAATCTGAACGAGCAGTTGGAACGCGAGTTTGCGCTCGCCGAGCAGGCGCGCGCCAGAGGCAACGAGGGGCAGGCGCGTGTGTGCGCCCGCCGCGCGGCGGGAATTGCCGTTCGGGAATACTTGACCCGACAGGGGATTCAACCCCGCAGCACGAGCGCCTACGATCTGCTGAACCTGCTCAGGGACGATCCGCTTCTTTCTCCCGACCTGAAACGGCTCGCCAACCATTTGACCTTGCGCGTCAACGAGGAATTCAAACTCCCCGTCGAAGCCGACCTCATCGCCGAAGCGCGGCAGTTATGCGACGCCCTGCTGAAATGAAAAGACCCTGAGGAATGACCTCGGGGTCTTTATGCCTGCGGATGATGCGCTGGCAGGGAGCGTCTGCTGTGCCCGGTTGAAAGATTTTCTGTTACACGCTCTTCCGGCTCATTAGGTAGAAGAACGCCCGCGCCAGCGTGATGAACAGCACCATCCCCGACATGACACCGCCCAGCACCAAAAACATCTTCTTCCAATCGCCCAGCCGCAAGGCGATCTCCTCCGGCGCCGGGAAGCGGATTCGCTCGCGCAGGCGTTGAACCATGTCCCTCGAAGGCTGAATCGGCTTCAAGGTCCCGGCAAGACGCGCCTCGAGACTGGAAAGGACGTCATCGGGAAGAGGGGATGATTTTCTGCGTACCATGGGTCACTCACAAATTCAATCAGCGGGGTAGAGCACCAATCCGACAGTACCCGGTCCGAAATTGATCGCAAGGGAGATGGAGAGGTCGGTCAGATAGGCTTCTTTGACGTTGAGCGATTTCTTCGCCTGTTCCATTAACACCTGAGCGGAGGCAAGGTCACGGGCATGCACCACACCCAGATGAACAGGCTGACTGCCCGAGTGTTCTTTCGCCAGTTCGACAACGCGCTCAAAGGCGGCTTTGCGGGTGCGGACGCGGTCCACCATCTCCACCAGACCGTCTTTGAGCATGGCAATCGGTTTGAGGTTCAGGGCGGAGGCGAGCGCTGAGCGCAGGGCGCCGACCCGTCCGCTGCGGCGGGCATATTCGAGGGTATCGAGCGTCAGGATGATGAGGGTTTTACCGCGCACGCGTTCGATGAATTGGACGATTTCGTCCACGCTTTTGCCGGCGCGTTCCATCTGGCGGGCGGAACGGCACATAAAGGCGGTGCCCATCGAACCGCCCAAGGTATCCACAGGGACGATGTTGTATGTGCCTTTGAGTTCCTCTGCCGCAGCGACAGAGGAGGCATACGTGCCGGAAAGTTTGCTGGTGATGTGAATGGAAAGGATGGTATCGCCGGGCTGGGCAATCTTTTTGTAAAACTCGACAAACTGGTGGGGCGAGGGCTGGGAGGTTTTCGGGTGCGGCAGGCTTTTGCCGTCCACCAGTTTGTAGAACTCGTCCATGCTGAGTTCAACGTCCTGGATGAAGGTTTTTTCTTCACCGAAATGCACATTGATGGGAATACGCTGGATGTCGTATTCTTTGTACCACTCGGCGGGGATATCCACTGCACCATCGGTCACAATTCGAAACATGGCTACTCTCCTTCAAGGTTGATGTTTTGGTCGCTCAGTTGATCGCGCAAGGCAAGCAATGTGCGGTGGTAGAGGCTCTTGATCGCGCCCTCGCTGCGTCCCATGATGGCGCCGATTTCGGCGTTCGACAGGTTCTCGACAAATTTGAGGATGAGGAGATTCTGTCGCTCAGCGGGCAGGCGCCGGATAAGTTTGAGAAGCGCTTCCTGTTCCTGAGAACGGACAAGGTTTTTCTCGGGGTGATCGCCTTTGACCGGCAAGATCGGCAGATCGTCAAGCGGTATTTCCTGTTTACGGCTGCGATCCCTGTGCCAGTTGGCAACCAGGTTGTGGGCAATGCGGTACAGCCATGCCGAAAAGGGAACGCCGCGATCGGTGTAGTTGTGAATGTGATTCATCGCCCGCTGAAAAACACGGGCGGTAAGGTCCTCGGCGTCATGCAGATTCCCTGTGCGGTAGTAGACGTAGTTGAAGATTCGATCCACATAGCGCTCATAGAGCAAACCGAACGCATCGCGGTCGCCCTGGGAGGCGAGCAATAGCATTTCCTCTTCGTTGAACTCGGTTTCCTGCACTCGTCTGGTCCTACCGGCAGGGTTAACACACATAACCCCGCCGGATTTGAGAAGTTGCACAAGAGTATAACATGCACGTTGCAAATTCCGATAAGAGTGTCTGATTTGGGGATTCGGTATAATGCAATTTTGCTGTGCGGCTTTTACGCTCATCGAAAGTAAAACATTTGTGCTAGAATAGGCGTTTGACAGATGCTCTCCAATATCGCTCCCGGCGAAAGAGCACGGTGAATATTCATTGGGAGTTAGAACGAACCAAGAGCAATCCCATTCCAGAGGAGTTCCATGTCATCCAACAATATCCGCGTGGTTGGCGCGCGCGTCCATAATTTGAAAAATATCACGGTGGAGATTCCCCGCGACAGGTTTGTGGTCATCACCGGGCTTTCGGGTTCGGGCAAGTCGTCGCTGGCGTTCGACACCATCTTCGCCGAGGGACAGCGGCGCTACGTCGAGTCGCTTTCGGCATACGCCCGTCAGTTCATCGGGCAGATGGACAAGCCCGATGTGGATTACATCGAAGGGCTCTCTCCCGCCGTCTCGATTGACCAGAAATCCACCAGCCATAACCCGCGTTCCACGGTTGGCACGGTGACCGAAATCTACGACTACATGCGTCTGCTGTTCGCGCGGGCGGGCATCCCCCACTGTCCCGTGTGCGGACGCGAAGTGGCGCGGCAATCGGCGCAAGAGATCGTGGATCACATCGAGAAACTGCCCGGCGGCACGCGCATCCTGATCCTTGCGCCGCTCGTGCGCGGACGCAAAGGTACGTATCAAGCCGTCTTCGAGGAGATCCGCAAGGCAGGCTTCACCCGCGCCCGCGTGGATGGCACGGTCTATTCGCTCGATGACGAAATCGAACTTGACCGCTACAAACAGCACACCATCGAAGCCGTGGTAGACCGCCTCGTCATCTCCCGGGAGGGGACAAAGGAAGACCAGAAAGCCGCACTCACCCGCCTGACCGACTCGGTGGAAACGGCGCTGAAGTTTGGAGAGGGGTATGTTACCGTCAACATCCCTCCCCCCCGCCCCTCTCCCTCAGGGAGAGGGGAATT
>JACAET010000052.1 GCA_013388685.1 Chloroflexota bacterium | reverse complement strand
GTTTTATGGATTATCTTGATACACATCCTCAGCCGCGCCGTGTCCGCGAAGATGGTCTAGAATATGAAGTCTAACGTTTTGACGTTCGAACATTCCAACGTTCCAACGCTTGTGGAAGCTGCCAACCTCAAAAAATCCTTCGGTGATGTCCACGCGGTGGATGGTGTTTCCCTCCAAATCAAGTCCGGTGAAATCTACGGTTTGGTCGGCGCGGACGGAGCCGGGAAGACCACCACCATCCGTCTCCTCGTCGGCGCGCTCAAAGCGGACGCGGGCGAAGTGAACATCTGCGGCTACAACATCAACAAACAAACCGAACAGGCGCGCTCGCAATTCGGCTACCTCTCGCAGAGATTTTCCATGTACGAAGATTTGACCGTGCTGGAAAACATCCGCTTCTTCGCCGAAGTGCGCGGGCTGAAACCCAACGAATGGCTTCCGCGCTCGATGGAGATTCTCGAATTCGTCGGGCTTGAAAAATTCACCGAACGGAAAGCAGGTCAACTTTCAGGAGGCATGAAACAGAAACTAGGACTGGCGTCCGCTCTTGTGACTCGCCCGAAAGTTCTCCTCCTCGATGAACCCACCACAGGCGTTGACCCTGTCACGCGGCAGGATTTCTGGCAGTTGATCATCAAGTTGGTATCAGCCCCCCTACATTCGGAGCATTTGAAGGGAGAGAAAGAGGGGGGGGTGGAGGTCAGCGTCCTCATCTCCACCCCCTACATGGACGAAGCCTCGCGCTGTCACCGTGTAGGCTTCATGAAGACCGGAAAACTCATCGCCGAAGACACGCCCTCCAATCTGCGCGCCCGCCTGAATGGACGCGTGCTCGAACTGCGCGGCTCGCCGTTGAACCTCCTTCGGCGCATCGCGCATCAGGATGACGATGTCGAAGACGTGCAGGCGTTCGGCGACAGGCTGCACATCCGCGTCGGAGAGGGTAAGGCTCAAGATGTTTTGCGCAGGCTCACGTCGAAGATACGAAGCGAGGGTGGTCGGGTGGATGAACTCCGCGCTGTGCCGCCCGTCCTCGAAGATGTGTTTATCGCGTTATCGGAGTCCAAATGAGCGAACCAATCATCAAAGTCGAACATTTAACGCGGCGCTTCGGCGATTTCGTCGCGGTGGATCACATCAGTTTTGAGGTGCGCGCGGGCGAAGTAGCGGGCTACCTCGGTCCGAACGGTTCGGGCAAAACGACGACGATTCGCATGCTTCTCGGTCTGCTCGAACCCAATGAAGGCAAAGCAACCGTGCTGGGATTCGACGCATTCCAACAAAGCGAACAGGTGCGCTCACGCGTGGGGTACATGTCGCAGAAGTTTGCGATCTACGACGATTTAACCGTGCTCGAAAACCTGACGTTTTACGGCGGCGTGTATGGCATCACGGACAAAGCCCGCATCTCTCATACCCTCGAACGGGTCGGGCTTCGTGGACATGAAGCCACGCGGACGCGTTCGCTCTCGGCGGGCTGGCGGCAGAGACTGGCGCTGGGCATCGCGTTGGTGCATGAACCGAAACTGCTCTTCCTCGACGAACCCACCTCCGGCGTGGACCCCACTGCCCGCCGCGCCTTCTGGGACCTGATCTACGAACTCGCCGATAGCGGCGTGACCATCCTCGTCACCACCCACTACATGGACGAAGCCGAATACTGCGAGCGCGTCGGCATCATGCGTGACGGCAAACTGCTGGCGATGGACACCCCCTCCAACCTGAAACGCGACATCATCCCCGGCGATGTGTGGGAGGTGTATGTTGAGCCATTGGAGGCAGGGCTGGAGGTTTTGCCTGATATTGAAGGTATATTGCGTGTGGGTTTGGCTGGTGATCACTTGCGGACAATCACGGAACGAGGAACGAAGAAAGAGGATTTGTTGAAAAAATTGAAAGGGAGGAATGTAAATGTGCGCGAGATCGTCGTCGGCGAGCCAACGCTGGAGGATGTGTTCATTTCGCTGGCGAGGTAGAAAAGTTGGATTGACAGATTTAGGGGGGGGGGGATATAAAATTACTCCATAGTGTATAGATAAGACGATGGAGGTAGCCCATGTCGAAACACACTGAAAAGAAAATTTCCGTATTGATTGTGGACGACCATCCGCCATTACGGGCGGGAGTTCGTGCAATACTGGAGAAAACGCCTGATATTTATGTCATTGGCGAGGCGGGGAGCGGTGAAGAGGCGGAAAAATTGCTCGATGAATTACGCCCCAAAATCATCCTGCTCGATTTGAAAATGCCCAATTTCTCCCCTTTAGCATTTGAAAAATGGGCGCGTGAAAATTACCCCGAAACGATCACATTGGTGCTGACTGCCCATGACCGGGACGCCTACCTTGCGAGCATGATGGAGGCAGGCGCGGTTGGCTTTTTGGATAAAGAGTCGCGGGCGGAGCAGTTGATCGAAGCAATTCGCCGCGCGGCACACGGGGAATATCTGATTACAAATGAACAACTTATCAGGGCGAGAAACTGGAAGAAGGAAGCGGGCGAAAAATGGGAAAAACTGACCGAACGCGAGCGTGAAGTCCTTTTATTGATGGAGAAAGGATTAAGCAATAAAGCAATTGCAAAGCGAGTGGGAGTAACACTTAAAACGGTCGCTTATCACGTCTCAGCCATTTTTGACAGATTGGATGTCGAATCGCGGCATGAAGCAGCCGCTTGGTATCAAAAGTACTTCCCGAAGGACCTGGAATAAATACCAGTGAAAAGACTGGTATTTATTCCAGGGACAAGCAATGCCAGGATGAATAAAATAAATCTGTCAGCCAAGTTCATTAAAAAGGAGTTGCATATTATGAAGAAGCAAAATTGGTTATGGACGCTACTAACAATGTTTTTCATCTTTGGCGTTGCTGTGTTTGTTCGACACTCAAACGTGACTGCGGCATCAGAATTGCCAGCAGGCAATGAACCGCCTCTAATTGTTCAGGTACAGAATATCTCGCCAGAGAATGTGCAGGAACAACTTGCTTTATCTGAACAGGTTCGTGCGCTTTCAGATAAATGGGCAAATACACATCAAAAGGCTGGGTGGATCCATGTAGTAATGCATCAAACTTTTGACAACGATATAGAAAACACAAGACCTGATGGACAACCAGCGCCAAACGACTTTATCACGGAAGATTGGATTCTCCTGGATGGTCAAGGTCAGGAAGTAAAGGGAATTTTCCTTCAACGGAGTATTAGCGATGAGATTATACAGGTCTCTGTTTTGAAGGACAAAGCCTGGTTCAATCTTACCTTTGGCAACATAATTCCCGCCCCGGACAATTTGATCTACACCCTTGATTTTGGCTTTCCAGAGGTTGCCGATAGGCTCAAAAATGAATTAAAGAAAACAACTGAAAACATAAAGGGCAAAGAACTAATTAAGTACAGTGCAGAAGAAAAATATACAAGACCCTTTAAATTTTTAGAGTTCAACAATGAAGTTGTTTCGATTGACACTCAAGCCTTCTATAATGAGGATGGACAGGTTGAACTATATCAAACCATAGTTAATTTTCAGGATGGGTCTCAACGCAAGAGCAGTATGGTAGAGGTTTTAACTTTCGAACAGGTTGCTACTCCTCCTGCTGAAATTTTGAACTATCTTGATCAGGGAATGCAAAAATGAACACAAAAACAAAAATCCTGCTTGGGCTTGCGGTGATTCTTACATTAGGTATAACGAGCATATATGTGGCAAAGGCAGATGACTTCTGTTATCCATATTCCAGTAATTGCTTGACATATGCTCGAGGACTTCATAATGTTGTCAATAGCACTGGATCGTACTGGTCTCCCACTATTACAAGCAAAACCGTAAATCCGTCCACAAATATGGATGACATTGGCTATGGGTGGTGGAATGCCAAACATTTCTGTAATGGTAATGTGTTGTGGGGAACGACAACATACGGGGGAGTCCGACACTATACATCTTTATACTATGCAGCAATGACAATACAGAAGCCACCTTGTACTCCTGCTGGCGGACGAGTTGGTTATTCAGGTGGCAGCCATGATTTCTATAAGTGGCCATATAATCATATGTACTTTAATACAAGTGTCTATGGCGGAATACCCTAAAGCAAACCAGATTTAGATTCGAGTCTTGTTTCTTAACTACTGTAGTTTCGCCTTTTTATGGTTTATGCGAAATTTTCGGGGAGAAAGCCGCCATATTTGGTGCTTTGACACCTTTCCTGCCACCATATATGGCGGTTAAACAAAATTGGCGAAAGTGCAGTTAACTATTCAGGTTAATCTCAATTACCTAACTCACCTTACGCAGCCAATCGAACGGGATTGAGTTCCCGCAAAGCGGCAAAGGCAGATTGAATGGCGCGCAAGTAGAGTTTGGACTTGAGAGCAAAGTGATTGAGTTTGGTGTCGCCTTTGAGCAGTTCCTGTTTGATGTAGCCGCACAAAGCCGCATTGAAGGCATATTGCGTGTGGGTTTGGCTGGTGATCACTTGCGGACAATCACGGAACGAGGAACGAAGAAAGAGGATTTGTTGAAAGCATTGAAACGGCTGAATATAAATGTGCGCGATATCGTTGTCGGCGAGCCAACGCTGGAGGATGTGTTCATTTCGCTGGCGAGGTAGGAGCGGCGTTCTGGCATGCTCTCGCGCTGACACAGCCTTTCCGCGAATCGAAATTCCAAACCGCCTGCCGGAAGTTATAATAACGACGACAAGGAGATCGGCATGGCAAAACTCATTCCTGCCGCGGAACGCATCGCTCGCGCCCGTCAATTGATTCAACAAGCCCGCCAACTCCCGGTTCCTTCAACGGGATTGGGCAAAAGCGATTTTTCCTACATTGCCAGCGTCAAAGACCTGCTGCGTCAGGCGCGGGATTTGGTCAAATTCATCCCGCAGACCGCCGGTGTTTCCATCGAGATGAAGGAGGAAGTCAAAAGAATCCATGAGGAAATCGAACGGGCAAACCGGGAGATTCTGTATTAGCCGCCCCCTACCAGCACATCCTACGCTCGAACCGTATCGTTGGGAGCAATGATTGGGTTTGGAATGTTATAATCCCCGCCGATGAAAAATCGGAACACTTTTCTTCTCGGATTGTTTTTTCTTGGAATCCTTCTGTTCGGTGCGGCATTGCCCTTCCGCAGCGCAAACGCCGCGCCGGATTTGCAGGGTTTTGTCACCGCCACCCCCGAACCGGATGGTCGCATTCTCTACCTTGTGGTCGAAGGGGATAACTGTTCCAGCGTCGCGTTTAAACACGGCATTACCGTTCAGCAACTGCGACAATTCAACACCCGCCTGGACGAAGACTGCACCCTGACCGTCGGACTGCAACTCATCGTGGGTCTTGCCGCCCCGGTGACCGAACCCACAGCCGAAGCCGCTCTTACACCCACACCTCCCGCTGTCACCCCCACGCCGTTTACCGGCACAACCGAAGTCTGCGTCCTGTTATTCGACGATGCAAACGGCGACGCTCTCCGCCAGGAAACCGAGTTGGGCATTGACGGCGGCGCGGTCAGTCTCACGAATGTGAATGGCTCTTATTCCCAAACCCAAAACACCACATCGGCGATTGACCCGGACCTGGTCGAGCCGGTTCGCTCGTGCTTTAAAAATGTCCCGGCTGGTAAATACAACATCAGCATGGCGATCCCCGATGGTTACAACCCGACCATGTCCCTGAGCTACACGTTGGATGTCAAAGCCGGCGACCGCGCCTCCGTGGATTTCGGCGCGCAATCCAAAACCCTTCCCTCGGGGGAACCGGCGGCAACGGCACAGGGCGGCAGCCGTTCTCCCGCTCTGGGCATATTTGGTCTGATCCTGTTGTTGAGCGGCATTGGGCTGGCTTATCTGGCATACCGATCCAACCAGCCGAAAAACAAACTTGCCGGAAGCCCCCTGGCAAAAAAATAAAATAAACCTCTTGCAAGCGCGCCAGAGGGCGCACAATACGCCTTCGCCTAAGAGACGTTCTCCCTTGGCGCTTGCCTGCCATGGCGAAGCATCCCCGAAGCGAAGCGAGAGGGCAAGTGTAACGTCGGCTGACGTATGCAAGAGATCAAATATAACGCCGAGGTCTACCCGGAACCGCCCTTCTACCCGGCGGGACATCACCCCATCGGATGCATCATTCTTTGCCCGCCGATCAAGTGTACATGAAGGTGAAAGACGGTTTGCCCGCCGTCCGCCCCGGTGTTGACGATCAAGCGATACCCGCCTCGATCAATCCCCTCCTCCCTGGCGAGTTTTCCGGCAACGATAAACAGATGTCCCATCAACCGCTCGTCCTCCGCCTCGAGCGCGTTGACCGATTCGATATGCCGGTTCGGCACAACCAGTATGTGAGTCGGCGCGACCGGGTGAATATCGCGGAAAGCGGTCACCTGTTCGTCGCGGTACACGATTGCCGCCCGGGCTTCATTCGAAACGATCCGGCAAAAAATACAAGTCTCTCTCATGTAATCTGTGCTCCTTGCGGTGGGAGAATGGGATGCATGCGGGGTTTTTAGCCCGTCCGGCTCATTGTACTCCGGAAGTTAGAAATATCTCACCTTGCCGTGTCGTCCTTCCAAAAGGCGATATAATGACTTGCAAAGGAAAAAAAGAATGAATGAAACCGCGTTGCAATTGGCGATCTTCATCCTGGCTTTCGGTGGGATGGTCGTCGTACACGAACTGGGGCATTTCCTCGCTGCGCGCATGGTCGGGGTGGAGGTGGAGGAATTCGGCATCGGTTTTCCCACCCCGGGAGCGATTGAGTTCTGGAGTAGCAAAGGATATTTCTTTTTGCGAAGCGGCAAACGGATCGAAATCCCCGCCAATTTCCGCATGCCCGTGCTGTGGAGCGAATTGCTCGATCGGGAAGTGAAAATCACCGTAGACGAGACGGATGGACGCCTCGTTCTACGTTCCATCGAAGCGGTTGTGTTCGAAGAACGGCGGCAGACTCGCACCCGAACCGGCGAGCCCGTATTGGCAGGCAGTGCAGAGAAGCCGGCTGCCGTAAAACGATTGATCAAAGCAGGCAGGACGGACGGAATGACACAATTGAACGAAGTCATCTCGGACATTCATGCCGGCACACGCTTCACACTTAACTGGCTTCCTCTTGGCGGGTTCGTCCGCCCGAAAGGCGAAAACGACCCCAACGTGACAGGCGGACTTGCCGCCGCCGCGCCGTGGAAACGACTTTTCGTGCTTACCGCCGGTCCTCTCATGAACCTGGTGACTGCCCTGTTGATCTACAGTTTCATCGTTTCGCGCGTCGGCGCTTACGATTTCGAAAAAGTGCTGGTCACTGCCGTCTTTCCCAATTCCCCCGCCGAACAGGCTGGCTTGAAGAGCGGCGATATCTTCATCAGCGGTAACGGAGAACCCATCGCCAGTTATGAAGACCTGAGCGCCATCGTCGGCGCAAACGAAGAAACCTCCATTAATTTCCTGATGGATCGGAACGGGCAACAGGTTTCCCTGTCGGTCATACCGCGTTTTGTCGAAGAACAGAACCGCATCATGATCGGAGTCGGTCTGGGACTACCCTACAAGACCACCTCCTCCCCCGTCGAAGATTTGCAGTGGGGCGTCAAATACGCCGGCCGAAACATCTATGCCCTCCTCTCAATGCCCGCAAAAATTCTGCGCGGATCCCTGCCCGCCGAACAAACCCGCCTGATCGGTTTGAAAGGCATCTACGATATCATGGGGGAGAGCATCCAACAGGGAATCGAAGCCAGCGAAACCGCCACGCCCACGCGTCCCTTTTACTGGTACATTCCGGTTCTCGAAATCATCGCCGCACTCTCCATCAGCCTTGGCGTTTTCAATCTCTTTCCCTTCCCCGCCCTCGACGGCGGACGCATTCTCTTCGTCCTGCCGGAACTCATCCTCCGCCGCCGCTTGTCCCATCACTTCGAAAACCTCGTGCACGGCGTGGGCATGACCTTTTTGCTGGTGCTCATGATCTATGTCAATGTTCGCGATTTCATTGACCCCATTTCGACCATCTTTCCGTAAGCCTCTTGCAGCAGTGCGCTAAAGCGCGCACAATACGCCCCGCGTCAGAGGCGTTCTCGAAGGTCGGCAACTTATGCAGGCGATCACGTAAACCGAATAGCTATGAACGAACAGACCGTTTCCTTTCAAACCGTTTTAGACTCTTTACTCGCCCCGGCGAAGGATTTCCCGCGCCGCTATTTGAAACATTTCTCGGACATTTCGCCGCTTGAACTCAAAACCCTCATGGACCTTTGGCCACGCGTCAAACCGGATCGGAAGTTGTCCCTCCTCGACGGGCTTTTGTCTCTGGCTGACAGCGATACCCTCGTCAGTTTCGACGACTTCGCGCGTTCCATCCTGGACGACCCCGATGCGGCTGTCCGTGTAAGAGCCATCCGCCTGCTCGACCACGAAGCGTGCGACGATCTCAAACTCGTCCCGGCTTACCTTGCCATGTTGAGGACCGATCCCGATGTCAACGTTCGCGCGGAGGCGGCGAATGCTCTCAATGTATTCGTAGATCTCGGCGAACTGGAGGAGATTGCAGAAGAAACCTACGGAGAGGTCCATGCCGCTTTGCTGGAATCAGCCCGAGGGGAGAAGGAAGCGAAAGTCCGACGCCGCGCCCTCGAGTCGCTGGGCTGGTCGTCGAATCCCGCAGTCGTCGAATTGATCGAGTCTGCTTTCGAAAGCGGCATGGATTGGAAAGTGAGCGCCCTGATTGCGATGGGACGTTCCGCCGATGACCGCTGGGAAGACCGCGTCCTGCGCTCGATGCTGAACGACAATTTGAAAATCCGCAAAGCCGCCGTGCAAAGCGCGGGCATGCTGGCATTGAAATCGGCGCGCCTGCCGCTCCTGCGCATGCTGGAGAACGAGGACGACGGCGAAGTCATGACTGCCGCCATCTGGTCGCTTTCGCAGATCGGCGGGGAGGATGTGCAGACCTACCTCGAAGCCCTGCTCGATCAGACGGAGGACGAGGAGCTGATCGAGTTTCTTGAAGACGCGCTCGACAACCTTGCCTTTACCGAGGACCTTGACCGATTCGAGTTGTTGTCCATTAACCCTGACGACCTCGAGGACCTTGCAGAGATTGAAGAAAACGATGAGGAAGAACAATAGGGCAGGTGGATTCGCCCGAACCGATGTGCGCACGGCATAAATCACGGAGACGGTATAATCTCCGTGATTTTCTTTTGACGGTTGACCGATGTCGCTTTTCATACTCGCAAACACGTTTGCCAACAACATCCTTCCGATTCTCCTGCTCGGCGGCGCGGGCTTCACGCTCGGTAAACTTCTGCATGTGGACGCGCGCAGTCTGGGGCGGGTGGTTTTCTACGTCTTCAGTCCGGTGCTGATCTTCGACCTGCTCGTCAAGAATCAGCTCGAGTGGAATGAAGCCGCCTCGGTGATCGGCTTTACAGTCACGATCGTGCTGCTCATGGGCGCGCTGGCATTCCTGTTTGGCAATTTTCTGAAACTGGAACGTCCCGCTCTGACTGCCGTCGTCATCACCACCATGTTCGCCAATACAGGCAACTATGGGCTTCCGCTGGTGGCGTTTGCGTTTGGCGAAAAGGCGCTGTCGTACGCGGGTGTGTATTTCATCACCACCACCTTCATGTTCTATACCGTCGGAGTCCTCATTGCATCGCTGGGGCACATGAACCTCAAAGAGTCCCTGATAGGACTGCTCAAACTGCCCACGCTGTACGCGGTGCTGCTCGCCGCGCTGGTCATCGAGTTTGGGATCGCCATCCCCGCGCCGGTCAGTCGTGCCGTGGACCTTGCCGCAGGCGGAACCATTCCTCTCATGCTCGTCCTGCTGGGCGTGCAGATGACGGATGTGGTCTTGTCGGGCAATCGCCGCGCACTTTCGCTTAGCGTGGGATTGCGCCTGTTTGCCGCGCCGCTCATCGGGCTGGGGCTTGCCGTGCTGTTCGGCCTTCGGGGCTTTGCTCGTCAGGGCGCCGTGACTCAGGCTTCGATGCCGAGCATGGTCAGCGCCACGGTGCTGGCGGCGGAATACCAACTCGATGCGAAACTCATCGCGGCGGCGGTGTTCGTCTGTACTCTGCTCAGCCCGCTCACGTTGACGCTGTTGCTGGTGTTTCTGGGG
Organism: Chloroflexota bacterium; assembly: GCA_013388685.1. GTDB lineage: Bacteria > Chloroflexota > Anaerolineae > Anaerolineales > Villigracilaceae > Defluviilinea. The sequence goes on along the minus strand of JACAET010000052.1, from coordinate 209,584 downwards.
AATTGAGATGCGCGTAGTCGGTTTTGTTTTGATCTTTCTGCTTGCCATGGTGCTTCTGGGCGGGGAACCCGTGCGCGCCCAAACAACCGTTGACATGGAACTTGCCGCCTCTGTCCAATTTGGGGAAAGCGTTACCTTCACGGCAAGGCTCAAAGCGCCGATTCCGCTTCAGAGGGCATCCCTCTTCATCTATGATTCTGCCCGGGGAGTCACCTATTCCCAGCCTGTGACCTTCGATGCGAACGGCGTCTCCGAATTCCGCTTCGAGGCGCGGCAGAACGCCCTGCGTCCGTTTACCACTCTGTTGTGGCGGTACGAACTGACTCTCGCCGATGGCGGCGTTGTCCAGAGCGCGGCAGGCTCCGTTCGCTACGACGACAATCGCTTTGCCTGGCGGAGCCTCGGGGCGGATCCGCTCCGAATCCACTGGTACAACGCCGATGACTCATTCGGTCTCGCCGCGTTGAACGCCGCGCAGGCGGGGCTTCAGAATGTCCGCGTCTTTTTTGACCCCGACCTTTCACAACCCATTGATATCTTCCTCTACGCGAGCGAAAGCGATCTGCACGGCGCGCTCCCCGGCGCAGAGGTTTGGGCGGTGGGTCATGCCGATTCGGCGGCGGGCGTGCTCACAGTCGCGGTTGAGGCGGGCGCCCATCAGAGCCTCCTCATGGAACAACGCATCCCGCATGAACTCATGCACATCCTTACAGCGCGTCATATCGGCGCGGGCTATCGAAACATCCCCGCCTGGCTGAGGGAGGGTATGGCGGCATTGGCGGAGGTTTACCCGAATCCCGATTATGACAGGGTTCTGGCAGATGCCGCCGCACGCGATGCGCTCATGTCCATGCGGGACTTGTGCGCTTCATTCTCCTCTCAGGCGGATTCGGCGTTTCTCGCTTATGCCCAATCCCGATCCTTTACCAACTACCTGCGCGGCGTGTATGGCGCGGATGGCTTAATGACTCTTGCCCGCACCTATGCCAGCGGTGTGGATTGCGAACGCGGACCCGAACGCGCGTTTGGCGTCACACTCGTCAAACTGGAGCGCGACTGGCGGGTGAACGTGCTGGGGCAAGGCAGTTTGACCTCCACGTTGGAGGCGCTTGCGCCATATCTGGTATTGCTGTGTCTGGTTATACTTTTCCCGTTGATGGGCACTCTCGGCGTTTTGCGAGGAAAGGGAAATTCTGATGGACGATAAATCTGAACGGGTTCGCGCCCATGTATGGGTCAAGGGACGCGTGCAGGGGGTTGGTTTTCGCGCTCACGTGGAATATTATGCGCGGCAAATCGGCGTCATGGGCTGGGTGCGGAATGTGGGCAGGGATACAGTTGAAGCAGTCGCAGAGGGGGAGCGCGCCCCGGTGGAGCGTTTCATCGAGATGATGAGGGAAGGTCCACGCGCTTCGCGGGTGGATGAGTCAAATGTGGAGTGGGAGAACCCAACGGGGGAGTTTCGGGAGTTTGGGGTGAGGAGGAGCCTGTAGCATTCGCGCGTTATGCAAACCCCAAGCCTCGTTCCTTCAACGACACCCACTTCCCCTGACCGATGACCAGGTGGTCGAGGACCTCCACGTCCAGCAGTTTGCCTGCCTGCACGATGGCGCGCGTCACGGCGACATCGTCGGGGCTGGGGGTGGGATCGCCCGAAGGGTGATTGTGAATGACGATCACAGCCGAGGCATTTTTGCGTATCGCCTCTTTGAACACCTCGCCAACCCGCACCTGTGAGGAATTGACCGAGCCTTTGTACACTTCGACAGTCTCCAAAACCCGGTTTCTTCTATCGAGCAGCATCACCCGCAAATGCTCCTGCTCCAGCGCAGACATCTCGTACGAGACCAACGCGGCGGCATCCGCAGGGGAGTTGACGGCGGGGCGCTCTTCGGGGGATTCGAGAGTCAGCCGCCTGCCGAGTTCGATGGCGGCTTTGATCTGGGCGGCTTTGGCGTCGCCTAGTCCGTGCTGTTTTTTGAGGTCTGCAAAGGGGGCGCGGTGGATGCCGATCAGCCCGCCGAAGGTATTCAGCAGTCGCTGACCCAGCGCGACTGCATTTTCGCCTCTCACCCCGACGCGAAGCAGGATGGCAATTAATTCGGCGTTGGTCAAAGCTTGGGGTCCCAGCGAAGCAAGTCTCTCGCGCGGACGATCCGCTTCGTGCAGGTCTCTGATGCGGTAGATGGGTTTGGGTGTGGAGTCGGGCATGTGTCCATCCTTGGAAGAAGAATGTTCCCATTTTACATCCAAAGCCTGCTTGACATCCCCCAACCCCTCAAGTAGAATTCGCTTCGCTTTACCGACGGGCCTGTAGCGCAGTTGGGAGCGCGCCTCAATCGCACTGAGGAGGTCAGGGGTTCGAATCCCCTCAGGTCCACTGATTCGGTGATCAGTGTGCAGTCATCAGCAATCAGTTGCTGAGCAGCACCAACTACTGACCACTGGCTACTGATAACTGATTACTGGAAAACCCGGGCCCATAGCGCAGTTGGGAGCGCGTCTCAATGGCATTGAGAAGGTCGGGGGTTCGAATCCCCCTGGGTCCACACAATGTAGTAGTAGGCGTTCTCTAACGCCGCTGCAAAAGTTACAACAGGAGTAGTAGGTCATCCCGTCAGCGAGAAGGGAGAGCGAGGTGGAAGCCCTTCAATGGCATCGAATGGGAATGCCGCATAAGATCGAACTCGCCTGTTATCCCTTCGGGGAGACTGCGCTGGTGAACGGAAGTAGTCAGCGCCGGGCATGCCCGTTACAGCGACCAAAGTGCGTCGGTTAGTCAAATAGTCGGGCAGTCTGATAGGCGGATAACCGTTAGGTTGCCAGCCATAAGCCTATAAGACCATGAGACTATGAGACTAAAAGACGAAGCCGGGTGGTACCGCGGAGGCAATCCTTCGTCCCTAATGTGGATGAAGGATTTTTTATTTGGACGGTGGACGATGGATGGTTGATACTTGAAACTTGGAACGTAATACTTGAAACCTGAAACGAGGTAAGAATGGCTGTCACAAAAAAGAAAAAAGAAGTAAAAAAGAAACCCGCCCAAGCAACCGCAGACAAGGTAAAGAAGATCGCCTCCCAAAAGCCCACTGTAAAAAAGGCGACCAAGCCTGCCGTGAAGAAATCTGTGGCGAAAAAACTCGCCGCCAGGAAACCCACGGCAAAGACCGCGTCCAAAGGTAAGACTATCAAACAAAGCGTAACGGTCAAAGCCGCGTCTGCCAAAAAGACCGCCCCCAAGGCAAGAACGACCGGAAAAGCCGCCGCAAAGGCGATCATCCCCGCGCCGGTTTCCGCCCTCGCGCCCCTCACCGAAAAGCCGAAAGCCATCGTCCCTGTCGAGGAAACGCCCAAGGCGATTCAACCTGCGGTGAAGACCGAAAAACCGCCGAAAGATAAATCCTTCACTCCGCAGGTCTTCGAGAAAAAATGGCAGGCAAAATGGGAAGCGGACAAGTTGTACCGCGCCGTCATTGACGAAGGCAAGCCCAAGCACTACGCGTTGACCATGCTGCCCTATCCCAGCGGCGACCTGCACATCGGTCACTGGTATGCCATGACTCCCTCCGACGCGCGCGCCCGCTTCAAACGGATGCAGGGCTATAACGTCCTGTTCCCGATGGGCTTCGATGCGTTCGGTCTGCCTGCCGAAAATGCCGCCATCAGAGACGGCATTCACCCCATGAAGCGTACCATGGAAAACATCGAGCGCATGCGAAAACAACTGCGTTCGATGGGCGCCATGTTCGATTGGGAACGCGAGGCGGTTTCCTGCGACCCGCGCTATTACCGCTGGACCGAATGGTTCTTCATTCAACTCTTCAAACACGGGTTGGCATATCGCAAAATGTCGCCGGTGGACTTCTGCCCGCGCTGCAACACCACGCTGGCGCGTGAGCAGGTCTGGGGTGAGAACCGCGTCTGCGAACGGTGCGGCACGCCCGTCATCAAAAAGGATTTGGAACAGTGGTTCTTTAAGACCACGAAGTATGCCGACGAACTGCTCAACTTCGACGAATTGGACTGGCCCGAGCGCGTAAAGGTGCTGCAAACAAACTGGATCGGGCGCAGCGAAGGCGCGTCGGTCATCTTCAAAACAGAACAAGGCGACGATATCGAAATCTTCACCACCCGCCCCGATACGCTCTGGGGCGCCACCTTCATGGTCTTCGCTCCCGAACATCCGCTGGTGGACAAAATCACCGCCCCCGAACAGCGCGAAGCCGTTGAAGCCTACAAAGCCCAAGCCGCGCGTCAGTCAGACATCGAGCGCGAGTCGGCGGATAAAGAAAAGACCGGCGTGTTCACCGGCGGCTACGCCATCAATCCCGTCAACAACGAACGCATCCCCATCTGGATTGCGGATTATGTGCTGATGAGTTACGGCACGGGCGCGATTATGGCGGTCCCCGCGCATGACGAGCGCGACTTTGCCTTTGCCCAAAAATATAACCTGCCCATCGTCGAAGTCATTAGACCTGATCCCCCCCACCCGCTCACCCCAAATTATTTGGGGGGAGAGAAAGAGGGGGGCGAACTAAAAGCAGCATATACCGGCGCGGGCGTCATGGTCAATTCGGGACCGTTCAACGGCACAGATGTCAACACCGAAAAGGGACGCAAGAACCCCGGCATCCGCGCGGTGATTGACTGGCTGGAGGAAAAAGGCATCGGCAAAGAAGCGGTCAACTACCGCTATCGCGACTGGCTGATCAGCCGTCAGCGTTACTGGGGCGCGCCCATTCCGATGATCTACTGCGAAAAACACGGCTGGAACCCCGTCCCCGAAGATCAACTGCCCGTCCTCCTGCCCGAAGATGTGGAGTGGAGACCGACAGGCGAATCGCCGCTGAAACTGCATCCGACCTGGAAGAACACCACCTGTCCCGTTTGCGGCGAGCCTGCCGTGCGTGAGACCGACACCATGGATACCTTCATGTGCTCCTCGTGGTATCACCTGGCGTATCTCTCGCCCTACCACGACAAAGCGCCCTTCGACGAAGCCGAATACAACTACTGGATGCCTGTGGATACCTATACCGGCGGCATCGAACATGCCACCATGCACCTGCTCTACACGCGCTTCTTCCACAAAGCCCTGCGCGATATGGGCATCACCGAAGGCAACGAGCCGATGATTCAACTGCGCAACCAGGGCATGGTGCTGGCAGAAGATCACAGCAAAATGTCCAAGAGCCGCGGCAATGTCGTCGCCCCCGACATCCTGGTGAACAAATACGGCGCCGACACCGTGCGCGCCTACCTGATGTTCTTCGCGCGCTGGGAGATGGGCGCACCCTGGGACTCGCAGGGCATCGAAGGGACCGCCCGCTGGATGCGCCGCGTCTGGACCCTGTTCACGGATCCGACTCCGCCCAAACCTGATTCTGCCTACGATGGGCGTCAGTTACGCCGACGCGTTCACCAAACCCTCAAGCGCGTCACGCACGACTTCGAGAACTTCGAATTCAACACCATTATCTCCTCGCTGATGGAACTGCTGAACGAGATGTACAAAGCGCGCGAAGCCGGCGCCGCCGGCAGCCCCGCCTGGGACGAGGCGGCTGAAATCTACCTGAAGATGCTGGCGCCCGTTGCGCCGCACATCGCCGAAGAACTGTGGACAAACCAGCTGGGCAAGCCCTATTCGATTCACCAGCAGCAATGGCCCCCCGTGGACGAAGAAGCCGCCAGGGAAGAGATGATCGAACTGCCGGTGCAGGTCAACGGCAAGGTGAGGGATAGGATCACGGTCCCGGCGGAGGCGACAGAGGAAGAAATCAAATCCGCTGCGCTGGCTTCGGCAGTCGTCCAGAAATACCTGGATGGCAAAGAACCAAAGAAGGTGATCGTGGCAAAGGGGCGGCTGGTGAGCGTGGTCATATAAATCCGCGTCCTTCGAGGTGGCATGGAAAAGCGGGCAGAGGGCTACCCAAAGTCCTCTGCCTTTTTATTTCTTATCCTACAAAAGTACCAAATTGGGCGCACTTTGGGGTTTGGCAACCGTTTTGAAACATCATAGTAACACTAATGTAACGGTATTTGCTCCTTTATGGTCATAGAATATAGTTGCCTTTCATGTCAACCTCAGATCATTAAGGAGAATACGATGATGAAGTTCAAATCACATATGCAAATCCTTGTAGCGCTTGTGATGTTGTTGGGTTTCGCGGGAGGAATCCAAGGCGCGCAGGCACAATCATCGGCGGTAGTCGTAGTGCGCGATCTCACCTACTGGGATGCGACTTACACCGGCTATGTGGATGCAAATCGCTTCGAGGAATGGCCCGTTGTGTTCACGGCAGCGGAGGACTTTACCGTGACCGCAGCACCCGATGGCGGAAGTTTGACCACGCTGGTTGTTCTAAAGGATGCGACCGGTACAGAAATTGCCCGCGGCGACGGAGCGTTGACAAGTTCACAGCCGGCGGGCAATTATTTTGTGCAGGTTCAACCCGTCACAGGAAGCGGTTTTTATCACTTTACCATCCGCCGGGTGGAAATCGAAGACCCGACCGATCCACAAACTCCAAGCGCATCCGCCAGCGCCAATCCGGTCAGTATCAAAGTGGGGGAGACTTCGACGGTAAGCGTCAGCCTGAACAATCTGCCTGCAGAAGGATACGCCAGCGCGGAATTTAGCTGCACCTACGAGATGAACGGCGTGGAGGTGAATGCCATCACCTTCACTGATCTGTTCGGCGCGGATCCTGCGACAGCCGTGAACGGTCCCGCGGGCGGAGGTTTCATCGCGGCAGTTGCCGGGAGCAACGGTCGTAAAGCCACGACCACCGGGGTTGTCTTCACGTTCGACGTGAAGGGGTTGCAGACGGGGACCACCGTCATCACCTGCGTTCCGCGTGTGTCCAAGGGTGATAATACGCTCACCACGCTCGATGCCGTCTCCGTGACCTTGACAGTGACCGATGAGGTGGTGGTCGTGGAAAATGCCACGCTCACCGGTCAGGTCTTTGCGGGCAAACCCGTTACGGTCAGCCTTTATGACGCGGCAAATATCTTGGTAAAGACCGTCGTCGCCAACCCGGACGGTTCCTTCAGCCTTACGGCTCCTGCTGGAACCTATACGGCGACTGCCGAGGCGTCGGGTTTTCTTGCCGCCGAAGGTCCTGTTACATTGGTTGCCAACGAGACCTCTGTTAAAGCCGCGGTGACCCTGCCTGCCGGAGACATTGACGGCAACGATGTGATTGACCAATTCGACGCCATGACCATCGGTATGAACTATAACGCATCCCAACCCGCTTCCGCCGACTTGAACAACGACGGCGTCATCAACGTGCTTGATCTCGAATTGCTTGCCTCAAATTATCGTCTGACGGGTCCGGTTGTTTGGCCCTAAAATCAGAATTGGCAGGGGAACGCGCAAAAATACGCGCGTTCCCCTGCTTGGATGTCATCCATGAGACCTATCGCTGCGCTTCTCTTTGTGCTCATTTTCGTTTTGTCACCCTCCCGTGTACAGGCGCAAGCCTCCGAAGTCATCTGGCTGACGGTGGACGCGACCTCGCTGAAGACGGGGGAAACGGTCAGGGTGTGGGTCAATGCCGTTTCGGTCACGCCTATTCAGGGATTTACGTTCCAGATCCGTTACGACCCGAACTGTCTCAAGCCGCTCAATGCCGCCAGCCCTATTGCAGGCATGAACGGTCTGGGATTGCCGCAAACCGACGGTTTGGTGGACGCATCCTTCGCCAGCACTGTACCGCAGATTGTCAACGGTGTATTGGCAGAGGTGCGGTTTGAAACGCGCGGGGGGTGCCAAACCACCCTCAATTTGGAAAGCGCCGCGCTTGCGGTTCGCAACGCCTCCGGGTTTGCCGCTCCGCTTCCCGGTGTGAAATTGGGAGAGAGCAAGATTGCGCTTTCGATTGACAGCGCGCCGGGCATCCCTGCCTCTCAGGCTTTGGCTGGCACGCCTCTTCCTTTGGACCCTTCGCCTGCTTCCGCGCCCGCTTCCTCATTGCAGATCGGATGGATCGCCGTTTTCACAATTCTTCTCATCGGTCTTCTGGGCTTTGGAATTAATCGCGCCTTGCAAAAGACTGTGCAATAACCGTCCGTAATGTCGCAACGACCATCGAGGAATAGGACATGAAATACAAAATATTACCCCGTGCCATTCTGATGACGTTGCTGGTCTCGTTTGTTTCCATGGGGGCGGTTCCTGCATTGACTGCACCGAGCCTCCCGCCGCCGGAAACTTTTCAATTACCCTGGGAGCAGGGTCTTGCCTGGGTTTCGTTGGACGGCTTCGATAACGGTACGAAACGCCTCCCGAACAGCCCTCACAATTACATGAACGGCGGCGCCATAGACTTTGCGCCGCGCGTCAATATGCGGGTGGGAGAGGATACCTCCAATTTTTGGGTGACCGCCGTCGCGGCGGGAACCGTCGTGGAAATCTCCAAGTGTCATCTAAAGATCAACCATGGCAACGGTTGGATCTCGGAATACCAATTCCTTGCAAACATTCAAGTGAAACTGGGCGAAGCCGTCCATCGTAATCAGCGGCTTGCGGTTATCGCCGACGGATTGGGACAACCCTTCTGCCCGCCTGCTCTCGAACCGGATGTTCCGCACCTGCATTTCTCTCTGCGTCCCACCATGCACGGCGTCTCTTTTGCCGGCTGGATGGTCGGTTATATCCCCTATCTGAATAAAACGACCTTCACAAAAAACAATCGGGTACTGACCTCCTATCAGCCTTTGCTCAACGTCCTTGACCTCCAGATCGTCCTGCGCGAACCCATCACCTGGGATACGATCTACATCGGCAGTGTGGATGCCTACCGTTATGAACGCTGGCCCTTTGTGTTGAACGGGATCACAAAGTTTACTCTGACTGCCACGCCAACCTCCGGCGGATTGTCTACCCTGCTCCTCCTGCTCGATGCCAATGGAAACGAGATTGCACGCGGGGCGGGTTCCATCATCACCACACTGCCGGCGGGCAATTACTTTGTACAGGTTCAACCTCAGACAGGGAGCGGTTTCTATAACCTGCTTCTCACCCGGAACGCCCTGCCGCCTCCCGGCGAACCCTCCTCCTCCACCGACGTATCTTCTCCCAATATGGAAACGGGAAAATCCGTCACCGTCAGCGTGAGCCTAAACAACGTCCCTGCCGAAGGGTATACGAGCGCCGAATTCACGTGCGTTTATGACCCAGCCATCATCGAAGTCAGTGAGATCGCGGTCACGAACCTTTTTGGCCCCGACCCGGCTGTCGCAATCCAGGGTCCGCAAAGTGGAAAACTTATTGTCGCAGTGGCGGGCAGTCGCGGAAACAAAGCTGTTTCCAGCGGTGTCGTTTTCACTTTCAGCGCAAAAGGATTACAGGCAGGACAGACCGCCATCGAGTGTAGAGCGCGCGTCTCCAAAGGAGACGGTCTTCTCCTCGACCTGCCCTCCACTTCCACACATTTGACCGTTCTGGATGTCGCGCCTACCCCGACCCCCCAACCGACACACACGATGCCTCCTTCCACCGCGCCGATACTGACCGGCAAGGTGCTTGCCTATAAGCCCGTGACAGTTGATCTGTTCGCTTCGAACACTGTCCCTCTTGTGACTGTAACCACACTTTCCGATGGATCCTTCTCTCTCACGGCTCCCGCCGGGACCTATCGGGTTGTCACGTCCCTCGAGGGATATTTGAGCGCCGAAACAACCGCCATTCTTGCCGCCGGAACAACCGTTACACTCTCTCCCATCGCGCTCCCCGCTGGAGACATTGACGGTAACAATGTGATCGATCAATTCGACGCCATGACGATTGGCATGAACTACAACACTGCCCATCCCTCCGCGGCGGACCTGAACGGAGACGGCATAATCAATGTGCTCGATCTTGAAGCGCTGGCGGGAAATTACCGCAGAATGGGACCGCTCCTTTGGCAATAAAATCCCGTGCCTCTCAATCGAAGAAATCCCCTGGTGCCAGGACGCATCGGGGGATTTCGATTCCCGGTTTTCACGAAAGCACATAACAGCGCTTTCGCGCCCGAGGATGAAATAACAAAAGGGTAAATATCGTGATCTGCGCCTCTCATCTGGGTAGTACAATCTTCAACAGCAAACCGTCATCCGTTTCCTGCGGATCGTCCATCTGCCCGCCCTGCAATTTGACCAGCGATGCGAGGATAAATCCCAGCATGGCGGTATCCATTTCGTATCTGTCCACAGACTTTTTGCCGAAACTTTGGGTGCGAATTCGTAATTCGGCGTCGGTGTCGCTTGCTGAAAGCAAGACGGTTCCCTCCGTCACGCGAAGCGATGCGTAGGTGAGCATGTGGGCGACGATCTGACGCGTCTGTGCCCGGTCCACTCTAAAAACGGGATTGGTCAGATTGTTTTCAACGGAGAGCGGCTTGGACGGATTCTGATTTTTCCAGCGATGAGTCGTTTCCACAAGGATTTCGGCGACATTGGAATCTTCCGGCGCGGGCTGGGCGTGACCATTGTTGAGACGGGCGATCTCCACCAGGTAACCGATCAGCGCCAGCATGCGCTGTCCCGCGGAGAAGACGGTGGCGAGATCCTTTTCCTGTGTCTCGTTGATCGGACCGTCAATGCCTTTGAGCATCACCTTGCTGAAGCCGATGATGGAATTGAGCGGCGTCTTCAGGTCGTGCGACGCCCATGAGAGGAAATTGTCGAGGTCGAAGCGACCCGCCTGTTCCCGGCTCCACGCCAGCGCCTCGATAATTTTCGGATCGCCTGCGAGTTCTCCCGCCTGTTTTTCGTTCAATTTGTGGAGTTGATACAGGCGGATTGCCAACTCCTTTTTGGCTTCCTCCGGCGTGATGTGCGCGGCGTTCAACAAGTCGGTGGATATTTCAAGAGTGATCGTTTTCAAATCAACCTTCCCAAGAGGGTGAAGATGGGTGGAGTATAGCACACGTCATTTGCGCACCACTTTACATCCTCTTTAGGTGCAAATACCGGTTGAATGCGGTGATACGGGACTGCCTTGCCTGGCAGGGTTATATCCAGTCTGGGCAGGGGCGGGCAGAGCGCCATCCGGGCGCGCCCCTGGACAACGTGGGTGGACGCGATACCTGATCGCCTGCTGGGTTATCTTCGTTTCCTTCCGAGACGGAAGTGGGAGAACGATTACTGTCCTCCCATATCCACAGTCCAGTAGCCGCCGTATGAACTGAACTTGTTATATACATATCCCACGCCGATCTCGGTCAGGCGCGAATTAAGCAACGTCATCCATTGGTCGGGCTCGTTCTTCCACTGATGAATCGCATCCTGCGGGAGCCCGATGGCAAGCAGTTCCCGGTAATACGGGTTGGAATATCCCGAACGCAGAATTCGCACGCCGACCCACGAGCCGTCCGAGCCGCTGTGGCGGAGGAAGTCGTTGCACGCCATATCCAAACTGTGTTCCTGAGCGGCGCTCATCAATTGCTGGTTGACGATCAGAGGAGCGCGCCCGGCGTCGGTGCGGGCTTGATTGATCAATTCGATCAGGGCCTGCACGTACTCATTGTTGACCGTGTAGATACAATTACCCGATACGACCTCGCTTCCCGCGCCGACGATAACCTGAACCCAAAAGATGGATTCGACACCCATCGGTACTCTTTCCCCTGACGCGTTGCGCAATTCGAAGTTGCCGCGATATGTGCCATCGGTTGAGGGCGCGGTCAGTTTGACCGAAACTTCAACCGTGCCGCCTTTCTCGGTGTCTGGCAGGGGCACGGAATCGGGCGAATTCATCCGGTCACCGTTTACGAACGCGACGCTGTAGCCGGTCCAGGCGCAGGTTCCCGAGTTTTGCAGTTTCCAGGTTTTAGTGAATTTTCCTCCGGCGCTTACCCGCGTGTTATCGGGAAAGGTGACGTCTTCGACAAGGACGGCGCTGTCGCGGCAGGACGATTGAGGATCCGGCGTTCGCGTGATAGACGGATCCAATGTCGGCGAAGGGGTGGGAGGGATCGGCGTCGGCACGGTCAATGCGGGTTTGGTCGGCGGCAGTGTTGAGGTCACGAAGAGAGGCGGGGCGGGAGGCGCCGTCTCTGCCGGTGGGGAGGAAACCTTCACACACGAGGTCAGGGTCAGAAGGAACAGAAGGGTCGGTAGGATTTTTTTGAACATAAGCTCGATGGATTCGACTTTATCAGAAATCGGCAGGTATGTTCTTTTCATATCGAATTTTCACAAACGGCTCTGACAATCGGCATGCTTTGATACGGAGCGGTGGTTACCGATATTTCTATTGTATACGCTTCCAACGGATTGCAAAAGTACCCGTATGGCGAGCCTTTCCAGCCGCTGAGACGCCTCTGCCCTTGACATGCGGCTGAATCGGGTTAAAATCTAATTCGATATTTATCGAATTAGATTTGGAGCCGATCCTATGAATGCCGAACCCGAAATAACGGCTTTCGTCAAAGCCATGTCGTCTGTAGAACGTCTGCGCGTAATCGGCGCGCTGGTGCGCGGACGAGCCACCCAAGCGGAAATTGCGGATCAGTTGCACCTGCCGGCGCGGGAGGCGTTCCAGCATTTGTCGTTTCTCCTGCAGGCAGGTATCGTTCGTGAAGAACAAGGTTTCTATGCGCTGAACGAAAAAACGGTGGAGACTTTGGCGCGTCGGCAGTTTGAAGGGACGCGTTCCGCCTATGAAACCGGGGACGAAAAGCCGGAGGATGTCCGCAAGGTGTTGAAGACCTATCTGAATGCGGACGGAACGCTTAAACAATTGCCGCAGGAAGGCAGAAAAATGGGGATCGTCCTGCATTACATCCTGGAGGCGTTTCCGCCGGGCGCCACTTTCACCGAGAAGGAGGTCAATGCCATTTTGCGCCGCTTCCATGTGGATACGGCGACCTTGCGGCGTAATCTGATTGATTATGGTCTGATGGCGCGCGCAGGCAACGGGTCGAAATACTGGCGCCTGTCTGAACCCCTTCCGCCTCTTGAGCGAGGCGCGCGATGAACGGGGAATGGGTTGACTTTTTCAAGGCGCTGGCGGATTCCAACCGGCTGAAGATCGTCGGTTTGCTGGCGGAAAAATCGTATAGTGTCGAGGAACTTGCGGCGCTGCTGAAGCTCAAGCCTTCCACAGTATCGCATCACCTTTCCAAGTTGGCGCAGGCGGAATTGGTGCGTTCCCATGCCGAAAGCTATTACAGCGTGTATGAACTGGACAGGGCGGTCTTGGAGGAAAAAGCCCGCGCCCTGTTCTCGCAAGCCGGCCTCTCCGCCGTTGCAGCGGAGGTGGATATGGATGCTTATGACGCAAAAGTGCTCAGGGATTTTTCACGGCGCGACGGGCGTTTGAAGACCATCCCCGCCCAGCGCAAGAAACTGGATGCGATCCTGCGCCATGTGGCGCGATCGTTCGAGCCGGGAATACGCTATAGCGAGAAACGCGTCAACGAAATTTTATCCCGCTATCATGAGGATACTGCGTTATTGCGCCGTGAACTCGTTGGTTCGGGGTTGATGAAGCGGGAGGACGGGGAATACTGGAAGGTGGCGAATGAATGATCTGCAGGAGATGTCGTTTTTTACGGCTCGTTTTGCCGCTATTTCATCTGTTCGCGGTTGACGATTCCCTGCCGCCAGGCGTAGACGGCAACCTGCGTTCGGTCCGCAAGATGCAGTTTGCTCAGGATATTGCTGACGTGCCCCTTGACGGTGTTTTCGCTGATGACGAGGGTCTCGGCGATCTGGCTGTTGGTCATGCCCTTTGCGATCAGGCGCAACACATCCAGTTCGCGTTCGGTTAATTCGGTGAACAGGGCGGGTTCGTCGTTGTCGCCGCCGCGAATATTTTTTAGAACGCGTTCGGCAACCAGCGGGTGTAGAGTCACTTCGTGCCGAACCGCCCGTTGCAGGGCATCCACCAGTTTTTCCATTTTCATATCTTTGAGGATGTAGCTGATTGCCCCAGCCTTCAACGCCGGAAAGATGTGTATATCCTCGTGATACGAGGTCAACACCACGACCTGTGTGCGGGGACTGATTTTCTTGATTTGCCGGGTGGTTTCCACGCCATCCATACCGGGCATGATCAGGTCCAGCAGGACGATATCCGGGATTAATTCCGAGACGAGTTTTACCGCTGTCTCGCCGGATTCCGCCTCGCCAACCACCTCGAACATTTTATTGGTCTCAAGGTAGGAACGAATACCGTTCCGTACCACTTCATGATCGTCCACAATGAGAATGCTGAAAGCGTTGTTCTTTGCCATGCTCGCCTCCGGTTTCAAGTGTTAATGGGCGCCTGCACAAGAATCGTCGTGCCGCGCCCGGGAGCGCTTTGGATTTGCGTTGTGCCGTGCACGCTGCTTATCCGTTCCCGGATGGACCGCAGTCCCAATCCGTGTCCTTTGGCTTCGACGTCGAAGCCGCAGCCGTCGTCGGAAACGCATAATTGCACCCCATCGCCGTTATACGAGAGGGCGATCTGCACGTTTTTTGCGCGGCTGTGACGCGCCACATTTGCCAGGGCTTCCTGAGTCACGCGGTACAAGGCTTGTTCGACTCCCAGCGGCAGGCGCCGTTCGTTCTGAATCGAGAGATGCACTGCGGTGTCGTTGCGGGTTTCCCACTCGAAGACATATTCGCGCAGGACGGTCGCCAGTCCCTTTTCCTGTAACGCGATGGGATAGATCTCCTGCACGAGGAAGGTCAACTCCTGAATGACATCGGAGACGAGGTTTTCCGCCTCAGCCAGATGATTGGTGACTTCGCTTCCGTTGCCGTTCAAAAGCCCTCGCGCGGCGCCGAGTTGGGCAAGCGCCGCGAAGGCTTTCTGTTTGGCTGAGTCGTGCAGGTCGCGGGCGAGGCGGTTTCTTTCCTCCATCACCGCCAGATCCTTGGTCTGTTCGAACAATTGCATGTTGGCGATCGAGATGGAGGCGCGGTGCGTCAGCGCGGAAAACAAGCGCGCCGCGTCGTCGCTGATCAGACTGGGTCTTGTGAAGCCGATGTTGAAGACGCCGACGATCTTCTGGTCCACAATGATCGGCAGATGGACGAACGAGCGGATGCCCTCTGCCATCAGGGCTTCGCGGACATCCTGGCGGAATTCGTTCCATTCAATCTGCCGGATGAAGGCGGGCTGACCGTCGTTCAGCACCCGCCCGACAATTCCTTCGCCTTTTGCGAATTCCAAAACCTTGAGCGTCTCGGGCGTGAAGCCGCGGCTGACGAGGGGCATCACCTTTTTGCGTTGTTCGTCCCACGCAAAGACCACACTGCGGTCGGCGTTGAGTGTGTCCACCGCCACATCCACGAGGGTTTGGAAAACCTGGTGCAGGCTGACGTTGCGCAGGATGCGTTCGTCTGCCTGATACAACGCCTGAATCTCCTGATTGCGTTTTTCGAGCGCGCTGGTGCGTTCCCTGACAAGACGCTCCAATTGCCAGTTTCGGTCCTGGATTGCCTTGGTGCGGACGCGTATGCCGACCACTGCGATTGCGGCGATCGCCAGCGCCACCGCCACGCGAAACGGCGTGGTCTGCCAGAAAGGCGGAATGACGGTGATCAGGATCCGCGCCGACCCCTCGCTCCAAACGCCGTCATTGTTCGAGGCTTTCAGCAGCAGCGTATATTTGCCCCCCGGCAGATTGGTGTAACGTCCGTCGCGCTGGGTGCCGATATAGTGCCAGTTCGAATCGAATCCTTCCAGGAAATAGGCATATTCATTTTTCGAGGGCTGGTTGTAGCCCAGCGCGGCAAACTCGAACTCCAGGGAGTTGTGGGGCCATTGCAGAGTCACCTGACGAACCGTTTCCACGCTGGAATTGATGGGAATGGGCTGGTTATCCTGTGTGAGGGAAATGAGAGCAACCTGGGGGGCGTAAGGGTTGTCGGTGATTTTGGAAGGGTCAAAGACCGTCAGCCCATTGATGCCGCCGAAGTAGAACTCGCCCTGATGACCCTTTGAATAGGCTCCGGGGTTGAACTCATTGCTTTGCAATCCGTCGCTGGAATCGAAATTCCTGAAGGTTTCAGCCTCCGGGTCGAAGCGCGAGATGCCAAAGTTCGTGCTCAGCCACAAGCGTCCTTGATTATCTTCCAGGATGCCGTACACAAACCCATTGGGCAACCCGTCTCTTTCCAGGTAATAGGTGAACGTATCCGAATCCGGGTGATACAGGTTCAATCCGCCGCCGGCGGTTCCGATCCAGATGCGTTTTCGAGAGTCCTGATAGATCGAGAGAATGGCGTCGCTGCTGATGCTTTTCTCGTCCTTGGGGTTGTGGCGGAATTGTCGAAATGTGCCGGTGAGCGGGTCGTATCGGTTCAGCCCGCTTTCCGATGTTCCGATCCAGAGATACCCGTCGGTGTCCTCGCGGATGACAAAGGGTCTGGCGCCGCTTAAGCGGGTGGGGTCGCTGGCATCGGGGATGAAATGGATGAAGGTGCCCGTTTCCCGGTCCAACAGGTCGAGACCCGAGGAGGTTCCAATCCAAAGCGAATTGTTGCGGTCCACATACAATGCGGAAATGGAGTTCGCACTGATGCCGAGAGGGTTGGAGGGGTCATAGCGGTAATGGCTGAAGAGGTTTCGCGCAGGGTCGAAGCGGTCCAATCCGGCGTTTGTACCGATCCAAAGAAGATTTTCCTGATCTTCGGCGATTGCCGTCACCCAGTTGGAACCGAGGCTGTTCGAAGTGCCGGGGTTATTGAGGTAGGTGGCGATCTCACCCGTCTGCCAGTTCAAACGGTTCAGTCCGTTGCCGTTGGTGCCGATCCATGCGACCCCTTCGTGATCCACGTGAACCGGCGTGATGAAATTGCCGCTCAGGCTGTTGGGGTTGTTGGGGTCGTGGCGATAGTAAGTGAAACGCGAACGTCCCCAGTCGTATTTGTTGACGCCGCTTCCGAGAGTTCCAAACCAAAGCACGCCGCCCCGGTCTTCGTAGATCGAAAGGACGTGGTTGTCGCTCAGGCTTTTCGAAAAGGAGGGATCGTTGTAGTAACGGATGAAGTGCGTACCGTCCTTGCTCAACCGGTTTAATCCGTTCGATGTGGCGACCCAAAGGTTATCACTGGAGTCGAAGAGCAGCGCGTTGACGATGTTGTCCGAAAGGCTCAACGGGTCGCTTCGGTCGGCGGTAAACTGTTCGAATATCCCCGTCCTGATCTGGAAGCGGCTGAAGCCTTCATGGGTGGCCACCCAGATGTTGCCTTGCGAGTCTTCCGTCAGGGCTGTGATCCGATCGCTGTTGATGGTGGCGGGTTCATTCTCGATATGCCGGTAGATGGTAAAGATATTTTTCTTCGGATCGAACACATTCAGCCCGCCGTCTGCAGTGCCGACCCACATTTTGCCGCGCGAATCCTGAAATAGGGCGGTGATGGAACCGCTGCTCAACTTTTTCGAAACAGTCGAAATGCCCGGATAATCGTTCGCCCTGTCTGCGTCCAGCAACGGATCCTGCGTGACGGCATCGCTGAGCGGGCTCGAAGGGGTGGTAAAGGGATAATGGTAGAAAATGCCGGTGCGCGGGTCGAAGCGGTCCAATCCGCTGGTGGTGCCCACCCAGATTTGATTTTCCCCGTCCACCCACAACGCGCGGATGTGGTCGTCAATCAGACTGGTCGGGTTCCGCGGGTCGTGGTTGTACTGGGTAAACCGTCGGGTGAAGGGATCGTATTGGTTCAACCCTGCCAGGTGTGTGCCGATCCATAAACGGCCGTTTTGATCCTCGATGATGGCGGTGATCCATCCGCTGGAAATGCTGTACGGATTGTTGGGCTCGGGTTTGAAAACCTTGAAGGAATATCCGTCATACCGGTTCAAACCATCTTCGGTGCCGAACCAAAGAAACCCCACGCTGTCCTGAAAAATAACGCGCACCGTGCTTTGGGAAAGACCGTCTTCGATGCCGAGGTTGTCGAAGCGCAGGATGCAGTTGCATACTTCAGGAATGGATGCGGCAGGAATGCGGCTCGGGACTTCGGGAAGGCTGTTCGCGGCAGAATCAGCCTTGGGCGTGGCTGGAGGCGGATTCCCGACCCCGCACGAAGCCAGCGCCAGCATAAGGAACCATCCCAGGAGACGGAAGAAGATCAACCGCATGCTTCTGCTCATATCCAAAGTATAGCCCATAACGCCCCCCGGGTATGAACCCCTCCCGCGAGGGGTTTTATGCCGGCTGGGCGCATTACGGCTGTGCGGGACGCGCTCAGTTTTCCGTCCTGTGGGCATCCAGCGCCCGGAAGCGATGGAGAAAGTAAACCGCCAGACCGAACAAAACGATGGCATTTGCCTGATGGACGAGCGCAATGACAATGTTCACATACGAAAGGACCGTCCACACGCCGAGGATAATCTGCAAAGCGACCGCACCGACCAGCCACGCCAGTCCCTTTTGGATATCGGCGGGATAGTTCTGCCGTTTTACCACCCACAACACATACGGCACGGCGAGAAGTCCCAGCCAGGCAAACCAGCGGTGGATGAACACGATGGTCTGCGGCGACTCGAACAGATTGACAAACGAATTGAACAGGTTGGGCGGAACCCATGTGCCGAACATGAGGGGCCACGTATCCGAAACGTGACCGGCTTTGAGCCCTGCCGTGAATCCGCCGTAGGTGATTTGGATGACAAGCAGGGCAAACGACGCCAGCGCCAGTTTCGAGGGCAATGACCATTTCACCTTTTTGCCCGCTTCGGGGAATCCGAATTGATGCCCAAGCGCCGTCCATAAGGCGAGACCGAACAACGTCAACGCCAGGAGCAGGTGAATGGTCAGGTTGAAGTGACTGACGGCGGGACGATCCACCAAGCCGCTGGCGACCATGATCCAGCCGGCGGCGGCTTGCGAGATAAAGAGCATCCCCATGACAAAGTAGATGCCGAACTCCCGCCGAGGAATTGCCCGTTTGAAGAGAAAATAGAAAACGGGAATAGCGTAGGCAAATCCCGCCAGACGGGCAATCAGGCGGTGAACCCATTCGATGTAGAAGATATATTTGTATTCCTCCAGCGTCATACCGCTGTTGACCTTGAGGTATTCCGGCGTCTGTTGATATTTGGCGAACTCCGCCTGCCAGGCTTGTTCGCTGATGGGTGGAACGACGCCGCTGACGGGATTCCACTCCACGATGGACAACCCCGAACGGGTAAGCCGCACGAACCCCCCGAAAACAACAAGAAAAGCGACAACGCCGGCAAAGAAAAACAGCCACTTCATTACAACAGGGTTTCTGGTTTGAGGCATCTCTGCCCTCCCGAATTGAAAATTATGGTGCCGGCGTATCCACGCGGCAGAACGAACAGACCGGATTATAGCATCGGGGAATGAAAGGCTGATTAAGCAGACTCAGCCCCCGGCGCCGTGCGAAGCGCATGTCGTATAATTCAGCCAGCCATGCGCGAACTTCAAGCCACACAAGTCATCTTCGATACAGTCGTCCGGCAGACGGGCGCGGCGCGCGTCAGGCAAGTCCGCATTGCCTTCGGTGAACTCTGCGAACTCGATCCGAAGGCAGTCCGTCGCCAATGGGCGGCCTTGGGCAAAGCCACACCGCTGGAACGGGCGCAACTCCAGTTTCGTCTTATCCGTGCCGAGGCGCAGTGCATGGCGTGCTTCAAAAAATATCACCCTGTAAACGGCGAAATCCACTGCCCCCACTGCGGAAGTTTCGGCGCAAAAATCCTGACCGGCGAGGAATTCCATGTGGAACACATCGAAACGGACGAATAACTTCAAGAGGACGGCGACGCTTTTGCTCCTGCTCGTGATGGCAGGATGCAACCTGCCCGCCGCCTCCACCCCCACCCCCGACCTGTTCGCCACCCTGCAAGCCTCCACCCCGCTGACGGTTTCGACGCCCACCCTGCTCGAAACCCCTGCCTTCACGGCGACGCCCGTCGTTCTCATCCTCCCCCCCACCGCGCTTCCCGCAGACGGCGTCCCCGCCCCCTCTCCCGCCGATGGATTGATGGGACATATCGTCTTCACCTGTCAACTCTTCAAAGTGCAGGCGCGCGACCAGATTTGCATCATGAACGCCGATGGGACCGATTATCGCAGGCTGACGACCGAGGATTCGAAAAAGCATTTCTACCCGTCGCTCGCGCCCGACGGACAGAGC
This sequence comes from Chloroflexota bacterium, assembly GCA_013388685.1. GTDB lineage: Bacteria > Chloroflexota > Anaerolineae > Anaerolineales > Villigracilaceae > Defluviilinea. Next base: position 189,481 of record JACAET010000052.1, on the reverse strand, counting down.
GTCGTTTATTCAGCCTTCTACGATACCGACAACTTCGAAATCTATGAACTGCGTTTCGACAGCGAAGTCAACCGTATCACGAACAGTTATGGCGTGGAGACCGCCCCCGAAATTTCGCCCGACGGCGCTTCCATCGCCTATACTCGTTTCAGCGCGGCAACCGCCAATTATCAAATCATCATTGCCGATCGAAACGGCAACAACGCCGGAAACATTCCGCAGGCTTTCGGCTGGGATCCCACCTGGTCGCCCGACGGCAAACGGATTTTATACGCCTCGGACCGGCAGGGGTCGGTTCAACTTTTCACGGTCAGATTGGATGGAAGCGACAGGAAAGCCATTACCAGCCTGCCCGCCATTCGCGGGCGGAGCGATTGGGCGCCGGATGGCAACTTCCTCGTCACCTATTCCGGTCCCGCCTGGAACCGCGAACTCTATATCATGAACGCTGACGGCTCGAACGTCCGTCAACTCACGCCTGGTGGCGGCAACAGTCAGGGACCGTCCTTCTCGCCAGACGGAAACTGGGTGGTCTTCACCGCCTACTTCGACCACTATGGCGACGACCATGGCTGTGAAATCTATGTCATCCGCACCGATGGCACGGATCTGCGCCGCCTGACGAACAACGACTACTGCGACTATCAGCCGCGCTGGGGTCCGTGATGGATGTTCATTTCATCGTCATCGGAAAACTCACGCGCGAATTTCTCCTGCCAGCTGTGGGTCAGCCGCGGCTCGATGCGCCGGGCGGCAGTCTGTTGTATGCGGCAGGGGGGCTGGGCGTGTGGGAATCGGGCGTCGGCTTGGTGGGACGCGCCGGCGATGACTACCCACGCGCTTGGTTGAACGAAGTCAAAAAACGCGGGTTCGATACGAGCGGCATTCGCCTCCAGCCGCAGGCGTTGGATGTGCGCGAGTTCATCGCTTACAACGAGGCTTTCGAAGTGAGCCGTATCAATCCGGTGGGGCATTTCGCGCGGCGGGGGATGACCGTTCCCAAGTCGCTGTTGGGGTATCAGCCGGAACGGAAAGCGGAAGAGGCGCTCCGCCTCACCGTGCGCGACATCCCCGACGACTATCTGACCGCCCGCGCCGCCTATCTCTGCCCGCTGGATTTGGTGACGCAAACCCAGTTGATGGCGGGACTCAAACGCGGCGCTGTGCATACGTTCGTCCTGGACCCTTCGTCTGACTCCATGATCCCTGCTTTGCGCCGCGAACTCCCCGCCCTGCTCAACAGCGTGACAGCCTTCCTGCCTTCCGAGGAGGAAATCCGCAACCTGTTTCAGGCAGAAACGCACGATCTGTGGGAGATGGCGGAGGCGGTTGCGCTGTATGGATGTGAATACGTCGTAATCAAGCGCGGCGCGCAGGGACAACTGTTCTACGATGCGGCGGCAAAACGCCGCTGGGAAATTCCCGCCTACCCTGCGCGCGCGGAGGATGTAACCGGCGCCGGCGACGCGTTTGGCGGCGGGTTTTTGGCGGGTTTCTGCAACGATTATGACCCGCTGGAAGGGGTTTTGTGCGGCAATGTATCGGCTTCGTTGAAATTGGAAGGCATGGGAGCCTTCCATCCGCTGGATGTGTTGCCGGGGCTGGCGCATGCCAGGCTGGGTGCGCTGCGGGATATGGTGAGGAGGGCGTGAGGGCTGTCAAGGGTCAAGTTCCGTTTTTTTTGGGGGGTGATGAAAGTCTGTTGGTAAAATGGACTTCATGGAAAACAACATTCAACGCCTCATCGAACTTGCCGTGCAGATTCAGCAGATCCCCGCGCCGACGTTCCACGAGCAGAAGCGGGCAGAGTTCGTGCGCAGTCTGTTCTTGAAGGAGGGGTTGCAAAACGTGGGAATGGACGCGATGGGGAATGTGTATGGGCGGTGGACAGCGGGCAATGGGCAGTCGAAAGCCGGAAGCAAGCCTTTGATCATTTCGGCGCATCTGGACACGGTTTTTCCATTCGAGATGGATACCACCCTCCGCAGGGAGGCAGGAAGGATTTATGGCATTGGCATCGGGGACAATTCCATGGGGGTGGCGGCGTTGTTTGGGTTGATGTGGATGTTGACCTCGCCCCAACCCTCTCCGGGAAGGAAACGGGGATTTTCCTCACCCCTCGCCCCTCTCCCTGGGGGAGGGGCAAGGGGTGACATCTGGTTTGTGGCGAACACCTGCGAAGAGGGGCTGGGCGATCTGCGCGGGATGAAGGCGGTGGTGGAGCGTTTCGGAGGCGATGTGAGCGCCTACCTCGTGCTGGAGGGGATGGCGCTGGGACATGTCTATCACCGCGCCGTGGGGGTGAAGCGCTATCGGGTCACGGCGCGGACGCAGGGCGGGCACTCGTGGTCGGATTATGGTCAGCCCTCGGCGGTGGTGGAATTGTCCAAATTGATTGTGCAGTTATCGGCTTTAACTTTGTCATCCAAGCCGCGCACGACGATGAACGTGGGCAAAATTCAGGGCGGGACTTCGATCAACACCATCCCTGCGGAGGCGTGGCTGGAACTGGATCTGCGCTCGGAGGGTCAGGCGGAGTTGGCGGAACTGATCGAGGGAGTGGAGAGGCTGATCGAAGCGGCAAACAAGCCCGGGGTCAGTATGGAGGCGGATGTCATTGGGTTGCGCCCGGCAGGGGAGATGAGCGCGGAACATCCGCTGGTGAAACTGGCGCAGAAATGTCTGGCCGAACAGGGGTTGGAGGCGGTGTTGACATCGGGTTCGACGGATGCGAACATCCCCTTGAGCCAGGGGTATCCTGCGCTGGTGCTGGGGGTGACGCAGGGCGGCGGCGCGCACACCAAGGGTGAGTTTATCGAGATCGAGCCGGTGGAGAAGGGAATGGAACAGTTGACAAACTTTGTGAGGAGGCTGATGGGTTGGTGATTTTCGGGTTGCAATCCTTCAAGGAGCCTTGCGTTCGGTCAGGGGAGAAGCCGTGAAACCGTAAGAACCTATCCGAAAATTCGCACCCTGCCGGCTCCGCCCGGAGATCAATCTCTGGGTTGTTCGTACGAAGCCGGGTGTTAGCCGTCTTCAGACGGCTTTGAATGAGACCGCCCGGACATTTATGTCCGGGCGAATATTTTTCGGGTAGACTCTAAGGGCGTACGTTGTCAATGTCCTCTCACTTCAACCCCACCACCTCGAACACATCGAGCGGCTGGGTTTTGCCCTTGGCGGCAACGGGGGCGATCGGCTTGACTACTACGTGATCCTTCACGCGTTCGTACGCCGCTTGGCTGAGGATGATCTGATTCTTTGCGGAGTTTTCCTGCAAGCGTTTGGCGGTGTTGACGCTGTCGCTGATCGCGGTGTATTCCAGCCTGCGTTCCGTGCCAATCAAACCCAGCACCGCCTCGCCATAGTGGATGCCCGCGCCGAAGGAAAGATGTTCCTCCCGGGGGAGTTGTCTGTATAACTCCTCGAACGCCTCACGGATTGCCAGGGCGGTCTTGACGGCGCGCAAGGTATGATCGGGTTGAGGGATGGGGGCGTTGAACCATGCCATGATGGCATCGCCCATGAACTTGTCAATGGTGCCTTCCTGCGAAAGCACCGCCTCCGCCATTGCGGCGAGGTAGCGATTCAGGATGGAGACGAGTTTTTCCGGCTCCAGCGTTTCGCTGAAGGAGGTGAAGCCGCGCACGTCGGCGAAAAGCACAGTGATGTCACCGCGCTTGCCTCCCAGTTGCAGACTGTCCGGGTCGAGTTGCTGGATGACGGCGGGCGAGACCATGCGCTCGAACAGTTTGCGCTGTGCCTCGAGGCGTTTTTGCTCAGTCAGGTCATCCAGCACAATTGCCACGCCCTGCGTTCTTTGCCCGGCGTCCTTCAGGGGCGAGAGGTTCAGCCGCCAGTCCACACTGCCGCGCTCGGGGAGTTTCTGGCTGAATTCGAGTCCCACAATGGGTTGTTCGCTCTCGCGTACTGCGTTCAAATGAGACCGGATGTTGCTGGCGAAGGCGGGAACGATTTCTTCGAGTTTCCTGCCCACGATTTCCGCGGAAGCGCGCCCCAGGATGGACGCGGCGGCTCGATTGCACAGGGTAATCTGATCCTGCACATCGGCGGTGATCACTCCCGAAACGATGGAGGCAAACACATCGTCCATCAGGTTCTTGAGTTCGGTCACTTCCTCGAGTGTGCGTTTGAGCGAGGAGAACAGGCGGGCGTTCTCGATGGCGACCGCTGCCTGATTGGCGAAGGCAATCAACAGATCGCGGTCCGCTTCGGAAAAGATGCCGGTGCGGATGCGGTTATCCGTGTAGATGACGCCGATCAGGTCGGTTTTGACCATGAGCGGCACGCACAGGATGGAGCGCAGGTTAAAGGCGATGATGCTTTCCTGCCCGCCGAAGCGCGGGTCTTCGCGGGCGTTGGTGGTCAACACCGCCTCGCCGCCCTGAATGACGCGCTCGATGATGGTACGGCTGATGGCAAACTCGTTCTTATTGATGGATTCCTGTTCCCAGTTGCGCGCGATGCGGGTTTGCATTTCGCCGTGTTCGTCGCGCAGCATGAGAAACCCGCGCTCGGCTCCGGTCAATCGTACGATGGTGTCCATTACGATCTGCAACACCTCGTCTATTTCGAGGGTCGAGTTGACCACCTGCCCGATTCCAGCCAGCGCCTGCAAATGACTGAAACGCTGTTCGAACGGGACGAGTATCTCGCTGATACGCGAGAGAGAATTTTCGATTTCCTTAAACCCTTCCACGGCTTCGGGGGAACGGCCTGCATTCAGCCCGGCTCGGATGTTGGCGGCGCGCTGCGTCACGGCAATCAGTTGATCGTTGATGGAGACGGGTTTGTGTTTTGTCGTAGCCATTGTCTTTCCTTGATGCCCTTTCGCGGCTGAATGACGGAAAGGGAACTCTATGGACTTCTGATGGATTTGCCTTCGAGAATGTGACCGATTCGTTCCACGAGCGCCTGTCGGCGTATGCGGAAGGCGGCGCGCCGCGCGCGCAACACATCCGCTTCTCTGGAAGTATAAAGGGATGTTTGATGTTCGTCCAGAAGGGTGTGAATGTCGTTCGAAGCCCTTGGAAGAAGATTTTCCAATTCCCTGGCGCGTTCGATGGGAGTGGCGTGCGCAGGCAGGGGCTTGCCCAGAAGCCGCAGGCTGAAATTGACGCTTTCGAACGCCCTGCCGGTGGGAGACGTGTTCATCCAGCCTTCCCAATCGAGAATCCATGCCGGGGTTTTCAAGCCATTCCGTTCGCAGGCGGCACGCAACATGGCTGGAATTCGTCCGGCTATGGAATATCGAATGCTGAAATAGACTGCCAGTCCCGCCAGGACAAGGAAGACGAAAAGCAGGTAGAGCCGTGAGGCGGGTGCGTTTGTCGTCTCTACAGGGGCAACGGCTTCGTCCTCCAGCGGTTCCCCGAGCAACTCGTCTCGGTTAGAGCCGGTATCGTCGGGGCTGAGCGGGCGGGTTGAGGCGGCATTGTTCGTCAATTGCGAATCCGGCGCGGCAGGGCGGTTCAGCGCCAGCTGGTTGCCGGTGGGTTCGAACTCCACCCAGCCGATCCCGGGGAAATAGACCTCGGGCCAGGCGTGCGCGTTCTCCCGGCGGACGATGTATTCGCCCTGTTCCTGGACAAATTGCCCCTCCGCAAATCCTGCCGCCAGTCGGGCGGGAATGCCCAGCGAGCGCAGCATCAGCACCTCGGCGGAGGCATAATAAACGCAATAGCCTTGTTTGTTCTCGAAGAGCATCCATTCCAGAGGATCCCGGTTGCGCGGCGCATTGGAAACGACATCGGTATAGGTGATATTCTCGCGCAGGTATTTTGTCAGGGCGACCGCTTTGTCGAAAGGAGTCTCGGCTTCATCGGTGACATCCAGGGCAAGTTCCCTCACCCTGACGGAAAAATCGCCCGGCAATTGCAGATACCTGTTCTTTACCCAATCCGGGTAGACCGTTCCCGCCTCGCGCAATTGTTTCATGTTCGGGTTTGCGAGCGCCGCTTCCACCTGATAGGTTTCGCCAGCCAGCAGAATAGGGTCGGCAAACCATGACACGATTTCCTCGCCGCCCTCTGCAGGGTATCTGAGGCGCGCTCCCTGACGACTCATCCAGACCGCCCGATTTGGCGCATAAATCAGAGAAAGCGGCTGATCGGCGCGGAAAACGAAACGGGCGGACGCCAATTCCGTCTGCGCAGAAAGGGCAACCGGATCGTTCGGCGAATAGTCCTCGAAAGTGGAGTCGGTGGTATACCATTGCCCGTTTTCATAGTGATCGTACGTGCGCCCCTTCCAGTAGTAGCGGGGAGGTTTGACCGCCGATGGAATATCGGGTACGCGCACGATGAACATGACGGTATCGTTGAATTCGAAACCGTTTCCCAAGGGCAGTTCGGGACCGTATAACTCCCCTGCGCCGCGGCTTCCCTTCAACGCTGTGACGGCATTTTCCATGCGCTTTGTAAAATCGCGCCAAGGCTGGGTCGCCTTGTTCCATGTCTGCGCCGCCGATTCGAGACTTGCCAGCGAAGCCGGAGGCGTCCATGAAATCAAAATGAGCAAGGCGGCGGCGACCGTCATGATGCTCGTCAGGTCCATGCTGTTGTCCGGCGAAAGAAAGATGTGTTTCTCCCTCCAGGTTTGTCTGCTCGCCAGGTGATGCAAGCGTCCTAGCAAGAGCAGTGCCATGAAGGCAAAGAAGGCAATCATCCAGGCACGCGCGGGGACTGTGTCGTCATAATTTTGGATGACAAGCAGGATTATTCCCGAAGGCGTCACTGCCGCAAGATAACTCTGCCGCCGTACGAGTTGGAATCCCGCCGAGGCGGCAATTACCCAAAACACGAAAGTGACCAGCGTAATGAACAAAATGGGATCTTCCACGGGCTGGCGGGCGAAGAAATCAGCGTACGAGCGGAACAACCTGCCCCCCAGGCTCGCCAATTGTTCTTCAAGCGATACACTTTGATCGATCATCAGTGCCCACTGCAACGGCAGATGGACGACCATGTACCCAAAGGAAATCCAGCGCGCCGCGCGAGGCGGGAATTGTGAATACCCCAGGCTGACGCCCACGATAAACGCGATGAACACGACGGTCTGCCCCAGATAAAGAAACTCGGTCCAACGGGTCGCCACCAGGCGCGCCGCGCCGGTTTCCACAATAACAAACAGGACCAGGATGGAAATCCAGTCCCACCAGCGCGGATTAGCAGACGTTTTTTGCATGGCATCAGTGTACATGAAATAAAACCCTGCGCGTAGATACTGGAGAGGGGTTTACCGCCCGCATCATTGTCGTTCCCCGCCTCCGCACCGACCCGCAGCCGGGTACGCCCAAAAGACTTTTACCGCCTCCGGAGACAGCCCCGGCGCGGCAAAGCTCCCGCAAATCGTGGCTGCCCGCTTCGACGCGTCGAATCGTTTCATCGAATCTGCAAATGTCATGATATTGTGAGGGTTGTTTTTCCGTTTCAAAAGAGAAATGAAATCCTACATATGGGCGTCTGCTCTGATATAATCCCAAATCTAGCGCCATTATTTTGGGAGCCTTTTACATCAATGACACTCGAACGAGGCACATTATTACATAAAAGATACCGCATTGTAGAAATCCTCGGGCAGGGCGGTATGGGGTCGGTCTACCGTGCTGTGGACGAAAATCTGGGTGTGGATGTGGCAGTGAAGGAAAACCTGTTCACTACCGACGAATACGCGCGCCAGTTCCGCCTGGAAGCGGTCATTCTGGCAAATCTGCGTCACCCCAATCTGCCCCGCGTTACCGATCATTTTGTCATCGGCGATCAGGGACAGTACCTCGTCATGGATTACATCGAAGGGGAGGATCTGCGCCAGCGCATGGAGCGGCAGGGCAACATTCTTGAGGACGAAGCCATCTTGCTGGGCGCATCCATTTGCGACGCCCTGACCTACCTTCACACGCGTAAGCCGCCGATTCTGCATCGCGACATCAAGCCGGGCAACGTCAAGATCACGCCCGATGGTCACGTTTTTCTCGTAGACTTCGGTCTTGCCAAGGTCCTGCATGGAAGTCAGGCGACAACCACCGGCGCGCGCGCCATGACGCCCGGTTACTCGCCCCCCGAACAATACGGCACCGCGCGCACCGACCCTCGCACCGATATTTATTCGCTGGGCGCCACACTTTACGCCTCGCTGACCGGCATCATTCCCGAAGACGGCCTTGCCCGTGCCATGGACAATACGCAACTGACGCCGCTCCGAAAGCGCAACAGCAAAATTTCGCGCCGCTTGGCGGCGGCAATCGAAAAAGCGATGGGCATTGATCCCGCCGATCGCTTTCAAACCGCCGAGGAATTCAAACGCGCCCTGCTCGGCTCGAAATCGAAAACTCAGCGGTTGCCGGGCGAATACGTCATTCAGCCTGCGCCGGTCGAATCGGGTTCTTCCGAAATACAGAAACCCGCTCAAAAGGATTCCGCGTCACTCTCCCCCTTGTCCCAAGAGCCTGTTTCCGAGGAACTGCCGGTTTTCAAACCGCCCAAACGGCGTAAAAAATTCCGTCTTCTTCCCGCTTTCCTTTTGATACTTTTCCTGCTTGCCGCGTCGCTGGTCGGTTTGGCGCGATTTGCGCCTCACCTGCTCCCACCGGTCGTAATGGACGCCCTTCCGCCGCAGGTGGTTTTTTTCCTGGGTGTGCCTGCCTCTACTCCGGCGGCGCCCCCAACCAGCATGCCTGCTTCGCCCACGCCCATGGAGGCGGCATTGACTGTGACCAGCGCGCTTTCACCGACGCCAACGCTAACCCCCGAACCGACATTGACGCCAACGCTGACGCCAACCCCCACACTGCCTCCCGTGATCGAAATCACCGCCACTCCGGAAAACACCCCGGTACTCCTGCCCACTCCAACCGGCGGGGGGACCGGTCAGATTGCCTTTGCTTCCGCCCGCACGGGGATCCCCCAAATCTACCTTGTCAATCTCGATCAAACCGGTTTGACGCCTCTTACAAACATGCAGGAGGGCGCGTGTCAGCCCTCCTGGTCGCCGGATGGTTCGCAACTTGTGTTCATCTCCCCCTGTCTGGCGCGCGGCGACATCAGTCAAAACGTCTACAACAATTCCAGCCTGTATATCATGAATGCGGACGGTTCCGGTCAAAAACCGTTGACCTCCGTCCCCGGCTCCGATTTCGACCCCGCCTGGTCGCCCGACGGCAAACGGATTGCATTTACCTCCCTCCGCAACGGTTATAAAGACATCTATGTTCTTACGCTGGAAACCGGCGCCATCATCCAATTGACGGACGTGGGCAGCAACGTGCAGGAAAACAGCCAGCCTGCGTGGTCGCCCTTCGGAAACCAGATCGCGTATACAGTCAAACGTTTCAACGCCTATCAGGTTTGGGTGATGAGCGATACGGGCGAGGGCAAAGTCCAAATCGCGCGCAGTGGTCAGCGGCTTTGGGATTACCTGCCCCTATGGTCTCCAGACGGCGAGATGATCTTATTCAGTCAGCGGGAAGTGGGCGTCGCCACCTCGCGTCCCTGGTTGATGAGTATCCGTTACGCAGACCGCGACACAAAAGACCCCGTCCGGCTGGAACTGCCCCGTCCCATCGAAGATGTCGAATTTTCCCCCGATGGTCAGTGGATCGTGTGCGAGAGCTCGGATAATCAGGGTAACCGCGACATCTATTTTATGACCATCACCGGTGCAAACAGAACCCGCCTGACCGAAGACCCTGCCCTCGATTTCGATCCTGCCTGGCGCCCAGCTCCGTAAGGTTCGATCTGCAAGACACACCAAGCCCGTCACATGCAACGTGGCGGGCTTTTTCTTATACTTCTCTTATTGACTGCATACTTTTTTGCGTGATATGATTATTCACAGGCTGTTAGCACTCTCTTTTTGAGAGTGCTAATTGTGTGAACCATGAATGACCTAACCGAACGCCAGAAAACCCTGCTCTTGTTGATCGTCCGCGACCATATCGAATCGGCGGAACCGATCGGTTCCAAGCGACTTGTGGAGGATTATCGCCTCAAACTTTCACCCGCGACGATTCGCAACGAAATGGCGGCATTGACCGAAATGGGCTACCTGCGCCAGCCTCATACCTCGGCGGGGCGGGTTCCCACCGAACAAGGCTATCGTTATTTTGTGAGTCAGATGATCGACCAGGCGGTTTTGCCCGAGGCGATGCAGCGGACGATTTCACACCAATTCCATCAATCTGGCTCCGATGTCAGCCAATGGATGACGTTGGCGGCTTCGATCCTTGCGCATCAATCGCAGGGCATATCTGTGGTTACCGCGCCGCACATCGAACAAATCAAATTCAAACACGTGGAATTGATCTCCACGCAGGGACGCCAGGTGCTGATGGTGCTGGTCATGGTGGGCGGGGAGGTCAGCCAGCAAATTCTGACGCTGGCGGAACCCGTCTCTCAAGAGCGCCTCAGCCAGACCGCCTCGCGTCTGAACGAACTTTTTGCCGGTCTCAACGTGGACGCCATCGCCTCGCTCCCGACGCGTCCCGACGCGCTCGATCAGGACATTTTGACCCTGATCGTTCAAGATATGCGGCTCAGCGCCGAACGCGTCTCCGGCGAGATCTACACCGATGGTTTGTCCAACGTCCTGACCGAACCCGAATTCATCGAGACCGAGGAGGCGCGCCGCGCCTTGAAAATCTTCGGCGAACCGTCCACCCTGAAGGACCTGCTCGACCGTACGGTCACGGAAGGCAATGTGGGCGGCTTGCAGGTGCTGATCGGCGGCGAGGGCGTGTGGGAGGAATTGCGCCAGTGTTCGATGGTGGTTGCGCGCTACGGCGTTCCCGGGTTGGCGACGGGCACCCTGGGCGTGGTGGGTCCGATGCGCATGGCGTATGCGCGGGCAATCCCCACGGTGCGCTTTGTGGCGGGGTTGTTGAGCGACATGGTGAACAATACGATCACGGCTGAGTAACACCGCGGCTGACGTTCTCTAACGTCTTCCGTTGATTATGATGATTGAAAACAGGTGAGAAGCAATATGACAGAGAAGAAACATAAAAAGGACATCAACCGCGAGAGTCAGGCTGAGGCGGTTGCAGAGGCTCAAATCGAGGGGCAGGTTTCGGCTGAGTTTGAGGCGTTGAAAAAACAGCTCGAAGAGGCTGAAACAAAGGCGTCCGAATACAAGGATTCTTGGATGCGGTCGCAGGCGGAATTCCAAAACTATAAAAAACGACTCGAACGTGACCACGACATGCTGCGCGCCTCCATGAAAGGCGACATCATCAGGAAGGTCCTGCCGGTATTGGACGATTTGGAGCGCGCCCTGCAAAACCTGCCCGCAGACGAGTCATGGGCGAACGGCATCGAATTGATCGTGCGTAAATTCCAGGGTATGCTCGAGAGCGAAGGCATCAAACGAATCGAGGCGGTGGGTGCGGAGTTCGACCCCAACCTGCACGAGGCGATCTCGCATGAAGCGAGCCAGGAGGTTGCCAGCGGTCATGTGATCGCGGTGGTGCAAAACGGCTATGTGCTTGGCGAACGGGTGATACGACCCGCCCTTGTGAGGGTGGCGCAATAAAAAATATATGTCAGGTGTCAGGTGTCGGGCTGCTTGATATGTGATAACCTGACACCTGACACAGGAGAACTGAACTTATGGCAAAAATCATTGGCATAGACCTGGGTACGACCAACTCCGTCGCGGCGGTGATGCAGGGCGGGGAGCCGATTGTCATCCCCTCCGCAGAAGGCGAGCGCCTTGTCCCTTCGGTGGTGGCGATGAACAAGAACAACGAACGTCTCGTTGGGCGCGTGGCGCGCAACCAGGCAATCACCAACCCGCAGAATACGATCTTTTCGGTGAAGCGTTTTATGGGGCGCAAGGCGGACGACCCCGAAGTGGAGCGCACTAGGAAGCGTGTGCCCTATGCCGTCAAGGAAGCGCCGAACGGCGATGTGCGTGTGGAACTGGGGGGCAAGGAATATTCTCCGCCGGAGGTTTCGGCGATGATCCTTGCCAAGATCAAGCGTGATGCCGAAGCGTATCTTGGCGAACCCGTTACCCAGGCGGTCATCACCGTCCCTGCATATTTTAACGACGCACAGCGCAACGCGACGAAAGACGCAGGCAAGATCGCAGGGTTGGAGGTCTTGCGTATTATCAATGAGCCGACCGCCTCTTCGCTTGCGTACGGTCTGGACAAAAAGAAGAACGAAATCATCGTGGTGTACGACCTGGGCGGCGGCACGTTCGATGTCTCTGTGCTGGAGGTGGGCGATGGCGTGTTTCAGGTCAAATCCACGAGCGGAGACACTTTCCTCGGCGGCGACGATTTCGACCTGCGCATCATGGATTACCTGATTGAACAGTTCAAGAGGGATAATGGTATAGATTTGCATAACGACCGTCAGGCGTTACAACGGTTGAAGGAAGCCGCCGAAAAAGCCAAGATCGAACTTTCGACCACGATGCAGACCGAGATCAACCTCCCGTATTTGACCGCAGATGCCAGCGGACCCAAGCATCTGGTCATGTCTCTCAGCCGCGCCAAATTGGAACAATTGACGGCGGATCTGATAGACCGGACGATTGCCCCCGTCAAACAGGCGTTGTCTGACGCGAATTTGAAGGCGGGCGATATTCACGAAGTGGTGCTGGTTGGCGGCATGACGCGCATGCCCGCCATTCAGGACCGTGTTCGAGCGTTCTTCGGCAGGGAACCTCATAAGGGTGTGAATCCCGACGAGGTGGTTGCCATCGGTGCGGCGATCCAGGCGGGCGTGCTTGGGGGCGAAGTGAAGGACATCCTCCTGCTCGATGTCACCCCTCTTACGCTTTCGATTGAAACGTTGGGTGGAGTCGCCACCCCGCAGATCGAGCGTAATACGACCATCCCGACCCGCAAGAGTCAGGTATTCTCCACCGCCAGCGACAGTCAGACGCAGGTGGAGATCCATGTTTTGCAAGGCGAACGCCCGATGGCGGCGGATAACAAGTCGCTGGGCAGGTTCATTCTGGATGGAATCCCGCCCGCGCCGCGCGGCATTCCGCAAATCGAAGTGACATTCGATATCGATGCGAACGGCATCCTGAAGGTCACCGCTCAGGATAAGGCGACGGGACGCTCGCAGCATATCACCATTACCGCTTCATCGGGTCTTTCCGAGGCGGAGGTGGAAAGGATGCGCAGGGACGCGGAAGCGCACGCCGAGGAAGACCGCAAGCACAAGGAATTGATCGAAGCCCGCAACCATGCCGATAATACCGTTTACGCCGCCGAAAAGGCTTTACGCGAATTCGGCGACAAGGTTCCCGCGGCGGTCAAATCCGGTATTGAAGCAAGTGTTGCCGAGGTCAAGCGCGTGGCGGAGGGCGAGGAGGTGTCTGTCATCAAAGCCGCGACGGATAAATTGAGCGAAGCCGTTCAAAAGATTGGCGCCAGCGTCTATGAGCAGAATCCGGCTGCGGGCGGTGGCACGGACGCGGGCTCTTCATCCCAACATGATGACGAACCTGAAGTGGTGGATGGTGAGGTGAAGGAGTAATCCGTCGAAGGTCGAACGTGAAAGATCAAATGACTTTCGACGTTCGACCTTCGACCTTTAGCCCTTATGAGCAACCGCGATTACTACGAAACTCTTGGCGTTGGGCGGAACGCAAGCGATGACGAGATCAAAGCCGCGTTCCGCAAACTTGCGCGTCAGTATCACCCCGATGTGAACAAGGAACCGGGCGCCGAGGAGAAATTCAAGGAAATCAACGAAGCATACGGCGTGCTTTCGGATAATGAAAAACGCGCCCGCTATGACCGCTTTGGCAAGGAGGGACTTGGCAACACGGGCGGTTTCCGCGATTACACCGTGGATTTCGGCGATATTTTCGAGGAACTCTTCGGGCAGTTCGGTTTTTCATCGGGTGGGCGCGCCTCGCGCCGCTCCCCGCGCCGCGGGCGTGATTTGCAAATGCAGGTCACGCTGACGTTCGAAGAGGCGGTCTTTGGCGTCGAGAAAGAGATCGAGTTCCAGCGTGAAGAGACCTGTTCGCGCTGTAGCGGCTCGGGGGCAGAACCGGGCACCTCGCCGGTGCGCTGTTCCACCTGTAACGGGCAGGGAGAGGTGCGCCAGGTGAGGCAGACCTTTTTGGGGCAGATGGTGCAGACGACGACCTGCCCGGTGTGTAACGGCCGCGGCGAGACGATCTCGTCTCCGTGTAGATCCTGCCGCGGCGGCGGGCTGGAACTCAAAAAGGTCACGAAGAAAGTGCAGATCCCTGCCGGTGTGGATCGCGGCACGCAGATCCGTCTTTCGGGGGAAGGCGGACCAGGCATCTATGGGGGGCCGCACGGGAACGTGTTTCTCGTGCTGAATGTCAAACCGCACCAATTTTTCAAACGCCGCGAAAACGATATTCTTTTGAATCTCGATATCAATGTGGCGCAGGCGGTTCTCGGCGCCGAGATCGAAGTGCCGACCTTGGACGGTGAAGAGAAATTGAAGATTCCGGCGGGAACGCAACCCGGCAAAGTTTTCGTGATGAAAGGCAAGGGGGTGCCTTATTTGCGCCGCAAAGACCGCGGCGACCAATTGGTCATTGTCAATGTGGCAATTCCCACAAAACTCACCAGGGAACAGCGCGAATTGTTCGAGAAACTGGCGGAAAGTTTGGGAACAACGGTCAAGCCGCAGGAAAAGGGATTTTTGGACTGGTTGAATGAGACGCTTGGGGGATGATTAAAGCGCCTCGAATTCCGCGTAATCCGCGCGGGGGGATCGCCCTGTGCGCGGCGGAGAATTTACCTTCCATATCTCTTGCGTATCGCCGGCAGGAAATATTCGTCGAAGAAACGAGCGGCGTCGTAATCGGGCGCCCAACCCCAGTCGCCGCGGGCAAGCGAGTCGTCCACGTCTTCGGGCCACGAGTCGACAATGCCCTGGCGGCGCGGGTTGGGTGCGAAGGTGATCTTCGCATCGGGGAAGGCTTTCAACGCCCGGTCGCGGAATTCGCCCGCGGTAATGGCAAAGGCGGCGATATTGTAAACCTGGTGATTCAGCCTTTCGCGCGGCACATCCAACAACATGAGCAGGGATTTGATGGCGTCGGGCATGGCCATGAACGAGATCTTGGTATCTTCGCGCACGAAGCACGAATAGGGTTTCCCCTGCGCCGCGGCGTGGAGCATCTCGGGACCGTAGTCGCTCGTCCCGCCGCTGGGCAGGGTAAAGGCGGAGATCAAGCCGGGGAAACGAATGGCGCGAAAGTCCAGCATGTGAGGCGGGTTTTCGTCCAAATGCTTTTGCCCGTAATATTTGCTGTAATACATCCCCAGTTTTTCGCAATACAACTTGTTGCATCCGTACATGGTGTGCGGCGTGTTGTAGTCGTCCTCCTTCACGGCGCCCGCCGCTTTTTTTACTTCGAGGCTTGCCATGCCGTACGCGGCAATGGAACTCGGGAAGAGAAACTTCACAGACTTGCGGTATTTTTCCGAACGATATGCCGCCATCATCAGCAATTGCATCGTACCTTCCACGTTGATGCGGTGCGCCTCTTCGCTCGACACCTCCGCCTTCGAAGAAAGCGAAGCCGCCAAATGGAAGATGACGTCGAAATCATAATCGTAGAAGGTTTTTATTTTGTACACCAGGTCCCCCTGCGCATGTTCCGCCGACATGTCTTTGATGCTGTCGGGTAGCGGAGCCAAATCCGCTGTCACGATCCTGTATCCGTCCCGTTGAGCCAACCCTTGCACCAACGCCTGACCAATTTCGCCACATGCACCGGTCACCAGTACAAGTTTTTCGGTCATAGAGTCTCCTTGTGTGCTGTGAAGTGCCGCGTTACGCGGTAGAATGTTTGATGTTATTTTACAACACCTCGAAAGAAAAACCTCACGAAGATTGTCATTTCTCCATGTGGCGTTTCATTCCCTCTTTTGTTCTTTGTTTGGGATGTCTGCTGACGACGTCTTGTCTGCCGGCTGAGACGCTACCGCCCACCCAGGCGCCCCTGCCCTCGGATACTCCGCCTCCGACTTCGACCATGATCTGGTTTCCCCCTTCTGCCACGCCCACGCCGATGATGGTATTCACCCCCACCGCCGCGCCGCGCATGAATCCGGGAATTGGCGCGGTGCTGCTCGCCGACGATTTTTCGGATGACACCGCCTGGGATGTTGCCGCCTCTGCCCAGGGTAGCGCCGCCATTGCCCGTAATCGACTGACGCTTGCCGCCGAGCCGGGTGTGTATCTGGTCAGCATGAACCGCGGGGCGGTTTTCGGCGATTTCTATGCGGAGATCACCGCGCGTCCCAGCCTGTGCCGCCGGGACGATAGTTACGGCGTGATTATTCGCTCCACGGGCGACGCGTTCTACCGTTTTACTTTGAATTGTAACGGCATGACCTCTGCCGAACGCGTCAAGAATGGCGTGCGCCTGCTCGTGCAGGAACCGACGCTTAGCGGGGACGCTCCATTGGGCGCGCCGGGCGAGGTGCGGATAGGCATTTGGGCGGTGGGAAGCGAAATGCGTCTCTTTCTCAATGATCGGTTCCAATTTGATATCCGCGATACAGCCTCGCCGCGCGGGTCTTTTGGTGTCTTCGTACGCGGCGCGGGGGATACCCCGGTAAGCGTAACGTATTCCGATTTCATGGTGTATGCGGTGGAGTATGTTCCGCCGACACAGACGCCTGTGCCCTAGCGACAACGCAGCAGGAGCGGAGGAGATAGCGAGGTCAATCCATATCTTCGCGCAGTTCCCCGCTGTCGAGCGTATGTAATCGTTCGGGTTGTTCCTGGAGCACGTCTATCAGTCCGAGCGGCAGGTCGCTCATCATAGGCGCAAGAGGGACCGAGGCGGGCACGGTGATCTTGCCGGGTGGAGGAGGCGGCTGAAGGCGCGGCTTGAATTCGTCCTCTGCGCGTTTGCGTGTGATGCGCGGGTCGTTCGTCAGCATGCCCACGTAACTTCCCATCACCGAATAGACCTCGCGTTTGGGGGTGACGAATCCGATCCATTCCCCGTTGCGATTGAAGAGATGGGGAAAAACCAGAAAGGCTTCCGCTTCGCCGTTGGAGACATAAATGGGGATGATGCGTTTTTGACTGTGAGTCATGGGTGGACCTCTCTCGAAGACCGTGAAAATCAATCCACGTCATTATATGTCCAGTAACGGTTGATGAAAAAATTCCAAAGCATGACTACCCCGATGGCAAGAAGCAGGGTGGCGTTTTTTGCCAGAGCGTCGGCGGCGGCGTACGAAATATGCGCCAGGCTTTCGAACAGTCTGGCAAGGGGCGGTTCCACGTATTTCAGGATGGGAATCCGAATGGCAATGCCAATGGCGTTGACGACAAAGAACATTCCCAGTTGACGATGGACCGGCTTGGAACGCGAGTCGGGATACGTCCAATATCGGTTGCCCAGGAAATTGTTTGCGACTGCGCACACGAACGAGATGCTCCCGCCCACTACAAGCGGAAGATGAAATGTCTGGGTCATCAGGTTCATCACGCCGATGTCGATCAATGAGCCGACCGCGCCCACCACTGCAAATTTCACGAAACGAACGTGCTCTTTGTTGTCAATCACGATCATGCAAGCCCCAGTTTTTCCTTGAAATAGGGAACGGTTCTGCAAATGCCGTCTTCAAGGCTGACCTTCGGTTCCCAGTGGAGAATTGTGCGCGCCCGGGAGATATCCGGCCGGCGTTGTTGCGGGTCGCGCACACTGCGCGCGTCTTTTATGAATGTAATACCGCCCCGGTTGCCGACCACCCGGTTGATGGTCTCTGCAAATTGCAGGATGCTCATTTCGTTCGGGTTGCCGATGTTGACCGGCAGGTGTTCGTCCGAATACAGCAGTTTGATGATGCCGTCCACCAGGTCGTCCACGTAACAGAACGAACGAGTCTGGCTTCCGTCTCCGTAGACGGTAAGGGGTTGTCCGAGCAGCGCCTGCTTGAGCAGATTGGGAAGAGCGCGGCCGTCCTCGAGGTCCATGCGCGGACCGTAGGTGTTGAAGATGCGCACGATGCGCGTGTCCACGCCGTGGTAGCGGTGGTATGCCATGGTCAGCGATTCGGCAAAACGCTTGGCTTCGTCGTAGACGGCGCGCGGACCGGCGGGGTCCACATTGCCGGTGTAATTTTCGCTTTGCGGGTGGACGAGCGGGTCGCCGTAGATTTCGCTGGTGGAGGCGAGCAGGAATTTTGCCTTGTGCGCCTTTGCCACACCGAGACAATTGTGCGTGCCCAGCGCGCCGGCTTTCATGGTTTGAATCGGGAGGTTGAAGTACCCGGATGGCGATTGCGGGTTGGGACTGGCGGGAGAGGCGAAGTGCAAAACGGCGTCCACCTTTTGCTTCACGAAGATGAAGTTCGATACATCATGCTTTTGGAATGAAAATTTCTCGTTGCCCTGCAGATGGGCGATGTTGCCCGGGTTGCCGGTGATGAAATTATCCAGCCCGATGACTTCGTGTCCCTCGCTCAGAAGGCGGTCGCATAGATGTGAGCCGAGAAACCCGGCTGCTCCTGTAATCAATATTCGCATGAGATGTTTCCTTATTTCTGTGAAATTTAATGCTTCAGTTTGACTTTCTGGCATTGCACGCTTTCGGGCGGATGACTGACGGGCTTGCAATCTTGAGACACCGATTTAGCGTTCGGACGCGGTTTCGCCGTCGCTCTCCGCCCGGCGCGCAGAGGTTATTTCCAATCCATTCTTGTCACAAGTCCGTCGCCGGTTACCTGATATGCCTGGCTGTTGCCGCTGTCCACTAGCCAGAGGTTACCCTGATAGATGACGGCGATGAAATCGCCCGTTTGTCCCTCGATCGGACCCGGCGCCCAGACCGGCGTCTGAGGCTGAAGACCGGGTGCATCCGGCGGTGGGAAGATGGTGCGCCGGTTCGACCCGTCTCGATCCATGACGACGATTCTGTAGCGGCTTGTCTCGCTCTGCTCGGGAAAGATGGCTTGCAGGTAGGCGATCTGGTATCGCCGTTCCGTGGCGCTGGATTGCAGGGGGGATGAGGACGGGTAGGCAAACATACCGGCGTTTCGGATCATGTCCACGTTGGCGTTGTTGGAAAAGGACAGGGCGCTCAGATCGAAGAACGGCGAATCTTCCTCGTTTAACAGGCTGGGCGGCGGCGCGTGGGACGTGTAGTACAGGGTGTTTCCATCTGCCCCCCAGGCAAGGGAGGGAAGCCATGCCCAATCGCTCCGTGTGTTGAACGGCGTGATCTCCACCAGGGGTTTGAGGGTCTTTTTCTCGATATCCACCAGGCCGATCCCATCCGGGCGCGCATAGGCTAGACGTCCATTGGACGAAAAGGAGTACACACTTCCCCACCAGCCATACACACCGCCGCTGCTCGCATCGAGGATTTTCGCCTTTGCGCCATTGGTAATGCTATACCGATGCAGGTCGTTGTTTGCCTGCCAGCCGGGAGCGGAACTGCGCGGTTCGACCGTGGAGTACGCGATCGAGTTCGTGCCGGGAATCCATTCCGCATAATGGACGACGTTGACGATACCGGTGCTGAACGGCTTGCCTCCGCTTGTGCGCACCGCCCAAACCGTGTTGATTTCCTTGTCTGGGGGTTTGGCGGATTTGCGCGTGAAAACCAGATAATCTCCCTTGGGAGAAAGAAAGAAAATACGTCCGTCGAGATCGCCGGTGGTCACAATGGGGACGCGATTGGTGGTGGCGGTGTCGATGAGCCAGGCATTGCCGCCCGCCAGATAGGCGATTCGGCCGGGAATGGGAAGGGGCGCAAAGGAGGCTTGGGCGCCGACCATGACAATTTCCGCCGCGCCCTCCTGAAGAACCACCGACTTGACGATGGAACGACTGATTTCTTCGCCGTCCTCGAGCACGATACGATAGGTCAGTTCCTGCAAGCCGTTGATGCCCGCCTGCACCAGCCGGGTTTCGCCTTCGGGCAGCGACTCGTTGCGCACAACCTGCCTT
This sequence comes from Chloroflexota bacterium, assembly GCA_013388685.1. Classification (GTDB taxonomy): domain Bacteria; phylum Chloroflexota; class Anaerolineae; order Anaerolineales; family Villigracilaceae; genus Defluviilinea. Next base: position 169,535 of record JACAET010000052.1, on the reverse strand, counting down.
TCGAACGGAATGACTTGTTGCTCGGTTTCGAACTTCTCTTCCACGCGTATCAAGGTCACGGAATCGCCGTCTTTTAGCACCGTGTAGAGCGGCGGGTTCGACCGGTCGAGATTTCCCACCGCAACTTCCGCCTCCTGATATGCCTGCAAAACCGTGCTCCCCGCCGCCAGTGAAACCTCGCGCGTTTCGCCGTCGGCGGTGACACGAACAACGATGTCTTTGCCTGTCATCTGGGGCGAGCGGCAGGCTGTCAGCGAAAGACATGCCAGAAAAAAGAGCGGCAGGGATCGGATGAGAATGAGGCGGTGCATGGAGGTCCGTTGCGTTTCGGTCCGGGCGGAGCGCATGAAAACCAGTTGAGTGCGATAATCCGTTGTATAATCCGTGCGCTATCGGATGCGTCCGTTGAGGGTCATGATGCCGTCTGCGATGTTGATACTCTGGATGCGCAAGCCGGTGGCGACCGGTCCGACCGCGCCGGTGTACGCCTCCTGGATCATGGCTGAGATGGCGGTGTTGAGTCCCTCGGGCGCGGGCAGGGGACCGAAATCGGCGGAGACGATCTCGATTTGTGGTTTGCCGTTTTCATCCACGTCCACCGCCACGATGATGCCAATGTTGGCCGTGAAGATGCCTTGTTGGGTTTTGCCGAAGATCTGCATCTGTCCGTCGCGCAGGTACACTTGCGGATCGGTGATGAGCGGCTTCTTGTCTTGTTGCATGTTGGGGTCGGTTTGCAGGCGGAGCGCCAGCACGGATGTAATCTGCGGTTCGGTGATGTTGAGTGTCACTTCACCGGTTGATGCGCCCGCCTCGAAGGCGCGCTTGATTTCCTCCTTCAAACTTTCAGCCGCCTCGTTCGAGACGGGAATGACTGGGCGGTCTGAGTAATCGGGACCGCCGATGCTGACGGTGCAGGCGAGAGAAGCAAAAACGAGAACAGCAAGGGAAAACAGTAATTTCTTTTTCATTTTCGATCCAATCTCAGGTCTTAAGCGGAGCAATTATAGCATGAGCGACTTCGAACAAAACCCCGGTCAACATTCTGAAACTGATTTGCCACTGGCGGTCAAGCTGGAGGCGATTCTGTTTGTGACGGCTGAGCCCGTGAGCACCGCGCAACTGGCGGCGGTCCTGGATGTGGCTCCTTCGGTCATCGAGCGCGGACTGAACGAACTGGACGCCTCCCTCCAGACGCGCGGCTTGCGCCTGCAGCGACATGCCGGACGTGTACAACTGACCACCGCGCCGCAACTCGCCGGACTGATCGAACGTTTTCTCGGTCTCGAAGCGACCAGCCACCTCAGCCGCGCCGCGCTGGAAACGCTGGCGATTATTGCCTACCAGCAGCCGGTCACCCGCCCGCAAATCGATTCCATCCGCGGGGTGAATAGCGACAGCATGTTGAAGAGTTTACTCCACAAGGGTCTGATTCTCGAATCGGGTCGCGCCGACGGACCGGGGCGTCCCATTTTGTATTCCACCACGCCGGAGTTCCTGCAACACTTTGGGTTGAACTCCATTCTCGAAATGCCGCCGCTTGCCAAGCCCGAAGAGGAGGCGGCGGAAGAACTGTTGAAAGGATGAGTTGCAGCAGACCGTACAGGCGGAAATTGGGGATGCCCGCCCTGCGGCGGTCATTTGCTCCAGGGTGGAATGAAATCCTCCGGCTCCACGCCGAGCGCGTCGGCAATGCGGTTGATGTAGTTGAAGTAACCGACGATTTGAGTCGCGTCATGGATGGCGCGGTCGTCCAGTCCGTGTGAGCGGAGAATTTCGAGGTCGGCTGGGGACATTTGCGATGGGGTGTGCGTCAGTTTGGCGGCGAATGCGCACAGGGCGCGGTCGGTCGCTGAAAGCGGGGCGGTTTTCCAGTCCCGCGCGACCGCATGGACAAAATCGTCCGCCGCATCGCTGCTCATGTTTTTCCCGACCTCGGCACGGAGGTCATGCGCGTGCGCCTGTATTCAGTACTGGCAATGGTTCTCGAACGAGACCACCACCGCCAGCATTTCACGCTGCACCCTTGTGAGGGGCGATTCGCCCATCATGATCGTCGCATAGAAGGCGATGCTGTCCCGCAGGGCGCGCGGGTTGAGCGACATGATGTGGACGATATGCCACACCCGTCCGGCGCGCTTCAACGCCGCGTCAAACTGGGCTTTCAGCAAACCCGTTGCATCTTCCGTGGAAATTTGTTTGATCCAGGGCATGGGCGATTTGCGGGATCGATTATTTTTTCTTCGGCAGAAAATCGAACGGCGGTTTTTGATTGAGTTTCAGCAAGCCCGCCCCCATGTCGCCGAGGGCGAGCGCCGTAAGCGAGCCGGTATCACACGCCAGCCGCTGAAACTGATCGAGCGGCAGACCGATATAGTGCGCCACCGCCAGTTTGATTGGGTCGGCGTGCAGAACGCACGCCACGATGTCCTGCGGCTTGTGCCTGGCAAGGATGGCGTCGAGCGCGCCGACGACGCGGCTCTGACATGCGTAAAACGTCTCGCCGTTGGGAAATTGCGCCCGCGACGGCGCGCGTTGCACCACTTTCCAATGTTTGTACAGAGAAAGCCGTTTGAGCGATTTTCCCTGCCAGTCGCCGACATTCGTTTCGAGTAGTCCCGCTTCTTTTTGGATGGTCAAGCCGGTCCTCTCTGCAATGGGCGCGGCGGTCTCCAGCGCCCTCTCCAGCGGACTTGCGTACAACGCCTTGAGGGGGACATCCTGAAACGCTTCGCCCAACGCCTGAGCCTGTTTCTGTCCCTGTTCATTGAGGTGCACGCCGGGCAGTCTGCCTGCCAGCCGATGCGTTTTGGTGTAGTCGTTTTCGCCGTGGCGGATGAGCAGCAATAAAGGCATTATTTGATTTTCCTCTTCATCTCTTGAATCTGTTCCTCGCTCATGTCGGGGACGTTCTCCACTTTTGTAATCCCCAATGCCTTGCGCTGTGCCTCGCGCCACCGTTGCAGCCGCGACTTGACCTGCGACTCGTATCCCTCCTCTGTCGGCGAATAGAAATACGTTCCGAGCAGCCGCTTCGGCAGGTATTGTTGCGGAGCGAAGTGCCCCTCGAATTCGTGCGGGTACACGTAATCCTTGCCGTGACCCATCGCGGCCGCGTCGCGGCTGCCGTCCATGAGATGGCGCGGCACGGAGATTTGCCCCTCGTCCTCGATCTTCTTCATCGCCTTGAAGTATGCGCCCGCGCTGTTGGATTTGGGCGCTGTGGCAAGGTACAGCGTCGCTTCGACGATGGGATAGATGCCTTCGGGGAGACCGATGTAATCAAAGGCTTGCGCGGCGGACGACGCAACCACCAGCCCCATCGGGTCGGCAAGACCAATGTCATCGCCTGCCAGAATAATCAGGCGACGGAGGATGAAGCGCGGGTCTTCACCGGCATAGATCATTTTGGCTAGCCAGTAGAGCGCGGCATCGGGGTCGCTTCCGCGCACCGACTTGATGAAGGCAGAGATCGTATCGTAATGCGCGTCGCCGTCCTTGTCATACAGCACCGCCCGCCGCTGAATGGACTCTTGCGCCACCTCCAGTGTGATGCGGACGATGCCCTCCTCGTCCGGCGCGGTGGATTCGACCGCCAATTCGAGCGCATTGAGCGCGTTGCGCGCGTCGCCGGAGGCGACTTCGATGAGGTGCGCGCGGGCGTCGGGGTCCAGCAGGATGCGTTTGTTTCCGTACCCGCGTTCCTTATCTGCAAGGGCGCGGTCGAGCAGGATGCCGGTCTCTTGTTGATTTAGGTTCCTGAGTTGAAAGACGCGCGAACGCGAGATCAACGCCTTGATGACCTCGAAGTATGGATTCTCCGTCGTCGCGCCGATGAGGGTGACGACTCCCGCCTCGACGTGCGGCAGGAGCGCGTCCTGTTGAGCCTTGTTCCAGCGATGGACTTCATCCACAAAGAGGAGGGTGCGGGTGTTGTGCAGGCGGCGGCGTTCGAGGGCTCCTTCGATGATGGCGCGCAGGTCTGCCTTGCCTGCAAGGATGGCGGAGATGGTGACAAAGTGACTCTTGGTCGTGTTCGCGATGACCTGGGCGAGGGTGGTCTTGCCCGTGCCGGGCGGTCCCCACAGGATGATGGAGGAAAAGAGTCGGTCCGCTTCGATGGCGCGGCGCAGGAGTTTACCCTCGCCGATGATGTGTTCCTGGCCGACGAATTCCTCCAGCGTGCGCGGGCGCATGCGCGCGGCGAGCGGCGCCTCCTGTTTCATACGTTCGTACAGGGCGTGGTCGAAGAGGTCCGGCATGCTGGGGATTATAGCAGGGGGCAGGGGAGGGAGGAGGATAGGTTTTCGGTGGGGATCAGGGCTTTTGAGCAGAAGCAGGTGTCGGCGGGGAAGGAAGCGGGGTCATTTTCGTCCTGTCTGGTAGTGACTCTGGTTGACCATGTAAATCCCGATCAGTGCCACTGTTCCGCCGATCCCCTGCCAGAGGTTGGGAATTTCGCCGAGAAGAGGAATGGCAAGAAATGCCGTCACGACAGGCTGTAACACCATGGTGGGTGAAACGATGGAGGCGGGCAGATGGCCGAGGGCGTAGGCGAGTGCCATGTAGCCGATGAGTTGTGAGACCAGCGCGGTGGTGAGGAAGACGATCCATGTCCGGGTGTCGAAACCGGCGAGCGGGTTTTGCAGGATGCGGTTGAGGATGAGCAGGGATACGCTCGCGCCGACGCCGACGATCCAGATATGGGCGATGGGGCTAAAGTGCAGGCGGCTTTTTTCGGTGAAGAGGAAGTAGCCGCCGTAGAAGAAGCCGGTGAAGATTGCCATTAAGTCGCCGACGCCGAAACGCGGATGCAGGATGAAATCAGCCCCCATGATGAGCGCCGCTCCCGCCAGTGTGATCGCCAGCCCGCGCCAGAACGTGCCGGAGAGTTTTTGTTTGAGGATGAGCCAGGTGCCGAGCGCCACCCACAGCGGCGCCGTGTTGCCCAGCAGGGTGGCGTTGGCGGCGGTGGTGTAGGAGAGGGCAGTGGTCCACAGGCCGAGGTCGAGCGCGGTGAAGACGCCCGCCAGCAGGGGGAAGATCAGGGTGGAGCCGCGAAGCGTGCGGCTTTCCTCTTTGCGTGTTAGTACCAGGGGCGCGAGCATGAAGATGGAAAAAAACATGCGGTAGAAAGCGGTGACGGGACCGGGGGCATTTGCCCAGCGGACGAACATGGCGGAGAAACTCAGCGCCAGGATACCAATGCCCAGCGCGATGTAGGCGGGGATGTTTTTATTTGGCATGGAAGGTTATTGGATTTGAAGGCGGTCGAGAACGGCGGGCAATTCCAGAAGGGTGGACAGGCTCGCGTCCGGCTGGACCTGTTCCTGCTTTTCCATCTCCGGGTTGGCGCGGCGGTTGATCCAGATGCCATAAATTCCCACCGCCTGTGCTCCGCGAATGTCCGCGTCGAGGTTGTCGCCGACCATCACCGCCTCGTTGGGAGGGCAGTACCACTGCGACAGCGCGAGTTCGAAAATGCGCGGATGCGGTTTGCGGTAACTGCACGCGGCGGAGGTCAGGATGAAATCGAAAAATTCGGTGATGCCGAACTTGCGGGCGAGTTGCTGAACATCGGCGTCGTCGCCCGCGTTCGAGATGATGCCCATGTTGTACCCTTTGGCGCGCAATTTTTGCAGTGTCGGAATGGCGTCCTCCTCCAGCACCCAGTTGGCTTGTGTGACGGAGAACAACGCGTTCAACGCGCTGCGCAGGATGTCGTTCGAGACCTCCTCGTACCCCTTGTTCCTGAGAAGTTCGCGCAGAACGAACGTGTAGGTCGTTTCGAGCAGGTCGTCTTCGCGCTGTTTGAAATAGTCGCCGAGTCTCTTGCGGAACTCGATGGGAAAAGTGTTGGCGTTGACTTCCATTCCGTGGGCGCGAAGATGTTCGGTAAGCACCTCATCGGCTTGCGCGACGATGGGTGCCCAATCCCGGCGGCCGTACATGAGCGTCCCGCCGAAGTCGAAGAGGATGGCGCGAATGAAGTTTCGTGGCATGCGGTTATTTTACTGTGAGTGACGGGAAAAGATACAGCCCTTAGAGAGCGTGTTGAAACTCAACATTCACTACAGATACACACGGATGGATACTGATTTTTTGAGAAAGCAACCGTGAAAATGCTCTCAAATCTTATTGATCTGTGTTCATCTGTGTTCATCTGTGTTCATCTGTGGTTTAGAACGAATTTCAAAACACTTTCTTATAGATTCCCGCGCGGCTCCTGCGGGAACGGTTTTTGCGGCAGGGTGGTGACCAGCACCTTGTCCACGCGCCGCCCGTCCATGTCCATGATTTCGAAGCGGTAGCCGTTCCATTCGAAGTGGTCGGTCACCTGCGGCACGCGTCCGAGCGACATCATGACAAAGCCGCTGAGCGTCTCATATTCGTCCTCATGAGGCAGAGAGGGGAAGCCGAAAATTTCCTTGAATTCGTCCACTTCCAACATGCCATCCAGCAGCCAGGAGCCGTCCTGCCGCTGGGTGGCTTGCGGCTCGTCCTGTTCCATTTCGCCGACGATTTCCTCGAGAATGTCGTTGATGGTCAGCAATCCCTGCACGCCGCCGAACTCGTCAATGACCAGCAGCATATCGGTGCCTTTTTCCTTGAGGATTTCCAGCGCGCGCGAAGCCAGCATGGTTTCAGGGATGTAGAAGGCGGGGCGGAGCAGGTCTTTCAGGTGGAGGGGTTCGCCTTTCAGGCTCGGCACAAGTAAATCCCTCGCCTTGACGATGCCCAGGATGACATCCAGCGTGCCTTGCCGGACGGGAAAGCGTGAGTAATCGTTCGCGGCGATCTTTTCGCGGATTTCTTCGAGGCTGTCGTCAATATCCAGCCAGACGATATCGGTGCGCGGTGTCATGATCGAATATACGCGCTGATCGCCCAGGCTGAACACCCCTTCCACCATTTCCTGTTCCGACTCATCGAAAACGCCCGCCTGGGTGCCCTGATCGATAAGCAATTGGATCTCCTCCTCGGTCACGGGCGGCTCATTGCCGGGTTTGATACCGAGGATGCCCAGAATAAGATTGGTCAGCTTTCCTAGAAGCCAGACCAGCGGGCTGAACAACTTTGACACCAGGATCATCGGGCTGGCAAGAAAGGATGCGATCTGTTCGGGGTTGTGCAAAGCGATTCGTTTGGGGACCAATTCTCCCAATAGGATTGAGACGATAGTAATACAGATGACCACAATGCCAAGAGCCAGTGATTCCGCGAAATTCGAAAATAACGGCACCTTCGCCAGCACCGCACCCAGAGGTTCAGCCAGGGTCGCTCCGCCGACCGCGCCTGTGAACACGCCCACGAGTGTGATCCCGATTTGAACGGTGGAGAGGAACAGGTTGGGGTCTTGTAACAGGTTCAGGACTTTCCTTGCCCGTCTATCCCCATCGTTTTCGCGTTGCTGCAGGCGCGCCTTGCGCGAAGCCGCAACAGCCATTTCGGACATGGCCAGGATGCCATTGACAAGAATGACAGCCAGGATGATTAGAATTTCTGAAGTAATGTTCATCGAAAGAGTTGTGGTTGTTTTATACGATTTGCGTTATGGGCGTGTTTGTGTCGATTAAATTCCAACATGCCCGCTGACCGACATCAGCAGGCAGAACCGGGTGTTTGATAACGTGTGCACTATCTAAGGGGACTTCATCAGACATGATGCGGTGGATTTTTTCTACACTTCCCCTATTGTACTATGAATATTGTGCTTCGTAATTTTCCCCTGAAAAAAGAAAATAACGTGAATTCGGGATAAGCGGGGGGACGCCAGAGAACATCCCCTACGCTTGGCGTAAAAGACGCTCTCTAGCGTCGGGTAACATGCCTTTTTCCTTATCCCGAACTGACGTAAATTACCGTTTTTCGTTCCGTTTTAACTGCTCTTCAATAACGGAAATCTTCTTGTAGATGGCGTAAAGCAGATACAAAATTCCCAACGGAACCGCCAGCCACAGCATTGTAGTAAAGAGGAGTACGAAGAGTTCCACAATGCCAATATCCATTATGCCCATGTCAACCTCCTATTCGAATGCCTGAACCTGTTTCAACGCGCCCTACCACCCAGGCGGCTTGACCGATTTCGCGCGCCCGCGCGAGGAACGCCTCCAGTTTTTCCTGCGGCACGCCCAGCAGGAGACCTCCGCTGGTCTGCGGGTCGAACAAGAGCATCTGGTTCTCCTCGTCCAGTGAACCTGCAAACCTGACCTTCGCCTCGAAAAACCCCTTGTTGTCGAACGCCCCTCCGGCAAAACAGCCCTTTTCAGCGTATTTCCGCGCGCAGGAAATGAACGGGATCTTGGCAAATTCGAAGTTTAGCCCAACGCCAGACGCGTCTGCCATCTCCATGGCATGACCGAGCAGGCTGTAGCCGGTAATATCGGTTGCAGCCCGCAGGTTGAAGTCATTGGCTAACTGCGCTGCCTTGTCATTCAGCCGTTTCATCCACTCCACCGCCTCGCGGACGTCTGCCTCGTCTGCCTGTTCGCGCTTCAGGGCAGTGGTCGTGACACCGAAGCCGAGCGGTTTGGTTAACACCAGCGCATCGCCAGCCTGCAACCCGCCTTTACTCATCATCTTTTGCGGATGGACGAATCCGATCACCACCAAACCGTACTTCGGTTCTTTGTCCTTGACCGTATGCCCGCCCGCAATGACCACGCCCGCCTCGCGCGCCTTTTCCGCACCGCCGCGAATGATTTCGCTGGAAATTTCGGCTGGCAGGTTATCGGGCAGAGCCGCCACGTTCAACGCCAGGAAGGGACGCCCGCCCATCGCGTACACGTCCGACAGGCTGTTGGCGGCGGCGATGGCGCCGTACTCGTAGGCGTCGTCCACCACCGGCGTGAAGAAGTCGGTGGTGACGACGAGCGCTTTGTCATCGTCCAAACGCCAAACCGCCGCGTCATCCGGTTCACGCAGACCAATCAACAGGTCCGGGAAGGAGGCGGCGTCGAAGATGTCTTTGATTGGACGCAGAACCTGCGTCAGCGCATCTGCGCTTAGTTTGGACGCTCAACCCGCGCAGGCAGAAAGGGTGGTGAGGCGAATTTCGCGTCCGGTGTGTGGGATTGGCATATTGTGAGAGGGGACAGCCCGCAGGCTGTCCCCTTGTCCTTTTGGAGGTTACGGTGTGGCATCGGGAACAAACGTTGACGGAGAGGTGTTCGGCAGGGGCAGGATGAACTGGTTGCCGCTGGGGATGAAGATGGTCTGCACGCCCGGCGCCAGTTTCAGGATGTACTGGTACTGCAAAATTTCGGGGTTTTCCTGAAGCGACTGACCGATCAATTCGTTGGCTTTTGCCTGCGCTTCCGCCTGGATGATTTGCGCCTCCGCCGCGCCCTTCGCCGCGATCACCGCCGCATCCGCCTGACCCTGCGCCACCTGACGGGCTTGTTCGGCTTCCTGCTTCTTTTGTTCGACCACAAACTTTGCCTGTAACGCCTGTTGTTCGGCAATCTGTTTTTGTTCAATGGACTGGGCGTATTCCTCGGTGAAGGTGATGTCGCGCAGGACGAAATCCACCAGCGTCAAGCCGTTTTCTGCCATGATCTGCCGGAGTTGTTCGCTGATCTGGCTGGTCATTTCGAAGCGTTTGGTGCTCAGCACCTCGTCCACGCGATATTGTGACACTGCATCGCGGATGATGCCGCGCGTCTGCGGCAAAATCAGGTCTTGCTCATACCGTCGCTGCCAGGTTTTGTGAATGGCGATCACCGCCGAAGGATCAATCTTGAAGATGACAGATGAATCGACAAAAATACGCTGTCCGTCCGAGGTCCGCGCTTCGACGTTGACCTCATCGCCAGCCCCTTGCGCCATTGTAAACGTCTGCGTGGTGGTGGGGTAGAGTTCCACCCGCTCTACAAACGGAACGATCCAGTGCAAGCCCGGGGTAAGGGGTTCCGGGCGCAAGCCGCCCTGCCCCAAAATGGTGATGACCACGCCCGCCTCGGTCGGCTCGATGAAGACCAGCCCCGCGCCGACGAGCGTCAGCACCATTGCGAGCACCACCATGCCGATGAGCAGCGAGGTAATTCCTTTTGCGCTCTGGTTGCGGCTGGCGCGGGCAATTGCCAGTATGCCCAGTCCCACCACTGCCAGCCAGGCAAACCCTGCCAAAGCCTTGATAAACTCTGCGATATTCATTGTTCCTCCGTTGGTAGTTGAAATTATTATACCGCCATGATAGCATAGCGCCATGCACGCCGGTCATGGACAGGTCATCGAGTTAAGTTCGGAGGGCGGAAACACGCAAGCGCGGATCGCCTGCCCCGCAAACCTGATTCCCGCGCCCGGGCAATATCTGCTTGCCGGCTCCGCTTCGCCCTTGGACCCTTTGCCTGTTCCTCTCTTCTCTACGGAATCCACGCCTTTTGGTTTTACCGCCGCGCCTCCCGTTCCGTCGGCGTGGATGCCCGGAACCAACCTCTCCCTGCGCGGACCGCTGGGACGCGGCTTTACCCTGCCGCACACGGCGCGGAAGGTGGCGCTTATCCCGTTCGATGATGACGCCTCGCGTCTGCGGGGGTTGATGGTCCCATCGCTCAACCAGGGCGCGGCGGTTGTCCTGCTTGGCGATTCAGACATGGGCAATTTACCAGATGCTGTGGAGGTTCAGCCTTTTACCGCGCTGGAGGAAGTCCTTGCCTGGGCGGAGTACGCCGCCTTCGATGTCTTGCGTGAAAGCCTGCCTGGGCTGAGTAAAAGGCTGGGTGGGTCGAATTGGGCTGCAGCGGGGAAAGAAGCGCAGGTCCTCGTGCAAACGCCCATTCCGTGCGGCGGAATCGGCGAATGCGCCGTCTGCGCGGTGACGTTTAAATCTGGCTGGAAACTGGCTTGCAAGGAGGGTCCCGTCTTCGATTGGGAGGAAGTCTTTGCGTAGGGCAAGTGTAACGTCACCCTGCGCTGGAGAGCGCAGAGTACGCGCAAGAAATGGGCTTTTCAGACACTAGAACCAAATTCTGAACGAAGTGACGGTGGTGGTCGTCAGCCCCTGGTAGTTTACGCTGACTTCGATGGTGACGAGTTCCCCCGGTTTTTGATTGCTGAAATCGAAGGTTGCCTGTCCGATGCCCCGCGCGTTGGTGGTGAAGAGGTGTTCTTGGGTAGTGCCATCGGTGAAGCGCACAGTGGCTTTGACGGAGGCGTTTTCCAGGGCTTCGGAGGTCTGATCCTGAACGATGACATAGACGGTCTGTGAGCCGTTCTTGAGGGTGACGGCTTTCAACACGAAAGCGCGGGCTTTGAGCGATAACACCGGCTTGATGGCGGCATCGGGTGGGGGGACGGGGCGAAGGTGCGCGGGGTCTTCCTTTTGCAGGTCGAAGTAGAGGCGCCCGAGATCAGAGATGATCACCCATTTTTCGGCGCCGCGGTCGGCGCGCCACTCGAAGCGGGCTCCCTCGAAGTATTGCACGATCGATCCGTCTGCCGATTCGAAGGGGGAGATGGGGTTGCCGAACTGATTCGGTCCACCGTGGGCTTTGTAGAAATCTAGGAACGTAAAGCAAACGCTATAGCCCGTAGGGTATTTTTCGCATCCGTTTTTGTTCTCCACGAGTAGGGGACTGCGCGGCTGGTAGAGGAGTGTGCCAAGCGGGGTGAGTTGTATGCGGTTTGCCGCCGTCAATTCAAAGCGGGCGCGCTGGAAGTATTGCACGGTCTTACCGTCGCGGGCGGTGATTTGCTCGGTGATGGGGTAGCCATAGACGAGAAGAGGGTCTTTGGCGGCGTTGTAAAACTGCAGGAACGCCCCCTTGACGTAATGTCCCGTTTCGGGGAAGTAGCGCACATCCGCCGATTGCGCCTGCGCCGTTCCCCCGCTTGCAAGCAGAACCATCAGTGCCACGACGGAAGCGATGAGTCGCCGAATCACGTTCATCGTATTCATTATACTCACAAACAGGCGCAGTGGATTTAGAAAGGACTTTCCGCCCGCTGCAGAAGCGCCTCCACAATCCGTTCCGCGGCGTGACCGTCGCCATAGGGATTGGACGCCTTTGCCATTTTCACATACTCGGACTCATCGTCCAATACCCGCGTCGCTTCCTGGACGATGCGCCGGGTCTCTGTTCCAACCAGCCTGAGCGTCCCCGCCTCAACTCCTTCCGGGCGTTCGGTGGTTTGCCGCAGCACGAGAACTGGAATGCCAAAGGTAGGCGCCTCCTCCTGCAGTCCGCCGGAGTCGGTCAGGATGAGGGTGGCGTGTTTCATCAAATGTACGAGGGGCAGGTAATCCAGGGGGGGCAGGAGGGTAATCCCTTTCACCCCGTCGAGCAGGCGGTAGACCGGTTCCTGCACATTGGGGTTCAGATGGACAGGATAGACGATTTCCACGTCCCCGCGCTCTGCCAGTTCTCGCAGCGCGTGGCAGATGTTTTCGATGGGCTGTCCGAAGTTTTCGCGGCGGTGGGCAGTGACGAGGATGAGTCTTTTGGGTCTGGTAGCCGCTGTTCGCATAGTTGCCAGCCGCATCGTCGTTGGATTTTCGGTCTCAATCCCCAGCCTTTCGAGGAGTTCGATAACGAGAGGGGAAGCGGGCTGTGCCGCAACATACTTCAAGGCATCTATGACCGGGTTGCCGGTGACGACGATGTCCTTTTCTTCCACCCCTTCGTGGAGCAGATTGTTTTTTGACCACTCGGTGGGCGCAAAGTGCAGGTCTGCCATGGTAGTGGCGAGACGGCGGTTGATTTCTTCAGGGAAGGGATGCCACTTGTTATGCGTGCGCAGTCCTGCTTCCACGTGACCGAACTTGATGCGGCGGTAGAACGCCAGCTGGCAGGTGGTGACGACGGTGGTTGTATCGCCTACTGCCAGCACCCAGTCGGGCTGGACTTCTTCGAGAACCGGGTCGAGGCGCAGGAAGATGCCCGCCGTCAACTGTGCCAGCGACTGTCCCTCGCGCATCAAGTCCAGGTCGTAGTCGGGGTGAATCTGAAACAGGTCCAGCACCTGATCGAGCATCTGCCGGTGTTGCGCCGTTACGCAGACGCGCGACTCGATGCCCGGTGTTTTTGCGAGCAGGCGAACGATGGGCGCCATTTTCACGGCTTCGGGGCGCGTGCCAAAAACGGAGAGAATTTTCATTCGATTAACGGCTGGCAATGGACGATTTTTTATCGCCCAGGCGATGGACCTGGAAACCCGCCCGCTGCCAGGCGTCCCTGTCCCAGCCGTTGACGGTGTCTATGGCGATGCGGGCGGGGGTTTTGGCGACAATTTCGACGGGGTCGAAGCGGGTAAATTCGGCATGCCGGACGAGGAGCAGCAGGGTATCCGCCTGCCAGATGGCATCTTCCAGCGTTTGCGAGATGTGAATGCCTTTGAGGACGGCGTGTGGCTTGAACGGTTCCCAAGCTTTGACCTTTGCGCCTTGCTCCTGGAGTAAATGCACCACCTCCACGGCGGGGCTTTCGCGCAGGTCGTCCACGTCTGGTTTGTATGCCAGCCCGAGGGCGGCGACGCGCCTGTCTTTCAGACTGCCCAGCGCCTCCTGCACGCGGCTCACAACGAAGCGCGGCTGTTCGTCGTTGACCTTGCGGGCGTTGTAGATGAGCGGGGTGAGTTCCGGCGCAGTTTCGACGAAAAACCACGGGTCCACGCTGATGCAGTGACCGCCGACGCCCGGTCCGGGGTTGAGGATGTCTATGCGCGGGTGCAGGTTGGCGAGGCGGATGGCTTCCCACACGTCCACGCCAAATTTTTCGGCGAGGCGGGCAAATTCGTTGGCGATGGCAATGTTGACATCGCGGGTGGTGTTTTCCATCAATTTGACCATTTCGGAGGTGGTGGCGTCGGTTTCGACGATTTGCCCTTTGACGAAGGTGGCGTACAGGTCGTGCCCGGCGCGCGCCGATTCGGGCGTCACGCCGCCGATGACGCGGGCGTTCTCGACCAGTTCGCGCAGGATTTGTCCCGGCAGGACGCGCTCCGGCGAGTAGCACAGGTAGAAGTCGGAACCCGCTTTCAGCGTGGATCGCTCCAAAATGGGACGGACCAGGTCGAGGGTGGTGCGAGGCGGTGAGGTCGATTCGAGGATGACCAGATTGCCTTTGCGCAGGTGCGGCAAAATGGCTTTGGTCGCCGCGATGACGGCGCTCATATCTGCCAGTTTGTAGCGTCTGCCTTCGTATTCGGCGAATTTGTCTTCATAAAAGGGAGTGGGGACAGCGATGAGAAAGGCGTCGGCTTCTTCGGGTTGGGACGAGACGGTGAGGTTGCCCGATTGAAGCGCTTGTTCGACGACTTGGCGCAAACCCGGTTCGTGGATGTGAAGTTCGCCCCGCTTCAACGTCTGGATGACAAGCGGGTTCACGTCCACGCCGGTGACTTTGATGCCGTGCGCGGCGAAGGTGGCGGCGGTGGGAAGACCGATGTACCCCAAGCCCAGCACGCAGATTTTGTTGAATTTCACGTTGACTCCTTGAAAAGGACAGGTGTATGGGGCGTATTATACAGCCTTGGATGAAAAAAACCTTTTGAGTGGATTTGCGTAGAAAAGATAGAACGTGAAACGGCGGAAATCTGTGCCGTCTGTTGTATAATGAAACGGAGGAACCATGGAGCCATTCCTGTCAAACCCCAATGTCGCCTATCTGTTATTGCTTGCCGGGGTGTTGTTAGCAATGCTGGCGCTTGCCACGCCGGGGACGGGGTTCTTTGAGGCGGGAGCGCTGGTTTGTCTTGCGCTGGCGGGTTATGGGATTGTCAACCTCTCGTTCAACTGGTGGGCGCTGGCGTTGATGCTTATCAGTGTGGCGCCATTCCTCTATTCCATCCAGAAGCCAAAACGTGAGTTATTCCTGGGTCTTTCGATCATCATCCTGGTGGTCGGTTCGATTTTCCTGTTCCCCAGCCAAACGGGCGGACCGGCGGTCAACCTGTTCGTGGCGTTCATTGCGTCTGTGCTGGTGGCGGGTTTTCTGTGGATTGCGGTGGGCAAATCCCTGCAAGCCGCGCAAGTCCGCCCCGCGCACGATCTGGATGCGCTGGTCGGTCAGACTGGCGAAGCGAAGACGAGAATCCACGATGAAGGAAGCGTACAGGTCGGCAGTGAGTTATGGTCGGCGCGCAGCGAAAAACCCATCAGGGCAGGGAGTTCGGTACGTGTCCTGCGGCGGGAGGGGTTTATTCTGATCGTTGAAAAGACCGATTGAAGTTAAAGCCACTATCAACAAAAGGAGAGAAAAATGGATTATGTTATTCTATGTCTAATAGGCGGGTTGTTCCTTCTTGGTTTCGTGTTTTTAGCCAACGCCATCCGCATCGTCCCGGAGTACCAGCGCCTGGTCGTGTTTCGCCTGGGACGCAGCATCGGCGCAAAGGGACCCGGCATCGTCCTGCTCATTCCGGTCATTGACCGCGCGGTGAAGGTAGACCTGCGCGAGCAGGTGCGCGAAATCCCGCATCAGACCGCCATCACCAAGGACAACGCCAGCATCTCGGTGGACTTCATCTGGTATTACAAAGTGCTCGACCCGACCGAATCGGTGCTTCAGGTGGGTAACTTCGAAGTTGCGGCGCAAGGTATGGCGACCACCACCCTGCGCGCGGTCATCGGCGGTATCCCGCTGGACGATGTGCTCTCGGAACGCGAACACATCAACACCATGCTGCGCACCCGCCTCGATGAAGTGACCGAGCGCTGGGGCGTCAAAGTGACCAATGTCGAAATCCGCGAAATCATCCCGCCGCGCGAAATTCAAGAGGCGATGAACCGCCAGATGTCCGCCGAACGCATCCGCCGCGCCGTAGTCACCGAGTCCACCGGTACGCGCGAAGCCGCCATCAACGTGGCGCAGGGTGAAAAGCAAGCCGCCATCCTGCGGGCGGAAGGTCAGAAGCAATCCGCCATTCTCGAAGCGGAAGGTTTACAGCAGGCGCAGGAACTCAAGGCGCAGGGTTTTGCGAAGGCGCTCGAGCACATCTTCAACGCGGCAAAGGCTGTGGATCAAAAGACCATGACCCTGCAATACTTCGACACGCTGAAAGCGCTCGGCGAGAGTCCCTCCACCAAATACATCTTCCCGATGGAGTTCACCAGCCTGCTCGATAACTTCCTCGGCAAGGATGCGGGCAAGAAATAGACGGTACCAAGCAAACAATCGAGGACAAGTGGAAAGCGGCAAAATCTGCTTTCCACTTGTTTTTTGATAGAATTCCCAGCCGATGGAAATTCATACTGCCGGTCTGCTCGACCTGAAAGCCCTGCGGAGACTCGAGCAAATCTGCTTTGAGAAAGATGCCTGGCCCCTGCTCGACCTGGTGGCTGTGCTGACCTGGCCCGAAGTCATCCGCCTCAAAGCCGTGGAGGACGGCGAAATGATCGGATTCGCCGCCTGCGACCCGCGTCCCACCCAAGTCGTAGCCTGGCTCTCCACCATTGCGGTGGATCCACACTTTCAGCGGCGCGGTATCGGGCGCATGCTCCTGCGCGCCTGCGAAGAGCGCGTGCGGCAGCCGCGCATCAAACTATCGGTGCGCATTTCGAACTATGGCGCCATTGCGTTATATGAACAGGAGGGCTATCAAACGGTGGACGTTTGGGGGCGTTACTACTCGGACGATGAAGACGCTCTGATCATGGAGAAGCACCTCCAGCCAGACAAAGACATGCGGTCAGTGCGATATAATGACCGCCTATGACTGTTGAACCGCTCCCGCCGCCCGTCTGGGTGGATGAACATCACACCCTCAAACGCATGGTGGACGATTTGTCCGCCCGGGAACGCATCGCCGTAGATACGGAATCCAACAGCCTGCACGCCTACCGTGAACGGGTCTGCCTCATCCAATTCTCCACGCCAGAAAAAGACTATATTCTCGACCCACTCGCTTTGGACGACCTTGACCTGCTTGCCCCTATTTTTGCCAGCCCGCAAATCGAAAAAATCTTCCATGCCGCCGAATACGACCTGATCTGCCTGAAGCGCGATTATGACTTCACCTTCAGGAACATCTTTGACACCATGCAAGCCGCCCGCATTTTGGGCTATCCGTTCGTCGGGCTGGATGCCATCTTGAATGAAAAATTTCGCGTTAAAGTGGATAAACGCCACCAAAAGGCAGACTGGGCGGCGCGCCCCCTGACTCCTGCTCAATTAGACTACGCCCGCCTGGATACCCATTACCTCATTTCCTTGCGCAACTTGTTGGAGCAAGAACTGCGCGAAAAAGAACGCTGGGGGTTTGCGCTCGACGACTTTTCCCTTGCCTGCCACGTCAACGAGCCAAAGGAAAAATCGAACGGCGATTCCTGGAAGCGGTTCGCCGCCCGTAAAGATGTCACCCCGCGCGAATTGACCATCCTGCGCGAACTCTGCCTGTGCCGCGACGCCATTGCCGAGCACATGAATCGTCCGCCTTTCAAAGTCATTCCAGACAAGGTACTGCTGGATATTGCCCAAAACCCTCCCGAAAAGGACGTGGACCTGGCGGCGCTGGGTTTGAGCCAAAAACAGATTCACCTGTGGGGCGAGCAGATTTTGGCGGCATCCCGGCGCGGGGCGGCGAATCCGCTGGTGAGGGCAGAGCAGGCAAAACGTCCGAAAGAAGCGGTGATCCGCCGCCTGGACAAGTTGAAAGCATGGCGCAAGAAAGTCGCGCAGGAAATGAAGGTCGAATCTGATATCGTCCTTCCCAAAGGTTTGCTGAATACGCTTGCCGAACATCCGCCGAAGGATATGGCAGAGTTGCAGTCTGTGATGCGCGAATCGCCGTTTCGGTTCGAGAAGTATGGCGAACAAATCTATAAACTGGTAGGAGGCTGAAATGCGGCTCTTCTTTCACGGCGCGGCGCAAACGGTGACGGGCAGCCAGCATCTGCTGGAAGTGAACGGACACCGCCTCCTTCTGGACTGCGGGCTGTATCAGGGACGAAGAGACGATACCTACGCCCGCAACTTGAACTTCGCCTACGACCCGCGCACGGTGGAGGCGGTCATCCTTTCGCACGCGCACATTGACCATTGCGGCAACCTGCCCAACCTGGTGAAGAGCGGCTATCAGGGTCCCATTTACGCCACGAAAGCGACGGCTGACCTGGCGGCGATCATGATGGCAGACTCCGGGCGCATTCAGGAGGCGGATGCGGAGTTCGTGAACAGGAAGCGCGCAGCGCGCGGCGAAGAACCCATCGAACCGCTCTATACCGAAGCCGACGCGGCGCAGGCGGCGGATTTGCTTCGCGGCATGGAGTATGACGAGCCTTTCGAGGTTATCCCCGGCGTGACGGCGTGGCTGGTTGAGGCAGGGCATATTCTGGGTTCGGCGGCGGTTTCGCTGGAAATCGTGGAGAAAGGAAGGAAGATTCGCTTCTGGTTTTCCGGAGATATTGGGCGGTATAAACTTCCACTGCTGCGCGACCCCGTCCTTCCTCCGGAGAATGTGGATTATCTCCTGATGGAATCCACGTATGGCGATAAATCACACCACGACCCCTCGCAGGCATTTGAGGAGTTTCGTGAGGTCGTTTCCCGCACCCTCCAGCGCGGCGGAAAGGTGATTATTCCGGCGTTTGCGGTAGGGCGCACGCAGGAACTGGTTTACAACCTGAACATCATGATGTTCGAGAACGGCGTGCCGCGCGTGCCGGTCTTTGTGGACAGCCCTCTGGCGGTGAACGCTTCGGATATTTTCAGAAAACACCCCGAATGTTTCGATGCGGAGACACGTCAGTTTGTGGAGGAGGCGCGTCATCCCGCGCTGGATTTCAAGATGCTGACCTACATCCGCTCGGTGGAGGAATCCAAGGCGCTGAACGAGCGCAAAGACCCGATGATCATCATCTCCGCCTCCGGCATGGCAGAAACGGGACGCATTTTGCACCATCTGCGCAACAACATCGAGAACCCGAAGAATACCATTTGCATCGTCTCATGGCAGGCGCCGCACACCCTGGGGCGCCGCCTTGCCGACCGTGAGAAGCATGTGAAGATATTTGGCGAGCCTTACACCGTCAAAGCCGAAATCGCCACCATCGGCGGATTATCCGGTCACGCCGGGCAAAACCTGCTCGTGGACTATGCCACTGTGGTCAGGAAGACAGCCAAAAAGGTTTTCCTCGTGCATGGCGAAGAAAAACCCGCCATGGTTCTGACCGAAAAACTGAAGGAAAGGTCAATGCGCGAGGTGTACTATCCCGAACTGCATTCCAGCGCCGAAATTTAAGTTATAATCTCGCCGCTTACGTGACACTTGCGACTTGACACGTGACACTGAATTTGGGAAGGTGCCAGAGTGGTTGAATGGGACGGTCTCGAAAACCGTTGTGGGCTCCGGTCCACCGAGGGTTCGAATCCCTCCCTTCCCGCCAGAGAGCGCGTCCGCAAGGGCGCGTTTTTGTTTTCCACCGAGCGCCCCCATGGAGGGGGTGATATTCGAATGCCTCCCTTCCCGCCATCCTCAAGACTTCCGAAGTCTCCCAGACTTCGGAAGTCTGTTTTAGGTTTAAGTGGTAAGATTCGCACCGATGAAACTCAACCTTGCCCTCGCGCAGATCGCCACCAAGCTGGGGGACGTCGAAGCCAACCTCGAGAAGCATATACATTATATCGAACAGGCAAAAGCCCAAAAAGCCGATTTGCTTATCTTCCCCGAACTTTCCCTGACGGGATACGTCCTGCAGGATCTGGTTGCCTCCGTTGCCCACAAACCGACGGACGACGACCCGGTCTTCAGGCATCTCCTCCAGGCGTCTCACCATTTGGACCTTGTCGTCGGCTTCGTGGACGAAGACTCCCGTCACCGCTTCTACATCGCCTCCGCCTACCTTTCGGGCGGAAAAGTCCTTCACGTCCATCACAAGGTTTACCTGCCCACCTACGGACTTTTTGACGAAGGGCGCTTCTTTGCCTGGGGCGACTCTGTTCGCTCGTTCGATACGCGCTTTGGGCGCGTCGGGATGTTGATCTGCGAGGACTTTTGGCACGCCTCGCCCCCCTACCTGCTCTGGCTCGACGGCGCTGACATCATGCTCTTCTCCTCCGCCTCCCCCGGCCGTGGGCTGAACGACCGCGAGAAACTCGAATCTGCCCGCTGGGTGGAACGTGTCAGCAAGGCGTATGCTAGCATGTTCACGTCGTTTGTGGTGCACTGTAACCGCGTCGGCTTTGAGGATGGCTTGTTGTTCTGGGGTGGGGCGACGGTCAACGACCCGAACGGGGAACTCATCGCTCAGGGTCCTTACTTCGAGGAGGCGCTGACCCTCGCCGCACTGGACCTGAACCAACTCCGCCGCACGCGCGCCCGCCTGCCGCTCCTGCGCGACGAACGGACTGCCCTTGTCCAAAAAGAATTGAACAGGATTTTATCCCGTGGTTGACCTGACGATTAATACCGACGTTGCCCGTGAGATTCTGACCTCCTTCATCCGCTCGGAGGTGACGCGCGTGGGATATTCGCGCGCTGTTGTCAATCTCTCCGGCGGGTTGGACTCGGCGTTGTCGCTCGTCCTGGCAGTCGAAGCGCTTGGCGCGGAAAATGTCCTTGCCCTGTGCCTGCCGTACCGCACCTCCTCGCCCGATTCGCTGGAACATGCCCGGTTGCTGATTGACCAGTTTCAGGTCCAGAGCGAGACGATTGACATCACCCCCATGGCAGAGCCGCTCATCCAGCGCGACCCGAACATCTCCAACGTTCGCAAGGGAAACATCCTGGCGCGCATGCGCATGATTGTGTTGTACGACAAAACCGAAACGTTCAAAGGTCTGGCAATTGGCACGAGTAACAAAACTGAAATCCTGCTGGGCTACTCCACCCTGTGGGGCGACATGGCGTCTGCCATCAACCCCATCGGCGACCTGTACAAGACCCAGGTGCGGCAATTGTCCCGCGCCCTCGGCGTCCCGGCGCCCATCCTCGAGAAACCGCCCTCCGCCGACCTGTGGCAGGGACAGACTGACGAAGGCGAACTGGGCTTCACCTACGAACAGGTGGACAAACTCCTCTACCTGCTGGTGGATCAGCGCTACAGCCCGCAGGAATGCATCGAAGAAGGTTTCGACGTCGCTTTCGTCAACGTTGTCATTGCCCGCGTCCGCCGCAATCAGTTCAAGCGCATGATGCCGCCGATTGCCAAGTTGAGCAACCGCACCGTCGGCTACGACTTCCTCTACCTGCGCGACTGGGGAACCTGATCCAGTTGTCAGTAAGCAGTCATCAGTCAATAGGGGGCGGTCATCGGTACTGATTACTGATTACCGGTCACTACTTGTGCATCATCCAATACCAAAGAACATACACTGAAACATGCGAATTCCTCCTTCCCTCAAACACCGCCGCTTTTTCTACCTCTGGCTGGGGCTTCTCATCTCCATTGCCGGAACCCAAATGCAAATTTGGGCAATCTTCTGGCACATTCGCACCCTGACGGATGAGCCCATTGCCCTGGGCGGCGTGGGGCTGGCGCGCATTCTGCCGGTCATCGTCTTTTCGCTGATTGGCGGCGCCATTGCCGACTCGTTCAACCGCCGAAGAATCATCTTCCTCACGCAGACTTCAGCGGCGCTCATTGCCCTGACACTGGGGCTGTTCACCCAATTTAGGCACATTACCGTCTGGCATATCTACGTTCTGACGGCTCTCCAAGCCATCGCGGTTGCCTTCGATGGACCGGCGCGTCAGGCGCTCGTCCCCAACCTGGTTCCCGCCAAAGACCTGCCCAACGCCTTCAGCATGACCTCCCTCGCTTTTCAAACCGGTTCCATCATCGGTCCCGCGCTTTCGGGCTTTGCCATTGCCTACGGCGGGCAGGAAGCGGTGTACTACATCAACGCCGGCTCCTTTCTGGCGGTCATCCTTGCGTTGATCCTGATCGGCGACGTGCCGCAAAAGGTTGCCGGGCATGCGAAAGCGGTCAGTTGGGAAGCCATTCGGGAGGGCATCCGCTTTATCGTCAATAAACCGATCATCCTTTCCACCATGCTCCTCGATTTTGTTGCCACTTTCTTTGCTTCCGCCAACACCCTCATGCCCATCATCGCGGTGGACGTTCTCAACGTGGGCGTGATCGAGTACGGCTGGCTTTCTGCGGCGCAATCGGTGGGAGCGGTGCTTGCGGCGCTGGTCGTTTCCCAGGTCCGGGAATTGAGGCGCCAAGGACCGCTCTTTCTGGGGTCGGTGGTTGTTTTCGGCGTTGCAACCGTCTTATTTGGGCTGAGCAGTTCCTTTGTCGTGGCATGGAGCGCTTTGGCAGTCACCGGCGCGGCGGATTCGGTCAGCACGATCATCCGCAATACCATTCGTCAACTGCAGACTCCCGACCATATCCGCGGGCGCATGACCAGCATCAACCAGATCTTTTTCCAGGGCGGACCGCAACTGGGGGAGGTGGAGGCGGGGCTTGTGGCGCAGTTGTTCGGCGCGCCGTTTGCCATCGTCAGCGGCGGGATTGCATGTGTCCTTGGCATGGCGCTCATTGTCCGCAAATGGCCCGCCCTGCTCATCTATAACGGAGAAGAACCCATCCTGGCGGGGGCAACAGCAGACTGACGATTACCTTGCGATTTCCATACGGTTCGCAATTTCCCGTTGACTTGCGCCGGGAAACGTACTATACTGTTGACATGCGAACGATGGTTCACATACCGATTTGTTGATAAAGGCACGCGCCTCACTGCGTGCCTTTTTGTTTTCAACCCTATAAAAAGGAGTGCCCTATGGACTACGGACTGATTGGAAAACGTGAAAAGGCAAAACGCTATGCCGAAGACCCCAAGCGCTTCCGATTCAACAAGTTCGATCTTACCTTCCATGGCGACAACAACGACCACCATGTCATCTTCGACAACGGCGTTTTTAACTGCGATTGCGAATTCTTTCTTACCCACAAGAGGTGCGCCCATACCATGGCTTTGGAAGAGCACCTGCTCAAGGGGATGATCGCCGAGCAGGTTTAATGCTGACCCGACAACCGAATCGAAACCCGCCGCCCTCCACGCGTGGAGGGCGGCGGCGTTCAAGCGCAAGGGACGCGGCGGCGGATGTGTGTCTAAGCCTGAAATAGAGAACTTCTCGAAGGCTCGAAACCTTCGGGAAGTTCTTTTATTCGATCACGTACAACGTTGCCGAACGTGCGGGTAATGTCACGCTGCCGCCCGACGCGAACGGCTGTATGCCCATCTTTTCGGCGTGATGTGTTGCATCCAGAAGCCAAACCTCCGCTTCGGTCGCTTTCCTCCCGTTGATTTGCAGGGGTATTTTTTGTTCCTCATCCGACAGATTGATGATCATGACGGTCAGTGCGCCGTCGTCGCGCGTGGCGGCAAAGATGTCCACGTCCGTAACGCCCGAAGCGGCATAGACCTGCTGGCGGCCGAAATTTTTATACAGCGGGAATACATAAAAAGTCGGACGAACCTCACTCCCTTTGAACAACCCCAATCCTGTGCTGCGCTGTGACAACACCCATTGGTTGACCATGAAGACATCCGCGTTCATCAACTGCCCCAGGACATCCGCGTACCAGAGGGCATTGTAGAAGGAGTCCGGGGAGAAATCCTGCAATTGGGCGCTGCTGGGGTCTGAATTGAGTTCCGTAATCGCAATGGGAAGCTCGCGTCCTGTGGTGTCTTTTACAAGCGCTCGCAGATATTCCACTTCGCCGACCCATTTGCGGGTGTTCGCGCGCAGTTGTTCGGCGGTGACCGGTCCGTTGGCGGGCGAATACATCGGGTAGCGGTGAACGGTGACAATATCCACGAGATCGCCGTTGACTTTCAGAAATTCGGTCATCCAGTCGCGTCCGGAAGCGTCCTTCGGCGTGGTGTCGTAACTCTCGTTCCACTGACTGAGTTCGGGTCCCATTAACTTGATGGTTGGGTCGGTCTCCTTCATGGCCAGTGCAATGGCACGCCAATTCTCGTTGAGCATTTCGATGGTGTAATCGTAATCCGCCTGTCCCAAATCGGTGAAAAGATTCGGTTCATTGCCGATGCTCCAATACACGACCCCATATTTCTTCTGGATGTTGGTGTAGCGGACGAGTTCCGCGGCGGTCTCCGGCTTGCCTTCCAGCAGGCGCACACTGATGGTGGGCATGGCGTTTACCTGTTCAGCAAAAGCCATCAGTTGATCAATCTGAAATGGCTTCATGTCTGCCGCGTCTGTCCAGGCTCCGCCGGGAAAACGCAGAACGGTGAATCCCGCCTCTTCGACGAGCGGCATGACCTCGAGCGTTACCGCATGCATGGGACCATAGTTTGTGCCGAAGAGATACGGGCTGATCGGACCCAGGTCTGTGCCGGGATCCACGAACACGGCGTCTGCCACCGGCGTGGGGGATGTGCCGGGTCCGCAGGCGGAAAGAATTGCCAGAACGAGAAGCGAGAGAATGAGAGCGCGGTTCATGTTTTTTCCTTGATTTGATGGCGTTGATTATAACGAAAACGCATCCGATTGCTCGGGCATGTTGCTCGTCGTGCAAATCTAAGTATAGGATTCGACATCGTCCCCTTGAGGGAAATACCATCCCCCCTGCGGGGACCAGCGACCGAACGCATACAAAAACACGCCCTCACGGACGTGTTTTAGCGGGGAGGACAGGATTCGAACCTGCGACTGAGGATTTCGCCCCAGTAACCGCTTAGCAGGCGGCCCCATTCGACCACTCTGGCACCTCCCCAATACTTTATTTGAAAGTTTTCAGGTTTGAATGTTGACATGTTTATTATACAACCTGAAACCTGTCAACAGGCCAACTTGCAACTCTCAGCGGAGGGAGTGGGATTCGAACCCACGTTGGTGTGACCCAAACATGTTTTCAAGACATGCGCCTTCAGCCGCTCGGCCATCCCTCCAGGCGCAGGCGATTTTACCATATCTTTGAAGGCAAACTACAAACGACGAACAGCGCCCATCCTTCAGAAAGTATCTGAAAAGTCGTCAACACAAACTTTCCAATGCGCAGGATGCACTCTTTTTGCGCCTCCGCAGAGACTATTGGGTTTTCAGACACTCTCTCACGGTCTTTCCCGGACAAACTTGGTATAATTCCAGCCCTATGAAGTACCACATTTGGACCGAAGGATGCCAGATGAACGTCGCCGACTCTCAGCGCGTCGGCTCGTCCCTCGAACATCTCGGCTACACCTTTACCGACAAAGCCGAAGAAGCGGACGTTATCGTTCTGAACACCTGCGTCGTGCGCCAATCCGCCGAAGACAAAGCGCTCGGACGCCTCTCCAGCCTGCTCCCGCTCAAGAGACAGAATCCCGGCCTGATCATTAACCTCATGGGATGCCTCGTCGGCGTACGCGGCGCGGAAAAACTGCGCGAAAAACTTCCCTATGTGGATGTCTTCTCGCCTCCCTCCGACCCCGGCCCGCTCATTTCATTCCTGACCCGGGGCGAAATCCGCGCCCTCGAATCAAGCGAGACCGAACGCCGCTTCGCCTATATGGACGGCGACCTCCTCCTCCCCCGGCACGAACGCGGGCAACTTGTCAGCGCGCACGTGCCCATTGTATACGGCTGTTCACATGCCTGTACCTTCTGCATTATTCCCTTCCGCCGCGGCGTGGAACGCAGCCGCCCCGTCGGCGACATCGTTGCCGAAATCCGCTCGCTGGCGGCGCAGGGCGTCAAGGAAGTGACGCTTCTCGGTCAAATCGTGGACCGCTACGGCAAAGACATCCTCGACGGACCCAACCTTGCCGCTCTCCTGCGCATCGTCCACGAAATCGAAGGCATCGAGCGCATCCGCTTCCTCACCTCCCATCCCAACTACTTCACCGAAGACCTCATGGATGCCGTTGCCGAACTTCCCAAAGTCATGCCGCACATTGAAGTCCCCATCCAGGCGGGCGACGACGAAGTGCTGGCGAACATGAAGCGCGGTTACACCCAGAAAGACTACCGCGACCTGATTGATCTCATCCGCCAAAAGATTCCCGGTTGTTCCATTGCCACCGACATCATCGTCGGATTCCCCGGCGAGACCGAAGAACAGTTCATGGAAACCTACCGCGTCCTCTCAGACCTCAAACTGGATGTTGCCCATCTGGCTCGTTACTCCTCCCGTGAGGGGACCGTCGCCACGCGCCGCATGGTGGACAACGTGCCCGAAGAAGAAAAAATGCGCCGTTTCCGCATGCTGGAAGAATTGCAGGAACAAATCGTCGGCGAAATCAATAAAAAGTATCTCGGTCAGACCGTGGAAGTGTTGTTCGAAGAAAAGGTGAAAAACCGCTGGAAGGGACGCACCCCCACGAACAAACTGGTCTTCGTTGAGACTGAGGAAGACCTGAAGGGCAAAATTCTACCGGTCACCGTCACGTGGACCGGACCCTGGTCCATGCAGGCAAGTTTACAGAAACAGCCCGAATTGATTTCTCTGTAGAGCGAGACCCCGTCTCGCTCTATGTTTCGATGGGGAGATTAGCGCGGAGGGTTGATCAACTCCGAGTTGTATGAGCAGGCTGAAGTGGAGGGAATCGAAGCGAGTGTTTGTTAATGAATCCTTCAAGGCGGCATGGAAGAGTCTCGATGAGTTCGGGGCGGGGAAGTCCATTTCGTATCCGAATGGTACGCGCGCGACAAGTCAATGAATCCTCGCGTACCGAATGATGCCTGGAATCAATAATCCCTCGCTTTGAGTTGTTACTTTTTTGCCGGGAACCAGCGTTTGATGTCGCGCCTGTTCAGGAAGAAGAAAAACGCCATGACAATAATACCCAGAAAATAGATGAAAAAGGGCAGGGAGGACGCGAGGCTGGTCACTAAAGTGCTGCCGGCGGCTTGGAGTTCCGTGTCTGCCTCCGCGGAGAGGCTGTATTGCCAGAACGTAAGGACACCGATGGCGATAAAGCCGGCAACCACCCGTTTGAAAGAGGAAAACCAACCTGCGCGGCGGGTGATCCCGCGCAGCATGAAGTAGATCAAGACAAGGAAGATGACCGCATGCAAGATCAGCCCGAAGAACACATTCCCGAACATGTTATCGGACAGGCTCAGCAGGGCGTCCAGGGACGTTTCGAAGTATTTGTAGGAACTCCCGATCGTGAACGCGCCCAGAAAGATCAGGAAGTAATACATGCTGGTGATGATGGGGGGGTAGACGGTCTGGGAACTGATGGGTCTCATGCCCAATGCCTTGAGCAGTTTGGAGGGCTCCGGCAGTAATTTGGCGATCACATCCAGTTTGCGGATGCCGGAGCGGAAATCTATCCATTGGAGTTTGGAAAGTTTCTGCGCCAGGTTGGCATTGGTTTGGATGATGACCGGGTAAACGATCTGTCGTTCGGGATCGGCCTCGGTGTCCGATTTGAAGCGGGAGATGAGGACAAATACCGCTTTGGCGCTGTGAATATCCTGTGCAGGGAGGTGTCCGTGGGCTTTCAGGGCGGCGGTCAAATCCTCGGCGGCATGACGGTCCTGGACGGCATAGTCCACGAAAAAAGAAACGGGTGCGGGCGTAATACCGTCCGTTTTGTATG
Source organism: Chloroflexota bacterium (assembly GCA_013388685.1). Lineage (GTDB taxonomy): Bacteria > Chloroflexota > Anaerolineae > Anaerolineales > Villigracilaceae > Defluviilinea. Next base: position 142,092 of record JACAET010000052.1, on the reverse strand, counting down.
GGCTTGCAAATTTTCTCATGTTCGCTTCCGGTTTGCCCCATCTTTGCATGGCGGGCGAGCGCAGGAGGAAGAAGAGCAGGATGCCTGTAATAAAGGATATGAACATATAGGCAATGAGCCTGTCGAGATTCTCGGCGTCCGATTCGGAGATCATCGCTTCGAAGAACAATGCAAAAGGGAGCATGAGCAGGGCGGCTTGCACCTGTGCGAAGTTGAAACTCCGTTTGAATATCCTGTAGGGGAGCGGTATGAGTATCCACGGGAGGAATAATGTCCATAGAAGCGGGAGGGTACATAAGGCGATGATGACGCTGATCCCAATGGAGAGCCAGACGATCAGAGGCGCTTTGAACCCGGTCTCAAGGACGGGGTGTTTCTCCTGGATGGGTTGTTTGAGTTGGGAAAATAGTTCTTGTAACCCGGCTTTGTAACTGCCGCGGAAATCCACCCATTCGTATTTTTCCAGTTCCGGCGGCAGGTCCACCGCCTCGAAGATCAGGAGAATGACGCGCTTGTTCGTTTCGAGGAAGTGTTGCCATTCCAGCGTTACATATTTCGATGCCAGGGAAGCCTTTGATACGACCAGAAGCACCGTGTCCGAATGGTTCAATCCCTTGTCGATCTGGTCCTTCCATGGGGTTCCCGGAACAAGGACGCGGTAATCCAGCCAGACGTTGTACCCTTTGCCCTCGAGTTTGCTGACGAGATCGTCCACAAACCCCAGCTCGCGGCGGGAATAGCTCATAAAGATGTTTTTGGTGGTCATGACTGTCTCCTGGGGCATGGAATGAAAGCAGGTGTAATAAAAGACGAAACCCACCGGGATGGGTTTTGTTTCGGTTTTGGGGTATCTTCGAGGAGGTTCTTTGCGTGGACTAAAAAATGAAGTATCTGGCGGTCGCCATGAATAGCATAGCGAGGATCATGCTGTAGACATGAATGGGGGAGACGGTTTTTATCCGCTTTTGGATCGCTTGAATTTGTGCAAGTTGTTCGTCTGTGGGTTTGCCCTGGATCTGCGCGCCAAGCCGGGCAAGTTTGGCGTTGCTGTTCCCGAAGATGGCGCCGAAGACGAATGCGATCAAACCAAAGACCGCGCCGATGCCGAACCCGATCCCTGCGCCCGATGTCATCCATGCGGAGGTGAAACCATTCGAATCGTGCCAATAGAGCAGGATGCCAGCCACAACTGTAGATACAGCCATCGCGGTCATGAATCTGTGCATGCGCAGGTTATTCATCAGGTGTTGCGCGAATTTTTGCCCGGATTCCCCGGTGGCAGGGATGGCGCGTCCAATGAAGAATGACATGATCAATGCGCCGCCTCCCCAAATGATTCCCGCAACGATATGGACCAGCCGTAAAACGAGCAGATAGGTATTCATTTGTACTCCTTTGGGTTGCCAGTAAATTGACCTACAGAAAAACGAAACCCGCATCAACGGGTTTCGTTTTTCTCGTATCCAACTACCGCTTGCCTGGCGGTTACTTAACCAAATTCCTCAACACCGTATGCAGGATGCCGCCGTTGCAGTAGTAGTTGACTTCCACCTCGGTGTTCAGCAGGGCAATGGCTTTGAACTCGATCACCGATCCATCCGATCGGGTGGCTTTCACGTTCAGGATTGACTTTGGCTTCATATCATCGCTCAAGCCCTCGATGTCGTAGACCTCGTCGCCTTTCAAGCCCAGCGACTCGGCATTTTGTCCATCCATGAATTTAAGTGGGAGAATGCCCATGCCGACGAGATTCGAGCGATGAATGCGCTCGAAGGACTCGGCGATCACGGCTTTCACGCCCTGCAGTAGCGGTCCCTTTGCCGCCCAGTCGCGGCTGGAGCCGGTGCCATACTCCTTGCCGGCGATGACGATGGCGGGCACGCCCTCGCTTTGATATTTCATCGCCGCGTCATAGATGGGCATGGCTTCACCGGTCAGGTGATTCTTCGTCCAGTTGCCTTCCTTCGGCGCGACGAGCAAATTCTTGAGACGGATGTTGGCGAAGGTGCCGCGCGCCATTACCAGGTCATTGCCGCGGCGGGAACCGTATGAGTTGAAATATTGCGGAGCCACGTCGCGTTCCTGTAAATACTTTCCGGCGGGGCTGTCCACCGCGATATTTCCGGCGGGGGAGATGTGGTCGGTGGTGATGGAGTCGCCAAAGAGAGCGAGCACGCGCGCCGCTTTGATGTCCGAGACGGAGCCGGGTTCGAGGGTGAGTTTCTGGAAGTAGGGCGGGTGATGGATATAGGTGGAACTCTCATCCCATTCGTACAGATCGCCGCCGGAGACTTTGATGTCCTTCCACGCTTCGGACCCTTCGAAGACGCTGGCGTAGCGCTCTTTGAACATGTTCACATCGAGGCTGGAGGCGATGGTTTCGGCAATTTCCTGTTGGGTGGGCCAGATGTCCTTGAGGTAGACCGGTCCGTCGCTTCCTTCACCGAGGGGTTCTTTGTCCAGGTCAATATCCACAGTGCCGGCGAGGGCGTAGGCAACCACCAGCGGGGGAGAGGCGAGGAAGTTGGCTTTGACGAGCGGGTGGACGCGCCCCTCGAAGTTGCGATTCCCCGAAAGGACTGCCGCGGCGACAAGGTCGCTGCCCGTCACCGCCTTCGCAACTTCTCCTGGAAGTGGACCTGAGTTGCCGATGCAGGTGGTGCAGCCATAGCCGACGACGTTGAAGCCGAGTCGGGCGAGCGGTTCGATGAGGTTTGCCTTCTTGAGATATTCGGTTACCACGCGGGAGCCGGGGGCAAGCGATGTTTTGACGTAGGGTTTGACGTTCAATCCCTTTTCAAGCGCCTTCTTTGCGAGCAAACCTGCGCCGACCATCACGGATGGATTCGATGTATTGGTGCAAGAGGTGATCGCTGCAATGACCACTGCGCCATGCTTCATCTTCTGCGCGCCGCCATTGGATCCAAAGGTCGCTTCGGCGTTCACGGCTTCGGGTTTGAGTTCGAAGCCGCGTTCCTTGACGGGCGCGGTGAGAGCCTTCTCGAACGTCTCTTTCAATTCGGACATTGGGACGCGATCCTGCGGGCGTTTGGGTCCGGCTAAAGAGGGAACGACAGACCCAAGGTCCAGTTCGAGCGTGTCGGTGAATTCGGGGTCGGGGGTGGAGGCGTCGCGGAAGAGTCCTTGTTCGCGCATGTAGGCATCCACGCGTTCGATGACTTCCTTCGGGCGCCCGGTCAGTTCGAGGTAGCGCAGGGTTTCGGCATCCACAGGGAAGTAGCCCATGGTGGCGCCGTATTCGGGCGCCATGTTGGCGATGGTGGCGCGGTCGGTGAGGGACATGGAGTCGAGTCCCTCTCCGTAGAATTCGACGAACTTGTCCACCACGCCTTTTTTGCGAAGCATTTGGGTGACGGTGAGGACGAGGTCGGTAGCGGTGACGCCGTCGCGCAGTTTGCCGTGGAGTTTGAAGCCGATCACGTCGGGCAGGAGCATGTCCATGGGCTGACCGAGCATGACGGCTTCGGCTTCGATGCCGCCCACGCCCCAGCCAACGACGCCGAGCCCGTTGATCATGGTGGTGTGCGAGTCGGTGCCGACGAGGGTATCGGGGAAGGCATAGACTTCGGAAGACTTCGATGCTTCAGAAGTCTTCGTCATGACCACGGTAGCGAGGTATTCCAGGTTGACCTGATGGACGATGCCGGTCATCGGCGGGACGACGCGGAAGTTGCTGAAGGCTTGCTGTCCCCATTTGAGGAATTCGTAGCGTTCCTTGTTGCGCAGGAATTCCATTTCGGTGTTGCGGTTGAGGGCGTCGGCGGTGGCGAAGAAGTCCACCTGAACGGAATGGTCAATGACCAGGTCCACAGGGACGAGCGGGTTGATTTTCTTCGGGTCACCGCCCAGACGGGCGACTGCCGCGCGCATGGCGGCGAGATCCACTACGGCGGGAACGCCGGTGAAATCCTGCATGACGACGCGGGCAGGGAGGAAGGGGATGCCGGGGCGTTCGCCTTTTGGCGTCCACGCGGCAATGTTTTTCACATCTGCCTGAGTGATCTCCTTGTCATTGCATTGACGGAGAGCCGCTTCGAGCACGATGCGGATCGAGAAGGGAAGCCGCTCGAGTTGAGTGAGTCCCGCCTTTTCCAGCGCGTCGAGGCGGTAGATCACGTATTGGCGGTCGCCCACTTTGAGAATATCGCGTGCTTTGAAAAAATCGTTCATTTAGGATACTCCTTTGGTGATTTTGCCCCTCACCCTGCCTTCGACCTCCCTCTCCCATTGGGGGAGGGGATGGGGTGAGGGATGTCACCACTAAACCTCGAAGAATACAAAGGAGCGCCTTTGCTATCCTTGCCTGTGGTGTTATCTATAAGTTCATCTTACGCAGTCGCGCGAGACCATGGTCTTGCCTGTTCAAGCGGCATGAATGTCGGGTTGCGGCAAACTGCGTAACATCCGTTATAAGTTCAGGTCTTTTTTGAGTTGTGAGGTCAATTTTTCTTTTTCTTGTTGAGGCAAGAAGCCAGCCTGGGCGGCGGCAAGGATACGTTCCTTGAGGGTATATTGCGGCATTTGCAGCGTATCACAGGCATTGTAGTATTCATGGCTGAGGGTGATGCGCGAGATGCTCGGATCATCGGTATTGATGGTGACATTGATGCCCTTCTCGAACATCTTCATCAGGGGGTGATCCTCCAGCTTCTCGACCACGCCCGACTGGTAATTGCTTGTGATGCAGACCTCGAACGCCGTGCCGCGTTCTTTTGCCAGCGCGACGACGGTTTTGTCCTCCAGCACGCGCACGCCGTGGCCAATACGGTCCGCACCGAGTTCTTCGATAGCTTCGCGGATATGTTCTGCCGGTCCCCATTCGCCCGCGTGGATGGTGACGTGCAGTCCCGCCTGGCGGGCTTCCTTGAAGATGCCGTAGAAGGGTTGGGAGGGAAATTCCGCCTCGTTGCCTGCCAGGTCGAGCGCAACCACGCCGTTGGGAATGTGTTCCGCCGCCAGCCATGCCACCTGCTCGGCAAGTTCCGCGCTTTCGTGCCGGTTCACTGAAGCGATCAATTTCACCGTGACGTGATATTTCCTTGCGGCTTCCTCGGCGCTTTCGATCACCCAGTTGATGACATCGTGCAGCGGGAAGCGTTCCGCGCGGCTCAACGCAACGGGCGTAAAGCGCAATTCCAGGTATTTTACGTTGTCCTTTGCCGCGTCCTCGACGGCTTCGCGCGTGATGCGATGAATGACATCCGGCGAACGATAGAACAAACGCAAGGTGTTGAATTTCGAGAGGAAGTTTTGAAAGGTAAATTTATCCTCTTCTTGAATCTGCACGAGCGTGCTCAGCCTCAGCACATCCGCCGGGATGGTGATGCCGTGCTGTTTGGCGATATCCAGCATGGTGGTCAAACGTAACGAACCCTCCAAATGGCGGTGCAATTCCACCTTTGGGAGGGTACGGTAGGTATTGAGGGATGCGGTGACTCGTTCGCTCATTTCGCCGAGGCCGTCAGCTCCGTCTGCGTCTTTTTTTCTTGCCGCTGGCGTTTTGCATGTCGGTTGGGGGTGTTTGTCGGGGTAGGTCGGCGGTTTCGATGGGGGTAATCTCTACGGGCTTTCGCTGCATGGTGAAAATCCGGCTGACGACCAGCCCGCGAATGTCCTCCACCAGCTGGGGGAACATCTCCGATGCTTTTGACTTATATTGTACCAGCGGGTCACGTTGAGCGTAAGCCTCCAGTCCGATCGAAATCCGTAAGGCTTCGATGCGCGTCAGGTAATCCACCCAGAGTTCGGAGGTGGCGCTCAGGAGCAGGCGGCGGTGGGATTCGTTCAAGGCGTACCTGCCTAGGGACTCGATCAGCGCCTCCCGATCGGACTCGCCCAAGCCTGCCGCCGTCTCATTGAGCCTTTCCTCCCCGAAGGCTTTACGCGCCGCTTCGCCAAAATCCGCCAGCCGGATGGCATTCGAAGCGATGCGGGCATACTCGGATTGTCCGATTGCGTAAACGAGCGCATCCTCAGCCTGCTCGAGATGCGTCAACACGGCATCGGTCAATTCCTCCGCTTCCATCCCTTCCAGCAGGCGCGCCGCAAGGAAGATGTAACTGAAGCGCTGGAACACCTGTCGTTCCTGCCGGTGTGTTTTCTGGTTGAATGTGGTCTTAGCGCCTTGCGAGAGTCCGATGAGCAATTGCAGTTTGTCGTTGTCGTTCCAGGACGAGGGCATCAGGGTCTGGATGTCGCGTGCAATCTGTCCGTTCTCGCCGACCAGATATTCTCGTTTTCGCTCGAATGCCTTGACAGCCAGGTCGTGAATCCGATCGGCGGCGTCGTCCCAAGTCTTGCAATCAAGTTTGTCTCCCAGCGTTTCGCCGACGCGGTTTGCCGCCGAGACAAGTACGCGTGAGGTGTAAAGGTCAATCAATTGTTTACGAACCTGATCGCCGATGAATTTCTTTGCGCCGGGCGGGTCTTCATCGAGCAGGCGCAATTGCTCGCCGCTCAAGCGGATTTGCAGGCCGACCAAGGAATTGATCTCCTCCAGCATTTTCTGGGGGCGAGGGGGGGCCTCGGCGTCGCGCAAGGTGTCGAAATAGGCGTCGAGCGCATCCATGCGGGAAGCAAGTTGCGCCTCGAAGGCTTCCTCTGTGCGGTCTATCAGTTGTTCGACGGCGTGCAAATGGTGGGCGTTTTCTGTTTCTATCGCGCGGGAAATGAGGTCGAGTGTCGCGCGTGGCGCAGTTTGCTTGGGGTCTGCGGAAGAGTCGTCGGCTTTGTCTAACTCCTTCAATAAAAGCGACAGGCTGAAACTGGGAAAGAGCCGGTCGCCGGACATGAACGGCGGTTGAACCTGCTCGAGCCATGCGACCAGTTTCCAGGGACCCTCCTTGTCCTCCAGTCCGGTTTTGACGCGCTGTTTGATTTCGGCTTCGAGCATGTCGCGCACGTCTTCGCTCAGGTCCTCCTTTGTGAAAATGCGGTCGCGCTGGGCGTAGATCTGGGTGCGTTGTTTGTTCAGCACGTCGTCGTATTCGAGCAGGTGCTTGCGGACGTCGAAGTTCGAGCCCTCGACCCGGTGTTGTGAATTTTCGATGATGTTGCCCACCAGCCGCATTTCGAGAGGCAGGGAGTCGTCCACTTTGAGGGTTTGCATCAGGCTGTTGACGCGGTCGCCGCCGAACAGGCGCATGAGATCGTCTTCGAGGGAGAGGTAGAAGCGCGAGGAGCCGGGGTCGCCCTGGCGGGCGGCGCGGCCGCGCAACTGATTGTCAATGCGGCGGGCTTCGTGGCGTTCCGAGCCGATGACGTGCAAGCCGCCCAGTTCTTTGACGCGTTCCATGTTGTCGAAGTACCCCAGGAAGAGTTTGACCTCCGCCGCATAAATGCCGTAATTGGAAGGTTCGATCTCCTTCAGGGCGGCGCGGCGTTCTTCATGAGTCATGTCGAAGGGGTCTTTGTAGCCGTTTTTGCCCAGCACACGGTTGACGGCGGTGATGATTTCTTCGTCCAGTTCGCCGCCGAGTTTGATGTCCACGCCGCGCCCAGCCATGTTAGTGGCGATGGTGACCGCGCCCAAGGCGCCTGCGTTGGCAATGATTTTCGACTCTTCGGTGTGTTTGCGGGCATTGAGCACCTGATGCGGCACGCCGCCTTGTAACACCGCCTTCAGCCGGTTTCTATCTTTTTCTTCCAACCGTAAAATATCGAGAACAATGGACAGGTTGGATGGGTCTTCGAGGCTGATGGTGGAGTAACCAAGCGGCTGGATGAATTTCCTGAGCGCGTCGGGGGAGAGGGTGTCGAGCGGGGCGTTGAACTGTGCCAGTTCCGGGATGAGGCGCCCGTCTTCTTCGCGGTGGTTGGCGTCCATCCAGACGCGGCGAAGGAGGGCGATTTGCAGTAAGCGGCGCACAGGCTCCGCCTTGAGGCGTTGCGAGAGGCGTTCCGAGGCTTCCACGGAGGTGGTGCCTATCAGTAATGGGCGTCCGCGCACGTGTTCTCGAATGATCTCCATTGCAATGGAACGCAGTTTCGCCTCAGCGGTGCGATAGATCACGTCCGGGTAATCTTTGCGGCGGTAGAAGAGAGGTTTTTTCTCGGTGTCGCCGCGCCTGGCAAAATAGGAATAGGCGTAACCGTCCGCATCCTTTGTGTGGATCTCGATCAGCGGGGCGTCCTTGCCGAACGCCTGGTATTCGAGATTGGGCGGGATGGGCACCACCTCGAGTTTGTAGATTTTGTCGAACTCTTCGGCTTCGGTGAGAGCGGTGCCGGTCATGCCGGAGAGTTTTTTGTACATGCGGAAGTAGTTTTGCAGGGTGATGGTGGCGTATGTGACATTTTCCGGCTCGACTTTCACGCCTTCTTTTGCCTCCACCGCCTGATGCAAGCCGTCGCTCCATCTGCGCCCCGGCATGAGCCGCCCTGTGAACTCATCCACGATCACGACCTTGCCGCTTTGTACGAGATAGTCCTTGTTGCGTTTGAAGAGGAATTGCGCCCGCAGAGCCTGCTCGAGATAGCCGCGCAACCGCGCCTGTTCTGGCGTGACGTCCTCGGGCCGGTCGGGGTCCATCAGGGGGCGACCGAGCATCTCTTCGACCCGCGCCAGCCCGATATCGGTGATGGCAACGTTGCGATCCTTTTCGTTGACCTCGTACTCTTCGGGTTTGAGTTGCTTTACGATTTGTGCCATTCTGCTGTACCATTCCAGGTCGCCCGAGGAGGGACCCGAAATGATCAGCGGTGTACGCGCTTCATCAATCAGCACGTTGTCTACTTCGTCTATGATGGCGTAGTGATGTCCGCGCTGGACGCGGTCATCCAGGCGCATTGCCATGTTGTCGCGCAGGTAATCGAAGCCGAACTCCGAATTCGTCCCGTAGGTGACATCCGCCGCGTAGGCGTCGGCGCGATCCACCAGGCGCAGGTGTTGTTGGTCTTCATGAGGCGATTCGCGCGTAAAGTCCACGAGGAACGCCTTCTTGCCGTTCTCGGTTGCCGCCGCCGCTTGTAATACGCCGACGGACAAGCCCAGCATGTTGAAGATGGGCGCCATCCAGCGCGCATCGCGCCGCGCCAGATAGTCGTTCACCGTGATGAGATGGATGCCTTTTCCCAACAGCGAATTGAGATAAATGGGAAGCGTGGCGACGAGCGTCTTGCCTTCGCCTGTGCGCATCTCGGCGATCGAGCCGCGATGCAGAATGATTCCGCCGATCATCTGAACGTCGAAATGACGCAGTCCGAGTGTGCGTTTGGATGCCTCCCGCACGACCGCAAATGCTTCGGGCAGAATTTCATCCAGCGCTTCCTGTTCCGCCTTGAACTGTTCCTTTTCCGTCAAGCCCTCGATATTGCCGAGCGCCTCTCTGACGCGCTCCCGGAAGCGTTCCGTTTGGGCGCGCAGTTCCTCGTCGCTCATGGATTCGAACCGTGATTCCAACCCGTTGATCTGTTCGATCACGCCGCTCAATTGTTCGATGGTTCTTTTATTGGGGTCTCCCCCGAAGAGTTTGACAAAGTTTTTTAGCATTCATCACCTTTCGGGCAGGGATTATAGCATGAGGGCTTTCACGCCATGATTTGACTTTGATAAGAAACACAAAAGACGGCGTAACCCGCCGTCCGCGCCGTTCTTCGCTGGAGGAACCTGCGAAGGTTTCGCCTGTTCGTGACTGCCGGTTTTACCTGTCTTCCAATTCGTTCCCCAGTTGATGCTCGAGCGCTTTCCGCAACTTGGCAATTCCCCGGTTCTGGATGACTTTTACGTTGTTGACTTCCTTGCCGATGATTTGCGCCGTTTCCTTGAGGCTGAAATCCTCCAGAAACCGCAGAATGATGACGTGACGTTGATCCTCCGTCAGTTCCGAGTTCATGGCGGTGACGAGCGCTTCCATCAGCACGCGCTCCTCGATCTGGGTGGAGGTGGAGACGGTATGTTCCTTTTCCTGGACGTTGATCGCCACTTCCAGCGGCGCAGTGTGTTTATTCTCGCGGGAACGATCCACGACCAGGTGATAGGCGGTCTGGTAGAGATATGAACGCAGGTTGGTTTTGGGACCTTTGCCGCCCGCAAATTGCTCCAGCAACTGCGAGAAGACATCGCCGACGATATTGTCCGCCTCGATGGGATCGTGGCAAAGCCTCAACGCGTATTTGTAAATGGCGGGTGCGAACGAATCAAAAATGGCGGTGAGCGCATCCTCATCCAGTTTTTGCGCGGCTTTAAGCAAAGTGACCACATCATTTGTCATGACAGGTCACCTTGGGATTTGAATCCCCGTTTCAGGATGATCATTGAATCCGCCGTTTTTTGGTGTCTCATGTTTGTGTCGCTGTTCGAGACCTCTATTATAAACCTTCCCGCCCCGATGGTCTATTTGCAAGGCAGAAAAGAGGTGGTTATTTTGTACTCCGGGCGATTTCTTAATGAATTGGTAAGGATTTCCCGGTAACATTTGCCGGTATTGCACTGTCTTTCAAGTGCTGGAATTGATATAATTTTCGAAGGAGTTACCATGTTTTCATCTTTTGAGGGTCCCGATCGCCGCAGAGTGGAAGACCGTATCCGTAGCGAGGGGCGTTTACCGCCCGGGCAATCGCTGACGCTTAAATTTCCGGTCCTGCATTATGGACCTGTGCCTCATTTCAACCCCGCCGTCTGGGATTTTCGCGTGTGGGGCGAGGTGGAGGAAGAAAAACGCTGGACTTGGGAGGAGTTCAACCAACTGCCGCGCACCAAAATGCAGATGGACATCCACTGTGTGACGCGCTGGAGCAAGTTCGATACCGTGTGGGAGGGCGTTTCCGTCCGCATGATGGTGGAAAACGGACTATTCAAAATCAAGCCGACCGCCACGCATGTGATGCAGCATGCCGAGTACGGATTCACCGTCAACCTGCCGCTGGAGGTGGTTCTGCAGGATAACTTCCTGCTCGCCACCCATTTCAACGGCGAACCCCTCACGCCCGACCATGGCTATCCCCTGCGCGGCGTGGTGGGATATATCCCCGGGCGCGAAGACCTGGAGACCCCCTATTTTTGGAAGGGCGCCAAATGGCTGCGCTCGCTGGAATTCATGCCGCGCGACCGGCGCGGGTTTTGGGAGCAGGCGGGTTATCACAACCGCGCCGATGTGTGGAAGGAAGAACGTTTCGGTTAAAGCAATCGGATGGCGGACACGCCATCCGATTTGATTTTAACTTTGACTTTTACGGCCTTTTACCCAGTTTGACGGTGATGTCCATTTCCTTGCCGTCGCGCAGGACGGTCAGAACAGCCGTATCGCCGGGGGACTTGGTGGTGAGCAGGTAACTCAGCAGTTTATCGAAGGAAGTGACCGGCTTGCCATCGAAGGCGATGATCAGGTCGCCGCCGGCGTTCAGCCCTTCGATGCGGGTGGGAGTGCTGCCGGCACGCACACCCGCCTGGTCGGCGGGACCGCCCAGCGTGACGTTCAGGACATACGCGCCGGTATATGTCGTCAAACCCAGCGCTTCAATTTCTTCGAGGCTCAAGTCGCTGGAGGAGGTGATGCCCAAAAAGGGGTATTCATATTTTCCGTCGCGGATGAGCACCGGCACAATCTTCTTCACCAGGTTGATCGAAACCGAAAACCCGACTCCCGAATTGACCGCATTACCAGTTATCTCGTTGAAACTGGTAGTGCGGATGGATTGATTAATGCCGACCACCTCGCCGTTCATGTTGAACAACGGACCGCCAGAGTTGCCGGGGTTGATTGCCGCGTCGGTCTGGATAATGTCGGCGGTGCTGAAGAAACCGCCGCCTGCCGCCTGGGAGGAGGGTTGTGTGCGTCCCAGCCCGGAGACGATGCCAAGCGTCATGGTGCCGTCCAGTCCGAAGGGGTTGCCGATGGCAACCACCGGTTGACCCACCTGCAAAGTGGTCGAGTCGCCGAGGGAGAGGGGGTGAATCTCTTCGGCGGGCGCATCCACTTTGATGATGGCAAGGTCGGCGTCGGAATCAGAGCCGATGACTGTGCCGTAGGCTTTGTAACCGGAGGAGAAGTCAATTTCCACCTGGCTGGCGCCGTCCACCACATGCTGGTTGGTGACGATGTGACCCTGCGCATCATAAACGAAGCCGGAGCCTTGCCCGGTATCGGTGCGGATGGAGACCACGCCGGGAAGGACCCGTTGATATAACGTCGTGAGCGACCCATCCGTGGAGGGGTTGGCAGAACCCGGCGCGAGGGTGGGAATGGTCGAGGGGAGTGAAGCAGGTTTCGGCGTGGAAAGAGGCGTCACTCCGGGAAGTTGACAAGCCAGGATGGCAAGAGTCACTATCAATAGCGCGGGTAAAATCCGTTTCATTCCTGCTCCTAAAATTTAATTTTCGAGGCTTCTTCGAGGAGTTCTCGCTGTTTGGACGATAAGTATTTTGGAATTTGTACCTTAACTTTTACGAAGAGATCGCCCTTTTCCTTAGGGTTGCGGACGTGCGGCATGCCGCGCCCGGCGAGGCGGAAGACCTGCTCTGGCTGGGTGCCGGGCGGGATGTTGAGCTTGATTTTGCCGTCGAGGGTTTCCACATCGGCATCGCCGCCCAGAATGGCGGTGAAAACATTGATGACGGCCGTGGTGTGCAGGTCGTCGCCGCGCCGCTCGAAGCGCGGATTGTCGGCGATTTGCACGATTAGATACAGGTCGAGTCCGTTGGGACCCGCTCCCGCCACGCGTACTTTCGAACCCGTGCGGACGCCCGCCGGGATGCGCACGCGCTTTTGCTTGTCGCCGCTGGAAATAATGCGGGTGGTTCCTTTGTACGCTTCTTCGAGAGTGATTTCCAGTTCCTGCTGGTAGCCCTGCGGCTGGGTCCGCGCGGACGGTCTGCCGCCCATGCCGAAGAGGGTTTGGAAGAAATCGGAGAAGCCGCCGCCGAACATGTCGTTGAGGTCGTCAATATGGACGCGCGTGCCGCCGGGGAAGCCGCTGTATTCGCTCCAGTTGAAGTCGCCGGGAGCGCCGCGTCTCTGCCACTGGGAATAATCGGCGCCCAGGCGATCATAGTGCGCGCGCTTTTTCGCGTCGCTCAACACTTCGTACGCTTCGTTGATTTCCTTGAAGCGTTCCTCCGCCTGTTTGTTATTGGGGTTGTAATCGGGGTGATACTGCTTCGCCAGTTTGCGGTATGCCTTGCGAATGTCCTCCTCGCTGGCATTGCGGTCCACCCCCAGAATTTTATAGTAATCTCGATATTCCATAGGGTAATTCTTATCACTGTGCAGGATGCAAGTCAAGCGCCAAATCGGACGATTAACACAACTCTAATTCGCGCCGGACTTTGGACGTTAGACTTCGGAATGTGGGGTTCCGCCTCTTCCTGAACGGACGCCCGATTCTGCTCAAGAGACGTTTTTCACCAGATACAATTCCCCTCTCTCGAACCCCCGCCCAAGATAATAGCCCCGCGTGCCCACCGCAGCAATGACCGCCATCCGCCGGAAGCCGTTTGCCTTTGCCATCCGTTCCGCCTCCTCGAGCAGGCGCGTTCCCAGACCGGTGTGTTGTGCCGCGCCTTCCTTTTCTGCTCCCACCGGCAGCGATTGACCATAGACATGCACCTCTCGGATCAATGCCGCGCCGTCGAGGTCGGCGATGCCCGTTTGAGGCGCATCGCTGCCGGGCAGGGAGAGGCGCACAAACCCCGCCAGTTGGTCGTCGGGCGTGACGAAGGAGATGAAATGCTCCTCCGCCGCCCCGGCCCGGTAAACAAGGTCATCCAGTTTCAACCGTTCGGGGTGAACCGGCTTGCCCCTCACCTCGCGGCAGCGCACACACCGACACTGCGTTCCGCGCCGCCCCATTTCATCCTGCACATCCTGCCGCAGACTGGTGCGGCGGTTGCCCTCCACCACGTTCGTGGAGGGAATGTCGCGGATGACGCGGTTGACGCGGCAATAGTGAGGGATGGTCGGTTTGAGGTCGGCGAGCAGGTGAATCAGTTCTTCGGTGGTGTACGGCTGGAATTCGCCTCTCTGCCAGTATTCGTACAATTCGGCGTTTGCCAGCAGTTGATTGGGGTAGATTTTGATTTCGTCCGGGCAGAAGTCCGTCCAAAGGCGGGAAAAATCCTCGCGGTCTGATGCGGGGGTGGCGCCCAGCAGGTTGGGCATCCAGTGCAGAACGATTTTGAGCCCGGCCGCGCGGAGCAGGGCAACCGCCCGGCGCGTACATTCCACATCATGCCCGCGCTTGTTGAGTTCGAGGATGCGGTCGTCGAGGCTTTGCGCGCCCATCTGTACCTTGGTCACACCCAAATGACGGAGCCAGCGGATTTCATCGGGCGTAATCTCATCGGGGCGCGTTTCGATGACCAGCCCCACATTGCGGTGCGGGGCGGTTTCGTTGATCGAGTGAACGTGAGACAGGTCAACAACTGACCCTGCGCCCTTTAAGCCTTCGTCGTTTATGCCGTTCATGGCATCGAAACAGCGCTTGACGAACCACTCCTGGTAATCCCGCCGGTACGACGACCACGTCCCGCCGAGGATGAGCAGTTCGATTTTGTCGGTGGGATGCCCCAGGCTCTGCAACTGCTCGATGCGTGAGCGCACCTGGGCGTACGGGTCGAACTGATGCTCCACCGCGCGCATGGCGCCGGGCTCATCAGGCAGGTACGACTTGGGCATGCGCACGTCGGTGGGGCAGAAGATGCATTTGCCGGGGCAGGGATAGGGTTTTGTCAGAACCGTGACGGTTGTCACACCGGAGAGGGTGCGCATGGGCTTCATGCGGATGCGCTCGAGCAGATGCGGGTCCTCCTTGATCTCTCCCGCCGCGACCATCTCGTGATAGATTGTCACCAGCATGGATTTGTTGAGGTAGCCGCCGTTGTGAAGCGGGTGACTGCGCAGGGTGCGCGTCACCTCGCGCCCGCGCCGAATTTCCTCCAGCACGGTGCGCGCCAGTTCCTTTTTATCGGGGGTGAGGAGATGGGTTTCTCTCCAGAGTTCTCTCCGGTTCATGCCTGCTTTCCGATGCCCGTGTCGTTCAAACCGTCCATTTACCTTTCGACTTTCCTTCTTTCCATGACCGAAATATCCATATAAAAATCATCCTTCAGTTTCGAGAGATCCTTCTTCTTGAACATCTCGGTGTGCAAACCGCATTCGGTCTTGCCGCGTCCCTGCCAGCGTCCGGCGCGATCATCGTCGTATATGCCAACCGCCACCGTGCAGGGCGCGCACCCCACGCTTCGATAGCCTTTCGCGAACAAAGGGTGCGACGGCAGGTTGTGTTTCTCCATGTAACGCTTCACGTCCTCTTTTGTCCAATTCAGCATCGGGTTGACCTTCAGCAAGCCGTCTTCCTGTAATTCCAATATCTTCGCCTGCGCGCGGCTGGCGGTCTGATCGCGGCGAATGCCGCTGATCCACGCCAGCATGTCCTTCATTGCCTTTTGCATCGGTTGAACCTTGTGGATGTAACAACACAGGTTGGGATCTTCGAACGGCAGGCTGCGAATATTCTGACGGGCGAACGCGTCCCAGCGCGAGTCGCGGTACAGGTCCAAAACGTTCAGGTGCCATTCCGACGCCAGCCGCTCCCGAAAGATGGAGGTCTCCCAGAAATGATAGCCGGTGTCAATGAAAAATATCAACAAGTTGCGGTTGATCTGCGAGACCATGTGCAGGAGCGGCACGCTCTGTGTTTGGAACGATGAACTCATGGCAATCTGGGGCCAGAATGTGTCAATTGCCCATTTAAGAATCTCCTGCGGTGTCTTCGTTTCGAATTCCTCGGAGAGTTTCTCGATTTCAAGCTGGGTAAACATGGCGAGATTATACCCATTATAATCATCGCATGGACCCGGCAGTCGCCGCCCGCCTTCTGGAGATTAATCGCGGATTTTACACGCGCTTTGGCGATTCGTTTTCCGCCACGCGCCATCGCGTTCAGCCGGGCGTACGCCGTGTGCTGGAGACGCTGAAAGGCGATGAGGACATTCTGGATCTGGGATGCGGCAACGGCTGGTTTGCCCGCGAATTGATGAAGCGCGGTCACCGCGGCTCGTATCTGGGCGTGGACTTCAGCCTGCCTCTGCTCCGAGAAGCGGAATCCCACACTGGAGGGTTTTCTGCCAGGTTTATGGAGGCAGATCTGCTCCAGTTATCAGCCATCAGTGACCGGTTATCCGTTCGCCCCTGGGCGCTGGCGACGGCTTTTGCGGTTTTGCATCACATCCCCTCCCATGCTCTGCGGCTGGAGGTTGTGCGGACCGTTCGTTCCCTGCTCAAAGCCGAGGGTCGCTTTATCCATTCCAACTGGCAGTTTCTGAGCAGTGAAAAACTCAAGGCAAGGATTCAGCCTTGGGAGGCGGCGGCAGTTTCCGGGTCGGAGGTGGAGGCGGGAGATTATCTGCTCGACTGGCGGAGCGGTGGGCGAGGTCTGCGCTACGTCCATCACTTCAGCGAGAAAGAATTGAGGGAGTTGGCGGCGGCGGCTGGGTTTATGGTGGAGGAGGTGTTTTATTCGGATGGGCAGACGGGAGCGTTGGGGTTGTACGAGGTCTGGCGGGCGGTCAGAAACTGACGGCGACGCGGTTGCGTCCTCTGTGTTTGGCGATGTACATTGCCTGGTCGGCGCGGGCGAGCAGGCTTTCAAGATTGGGGGTGAAGTGGTTTTGTTCGGCAATGCCGATGCTGACGGTCACCTGCAGGCTGTGTTCGCCAACGGGGATGACGAGTTTTTCGACTCCTTTTCTCAAGCGGTCTGCCACTTTTTGGGCAATCTCTGCGCCGCTTTCTACGAACAAGCCGACGAATTCCTCGCCGCCATATCTGCCGAGGGGGTCGGCTTCGCGCACTTCTTCACGGCATAGTTTGGCGATGGCGCGCAGCACTTCGTCGCCGGCGGCATGCCCGTAGGTGTCGTTGACTGCTTTGAAGTGATCCACGTCGAAGATCATGGCGGAGAGGGGACGTTTGTATCGGCGGGCGCGCTCGAATTCCCGGCGGGCAATTTCCATGAAGTGACGGCGGTTGTACAGCCCGGTCAAACCATCGGTGATTGCCAGCCGCTGGGTTTCGTCGAACAGGCGGGCGTTTTCGATGGCGACCGCCACCTGGTCGGCAAAGGCGCTGACGAGTTCGATGTTGGCGCTGGTGAAGTGGAAGGGTTCTACACTGTCAATGGCGAGCAAGCCGATGAGTTGTTCGCGCACGATGAGGGGCACTCCCAGCCAGGAGCGGATGTGGTCGTGCGGCGGGTGGTTGAAGGCTTCGAAGTGTTTGTTTGCCTCGTGCAGGATGTAGGGTTTGCGTGTTCGGAGGACGACGCTGTTGGGGTTGTTGCCCGGCACGGGAAAGCGGATGCCGAGAACGGGGGCTTTGAAGCCCTCGCCACCGATGATTTCCAGCTCTCCATCGCGCAGGAGTTGAACGGAGGCGCTGTCGTAGGGCAGGACGAGGGCAAGTTGTTGGAGAATGCGGGCGGTGGCTTCGCGGATGTCGAGCGTCTCTGCCACAGCCGCGCCTGCCTTGCGCAGGGTTTCGGCTTCCTCGGCGCGGCGGCGGGCTTGTTCCATTGCCTGTAATTTGGCAATTGCCAGCGCCACCAGATTGGCTGCCTGTTCGCTGATGATGATTTCGTCGGGGGTGAAGCGGCGCGGCTGGGTGGAACCGAGGAGCACCGCTCCCAGCCTTTTGCCATCGGCAATCATAGGGACCACAATCATGGCGACAGTGGGGAATAATTCGGTAATGCGGCGAGCGACGAGGGGAGAAGTTTTGACGTTTTCGATGATGAGGGTGTGTCCGGCTTCCAGAGCAGATTGGGTCAGGGTGCGTTCGCCGGGCGGGAATTCGATGCGGTGATAGGTATCGCGCATGGCGCCATAAGCGGCGAGAGGGATGGTTTTTTGGCGTTCATCATCCCAAAGTGTGAGGTAGCAATTATCTGCGCCGATGAGGAAGCCCAGGTGGTCAACCAGAAACTGCGCCATTTCGTGCAAGTCGTTTTTGCTGAGGGCGGTGTGCAGGATTTCCTGCAGGAGGTTGAGGGTTTGCTGGCGTTTGAGCAGGCTGGCTTGAATGTTCTGGCGAACGAGCGCAGCGCTGAAGATGTCGGCGGCGGTGTGGAGGGCGTCCAATTCAGAATCCGTCCAGAGGCGTTCTCCCCTGCATTCGTCGAAACCGATGAAGCCCCAGAGTTTATCTTCGGTGAAAATGGGCATGACGGCAATAGCAAGGATTCCCTGCGCGGCGAGGAGTTCTTTTTCGGAGTCGGGGAAGTCTCTTACCCGTCCGGCGATGGATTGGCGTCGTTCGAGCGTATCTTCCCAGCGGGCAAAGCCGGCTTCACGCCATGCCAGGTTTTGCAGGGCGGGGTTCTCGATTTGCGGCGAGATGCCTTGCGCCGCCCATTCGTGACGCTGACTGACGAGAGAGACGCCTTGTTCGGAGAAGTGACGTTCGAAGATGTATACGCGGCTGGCGTCGGCGGCTCTGCCGAGTTGTTCGAGGGCGGTGTTTATGTTTTTTTCCCAGAGGGATGTTTTGAGGAATAATTCGGAAACGGCGCTGACGGCGCGCAGAATCGAGTCGCGGCGCAGGAGGGCGATTTCGGCGTCTATTTTTTCGCGCAGAAGGGTTGCCATGCGCCCGACGATGACGGCGATAAGGAGCAAAATGAAATTGCCGACGAGATACCCCGTGCCGGCGAACAGCGTTTTGACCGAATGATCGAATGACAGCAGGGAGGCGGCACTGGCAAGGATGGAAATAACGGTTGTGAGAATGCCGCCGCGGATGCCAAAGTACCAGCTCCCGGCAACGACCGGAATCACAGCCAGCGCCGTAATCACCATTCCGATGTCTTCGTGAAACCAGGTGAAAACGCCCACATACAGAGTGAAAAATAACGCTACGACGGCATAGCGGACGGTTCGATTACCGGGGGCAAGAAGCCTTTGGGGCAGCATTTCGTGGTTATTGTATTGATTTGTTTGACAATAAACAATTGCAGATGATGGGCAGTTTTACTTTTATGGTGAGAGCCTTTGCAGGGTGAGTGGGTTGTATTGCGAATTTTGTGTAGAACTTGTCTCAAAACTACCCTGTCACTCTGAGGGAGCGGTTGTTGCGGCCGAAGAGTCTCTTGTTTTTGGTCATAGAGACCCTTCGCTGCGCTCAGGGTGACATTTTTGAGATGACTTTTAAATAAGGTAACGCGATATTAAGGTCGCATTACTTATACAAAGCTTTTGACATGTTGCCGGTGAGTTTCAGGCGGTTTTGATGTGATTGGGATTCATGATGTACATCCACCAGTTGTGATGGATGCCGTTTTTTCGTCCCATCGTCTTGGGGAAGTGTTGCATCCACCAGACGTGGTGTTTGCGTATGTCTCCACTGCCCCATTCGGCGGCAGTGACTTCGCGGATGCTGCCTTTGAATTCGGGAAAGTTGTACAGCCAGTCGTCGCATTCGCTGAGGACGGAGCGGGGGTTGTTCCAGTCGTAGTCGCGGAGGCTGTTGGGCGCGAAGTGGACATTTCCGCAGGCGGCTTTGCCGGGGTGGGTGAGGTCGTAGCGGATGAAGCGTTTCCACAGATTTTGTTCCTCCGGCACCCTTTCGAAGACCTTGTCCAGGATGGATTCGGCGCGGTGTCCCATGTTTTCGAGCATTTCGCCAACGCCGCGTTCGGGAGAGAAGCCCATGATGACGAATCGCCGCATGGCGGCTTCGGTGTGCCGGAGAGGAGGGGCGTTGCACCAAAAGGCGCCGGGTCCGCCCATGATGGATTCGTAGAAGCCGGCGTGAGGGAAGTTGAAGATCCAGACCTCGTCTATTTCGCCGTTTGCCACGCGCTCCAGAATGCGGAATTGTTCGATGATGGCGTGATAATCCGTCTCCTGCGGTATGTGGGGGCGCGAGACGCCGCGTACGACATCGAGATAGGTTTGCGCATCGTATTTGAAGCCGTCCACTAGGGAGGGGAAGTCGTCCACGTCGAGCCGCTCGATGATACGGTAGCGGGCGAGTTCTCCACTGGCAAGCAGAATGTCGGACATGAATCCCTGGGCGAGGTCTTCGATCCTGTTCCAGTTCATGAATTCGATCAGTGTTTTGCCTGTGGCGGGTTCTATGACGGGGTTGTAGACAATGACGAGGGTTTTGAGGCTGGTGGTCAGCGGAGGGAGGGTCGGGTCGTCAAGTTCAGCCGCCGGCGGGGGGGGAGGCGGGGGAGTCCGTTTGAAGAGGCGTTTGAGGCAGGCGAGGAGGTTCATAGGATCTACCGTCAAATTCTAAAACTGCCGTCTGTCGTCTGAAGTCTAGGGAATGTTGACGGCGAAGTAGACCTGGTCGCCGATGGCAAGGTAGAGGACGTAATTCGGACTGATTGCCATGGCGCTGGCAGGTCCCTGCTGAAAGGGACTGGCTTTGCCGGCATGGGCGCTGATTTGATGCTGTAATTCGAGCGAACGCGGCGTGAGGCGGAAAACAACGCGGTTGTCGGAATCCAACAGCAGGATCACGGGGTTCGGGGGATTGGTCAGCGACATTTGCGTGAAATGCGCCTGCGCGAAGATGTCCATATCGCGGTGGGCGGGGAAGTTGTCTATGCGCGGGGCGGGGTCTGTACAACGCGTGGGGACATCGTTAAGGCGGCTGTAGGTGCAGGTGGAGAGGTGCCCGTCGGCGTGGAGCAGGTAGAGGTCGTCGCCGCTTACGGCAAGGTCAATGGCGTTCGTGATGTTGGGGATCTGATTGCCAAAGAAGAAGTAGGGCGGGTCCAGAAATGCGCCGTCTTTGCCGCGATAGACCCACACTGCGCGCGACTCGGCGTCCAAAATATAAAGCGTATCGTTATCCAGCGCAAACGCGGTGATGCGTCCCCAGTTGGTGTTAGGGAGGGCGGGCAATGGAAAGACCTGAGGGACTTGCCCCGGCGAGCAGTAGATCAATTTGCCGCTGGGGTCAATGCCCAGCACCGAAGCGCCAACCACATTGACCTTGGGCAAGGCAAGGATATCCACGATCGTTTTGATCTCGTAGCCGCCGTGGACGCCGGGCTGGCAGTTGAACGCCGCGTCGTATTCGAGGCTGCGCCCGGTAAAGAAGGCGTGCAGAATGTTGCCGCGTTCGGCGTCGAGCATGTACAGATCGCTTTCGCTTGCCGCCATGCGGCTGATTTGAGTGGAGCCGCCCAGTCCGTTCGTGAAGGCGGGAATGAATTCAAGGCGCAGGACGCCCATCAGGTTGTCGAGTTTTGCCTGGGTTTCGTTGCGCAACAATTTGGTTTCGTTCGTTTCGCGGTATTGTTCCGCGTTATCCACCAGTTGTAAAACCCTGAGGTAGGCGTCGCGCTGACGGGTCGGTTCGGTCTCGCTGTTTGCCTGTGCGCTGGCAACCAGCGCCTGGTTGTACAATTCGACGTACGTTTCGTTGAGTCCGTATTTCTGGTAGACGATCCATGAGACTACGGCGACCAGCGTCGGAATGATGACGGCAATGCTCACCATGAGGTAGACGGGC
The DNA here is from genome assembly GCA_013388685.1 of Chloroflexota bacterium. Taxonomy (GTDB): domain Bacteria; phylum Chloroflexota; class Anaerolineae; order Anaerolineales; family Villigracilaceae; genus Defluviilinea. The sequence goes on along the minus strand of JACAET010000052.1, from coordinate 120,610 downwards.
ATGGTAAGCGGTTGATGGGGTTCGGCGCCGGGCAGGAGTTTTGGGATGAAATTCCGCAGGAATTCGCCGATGCGTTCGTTCACGCGTCGTCCCGTTTTGATGCCGCCGACCATGATCTTTGCCATTTGCCGTGCGGCTTCGGCGTGCGCGGTGGGCTTCCCGGATTTCCACAGGACGGATCCGTTTTTGTCTTTTGTGAGTTCCGCCTCTCTCGTCCCGTGTAATGGCTCCTCTTCCGTTTGCCAATCGGCTGCGGGGGTCGGTTCGGGGGGGCGGGCTCTTGGGATGGACGGCGGAAATGTGCGTGGTCCGGTCGACGCGGACGGTACCGCCGCTTTCGTTTCGGGGATGGAATGGATTTGTTCCGGTTGAGGCGGGATGGCGTATGCAGAAGGCTGGATCATGTGTGCGCCAAGATCGGCAAGCGCATCCAGTTCCTCCTCCGTGATGGCAGGGTTGGACGGGCTCGAAGCGTCTTCGGCGGTTACCCTTGAAGGCGGGGGCGAATCGAACGTGTCCGTGAGGGGCTGTTCTGCACGCGTTCCCGCTGCCACACCCTGCCAAGCATCGGCGCGTGCCGGTTCGTCAACAGACGGGACGGGGAAAGGACGGAAGGGGGAAGCGTTGACTTCAGGTCGCAGGACGGTGATAACGCCCCGTCCCGTCTGAGGCTGGATGAGCGCCGCGTTCAGGTCTTCCTTGGTAAAGGTAAGTTTGCGGTAACTCGCCTCTAGAGATGCGGGCGGACGTGCATTCAACAGATCGGCTTCCCAGTCCTTGGGGAACTTTCCGCATAACGCGATCAGGTCGCTGGCATGGAACTCGATCTGCGACAGATAGGTTTGCACGCTCTGGCTCGCCCCCAAACCCTTGCCCGAAAGCGCCGGGTCGTGGATATGTTGCTGCGCTCCCTCGGTCAACCAGACCACGTGGACGGGACCGCTCAACGAAACTGTGCAAACATTCTCGCGCACAACCGCCAGAATCAGCAAACCGAGCGCATACTGCCCGCGCCCTGTGGCTGAAAGGTTGCGTTCGAGCAGCACCGTGTTGACCTTTTCAACCGCCTTTCGCATTGCAAAGGTGAGAGAACCGGGCGTTTGATGGAATGTGTGTGCGGCGTCGTTTGCGATTTCCCCGATCTCCGCCGCGGAGAACTGTGCGTTACCCGCCAGCGACAGATACACCACCAGACTGTCCTTATCGCGCCCGCGCGCGGCTTTGCGCGGCGGGGCGAGGGCAAGCAGTCCGGGCAGATCCGCAAAGGGCTGTCCGTTTTGTCTGTGCAGAGGCAGGATGTTTAAATCGAAAGTCGCCACGGCGTAAGAGAATCGAAAAGTTACCTATCATTATACTGGTAAAATTTCCGGGATGAAGGATGAAAGGATGAATCGGGAAAATTTCACGGTAAACGGTCTCTATGAACTTTAAATTACACAAGGATTTTTCTGAAATTGGCATAACCGCCTGGAACGCGCTGGTCGAACAAAGCATTGCCGACTTCCCTTTTTCGCGTTACGAATATGTCCTCGAATGGTGGAAAACCCTTGGCGGCGGCGAATGGCAGGATGCCCGTTTGGTTCTCGTTTCCGCCTGCGAGGACGGAGAACTCATTGGAATCGCACCTCTCTTCATCCACGAATACGACGGGCAACGAGCCCTGCTTCTCGTGGGAAGCATCGAAATTTCCGATTATCTGGACTTGATCGTCCGTGAAGCGGATTTGCCGCGTTTCCTTCCCGCCCTGCTGGACTTTCTCGCCTCTACCCTGCCCGAAGCCTGGTCTGCCCTCGATTGGTACAACCTCCCCGACGCCTCTCCCACCCTCCCCGCCCTCAAAGCGGAGGCGGAAAAACGCGGCTGGAACTACCAAGAGGAGGTTTATCGTCCCACGCCGCGCATTCCACTGAACGGCTCGTTCGAGGACTACCTTTCCCGCATCGACAAAAAACAGCGCCACGAAATCCGCCGCAAGATGCGCCGCGCCGCCGAAAGCGGACGCGTCCGCTTTTATGTCGTGGACAAGAATGCCGACATCGAACCCGAACTGGAATCCTTCTTCCATTTGATGGTGCAGGAACCCAACAAAGCGCTGTTCCTGCGCGATGTGATGCGCGACCAGATGTCGCGTTCCATCCGCGCTGCGCACGAATACGGTTATCTCTGGCTCGGCTTCCTCGAAGTGGACGGCGTCAAAGCCGCCGCCTCGCTCAACTTCGATTACAAAAACAAACTCTGGGGCTACAACTCCGGCGTCAGCCGCGACTTCATGGAACTTTCCCCCGGCTGGGTGCTGCTGGCTCACGTCATTCAGTGGTGTTGCGAGAACGGACGTTATGAGTTCGACTTCATGCGCGGCGATGAGGAGTACAAGTACCGCTTTGGCGGAGTCAACCGGTATGTGATGCGGGCGAGGGTTACCAAACATTATTAACCGGAGTTCGAATTAGAGATCCGGCAAATTCAATTCTCCTGCGGCTTTTGTGATGCTTGCCTCAAGATATTCATTAATGGCATTCTTACGATTTGGGATTATCATACATCCATCGGAGGCGCCATGCAAAAAGACTACACCAATGAAATTCTCGAGTTGATCCGTCGCACGTCGTCCAGCCTGCCGAAGGATGTGGAAGACCGTTTGCGTGCATCCATCGAGAAGGAAGAACCGGGCTCGGCGGCGCGCAAGGCGCTGGAAACCATCATGAAAAACATCGAACTGGCGCGTGCCAATTCGACGCCCATCTGTCAGGATACCGGTACGCCGATTTTCTACGTCCACTATCCCGAAGGGATGAGCACGCGAAAACTCAAAGAGCAGATTCGCGCTGCGATGACGGAGGCGACCCAACGGTCCTATATGCGACCGAACGCCGTGGATGCCATCTACGACAAAAACTCTGGTAACAACCTCGGCGGGGACGACTTTCCGTACATCCATTTCGAGGAAGTAGATGCCGACCAACCGCTGGTCATCGAGTTGATGCTGAAAGGGGGCGGGTGTGAGAATGTCGGCGCGCAATATTCCCTGCCGGATAACAAATTGGGCGCCGGGCGCGACCTGGCAGGAGTGCGCAAGGTGGTGCTGGATGCGGTGCAAAAGGCACAGGGGAAGGGCTGCGCGCCGGGCATTTTGGGCGTGTCCATTGGCGGGGACCGGGGGTCATCCTATATCAAATCGAAGGAAGTGTTGTTCAGCAAGATAGGGACTCGCAACCCCGACCCTAAAATTGCCGAACTGGAAGAGCGCCTGACGGAGGAAGCCAACCAACTGGGTATCGGGCCGATGGGGTTTGGCGGGCAGACCACCGTGCTGGATACGAAAATCACCGGTATGCACCGCCTGCCCGCTTCGTATTTTGTCTCGGTTTCCTACATGTGCTGGGCGTACCGCCGCCGCAGAATGACGGTGAAGGGCGAGGAAGTGGAATACGATTAACATCTGTCGTTGCGAGTGGCGCTTTCAGCGCCACGAAGCAATCTCCACATATGCAAGGGGATTGCTTCGGGCTGTCGCCCTCGCAATGACATGTGAAAAGGAAAAAACATGCGTGAAATTACCATTCCCATCAGCGATGAAGTGATTCGCAGCCTGCACGCCGGCGACCCGGTTGAGTTGAGCGGGGTCATGCTCACGGGGCGCGATGCCGCCCATAAATGGATGGTCGAGACGTTCATCAAGAAGACCCGCCCGCCGCAAGGCGATGACCTGCAAGTCTATGAAGAAATCAGAAAATATCTCAATCAGGGTGTGCTGTATCATTGCGGTCCCGTCGTTTCGGGGTTAGATACAAAAGAATACAAATTTGTTGCCGCCGGACCGACTACCTCCACGCGCGAGGAGCCGTATCAGGCAGATGTGATGCGGCATTTCAACATCAAGGGGGTGATTGGCAAGGGAGGGATGGGCGCCAAGACCCTGCAAGGCTGTGTGGATACGCCTGGAGTGTATTTCCATGCTGTTGGCGGTGCGGCGGCGTTTCTGGCGCAGACCGTAAAAAAGGTGTTGGGAGTTTACAAGCTGGAGGAGTTCGGCGTCCCTGAAGCGATGTGGGTGATCGAGGTCGAGAAATTCCCTGTGGTAGTGACCATGGACTCTCATGGTGTGAGCCAACACTCTACGCTGGATGAGAAATCAAGGAAAGTGCTGGAAGAATTGCTGGCAAAGCCGTATTAACGTTCGTTCGGGATACGCGAAACAAACCTCCCGAAGGTTCGAATTTGCCGCAAAACCGCGTTTTGTAGAACCTTTGGGAGGTTTTCAACGGTCTATCCCGAATTTACGTATATTGCAACTTACTCTACTATGGCGGGAGGACCTCAATCCCTACCAATTTGCCATAGATACTGTTTGGTAATATGCGTCCTGTTGGATCGCCCCTCAAAATGCACATCGGGACTCCAGGAGTGTCGATACGGAGCGCAAGAATATAATGCCTGCCCTCCGTTAGATTTGTGAATTCGATCGGGACGCGCGTATAAGCATTGTCCTTGTCCGCGACAATATATAATACTTTTTGATTGGGGGTGATCTCAACTTGTTGGTAATCCACAAAAAGGAGCATAGCGAAAAAAGATTTTTCCAAAGGTTTCAGGGAAGGCGCATCTAAATTTTTCACATCTTCATACCCTGCCAGTGCATAAAACCGAACAGGCACACCCGTGCGCACCGCGAACCACGGGTCGGGCCAATTCCATATGTGAATTCCGCTCTTTCTGTCTTCCTTGCTGGTAAAAGTCAGTTCAATTGCCATCAAAGGATCATCATTTTTGATGGAGCCTTCCGCAGGCAGTGAAAAAAAATCTATTGCTCTAAAAGGGTCTTTCGTTGGTTCAGCGATCAAAGTCATGCGACTGGATATTATTTCCACTGAGCCATATTCATCAGGGGCGTTTTGGGGAGATGGGATTGCAATGGCTATGACAGTATGAACTCCGGGGGAGAGACCTGGAAGGGTTATTGGAATAGTGATGATCTCATCCCCTTTCTCAAGATGTAAATCTTGATACTTATCCTGTTGGGGCAAGGCCTTAGTTAATTGCTGTTCGTCCAATAAGATAATTAACCGCAGATCAATAGGTCCCTGATTTCCTTTCGGATACCAAAAGAGCCAATTGACTGTCAGTTGCTTATTGGAGTCCACCCAATAGGTACCGGCGCTTATTTTGTAGGTATTGGATATATCTCTTGGATAGAGAGCCTGTGCCAAACCGTAAGAAAAGTCTCGTTTAACTGCTTCTCCGGTAAGGTCTAACTGTTGAGGGAAAATCTCTGGGCATAATTCATTAATTGATCTTGGCGCGATCTGTAAATTTTCCCAATTGATCAAATCTTGAGTTAATGGTTCCGCTTGGGAGGAGCAGCCTGATACTATTATATACAGTACTAAAATTACATAGGACGCTTTTATATTCATTTCAAATTTTGACATGTTGGGTAGGCGTGAGAGAATCCACTTTACGGATATGCAGTTACACTGTTGGGAGTATTCCAATTCCAAGTATTGTCCGATTTTACGAAATTGTGATATGTGTCTACTTTCCAAGTTTTACCGCGCACGCCGCTCGCGACCGTTTTATTTAAATTATCAACAACCACTCCGCCGCCAGTACGATCTCCACAGACGGGTCTCGAATGTGTACCTTGAACAACACCGTTCATAATAAGCCGCACAACTCTGGCGCATAAGTTGTAAACACCCAGGGTATTGGAACTCAGGCTACTTTTGGCAGTGCTGTACATGGTAATTAGCTCCATTCGAGCCCCGCGGTAGCCGTTGCGGTTCCTCCTGATGGTACTGGCTGGGTTGCATTGGGCATGATACCCCAAGCCCTCAATTCTTTTGTAGTTGGGGTTGGGAGAGATTTTATCGCGGAATTACTGACCTGCCCGATGATCTTACCGTTTTTGCCTCCTCCAGCGGCAGCAATGGACGTGTTTGCGATCAGCAAACTCATCGCGATGGATATTTGAAGGATCAAACGTATGAGTCGTTTGATTTTCATGTCAATCTCCTTTGGGTTGAATATGCTTGTTCGCCTCACACCTACCCAATTAAACCTGCTGTTTCATCATAGTTATTTTCAAGCAATTTTCAACTAGGGAATCCCCTGGTCTTTTGTAATCCAGGGGTCATCAGGCTGGTGTTCGAGCATCCAGACGATGGCTTCCTCGCGGGAGGTTACATTCAACTTCTTCAAAATGTTGGTGACATGAAATTCCACCGTTTTGACGGAAATCGTCAGAAGTTCGGCGATTGTTTTGTTATCTTCCCCTGATGCCAAACGCTGCAACACTTCCCGTTCCCGGGCAGACAGGCTCTTCCATTTTGTTCCGACATGCCGTTTCCATTTTTGCGCTCGTTCGATCTGTTCTTCGCTGAAAACAGGCGTTCCTGTTGCGATGTTTCGGATGGATTGGATCAATCGCTCCGCTTTTTCGTTTTTTAACAGAAATCCCGCCATGCCGGAATCAATGGTTTCCGACAGATAGGCATCACGATCATGGGCTGTAAGAACCAAGACGGTGGTTTCCGGGTAATTTTCCCGTATCCATTTTTCAAGATTGTATGCGCCGGGACCCGGCATTCGATAATCCAACAAAAGGATTTTCGGGAGAAGTTTGGGAACCAATTCCTGAACTTCAAAACCATCTTGCGCTTCACCCACGACTTCAAAATCCTCTACCTGTGAAAGAACAGTTCGAATCCCTGCACGCGCCAGGGGTTCGTCGTCTGCGATGAGGATTCTGATAGTTTTCGTTGATTTGTCTGACATCTGCTCTCCTCCTTACATTAGACCTCTTGCAAAGTGCGCCAGAGGGCACACATTATGCCTTCGCGTAAGAGACGTTCTCTAACGTCAGCTGACTTATACTATCACCGTTTTTTTTTTGTCAAGACAACATTTGTGCATTGCAAAAAGTTAACTCCTTCCAATCTTTATCCCCTTGTCAGATGAAAACCAACTCATTTACTCCTGTCTTCATTTCTTCGATTGCCGTTACAATTATGTCACCTCATGGATCAACTTCTTCAACTCTTTTGGATTTTCCTCAAAGTCAACCTGCTCAGCACTTCGGGACCGGCTTCGGTGGGCTTGCTCTACCATGAAACAGTGGGGAAACTGGTCACCGAGGCGCAGTTCGTGCAGGCGGTGGGACTTTCCTCCGTCCTGCCGGGCAGCGATGCCCTGCAACTTGCCATGTATATCGGGTATGCGGTGGGCGGAATCCCCGGCGGGTTCGTCGCGTTGATTGCCTCCATCCTGCCGCCCACAGTCATCATCCTCGGCGTGACGGTGATACTCTCTCGTTTGCGACGCCAGGCATGGATCAGCAATTTCGTGGATGGGCTTGCCCCTGCGATTTCGGTGTTGATGTTGTTCACCGCGTGGAAGATTTTCGAAAAAGGCGGCTCCACTGGCTGGGAGGCATGGGCAATCGGGCTGGTCAGCCTGGCAGCCATGGCTTCCGAAAAAATTCCTGAGCGGATTGTCATCATCATCACAGGGGTGATTGGGGCGATTTTTCTTTCATGAAGACCTCGAAGTTTTACGTCTGGTTCAGGCTTCTATGGATGTTCCTCAAGGTGAACATCCTCTCGCCCTCTGGACCTGCCTCTATCGGCTTGCTGTACAAAGAAGCGGTGGGCAAAATCATGACCGAGGAAAGATTTGTCGAAGCGGTCGGTTTTTCGAACTTTCTGCCGGGCAGTGAAGCGCTCAAACTTGCCATGTTCGTCGGTTTTGCGGCGGGCGGCGTGCCGGGCGTCTTTACCGCCCTGCTGGGGGCAATCATCCCGCCCACCATTTTGATGTTGATCGTATCTGTCATTTTGCAAAGGCTTCAGCATGAAAACTGGCTGGATAGCTTCGTTGCGGGGATGAGCCCGGCGGTGGCGGCACTGATCGTGGTAGTTGCCTTTCAGTTATTTCGGGCGAGCTCCAGGAAGAAAGTGGATCACCGCATCTTATTGATTGCCGTTTCGAGCGCGGCGGCGTTCTGGCTTGAAGTTCCCTCGCCTGCGGTGTTGATCGGTGCGGGCATTTTGGGAATCATCCTGTTTGGACGGAGACAGTCATAATGACGGAAGTATTGATTGCAACCAACGGCTACAAGGAAACGCGCTACGCAGTGGAATATGGTGCCTGGCTGGCGCAAACCATGCGGATGAACATCACGCTTCTCGGCGTGACCGAAAGCCTGAGCCCGGCAGCGATAGACGACCACCACCCTTTGGAGGACATCTTCGAAAAAGCCGTCGGGTTGTTCAGGGAACGGGATGTGGAATACCGCCTCGAGGTCCAGAAAGGGGAAGCGGAGGAAGTCATCCCTCAAAAGGCGAACAGCGGCGATTTCATCGTGGTGGTCAGCCCGCTGGGGCGCCCGCCCATTCGCCGCTGGCTGACGGGACGTTCGATTCGCCCGTTGATGGAAAAAATCCGCGTGCCTATTCTCTATGTGCCGCAGATGCGCCTGCCGTTGAAGAAGATGCTGGTGAGCATTGGCGGTTTGCGATATGCCGAAGCGACGGAGAATCTGGCGTTTCGAATTGGGGCTGCCTGCCAGGCGGAAGTGGCGATTTTGCATGTCGTTCCGCCGGCGGATTTGGATTATCCCAGCGCGCGCGAGGTGTGGGAGCACGCCGATGATTTGATCGAGACGGATACTCTGCCAGGACGCAGTTTGCGTAAGGGGTTGGAACTGGCAAGGCAGGCAGGGCTGACCGCCCGGGTGGTGACGCGCAAGGGGGATGTGGTGGAGCAGATTTTGGCGGAGATTAAGGAAGGGAATTACGACATGGTGTGCATGGGTTCGCCGTATAGCGCCCATTCTCTGCGGCAGTTGTATGCCCCCAATGTGACTGCCGAGGTGGCGGAGTCGGCGCATTGCCCGCTGTTGACGGCGCGCTACACTCCAGAGTAGGACAAGATTGGTCTTGTCCTACAACCCCGGCGTATATTTTCTTTCCCACTCGGCAATGGCGGCGCGGATGGCGACCTTGACCTCTTCATCGGGGACCGCTTCCACCCCCTCATATTTTTCGATGCCAATGTACACGTTCACCCCTCCGGTGGGGGATTCCAGGAGCACAACCCCTCGGGCGGCGAGGGCGGTATGGGCAATCTGCGCCTGCAGAATGAGGTTGATTTGTTCCACTATGCTGGTGGGGGCTGGTAAGGGTTCAGCCGCTTTTTTGGATGCGGCTGGCGCCGGTTTGGAAACCGGAGCCGCTGAAGGCGCGACCGCTTGAGACGGGGGAGGGGGAACAGGTGTGGAGGCAGTCTGACGCGTATCTGCCTTGGGTGCAGGCGCAGGTGAATGCGGCAGTGTGGCGGCAGATTTTCCCTCCAGCCAGGGGCGGATGGCATTCAGCAGTTCTATGAGTCGTTTGCGCTGCTGAGGGGTGACGGTGGAGGCGTCCACGCGTGTGCCGTCCAGTTCGAGGGTGAGGATGCCGTTCTCGTTTTTGAGGCGCAGGAGGCCGGGGTCATCAGGCAGTTCAGTTGTCAGTTGTTTTTGTTCTTCTTCGAGGCGTTTTTTTGCTTCTTCGATGGCTGCGCGCGCCGAGTCTTCTGCCTGTTTGATTTTCTTTGTGGCGCGCAAGTTGGAATCGAAAAAGCCGATTGTCCACCCCACGAGCAGGGCAGCAAGTGGAATCAGAATGGGGGCTAGGTTCCAGCCTTCTTGCATCTCTATCCCGGTTGACAGCGGGGGCAAAAATGTGTACCGCGTTGACCGACTGTTATCCGCTTAATAGTCGTTCCGCAGACCTTGCAGGGTTTGCCCGCACGGTCGTACACGCGGAAGTGGTTTTGGAAGTTGCCGCCGCGATAGACCCAGTCTATAGATGCGCCGTTGCGGCGAATGCCTTCCTTCAGCACGGCGCGGATCGCTTCATACAACGCCTGAGCCTGTTTCTTCGAGACCGAATCCGACAGGTTCAACGGATGTAGTTTTGCGCGGTGAAGCGCCTCGTCAGTGTAGATATTGCCCAGCCCGCCGAGAAAGGTTTGATCGAGGAGCAGGGGTTTGAGTTGGCGTCGCCTGGCGTGCAGGGCAGCGTATAGCCATTCTTGGGTGAAATCTGCACCGAAGGGTTCGGGTCCCAGATTTCCGAGGATTTCCTCGGGGGCTGTCGTCAGCCAGACGCGTCCAAACTTGCGCGTGTCGTTGAACGCCAGCGACTTTCCGCCCGATAATTTTAATATCAGCCGGTCGTGTTTTTCTGGTTCGGTGGTACTACTCCTGAGAAGCAAGTCGCCGCTCATGCGCAGGTGGATTATAAGTCTGAAGGAGGAAAGGTGGAGGATGAGATACTTGGCGCGGCGCGACACCCCCAAGATTTTTTGTCCTCTTATCTGCTCTTTGAAGTGTTTCGGCGAGGGTATGGCAAGCGTGCGGCTCCAGCGCAATTCGGCTTCCTTGATGGTCCTGCCGATCAGTTCCGGCGCCAGTTTGCGGGCGATGGTTTCGACTTCGGGGAGTTCGGGCATTTTCGGTATCAAGTGTCAAGTTTCAAGTTTGACGTGATACGTGACATCTCAAACTTGACACGCTTCTTATTCTCCAAACATTTCTCCCACGCTGCGCCCCTCATGGGCGCGCTGGATGACCTCTCCCAGCATCGGCGCAATGGACAGGACGGTGATGCGCCCCTCGAGTAGTTTCATCTTGTCGGGCGGGATCGGAACGGTATCAGTGGTGATGATGTGTTTGATGGGCAGGGTGGCAAGTTTGGCGGCGGCATCGCGTGAGAAGATGGGATGAATGAATGCCAGATAGATGTCCCGCGCGCCGTGTTGTTTGACCACGTGAACCGCCTGCGCCACCGACCCGCCGGTGTCCACCTCATCATCCACAATGATGGCGTCGCGGTCGGTCACGTCGCCGATCAAGGTCAGCGCCTCGGCTTTGGCTTCGTTGCCGAGGCGTCGTTTTTCGATGAAAGCGATTGGTACATCCAGGTCGAGGGCATAGTTGCGTCCCTTTTTGGCAAAGCCAAGGTCGGTTGCCACCACTACGGGCTTTACCATCCTGTCGAATAAGGTCTGCTTGATATAGTCGCTGATCATGTGCGAGGCGGTCAGCACATCGCCGGGGATGGAGAAGAACCCCTGCACCTGCCCGGCGTGCGGGTCGAAGGTCATATAACGGTCGGCGCCGGCGATCTCGAGCATATCTGCCACGAGGCGCGCAGTGATGGGGACGCGCGGCTGGTCTTTTTTATCGGAGCGCCCGTAGCAAAGATACGGCACAACCGCCGTGACGCGCGCCGCTGAATCCAGCCGCAGGGTTTGGATCATGATCAGCAGTTCCATCAGATTGTAATGCACGGGTGAGGAGGTGGTCTGAATGACGTACACGTCCTGCCCGCGCGCACTGCTCTTGAGCTTGATAAAGATGTTCTCGTTGGGGAATTGAATCACTTCGCGCGGGCTTAACCTCTGCCCGAGGTGATCGGCGATTTTTTGCGCCAGTTCCGGCGAACCGGAGCCGGCGTAGAGTTTGATTTCTCCGTACATTTTGATTTCATGATGTGTGTGTGGCATTTCTCTCCTTCATCTTCCGTTCAGCCTCCGTTCAACAGCCCCCGAACCGCTTCATACGGCGACCATTCCCTGCGGATGACCTTTTCCAGCGCCTGTTCATACGCCTCGCGGTGCGACCCGTTCAAGAAGCGATTCATCAACGCCTCCTGCAAAACCGCATCCAATTCAGACCTGAGCCTGGCTCTATCGCGGGCGGACCAATCTCCGCTTTGGTACAGGTGCGACTTGTGCCTGGCAATTGCCTCCGCCAGTTCGGGAATGCCCGTTCGCTCCGTGGCGATGGTTTTGAGGATGGGGGGAATCCACAGGGCGGTTTCGGCGGGAGGCGGCTCGAGGGTCATCATTCTGCCGTGGTGGTGGATGACGCGTCTGGTTGGATGGGCAAGTTCGAGCGTGGAGCGAAGCGCACGTTCCGTGTTTTCCACGCCGGGACGGTCTGCCTTGTTGATGACGAGTACGTCAGCGATTTCCAAAATTCCCGCTTTGATGGCTTGAATGTCGTCGCCGAGCCCGGGCGCTTCGACCACCAGGGTGGTGTGGGCAAGGCGGGCAATATCCACCTCGCTTTGTCCCGCGCCGACGGTTTCGATGATGATGATGTCGTAGCCTGCCGCATCGAAGACCTGTACGAAGGCGGCGGTTTTTTGCGCCAGCCCGCCGACCGAGCCGCGCGAAGCCATCGAACGAATGAAGACGCCGTCGTCGCCGGAGAGGTCGCGCATGCGCACGCGGTCCCCCAGCACTGCGCCGCCCGTGAAGGGGCTGGAGGGGTCAACAGCGATAATGGCGACTTTGCTCTTCTGCTCTTTTCTATAATGAAGCGTGAGTTGATTGACGAGCGACGATTTGCCCGTGCCGGGTGCGCCCGTCACGCCGATGAGGTGCGCCCGGCCGGTGTGAGGGAAGAGTTCGGCAAGCGCACTGCGTCCCTCGGCAGTGTCGTTTTCCACCTGAGTTAACAGACGGGAAAGAGCAAGGCGGTTGCCCTGGAGGATGGGTTGAGTCTGCAAAACTGCCTCTGACATAAAATTACGCAACACATCTTTCGTATTGCGTAATTTTACGATGTCACTGCTTCGCGTATATCCCGGATGATGTCGTCGGTGGACGCCCCGGGACCGTAGATGCCTGTGATGCCGATTTCCTTGAGTTTGGGCATGTCGTCGTCTGGAATGATGCCGCCAATGAAGACCTTGACGTTTTCCTGCCCGTTGGCTTTGAGCAGTTCCAGGATGCGCGGAGCGAGAGCCATGTGCGCGCCGGAGAGGATGGACAAGCCCACCACATCCACATCCTCCTGGAGCGCGGCTTCGGCGATCATTTCGGGCGTCTGACGCAGACCCGTGTAAATGACCTCCATGCCGGCATCGCGCAGGGCGCGTGCCACTACTTTTGCGCCGCGGTCGTGTCCGTCCAGCCCCGGTTTGGCGACGAGGACGCGAATTTTTTTCTCGGTCATGGTTCCTCCATGGATGTGTTCTTCCATGATTATACTATGCGGGCATGGGGCGTAGAGAACGCGCCTGTTTCGATGGGTTATCGCAATGCCTTTGATATTCCCGTGCCTGTGGGTTGAGTCGAGCCACGTATAAAATATGCTATACTTTGAACATGCAATCGCGCGCAGACTGGTCGAGATGGGCAGATACGTTGCGTCGTTTCAAGATGGACGGGCTCGCTTCATGGTTTTTGGAGGCGGGATCGCCTTTGGCGGTTTTGGGGGCGCAGATCGTGTACATCAGTCAACCGTTTGTAGGAGGGCAACAGATGGAAGCGCTGGCACGGATGCTCGAAGACGAACAAGAAACGCGCGCTTTCGCGGCGCATTTGCGGGAGAGGTGTTGAGATGACCGCCTTGGGTGTTCTCCTCCTTGCCGCCGTTATTCTGCTGGTTTTTGTGGTTTTGCGGCGGCGGTCGCCGGCCGTTTTCCGCAGGATCGAAGCCTACGAACGCCTGCGCAAAGCCATCGGCCTGGCTGTGGAAGGCGGTACGCGCCTGCATGTTTCCGTGGGACGGGGCGATCTGCTGACGGGGCGCGGGGGGTCGGCGTTGGCGGGGCTTGCCATGCTTCGAAGACTTTCCGAGCAGACATCGTTCAGCGATCAGCCTCCCATTGTGACCTCAGGTGACGCATCGCTGGCGATCCTCTCGCAGGATGCTTTGCAAGCCGGCTATCGCGCGGCGGGAGCGGAAGAGCAATACCGCTTCACAACGGGACGTTTGACCGGACTCACCCCTTTTGCCTTTGCCGCAGGAACCGTTCCAATCATCCACGATGAAAAGATTTCCGCGAATGTGGTCATTGGCGATCTCGGCCCCGAATCGGCTCTTCTTGCGGAAGCCGCCCGCCTTGAAAATGTGGACTTGATTGCGGCGAGCGATAACCTCTCGGCGCAGGCTGTGTTGTATGCCTCCTCTCAGGAGCCGCTGATCGGCGAGGAACTCTTCTCCGCAGGCGCCTATCTTGGCGCGGGCGCCTCGCATGATGCCAGTCTGCAAACCCAGGATCTTCTGCGCTGGCTGATTATTCTTGCCATGCTCGGCGGCGCTGTGTTGAAAGTTTTGGGAATCGGCTTCTAATGCGAATCCTTGTCACTGTTCTTGCCATCGCATCCGGCGTAACCGTTCTTGCCGGTTATTTTCTGGCGGGCGCGGTTCCTGTCTTGGATCAGGCGCGTTTCATCCTGACCGATTGGGCGGTGATTCTGGCGGGAATGGCGGCTCTGATCGGCGTGGCGAACCTTGTGTTTGTTCATATCGAGAAGGTGCGCAGCCAGCCCGGCACGAGCCTTTATAGTGCCGTCCTGATCATCGCCCTTTTCGGAACGACATTGTATGGCGTAATTGCCGGACCCGAAGACTCGTTTTTGAATTTTGCCGTGACAGCCATCGTCATCCCCGTCGAAGCCTCCCTGCTGGCGCTCCTCGCCGTGACGCTGGTCTACGCGTGCATCCGGCTTGCGCGCCGCCGTGCCGATGTGATGAGCGTGATCTTTCTTGTGACGATTGTGTTGTTCCTGCTTGCCGTCATGCCCACGCCAATCGGGCCGATCCCCGTGCTGGATCGTTTGATCCTGGGGATGACCGGCGTGGTGTCCGGCGCGGGCGCACGCGGACTTTTGATTGGCGTGGCGCTGGGAACGCTTCTGACCGGTCTGCGCGTGCTATTGGGCATTGACCGTCCATACGGGGGGAACTAATGGCTGAGATTCGCTGTTCCGCTTGTGGAAAGAACAACCCGGATTTTCTCGATTCCTGTCAGTTCTGCCAATCTCCGTTGATCCCCGAGTCCAAGCTGTTCATCGGAGAAGAACCGACCAAAAAGGACACCGGAGAACTGGAAGAAATACTGCCGGATTGGTTGAAGGACGTGCGTCAACAAGGGAAAAATGCCGAGGCGGGTGACGATTCTTTTCGTGTACAGACCCAGCCGAGGGTCCCGAAGGATGAGCCGCCCGATCTCCTGGCTGGGCTTCTGTCCCAGTCCGAGACGGATGAGGAGGAAATCCCCGACTGGCTGGCGGGAATCGCCGCATCCTCCGAGAAACCTTCCCTTTCGAAACCTTCTTCCGACGAAGGTCCCCCTGCCTTTTTTGCCGGGCTCGATCAGCCTGAAAAACAAACCGTCGCACCTACCCCGAGCGAATCGAAACCGGATGAAATCCCGGACTGGATGCGGGCGGAGGAAAAGACCTCCAAACAGCACGATGACTTATCCGCCAGACTCTCGCAACCCTCCTCCGCCGAGCCGGTCGAAGAGACCGACTGGGCGAAGACCTTCGCTTCGTTCGACTCTTTTGCAGAAGAGCCCGCCGTTCAAAAAGAGCCGGAGGATTTGAGCTGGCTTCGTGAGCTTGAAGCCTCCTCCAAAGAAATGAGCGAAACACCGATGCCACAGGCGCGAGGTTCGGAATTTACTCCTGCCGCATCCAATGAGGATTTGAGCTGGCTGAACGAATTGGGTGGCATTTCCGCCCCGGCTTTCGAAGAACCGGCTCCGCCATCGTCTTCCTCTGCGGAGGAGGATTTGAGCTGGCTGACAAACCTAGGCGGCGCAACAGCCCCAGCATCCGAGCCTCAGGCTCCGTCCCAGTCCTCTTCATCGAATGCAGAGTTGGATTGGTTAAGCGATCTTCAGGAAGCAACCAACCTGCCCTCCGCACCGGCATTTGCAGATACCGGCGAACTCAACAGCGGGCTGGGCATTCCCCCCTCCTCCAAGCCTTTCCAAACGGCGCCTCTCAATGAACTGCTCGGCGATGAATCCATCAAGGATGTTACCCCCGACTGGTTGAAAAACGCGTTGGAAGAATCCTCCATGCCCGCTCCCGGTTCCGTTTCCATGGATTGGTTCTCCGAACGCGAAAAGCCCGGCGAGACAAAGGCAGAAGACCTTTTCGCTTCATCTCAAGGGGAGGCTGTTTCTTCCCAACCGGCTTTCGACTTCTCATTGGGAGACTCTTCTGCTGCGGTGCAAGACCTGGACGCGCTGTTCAACGTGGAAATGCCCGACTGGCTGGCAGGCGGGCAGGAAGGCGGCGCTCCGCCATCCCAACAGGAAGCGAAAGACTCCGCGCCCGCCTTTGCTGAAAACGCCCTTTCTCCCGTGGAATTGCCCTCCTGGGTGCAAGCCATGCGCCCCGTGGATTCAGCCCTCGAAGAAACTGCGGCAAGTGTGACAGACCAAATCACCGAAACCCAGGGACCTCTCGCAGGTTTTCGTGGCATCATTCCGGCTTTTCCCATTGGATCGTCCCTTCGGCCGAAAGCCCTTTCCCTGAAGTTGCAGGTTACCGGCGAACAGCAGACGGGCGCATCCCTGCTCGAGCAGATCATCGCCAGCGAAACGACCGTTCAACCGCAAAAAGAGCAAGCCGCTGTTTCCTCCCAGCGTGTTCTGCGCTGGGTTTTATCCGGTTTGTTCCTGATGGTACTTGGGGCTGTCATCGGTTTGGGATCGAAGACGATGCCCATTTATGCGTCGGCGACCCATAGCGAACTGTCCAGCCTGATTGCGACAATCCCCGAAAACGCGCCTGTCCTTGTGGTGGTGGACTACGAACCTTCCTTTGCCGGCGAATTGGAGGCAACGGCTGGTCCCCTGCTGGATCAATTGGCGTTGTCGCGGCGCGCCGCGTTTTCATTTATTTCCATGTCCCCGACCGGTTCGGCGTTGGCCGACCGATTGATCCTCAATACCGGCGTCGGCGGCTTGGGATATCAGCCGAATTTGAACTACTTCCATCTTGGCTTTCTGCCGGGCGGGTCATCGGGGGTGCTGGCTTTCATCGAAAACCCCGAAAACGATTTTACCCGGTTCGAAGGCGTCATCCTCATCACGGATCATGCGGAATCGGGCCGCGTGTGGGTGGAACAGTTGCAAGCCGCCGGTCCCGAAATCGCCGCCAAGCCGTTGTTGTTGGTTGCCAGCGCGCAGGCGGGTCCTCTGCTCCAGCCGTACGTTTCTGCCGGTCAGGCGGATGTCATGATCCATGGGCTTTATGACGCGGCGAAATACGAATTTGTGAATAACAGCCGCCCCGGTACCGCGCGGGCATACTGGGATGCTTTTGGAAGCGGCATACTGCTGGCGGTGTTTGCCATCCTGTCGGGCGGCGTTTGGGGCGTGCTCATGAGAATGCGCGAACAACGGCGGGCGGAGTTGGAACAGGAATAAGTCCCTATGTCTTTCGAGGTCGTTTCCGCGGTCATCGGCTTACTTCTGACTCTGATGGTGTTCAGTTATCTCATCGGGGATAATCCGTTGTTCCGTCTTGCGGTATATCTTTTCATCGGCGTTGCGTCTGGCTATGCCGTGACGGTGATATGGCATTCCGTGCTGGTGCCCAGGTTGCTCGATCCGCTGGGCAACCCAAACCGCCTGGCGTGGACGGTCGTGCCGTTGATCCTTTCCATTTCTTTATGGGCGAAACTTTCTCCGCGTATTTCACGGCTGGGCGGTTTCGCCATGGCTGTGATTGTAGGTGTCGGCGCGGCGACTGCGATCGGCGGGGCGCTCACTGGAACGCTGATTCCCCAGGTTGAAGCGGCGATGGACTCGTTCGATTCCTCCGAGGGTGCTGTCATGCTGGCCGGAACCGTGCTGACTTTGGCGTATTTTCAATTTGGTGCGAAACGCGCGCCGGACGATACCATCAAACGCGGCGCTGTCATCGAATTGCTGGCATGGCTGGGGCGTCTGTTTATTGCCGTCACATTGGGCGTGTTGTTTGCCGGTGTGTATCTTTCGGCGTTGACCGCCCTGATCGAACGGTTGAGTTCCATCATTAATCTCGTGAAATCATTACTGGGTCTATAACAGTATGCCGCCGTCGCTTATCCAAAACGAATCCGTTCTTGCCATCGAGATTGGCGCCGCCGTCACCCGCGCGGTGTTATTTGACGTAGTCGAGGGACAATATCGTTTTGTCGCCTCGGGCAAAGCGCCTTCCACCGCCGAGACGCCCTTCAGAAACATCGGCATAGGGGTGCGGGCGGCAATCGGCGTTCTGCAGGAAATTACCGGCAGCAGGCTCTTAGGGCAGGATAACAACCTAATTGCCCCCTCCCAAGCCGATGGTTCCGGTGTTGACTCGGTGGTTGCCATCATCTCTGCAGGTCCTGTGGTACGAACGGTGATTGCGGGTTTGCTGCCCGACGTTTCGGCGCAAAGCGCGCACCGCCTTGCCCAATCCACCTATGCGCGTGTGGTCGAAACACTCGACCTTTCGGATCACCGCAAGCCCGACCAGCAATTGGACGCAGTGCTTCGCTCCCGTCCGGACCTTGTGATTCTGACCGGCGGGACGAATCACGGCGCGTCCCGTTCGATGCTCAAGATTTTGGAAGCGGTTGGCTTGGCGTGTTACATGATCCCTCTCGAGAAACGCCCCATGGTGTTATACGCCGGAAACGAACAACTCGCAGTGGATGTTCAGGAATTGCTTGGCGCGCATGCAGGTATGTTGAAGATTGCCCGCAACCTGCGCCCCTCCCTTGACCGAGAGGACCTGGGACCTGCGAGCGCCGAACTCGCCTCCCTGGTGGTGAACCTTCGTCAGAGACAATTGAAAGGGTTGGATGAATTGAATATGTGGACGGGCGGCAACATCTTGCCAGCCTCCTACGCACAGGGGCGGATGATCCGCTTCCTCAGCCGCCAGTATGAGTCGACGCGGGGATTGTTGAGCGTGAACATCGGCGCTTCCGCAACCTCGGTGGCGGCGGGTTTCGGAGACGAAGTCATTTTGCGAACGTATCCGCAATTCGGGTTGGGCGAGAGTCTTGCCGGTTTGCTGCAACATACCGATCTCGAAGGCATCATGCGCTGGCTTCCCCTGGATATTGCGCCCAACACGCTGCGCGAGTACTTGTATCAAAATTCTCTCTGTCCAGGAACGCTCCCCGCGACCAGCGACGATCATGCCATCGCGCAGGCG
The DNA here is from genome assembly GCA_013388685.1 of Chloroflexota bacterium. Lineage (GTDB taxonomy): Bacteria > Chloroflexota > Anaerolineae > Anaerolineales > Villigracilaceae > Defluviilinea. The sequence goes on along the minus strand of JACAET010000052.1, from coordinate 101,620 downwards.
ATTGCGCGGCAGGCGATGTACCTGGCAGTGCGCGCCGCGCGGCGGGATTTTCCCGGGCGCGGGCAAACTTCAAAAGACCTCATGCCCTCCCTGGATTTGATCATTGCGGGCGGAGGCGCGGTCAGCGACGGATTGTCGCTTGGGCAGGGATTGTTGATGCTGTTGGACGCGATCCAGCCGGTTGGCATCCTGCCGATGCTGATGGATCAGAACAATCTTTTACCCTTGCTTGGCGTTGCGGCGGTGCGGAACACGTATTTGCCGGTGCAGGTGATCGATTCGGGCGCGTTCATCGGTTTGGGAACAGTGGTTTCGGTGGTTGCCGCGGCAAAATATGGCGAGCCGGTTTTGCGCGTGAAAATGACCTACCGCGACGGCACAGACGCGCGTGTGGACGTCAAATTCGGCGGTCTGGAAATCCTGCCTTTGCCGAGCGGACAGAGCGCGCGTTTGAGTTTGCAGCCGCTTCAGCGCGCCGACGCGGGCTTGGGTCCGGGAAGAAGCGGAAGCGTCACCGTGACGGGGGGCGCGCTGGGTGTCGTGATCGACGCGCGCGGGCGGCCCCTGCATCTCCCGTCCGATTCCGTGCGCCGGCGCGAACTGATCAAAAAATGGCATTATACGGTGGGAGGATAAATGCTTGCGCCCGTTTTGCACATTTTGCCTTTGACGACCATCGTGCGCGAGAGAACCCTGCCTGTGGCAGGAAAGGTGAACGTCAACGTCAACCAGAAGGTGAACCCCACAGACGTGGTGGCGGAGGCGAATTATGCCCGCGAACATGTGTTGCTCGACGTGGCTCGAACGTTTGGGGTTTCGACCAAGGTTGCCGATGCGATGATCAAGGTCAAACAGGGCGATCGGCTTACGCAGGGGGCGGTGGTGGCGGAGAATGGAAGTTTCCTTTCCCGTTCCATCAAAGCGCCGCGGGCGGGGCGGGTCATGGTGGCTGGCGGGGGGCAGGTTCTGATGGAGGTGGGCGATGCGCGCCTCGAATTGCGCGCCGGTTTGCCCGGCACAGTCCAGCGCGTGATTCCCGAACGCGGCGCGGTGATTCGCACAGTGGGCGCGTTGATCCAGGGCGCATGGGGCAACGGCAGAATTGACAACGGCTTGATGACCAGCCTGATCGAAAAGGAAGACGACATTTTGACCTCGGCTCAACTGGACGTCAGCCTGCGCGGCTCGATCATTCTGGGGGGGCATGTGCGCGACCCGGAGACTTTGAAGGCGGCCGCCGAAATGCCGGTGCGAGGCTTGATTTTGTCGAGCCTACATTATTCCCTGCTTCAGCCTGCTATGCAGATGCGTTATCCGATTTTGGTGTTGGACGGCTTCGGTGTAATCCCCATGAATTCCACCGCTTTCAAGTTACTGACCTCCAACGACAAACGGGAAGTGACCGTGAACGCAGAATTCCCCGATCGTTACAGCGGCGGGCGCCCCGAGGCGATTATTCCCCTGCCGGTATCCGGCGAGCCAGACGAACCGGAGGATTACGTCCCGTTTGCGGTCGGTCAACAGGCGCGCATGCGGCGTTCGCCTCATGCGGGAAGGATCGTCACGATTACAAGACTTCCTGCCGGGTTGAGCGAATTACCGAGCGGCTTGCGCGCGCCTGCGGCGGAGGTCAGGCTAGCAAACGGAGATACCGCGCTGGTGCCTTTGGTTAATCTTGAAGTTGTGGGATAATCAAGTCACCGCGATAACAACGAGGAGAGTGCAACATGTCCATCAACAATTACGATCCCATAGACGACGCCTTCGAAGACGAGGCAGAGGCGCCGGAGGAATCCAGCAATCGCACGTTTCTGTTTGTGGCGGGCGGATTGGGAGTTTTGATTCTCGGCGTCCTTCTCTGTGTGGTCGGATACGTGCTCTTCAACATGAATTCCAGCCAGGCGGCTGAAGCCACCGCGCAGGCGCAGGCGCAGGCGCAGGAGGCGACGGTCGAGGTGGCGTTGACCCAGACCGCGGTGGTTGTGCAGGCTCAAGCCGCCCAGGCGACTGCGACGGTCACATCCACAAACACCCCGGTCATCGCCCAGGCGACCTTCACCCCCACCGAGACGCCGAATCCCGCCACCGCCACAGTCGGTGCGGCGTTTACGCAAATTGCCGTCTTTACGCAGACGGTCATTCCCACCTCCACGGCACTGCCGAACACCGGTTTTGCCGATGAAGTGGGTATACCGGGCATGTTCGCCCTGGCACTGGCGCTTGTGCTGGTGATCTTGCTGACAAGAAGGTTGAGAGCGACGCCGGTGAAGTAAAAAACACACTTGCAGGATGACCAACAGCCCCATGGGATTCATCCCGGCGGGGCTGTTTTTGTTCAACCGGTTGGCGTTGCGCTTTGCGGGTGTAGCGCGGCGTCATGCGTCTGGGATTCACCTAAAGACCTTTCTCATCAATGGATAAAACGGCGTGACATGAATTTCTCCCGCCCATGAAAAATATCGCGGAGAGAAGATGGACGCCAGGCTGATGACGATCAGGGCTTGCAGGAATTGTTGTTGTGTCTCCGCCCCGGCATCGCCCGCCGTGTGGGAAAGTGTGTTCGAGTGGAATATCACGGCAAATAACACGCCCCAGGAAAGCAGTGAAAAAACCCTGGTCGTATCGAGGGTAAAAAAGGTGAAACCGTAATTGACCGCCAAAAATGTCAACGCCAGCGAGAAGAAAGTCCTGTCCCTTTTGAAGAACATCAACAGACATACCGGCAGGATCCACCCATGAAGGTTGAACAATGAAAACAACGAGATCGGAAGGTTCGAGGCGTTCATTTTCAGCCATTCGCCCGCATCTCGAAGCAGCATAAAATCCGCGCGCGATACGATTTCGATATGATGGACCGCCAGAAACCATCGGACCAATCCGTAGCCGGTGACAATCCCAATGCCGGAAACAAGCGCATGTCTGAAATTGATCCCGTCCCGCGCTGCCCACCGCAGGATCAGAATTTCAAGCGCCGCCATCGTAAAAGCGGGGTGATTTGCCGTTCCGAGAATCGAAAGAAAGAAGAAGAGCGGGGTCGAGCGGGAAAACAGGAAGGGGATTGTCAGCGCAAGCGTCAAGCCGTCCGGGGTCCCCAGCCATGTCAGCATGACGGTGGTCAACGGGCTGGTCATGAGCAATACCGTAAAAATCAACCCGTGCTCCGGTCCCCAGCGGCGGCGGGAAAGCCGCTCGAACAACAGGAACCCTCCCAGGATGACGCAAAAGCACAGGATGCGAAAAGCGGCGGGAGACGACAAACCGAGAACATAGGCGATCACCGGCAGGAGCGGATTCTCCTGCCAGTAATTATTGAAATGAATATCGGTTCGCGTGACGAACGGGTTTTCCGCCAGCCTCTGATAGGGCGCCTCCGGCACATCCCCGATTCCGTTGATGAAGATCACAATCAGCAGGATCGAACCCAAAACGGCAAGCCGGAATTTGCTCCTTCCCAGCCTCAGGGTTTGTTCGTATGCAACGGCGAGGAAATCCGAAATCAGCATCTGCCGGGGTCAACTACACCGCGCTCTTTGCAACCTGTTCGCCATACCCGAGCAATGCCCTGACCATCGCCTGGGAGCGCCCCTCGGCATACACACGCAGGACAGGCTCCGTCCCCGAAGGGCGGATCAACAGCCACGAGTCGTCCGCCATGATGTACTTGACGCCGTCGCGCTGGCTGATCTCGGACACCTTCTCGCCTCCGATCTCCGCCGGAGCCTGCTTCGTCAATAATTCCGTCATCTCCGCCTTGGCAACGGGACGGCTGAGGCGCAGGTCGGTACGCTCGTAAAAGGCGGGACCAACATCGTTGAGCAAATCCTCCACCAAGGCGTTCAAGGTCTTCCCCGACTCGGCAATCATTTCCACGAGCAGCAACCCCATGACGGGACCGTCGCCCTCGGGAATGTGTCCCTTGAACGAGATGCCCCCCGATTCCTCGCCGCCGATCAGCACATCCTCGGTCATCATGTAATCGGCGATGTGGTTAAAGCCAACGGGCGTTTCGTACAGTTTCAAGCCGTAACGTTTTGCCAGGCGGTCGATCATACGCGTGGTGGAGACGGTGCGAACGACTGCCCCGCTCATGCCCCGTTTTTCGACGAGATACTGGAGCGACAACGCCATAATCTTGTGCGGATCAACGAAATTACCGCGCTCGTCCATCGCGCCGATGCGGTCGGCATCGCCATCGGTCACAACACCGAAGTTACCCATCCCCGAACTGACGGCAGACGCCAGCGCGTTGAGATACTTCGCAATGGGTTCCGGGTGTATCGCGCCGAAACCGGGGTTCATCTCACCGCGGATCTCGGCGATCTCGCAGCCCGTTCCCTGCAAAAAGGACTTGATCACACCGCGTCCCGAGCCATACATGGCGTCCACGACGAAGCGCTGGGGGTTGTCGGCAATGATGTCGGTGTTGATCAGCGTTCGCAAATGGTCGAAGTAAGCGGGCAGGGGATTGAACTTCTGGATCAGCCCCGCTTCACGCGCTTTTTGGAAATCCATCAGGTTGGGTCCGCGCGCCTGCTGTTCGTTGTCGTTGATGTACACTTCCACGCGGCGGCATTGTTCGGGCAGGGCAGAGCCGCCGAAAGCCCCCTTTAGTTTGACGCCGTTATAGCGCGGCGCGTTGTGCGAAGCGGTAATCATCACGCCCGCGGCGGCATTTTGATGCTTGACCGCGTAGGAAATGGCGGGAGTCGGCGCGTCGGCTTGGGCAAGCAGGACGGTGAAGCCGTTCGCGGCGAGCACGCGTGCCACTTCGCCGGCGTATCGGTCCGAAAGAAAGCGGGTGTCGAACCCGACGACGATCTTGCCAGGCGCGGGCAACGAACCGCCGTTGCGCGCTTCGTTCCAATGTTCCGACGCGACCGCATCTGCAATTGCCTGGGCGACCATGCGAAGGTTGCTGAATGTGAAGGTGTCCGAGATGACGGCGCGCCAGCCGTCTGTTCCAAAGTGTATGGGCATGAAGAATCCTTTTGAAGGTTAAGGTGTCGAAGTGGCGGGTTGCGTTGCCGAAGGTTCCCAGTTGGGGATCGGTGTGGCGGTGACCAGAAGCGATTGGATGATCCATCCCTCCACGCGCACGTCGTTGACATTGGCGATCACGTGCACCCAGGTGGTGTTGTTGACTTCCTGCAGATCGTTGGGAACGACGACCACGGAAGAGCCGTTGCTGAGAGTTGCGATGACCAGTCCGCCCGGTTTTTCGCGTATGAAGGCGCCCCCTCCTTCCGCCGCTCGAATAAGGGCGATGATGGGCGTCGGCTCGGCGGTGACGGTGTAAGTCGGCGTTTGCGTGGGCGGAACGGTGTTGGTGGGCTTTGGCGTCGAGGTAGCGGTCGGTGTGGATGTGGAGATGCTGAGGAATGCCGTAGCAGGCTCGGGTGTGCGTGTGGATGTGGCGGCGACAAGCGGCAGAGTGGCTGTCGGCTGATGGGTAGAAGCAGGCGGCGGCGCGGCAAGCCCCGTCCGTGTTGTCAGCCAATCGAAGGCGCCGGTGGAAATTCCAAGCCAGCCAATCAGGACGATGAGAATGATTCCGGTCAATGAAAATCCGCCGAACGAGGCGGGGTAGAACCGCAGGAAGAAGAGCGTCAGGATGCAGAAAAGGGTTGCCCAGGCAAAGTGGACGAGGAATACGAGCACGCCCTGGGGCCAGATCTCGCCAATGCCGACGCCGCTGCCAAGACCGAAACCGGCGGCGGCAAGCGGCAGGAATAATTCATACGCCACCATGGCGCTGGGAAGGTAAGGGTTCCTTTCGGAGCGGACGAAGGAAAGCGTGACAAGAATGGCGCCAATGGCAAGCACAATCAGTTCGTACCACCATAAGCGACTATGTGTAAACGCTTCATTGAAGGTAAGCGGTTGGGGAAAGATGCGGGTCGCAAAACCGGCAAGAAAGCCCGTGAACAAAAACAGCCCCGAACTGACGAACAATGCGGTGACGGTCTGAAGGAAGAACCTGCCCGCGCCTGCCACAACGGCAAGCGAGATGCCGATCCAGGGAGTCAAAACCGGGGCGGCTAACGCGCCGAAGACCAGCACGCCCGGCGCATTGAGGAAGTATCCCACTCCCATGATCGCACCGGCAACGAGAGCAAAGATGAAGAGCTCGTAGGAGGGAAAAGCCCGTTTTGCAAGATGTGCATAGAGCGCGGCGCGTTCCGCTTTATCGGTGGGGAAGTAAACGCGCCGCAAGGCGCGCCGCCTCCTGGCGCGGGCGGAGACGAATTCCTGTTGCGGTTCGTTTTCCAGCGGCGGAAAGGTCTCTGGTTGCTCCATAGGTGTGATATATCCGGACGGTTTATTTTCTTAAACTGGCGGTAATGCGAAGCGGTTTTTCCAGCAATTCGAGGGCAGTGAGAATATCCGGTGCGAGAATGTCGGCAGACATCACTGCTTCGAGTGCCGTGCCTTCCTTGGAAAGGATGCAAATACCCAGGGCGGCTTCTTTGAGCATGCCGGCGTCGTTGGCGCCCTGTCCCATGGCGATTACGCTCTCCGCGCCTAGTTTGCGCACATAGTCTGCCTTTTGCTGCGCCTCGCCTCCGGGTTCGATGCGGATTGCCTTGAGACGGAGTTGTTCGTCCAGGGCGGTTTGCCGTCCATGCGTATCGGCGGTCAGCATGTGAATCGTCAGCCTGTCTTTCAGCGCCTCGATTTTTTGCGCTGCGCCCTCGACGAGCTGCCCGTCCACTGCCAGGGTGCCGTTGACATCTGTGACAAGATGACGCAACTGCAAAGTGCCGCGCCCGGGAACATTGATTTCGATCATCCTATCAATTATACACACGGAAACCGATGACGGCGGTTGTTTGTGACGAAGCGCCGCATCGCGCCGAGACCTGAGTCGGTTCGCTTTATTGACACTTTTTCCTCATCGGGTATAATACCGTCCGCATCAAAGGTCGACTAGCTCAATGGCAGAGCAACTGACTCTTAATCAGTGGGTTCAGGGTTCAAGTCCCTGGTCGATCACTGACAACCTGCCCCGGCAGGTTGTTTTGATTCTGGTAAGATTAACCGACGCCCGATTCCGTTTTCTCGATACTTGAAGGATCATTCCAATGGCACTTTCCTGGTACGCGATGCGCAGCAAGCCCAACAAAGAGGAATTCCTTGCCGGTCAATTGCGGGGGTACGGTGTGGAAGTCTATTTCCCTGCGCTTCGCGTGAAACCGGTCAACCCCCGGGCGAAAAAAATCCGCCCGTATTTTCCCAATTATTTATTCGTGCGCGTGGACCTGGATGAAGTGAGCATGTCGGATTTACAATGGATGCCGGGCGCCTCCGGGCTGGTCAGTTTTGCGGGAGAACCCGCCTCCGTTCCCGATTTTCTGATCGTGGCTTTACACCGACAGGTTGATCTTTACAATGAGGCTTTTCAGGAACAGCGGAAAAACTTCAAGCCGGGAGAGCCGATTGTGATTCAGGAAGGACCGTTTGCAGGTTATGAGGCAATATTCGACACCCGGATTTCCGGTCAGGACCGGGTACGAGTGTTGTTGAAACTGCTTCAAAGCAGGCAGGTGCCTGTAGAACTTTCAGATCATCAGATTCGGCGCGTGAAACGGGAGTGAAGGTTTACAGGAAGTTAAACCCTTATTAACCGGTTATGCCCGGTACACTACTATAATCTTCCCTGCCGCAGGCTTCGGTTCTGCGGCTCGAGTAACCTTTTGTTAATTCCATCGTCATGGGGTTGCTTTACGATAGATGAACTTCTTTTGCTTTTATTGACAAGTGCTCTGCGCTCTGCAGAGGGAGATGCATTCATGAGTCTTCGTTCCGAATTGGAAAAATTTCCCTTTATGACTGTTTCCAGGAAGATCAAAAAAGCCAATTCGCTCATTCCCAGAAATTTGCAATGGGTCTTGTATATTGCAGCCCTCCTTCTGTCCGACGCGCTGATGACCTTTTTTGCCTTCTGGCTGGCGTACAATTTTCGTTTTGTTACCTTCGTGGAATATTTCGACCAAACGGCAAGCGTTTCTTTCGCCACCTATAGTTTCCTCCTCTATTCCATGCCCTTCCTGTGGCTTGCCATCTTCTCCGTCAATGGTTTGTATGCAAGAGACAATCTGCTTGGCGGCACGCAGGAATATTCGAAGTTATTCCGCTCGGCAAGCGAAGGCTTCCTTTTGATTGTCATCGCGGGGTTTTTAGGACCCAGCCTGGTCATTGCGCGCGGCTGGTTGCTCATGGCGTGGATGTTCACCTTCATCTTCTCCGCGTTCGCCAGATTCTGGTTAAGGCGCCTGGTGTATGCCCTTCGGAAACAGGGCTTTTTCCTGACCCCGGCTGTCATTGTTGGAGCAAACCAGGAGGGTCGCTGGCTGGCGGAACAATTGTTGAAATGGGAGACTTCCGGTTTGCATCTGGTCGGTTTTGTAGATAAGAAAACGCCGGCCACGTTTCCTTTGTTTCACGATCTTGTCTCGTTGGGAACGGTGGAACAATTGGGAGAAATCATCGAACGATATAACATTGGCGAAGTGATCCTGGCTTCGAGCGCCATCTCCACCCGCGACTACCTGCTCGAGATTTTTCGGAAATACGGCATATCCGACAAAGTCAATATTCGCATGTCCTCCGGGCTTTATGAGATTCTAACCACCGGTTTGACGGTCAACGAATTTGCCTACGTGCCTCTCGTGTACGTGAACAAGGTGCGCCTGACCGGTTCTGATACAATCCTGAAGTTCCTGCTCGACTATGTGCTGACACTCGGCTCTCTGCTCGTACTTTTGCCGCTGCTGCTGGTGCTGGCAATCCTGGTGAAATTGAGTTCACCGGGCCCCATTATTCACAAACGGCGGGTGATGGGGTTGAACGGCAAACAATTCTACGCTTATAAATTCCGCACGATGGTTGTCAACGGCGATGAGGTGCTGGCAAAGTACCCCGAATTGCAGGAAGAACTGGCGCACAACCATAAATTGAAGAACGACCCCCGCGTGACCCGCATCGGCGCTTTTATGAGAAAATACAGCCTGGACGAACTTCCGCAGTTGTTCAACGTGCTCAAACGGGAAATGTCCCTGGTGGGTCCGCGCATGATTTCGCCGGAAGAAGTTGCCATGTACAAACAATTCGACATGAACCTCCTGACGGTGCTGCCGGGTCTTACCGGCGTCTGGCAAGTGAGCGGACGCTCGGATGTTTCTTACGAAGAACGCGTACGTCTCGATATGTATTACATCCGTAATTGGAGCATTTGGCTCGATCTCCAGTTGCTGTTTCAGACCATCCCTGCAGTTCTCAAGAGCCGTGGGGCATACTAAAAAAATCACTATACAAAGGATACATAGACAAATATGGCAAAAATACTGGTTACCGGCGGAGCCGGCTTCATTGGTTCGCATGTGGTGGATTTGTTTCTCGAAAAAGGATATGAGGTCGTGATTCTCGATGACCTGTCCACCGGGCGCGAATCGAACCTCAACCCGCAGGCAAAATTCTACAAAATGGACATTCGCAGTCCCGAAGTCCGAAACGTCTTCGAAGCGGAAAGACCCGATTACATCAGTCATCACGCCGCGCAAATGGACGTGCGCCGTTCGGTTGCCCAGCCGCTGTTCGACGCCGATGTCAACATTCTCGGCTCGATCAACCTGATCGAATGCGCCAGAGAATTTGGCGTCAAGCACTTCGTCTATATCTCCACCGGCGGTGCCGTCTATGGCGAGCCGGAATACGTCCCCTGCGATGAGGCGCACCCCATCAACCCCATTTGCCAATACGGCGCGAGCAAGCATACCGTTGAACATTATCTGTTCATGTATCACTACAACTATGGTTTGAACTACACTGTGCTTCGCTATCCTAATGTGTACGGTCCCCGCCAGGATCCGCATGGTGAGGCGGGCGTTGTGGCGATCTTTACCGGCAAGATGCTGGCGGGAGAGCCTGTGACCGTCAATGGTGATGGCGAGCAGACTCGCGATTTTGTCTATGTGGGCGATTGTGCCTATGCCAATTACCTTGCCGTCACCGTTCCACATGCGCCTGGTATCTACAATATTGGGTGGGGACGCCCGACATCGGTCAACGATATCTTTAATGCCTTGGCAAAAATTACGGCTTTTCCCCATCCGGCGGCGTACGGACCGGCAAAGGTGGGCGAGACTCGCCATATTTATCTCGAAGCATCCAAAGCCAAACGCGACCTGGGCTGGGAACCCACTCTGTCGCTGGAGGAAGGTCTCGAAAAGACGGTGGCGTACTTTAGAGAAAAGGAACGAATCGCTTGATCATCGTTCAAACCCCACTCCGCATCAGTTTCTTTGGCGGCGGCACCGACTTCCCTTCCTACTTCATGGAAGAGGGGGGCTGTGTATTGAGTTCCGCCATTGATAAATTCATCTTCTTGACGATCAAGGAACGCTTCGACGCCAAGTTGCGTGTAGGCTACACGCGCACCGAAATGGTGGACGACATTGACCAACTCCATCACGAGTTGATCCGCGAAGCGTTGCGCGTGACCGGAATCAGGAACGGAGTGGAAATCACTACAATGGGCGACATCCCCTCCGAAGGTTCGGGGTTGGGATCCTCCAGCACCGTCACCGTTGGCGCCCTGCATGCCATGTACGCCTACTTGGGCGAGATTGTCTCTGCCGAGCGGCTGGCGCGCGAGGCGTGCACCATCGAAATCGTGACCCTCAAAAAACCCATCGGCGTTCAAGATCAGTACATCGCCGCCTATGGCGGGCTGCGCTTCATGGAATTCATGACGAACGGAGAGGTCCGGGTGGAAAAAATCAACATCTCCACCGAGGCGCGGCGCGCTCTGAACGACAACTTCCTGCTGTTCTTCACCGGCGTCAGCCGCCGCGCCGATTCGATCCTGACCGAACAAAAAAGCAACATCAAAGACCGCCTGACCGAACTGCGCGAAATCAAGCACATGGCGCATCAGGCGCGCGATTACCTAGAAGCTGAAAACTTCGATGCCCTGGGCGAACTCATGCACCAATCTTGGGAGCTGAAAAAACGCCTGGCTGGCACCATCAGCAACGGACAAATCAACGAAATGTATGAGGCGGCACGCCGCGCCGGAGCCATCGGCGGCAAAATCGCCGGGGCGGGAGGTGGGGGGTTTCTTTTGTTATACGTCCCCTACGAACGTCAAAACAAAGTCCGCGCAGCCTTGAGCGGCTTGCAGGAACTCCCATTCCGCCTGGAATCGGATGGCACCAAAATCATTTTCAATTACCGTCGTTCATGAAATGAAAGGAAGGTCAGTATGGAACCCATTCAGCGTTATCTTTCCACCTTACAGCAAACCATGGATAAACTTCCCCAGCCGCTCATTGAGGAAGTCATCTACACCCTTCAGCGCGCCCGTATGCAGGGCAATCAGGTCTTCATCATGGGGAACGGCGGCTCTGCCTCCACCGCCTCGCACTTCGTCTGCGACCTTGCCAAAAACACCCGCAACCCCAGCCTGCCGCACTTCCGCGCCATCGGTCTGGCAGACAACATGGAAATCTTCTCCGCCTACGCCAACGACGAAGGCTACGAAAACGTCTTCTCCCAGCAGTTGATCAACCTCATCAAACCCGGAGATATAGTCATCGCCATCTCCGCCAGCGGCAACTCCAAAAACGTCGTCAACGCCGTGGAAGAAGCCCGCAAATACGGCGCCATCACCATCGGCTTCACCGGCTTCAGCGGCGGACGTCTCGGTCAAATCGTGGACCTGCACATCCACGTCGAGAGCGACATCATCGAACACGTCGAAGACATCCACCTCATGCTCGAACACATGATCGTCCGCACCATCAAAGACCAACCCTACATTGGCATTACCGCACACGCAGAAACGAAACTTCCCGCCGAAGTGCTGGGCGACTAGCGCGCCCCATCCCGCCTCAAGATAAACTCGACCGCCTGTGCCAGATCGTTACAAACAGAATACCCCGCCAGCCCTGGCGGCTTGGGCAAAGTTAACTGCTCCGCGCCGCGCCCCGTCTTTAGCAAAATGGACCCGCGCACCCCGGCCGCCTGCCCCGCCTGCACATCGCTCCACGCATCGCCGATCATCCACGAACGTTTCAAATCCAGCGACAACTCCCTGGCTGCCTGCAGCAGCAGTCCCGGCTTCGGCTTGCGGCACTCACACCCGTCAGTTGGACCGTGCGGACAAAGATACGCGCCATCCACCCTGCCGCCCTCTGCGCGAATCAAACGCACCAAATGCTCGTTGATTTCTACAGCGGTCTCCAGCGAAATCAGCCCGCGCCCCACCGCCGACTGATTGGTGACAATCACAACCTTGTACCCTTCCAGCCGCGCATGCCCCAACGAACGAATTGCCTCTGGAAAAATACTCACCTGTGACCACTCCCGAACATAATCGGGACGATTTTCGATAAGCACACCATCGCGATCGAGAAAAACAGCAGGAAACATGACGACATTATACTCTCTGACTTTTTCGACCAGAAACACCGCAACCCTGACCATCGCCTCTCCCACGGCTTAATGCGCCCTGGACGACCCATGACAACACGGGACACCCCGCCTCACCCTACCCGGAACCTGCTCCTCCCTCACCGGCTGGGGATGCCCCGCAGCAAATCCACCCGCCCGCACCGACCCGCTCATGTCGGAATGGCGGAGCACGCCACGAACACACCATGCTCGAAAAACTTCGACTTTACATTCACCGTCAGGCATCCTCCACCCTGCGCTACTTCTACGAACAAACCCTCCTGTTCCTCTTCGGCTGGATACCCACCATCGTGGGTATTGGCGTGCGCGGACTGGTCTACCGCCTCATCCTGCGCATGGAAGGTCTTGCCGCCATCGAGAAAAACGTTCGCATCCGTTTTGCCAACCACATCAAACTGGGGCATGGCGTGTACATAGACGAAGGCGCCTACCTGCATGCCTGCCCGCAGGGAATCGAAATCGGCGATAACACCATCGTCATGCACGGAGCCGTCTTGCACGTCTACAACTTCCGCGATATGCCCCAATCGCGCATCAAAATCGGCAAAGACAGTCTGGTGGGCGAATACTCCGTCATTCGCGGACAAGGCGGCGTGACGATTGGCGACCGGGTCTATACCTCGCCCTTCACCCAAATCATCGCCGTCAACCACGTCTTCGACGACCCGAACCGTCCCTTCGTAGAGCAGGGCATCACCGCTGAAGGAATCGTCATCGAAGACGACGTATGGCTGGGCGCCGGGGCGGTCATCATAGATGGCGTGCGGGTGGGGAAGGGCGCCGTGGTGGCGGCGGGCGCAGTGGTGACAAAAGACGTGCCCCCGCACACGGTGGTGGGCGGCGTGCCTGCCAAACCGATCAAAACAATTGATGGGAGCATCAGCAACCCTCAACGAAAAATTTTTCATGCAACAAAGGATGGAGGCTTATGACGATATTATCTGTGGTTATACCGGCGTACAACGAGGAAAACGGCATCAAAGAAATCGCCGAACGTGTACTTGCCGTCGAGCCGGCGCTCAAACAGGCCGGCATGGAACGCCTGGAATTGCTCGTGGTGGACGACGGTTCGAGGGATAGAACAGCTGAAGTGGCTGAATCAATTCCCGGCGTAAATCTGATCCGTCACGCCAGGAACAAAGGCTATGGCGCGGCGCTCAAGACCGGCTTTTCCAAAGCCAGCGGCGAATTGATCGGATTTCTCGATGCCGATGGCACCTACCCGCCGGAATACTTCCCCCAGTTATGCCAGGCTGCGCTCAACGGTTCGGACCTGGTCATCGGCTCGCGCATGGCGGGCGCCGATAGCAAGATGCCCCTCACGCGGCGCATCGGCAACTTCTTCTTTGCCAACCTGCTCTCCCTGCTGGGGCGGCAGAAAGTGACCGACAGCGCCAGCGGCATGCGCGTCTTCAAACGAGAAATCCTCGAGCAAATCTACCCTCTGCCCGATGGCTTGAACCTCACCCCCGTCATGAGCACGCGCGCCCTGCACGAAGGCATCAAAATTGTCGAAGTGCCCATCCCCTACAGCGAGCGCGTTGGGCGCTCCAAACTGAGCGTCATCCGCGACGGGCAAATCTTCCTGCAAAGCATGGTGTGGACCGCCATGTCTTACAACCCGGTGCGCATCCTTGGGCTGGTGGGGCTGGGCGGTATCGGCATCGCCGGGCTTATCTTTCTGGGATTGCTGTTCCTCCGCCTCAACGACGTGACCACCCTGGGACCGTGGGGCGTGCTGGCGTTGTTTACCGCGCTGGTTTCCTTCATTGCCGGGTTGAACATCTTTGCGTTGGGTGTCACCTTCAACTACCTCGTGTCGCTGTTCTACAAACGCCCGATCCGTCAGGGATTGTTCGGCAAGCCCATCTTCCAACCCCCCCTCGACCAGCAATTTGGCTGGATGGGCGGCGTCTCCATGCTGATTGGTCTTCTGGTGGCTGTTGCAGCATTCCTGCTGGGAATGAACGGCTGGCCCATTGACCGTCTGTGGTTTTACCTGCTGGGGAGCGCCATGCTCTTCCTGGCGGGCATCCAATTGTTCATTTACTGGCTGTTGCTTCGCATCCTCGAAGAACTCAGCCAGCGCGAGATCCGCACAAAGCACGACATGGGTCTTGCATAATCGTGTAATTCTCGGTCATATGCCAGACATGTAACAGGCATTCTCAACTGTCGTTGTTCTACGTAAATGGCTGCCGAAAAATTTAGTGTAATTTTGTATAAGAAGGAGAGAATACAATGACTGCAAACGATCCCCAATCTGTCAACATGGGAAGCCGACTGACCCCCAAACTGCGCATGGTGGATTTCCCCAATGCCGACGCCATCGTCCGCAATGGACTGCTCTCGGCTCCCCGCTCACCCGAAGCGGTGGACATCATGCTCGTCAACCCTCCCACCCCCGACGGCGGACTCTGGATTCGCACCCAGCACCGCGTCGGTCGCCGCACCCGCGAAAACATGGTCTGGCCTCAGGTTTCGCTGGTGCAGATGGCGGCGCTGCTCCACCCGGTTTACAAAGTCAAAGTGGTGGACTGCAACGCCGAGCGCATGGGCTGGCCCGAATTTACCCAACTGCTGGATAAATACCAACCCAAATATTACCTGACCCAACTGACCGCCCCCACCCTCGAAAACGACATGTATGGCTGTTTCCTGGCGCATGCCCGCGGCGCAAAGACCATCGCCTTCGGCACACACATCACCCCCATCCCTGTAGAAACAATGCGCCCCTACCCCAGCCTCGACTTTGCCCTGGTCGGCGAACCGGACCTCACCATCCGCGACCTGCTCGATCACCTCGAAGGAAAAATTGACCAGCGCTCCCCGCACATCCAAAAGATGTTCGAAAAGACCGACCCCTCTTACAAACCTTCGCTCAATGAAGATGGCACGGTCAACATGCACGGCATCAAGGGCATCGCCTGGCGCAAGGGCGAAGACCTCATCCTCAACTTCCCGCGCCCCTTCGTCGCCGACCTCGATGACATGCCCATTCCCATGCACGAACTTCTGCCTTTGCAGAAATACCGCATGCCCTACATCAAGGGACCGTTTACCTTTATCGTTACCAGCCGCGGCTGCCCGGCGGGATGCACCTACTGCATCAAGCATGTCAGCTACCAATATTCCACACGCATCCGCTCGCCCAAACTCATCATGGAAGAGTTGTGGCAGTTGAAAAAACTCGGCATCAACAACATCCACATGTATGCCGACCTGTTCACCGTCAACCGCGAACAGGTGGTCGAGTTGTGCAAACTCATGATCGATGAGAACATCAAAATCAAGTGGACCTGTAACAGCCGCGTGGACTTCGTGGACGAGGAAATGCTCACCCTCATGGGCAAAGCCGGATGCCGCCTGATCTCCTGGGGCATCGAAAGCGGCAACGAACAGATCCTCAAACATGCCCGCAAAGGCGCCTACCCCGATAAAGCCGAGCGCGCCCTGCGCTGGGCAAAGAAAGCCGGCATCATGAACTGGGGCTACTTCATCATTGGTTTACCCGGTGAGACGGAGGAAACCATCCGGCAGACGATTGACTTTGCCAAGAAACTGCCGCTCGATATTGCCCTCTTCCACGTCGCCGCACCCTACCCCGGCACCCCCTTCTTCTTCGAAGTGGTCGAGAACAAATGGTTCCGCCCCGGCACCCGCTGGGAGCAGGTGGACATGGACAAAGGCACCGTGCTCGATTACCCCAACCTGCCGGCGGAACGATTACTCTACTGGCAGAAACGCGCCTTCCGCGAATGGGCGTTCCGCCCCGGTCCCATGCTGACCTACCTGAAAATGTTGACCTACGACTGGGCGACAACGAAAACCGCCATCAACGTCGGCTTGCAGCACCTCTTCTGGGCGACCTCAGACTCGGGCGCGCCGGTGGGCGGAGCGAGTTAGCCTCGCGGCGGCACAGGAGAAATACTTTTTGCGCAAACTGACCGAAGACCATCGTTTTGCCCTCCTGGAACTGATACTGATTGCGCTCGGTGGAGCGGTTTGGGTGATCAAACCGGAGTGGGGACTCTGGTTCCTCCTGACCGCTCTACTTCCATTTGTTTTGCGCATGATTTCGAGTGGGTACGCGCCCGACGCGCGCGATGGGCTGGTCCTTGTCTTCGGCGTCACTGCCTGGGTGGGATACGGGGCGGCGTATGATCAAACGATTGCCTGGAGCAAGGCATGGCTGGCAATGACCGCAGTCCTGCTCTATTTTTCTCTGAAAACACAGCCGGCAGAAAACCTCCCTCGCATCGCGGTCTTTTTGTTTTGCCTCGGTGTCGGCGTTGCGCTGTATTTCTTCCTCACCCACGATTTCCTTGCCTTGCCGCGCAGACTGGAAATGGTCAATCGCCTTGGACGTTGGTTCATGAGCGTCCGCCCGCAGACCGGCTGGACGCCCCTCCATCCCAACTATGCGGCGGGGATGATCGCTCTCACGGTTCCGTTCATCTTTTATCCCCTCGAAACATTCCACCGGCGCCGCGCTCCTCTTTCGCTGGCGTGGCGCCTCGCGACGGGTATCGGGCTGACGCTTGCCATCCTCGCCCTGCTCATGGCGACTTCGCGCGGCGTGCTCTTTGCCATTCTCAGCGGGGCAGGCGGATGGTTGTTGTGGCGGCTCATTCGCTGGGGCAGAATCAGCCGCCAGATTAAGAGCGAAGCGGTCTTTCCCATCCTGTTGATGTTCTATCTGGGCGCGGTGATCGTGTTCCTGTTCGCCGGTCCCGCCCGTTCGGGCAGCCTCATTACGGGCCATTATTACTATGGCGATGGAAGCCGCGGCGAGTTGTTCGACAGAAGCCTGTACCTTTTGCAGGATTACGCCCTTAGCGGCGGAGGGCTTGGCTCGTTCCCCGGGCTGTACTCGCAGTACATGCTGGGTATTCCGTATTACAACATTCCCAACAGCCATAACCTGTTTCTCGATGTGGGCATCGAGCAGGGTGTTTTTGGTGGGCTTGCCTTTTTTGCCCTTTATCTCCTGAGTTTGTGGGCGGTGGCGCGCGCCATTACCAGCGCGGGGAACGGACAACCCTTTCAGTGGCTCCTGCTTTTTGCCCTGATCGTTACCTTCGTTCATGGTATGGTGGACGATTATTTGTATAATGGAATCGGAACTGCGCTTTCGCTCCTTTTTGTCGGCTTGGCGGCGAATCTCCGCCGTCGCGAACCTCAACCCGACGGGCATCACATTAACCGGCGGACTGCCCTCGCCATTGCGCTCATTTGGGCGCTGATTGCCCTGATCAACCTCAACCCAATTCGGGCAATATGGCAGGCAAATCTCGGTGCGGTTCGGTTGTCGCAGGTGGAATTGGCGGATTTTCCAGAGAGCGGCTGGGCAGGGGAGTGGCTCATTCCCCTCCTGGATGATGCCGAAGCTTCGCTTCATGCCGCCCTGCAACTTGACCCTGCCAATCGGACGGCGAATCACCGCCTGGGCTTGATCTCCATGTATCGCAGGGATTTCCTCTCCGCTGCCCGTTATCTCGAACTTGCCCATGCACAGGCGCCGCATCACCGCGGGATCATCAAAACGCTGGCGTATTGTTATGTCTGGCTGGGCGATTGGGACAAGGCGCGAATACTCCTGCCCCAAATTCCCGAGACGATCGAAGAATTGGATGTTTATATGTGGTGGTGGGAGGCGCAAGGACGGAGCGATCTGTCGCTGCAAGCAAAGCTGGCATTGGATGCGTTGCAAATACCCGCCGACCAGCCGTGAACGGATGAGAAAAAATGAGAATCAATAGAATATTTTCGACTGTTTTATTCCTCCTGGTTTTCATGACGACCGTGTTTTGGGGAGCCACCCAAACCGGTCATGCCCAGTCCGACGAGGGATGGTCGGAACCGGTGAACCTGTCCCTTTCGGGGATTGCCGCCAATCCGGTGATGGTC
Source organism: Chloroflexota bacterium (assembly GCA_013388685.1). Taxonomy (GTDB): domain Bacteria; phylum Chloroflexota; class Anaerolineae; order Anaerolineales; family Villigracilaceae; genus Defluviilinea. The sequence goes on along the minus strand of JACAET010000052.1, from coordinate 83,236 downwards.
ATTGACCGTGAGAATGTTTTTCACGCCATCTGGGTGGATGAGGTGGATGGATACAAATATTCGAGAAGCCTCGACGGAATGGACTGGATTCCGCCGCGGACGGTTCAATTTCCATTCGAAGCCAAAGATCAAAAACCCGTCATCCTGGCGGATGAATTTGGCGCCATCCACTTTTTCTGGATCAACAGCCTGCGCGAACTGAATTACGGACAAACTCTTCCGGGTAATTTCGATCAACCGAACGACTGGAAGGTAAGGGTACGTCTGGCGGTGGACGTGATCGGTTTTAATGCCGTACTGGATGCGCGCGGTTTCCTGCACGTTGCCTATGTGGTGGCTGGCGGGACCGGTGAATTTCCCGCCGGCGTGTATTACCGGCAGTCCAACATAGGCGGCGCTGCCTGGCCCGATGTGAAACAATTATACGTATCCGAATATTTCCGCGCCGCGACCTTGGATGATGCCTATATCCGCCTTAGCGTGTCAGACTCCCGTTCAGAGCAGAACGTGTTTGTCACGTGGGATAACCGCGCTCAAAAGCGTGTCTTTATGGCGGTTTCGAGGGATTCGGGCAGAACGTGGGGCGGCGCACAGGAGGTCAAAGGTCCCTCGGACACCGGCGGCATTGATACGCCGTTCAATTTGACAGTGTCATCTTTTGACGACAATGTGCTTCTCATTTGGCAGGTTGGAGAGCCCGGCTCGTCGAAATGCACGGTCTTCAGCCAATGGTCGCAGGATGGGGGCGTCAGTTGGGGAGATGCCATATCGGTTCTTGGCGGGCGTTCGGAATGCCCCGTTGGCGTCAACATCGTCGCCAAAGACGAGCAATATACGACGGTCATCTTCGAGGGGCAGGTCACCCCCATCATGGTGGCATGGAACGGTGTAGCGTGGAGCGATCCGCAAGCGGAGACCCAGATTCCTTCCATCATCAACCCCCTGACCTATGACGCGATCCTGCTGGGGTGCCGCTACGATCTGATCCATAAGGGGCGTCTGTATGTGGCGGGTTGCGACCAGGGGCGGGGCGGCGATGTGTGGTTCTTGTCGCGTCCGCTGTCGCCCGTCGAGACCTGGTTTTCTCCTTCCTTTCTGTGGAGAGATCCGGATATCCTTTCCATACGATCCGAAGCCCCCAGGCGGATACTCCATTTTGCAACCACACACGACCTGGCAGGAAACGTCCATGCCGTCTGGGTGCAATCTCCAGCGGCAGAGGCGTCCGCCGCCGACCTGACGATCGAATACGCCCGCTGGGACGGGAACCGTTGGAGCGCGCCGGAATCGGTGATGAACTCCCTGACCGGTATGCCGTTGCAGGTATCCGCGTATCTCGATCCCCTGGGGCGTTTGCTGGTGACATGGGTGGATGGATTCTATGGCGACCTGTTGTTCAGCTGGGCGAATTCCGAAAGCGCAAACCTCGGTTCAGAATGGCAGGATGTAAACGGATTACCGGTCGTTTCCCGCCTGACGAGTGAATCGGACACCGTTGTGGATGGTTCCGGGCGGATCGTCAACGTTTCCGTCATACCCGTCAACGAAAATCGCGGCATCTACATGACCCAATCCACAGACGGCGGAAAGAACTGGTCTGCCCCCATCCGCGTATTCGACGCTGTGGCTGAAGGCTGGGAACGCGTCGAGAAGCCGAGGATCAGCCTTGGAAAGAACGGCGTTTTACACCTCGTTTTCGTAAAAGGTACGGTGAGAATTGGACAGCCCGTCGGAATGTATTACTTGCAATCCACAGACGGCGGACTGACGTGGAGCACTCCGCAACTCCTCAGCGAAGGCGATGTCCAATGGCTGGATGTTGTAAGTTACGGTGAGAATACCGTGCATGTGATCTGGCAGGAGTTCGATGGGCTGGTGTATGCAAATGTGTCGCAGGTTTCCGACGATGGCGGCGCGACGTGGAGAAAACAATACAATGTAACCGGCGTGAATAATGCGCCGTCCAGCGTGGCGCTCGCCTCCGACGGACGCGGTCTTTTGCATTTCATCCAATTGGTTGGAAACGATAGCAACGATACCTTGAAGCAGAGAGGGTTCATATTGCAGGATTATCAGTGGGATGGCGCAAACTGGATCCCCCAATTGAGCAGGGATGTCATCATCAAGGGACAGGACGTTGTCTATGCTCTTTCTGCGGAGATTACCTCTTCGGGACGCCTGGGCGTGTTTATACCGGTCGAATATAAAAATGCCGACGAAAAACTCATCAGCGAAGTGCTCACCTTCAGCCGTGTGCTTGAATACAACCCGGATTTGGAACTGCCGCAAGCCCCCATCCTTCCGGCGGCTGTTGTCGTATCCGAGCAGGGAGAGGTGGTCGTCGTCCAACCGACCCCCACCCCGGATTATTCCATCTTGTACGATGATAACATTGCCACCACTCCGCTCCAGGAGAATATCGCGGGTCTGGCAATTATCGGCGTTGGTGTGATCGCCACGCTGGTCCTGTTGTTATGGCGCAAACCCGAAAAAAAATGACAATCGCAAAGAAACGTTTGCCGGTTTTTGTTCTCTTGATCGGTCTGCTGGTTTTTCTTACAGGCACGATTTCCGCGCGCGCCAGCCGATCCATGGCTTGGTCTCCCGATGCGAAAATCCCGGGTTACCTGGAAGATACGTTTACCCCCTTCCTTGTGGCAGATCGAAACAAAACCGTCCACGCGTTTGCCAGTCAGTGGGTCGAAAATGACGGACGAAGATTAGCCATCGTCTACCGACAGTGGACGCTTGCCAGGGGATGGACGCGTCCCGTGGATATCCTTCTTTCCCCCGTTGGCGGGAACGCCATTTTCCTTGGCGCCTATTTGGATTCGTTCGACATCCTGCATGTCATCTTCTCGGTCACGCGTTCGAACGCCACGGCTGTATATTATTCCTACGCGCCTGCCATCAATGCCGATTGGTCCCTTGCCTGGTCTCCGCCCACCGTCATCGGCTGGGACGCTTTGGGGCTGAATTCCGCAGCCATTGCCGGCGACGACAAGGGCAATCTGGTCGTCATCTACAGCGGAAACCGGGACGGAAACGGCGTCTATTTCGTACACTCCCGTGATTCCGGCAGGAACTGGTCGGGTCCCCTGCCGGTATTCCTCACCTACGATACCAAGTTGAGCGCGTTCAGCCTGCGTTTGGCGGTCAGCCCCGATCAACGGATCCGCGCGGCGTGGAATGTGGTGACCAACCTCGGCTTGGACGAAGCGCTTTATTTCTCCAGTTTCGACGTCGAAACCGCCAAATGGGAAACCCCGCTCGAACTGGAGAGACGGATCAATTTGGCTGATTACTTCGGTCCCTCCTACCCCGCGCTGGCGGACAATGGCCGGGAAATCGTTGTCATCTACAACAGCGGCAACCCGTTCTCCGGTCGTCCTGTGGCGGCAGGACGTCCCATCCAGCGATCTCGCATGTCTTTGGACGGCGGGAAGACCTGGAACGAGCCGGTCAACCCCTTCCCTTTCCATGTGGGCAGGAGCGGCGAACATACCCTCGCGCTCGATGGAAACGGCACCCCCCATACCCTGTTCATCCAGCGTATTGAAACCTCCGATGAAAAGGGCACTTATCGAATCATCGGTGGTATCTGGCATAGCACCTTCGCCAATGGCGTGTGGACCAACCCCGACCGTTTCGTGACGACGATTGCTCCTCATGATGTGCGTTCGGTTGTTGTGCAGGGGAACGTGCTCCTGGCGGTCTGGAGGCAGGACCCCGGACTTGGCGCCAATGGCGTCTGGTATTCCTACTCGATTTTGGACGCGCCCGAAAAGCCGGTCATTCCTCTCGCCACAGTGCCGGACGATTTCTATGTCGCCACCTCGATTTACGCGCCCAACCCGAAAACGCCCGAACCCACGTTACCGCCTCAACCGACGCCGAAACCTGAATTACTGGGCGAAGCCCCTCCCTCCGATCTGGGCAAAAATCCCGCTCTCCCCATCATTATCGGAATCATTCCGGTGATCTTGATCCTGATTGGTGTCGTCATAGGGGTTCGCTATTTCAACAACCGCCAATAGTAGGCAAACCCCATGACCTCCATTACAGGTTTCAGTCTGTTCAAAGGTTTGAGCTCTAGCCAAGCCAGACGCCTGCTTGCTTCGCAGGATAAAGCGCTCGCCTCTTTCACCGGTTTTGAGCGCAAAACCATACCCTTGGGATTGACCCGTCTCGAAGTGTGGGGGCACAAAGGCATGGAAAGACGCCTTCACACCCTGCCTGATGGTTCGCTCCTCGCCCTCATCGGCTCCCCACACGGCGAGGTGAATCTGGCAGAGGTGCAAGACTCCCTGATGACCGAACGTTTTCAACTTCCCTGGGACGGGCGCGTCATTCTGCTCCGCGTCAGTGCGGACGGCAAACGCTGGACGATGTGGAACGACTGGTTGGGAAGCATGCCGGTCTTTCACGCCCAAATCGGGAACGGACGCATCGCCTCCACACTCGAACCTGTCGTTGTCGCCTCAGCCGGGTACACCGCCGACGACTTCTTCCTGCCGGGGCTGGTCTCGCTGCTCATCAACGGGCATTTCATTTCGGATTGGACGCTGTACAAAGGCATGAAAGTCATCCCGCCCGACAGCCGCATGGAGTGGGACGAAAAAGGCTTCCGCGCAGAAAAACTCTGGACGGTGGAACCCAGCCAGAGTCGGTGGGAAGCGGGCTGGGACGACCTGGTAGACGAGATGTACGAACTCTCTCGGCAGGCAATCGTGCAGGCGTTGAGCAGTTATCCCAAATGGATCCTGCCGCTTTCTTCGGGTCTGGATTCGCGTCTCATCGCCGCAGTGGCGGCAGATGTCGGCGCAGATGTTTACACCTACGCCTGGGGCGAGCCGGTTACCACCGACGTAATTTACTCGCGCCAAATCGCCCGCACGCTGGGGCTTCCCTGGAAACACATTGTCCTGCCGAAAGATTTCCTCCTCAAATACACCCCGCTCTGGGCAGACCTGTTCGGCAGTTCCATGCACTTTCATGGAATGTATCAAATGTCCTTTTTGGACGAAATCAGAAACGAACCATCTGCTCCGGTGCTTTCCGGTTTTATCGGTGATGTTCTGACGGGAGATGCCGTCCACGAGGCGGTGGCGTTTCACTCCTCCGGCAGAAGGTATCAGGTCGAGAGCGAGTGGTACTGCCATTGGACGGCGGATGAACTCCGAACTCATGCAAAATTCCCGCTTGTGGACGCCCTGGAAGCCAATGCCGATGAACTGAAAAATCAGATTGATACGTTTCCTGGCGCTTTTTATCAAAAATTACAGTTTCTCGAACTCTGGAATCGCCAGCGCTTCTTTACCAAATTTCAATCTACGCTTTCCAGTTACTGGCGCGGCGTAGCAAACCCGTTCATGAACCGCGCCTACGCCCGTTTTTGTTTATCCCTTCCGCGAGCCGCTCTCGATCACAGACGCCTGATAGCAGATGTCTATCGCCGGTATTACGGCAGGCTGGCGGTCATTCCCGGCACCTACCACAAAGAACCGTTTATTCTGACGGGGCGTTACCTGCTCAGTCAACGCATTGCCAGGCGGCTGCCGGGCTTTTTGCGGCGCAGGCTGTTTTCCGGCTTCGCCGATATTCCGCTGCGAATGGACATTCATTCCATCCAGGCTGTTGGGCGTCAGGCGCTGTGGTCCCTGTTCGAGGCGCGGAAGCAAGTCGAAGAATGGCTCGATTTTGAACAGGTGGAACGTGATTTTCAAACCGTGATGACCTCTAACGAGGACATCCGTCCGCTGCGGCGCTTGCAATCGGTACAAACGCTGGCATATCGTCTGCTGAATGAAAAGGGGCAGGAGCAATGAACTCAATTGTTGGGTTTACCATTTTTTCTGGATTGACAGAAGACAGCCAGGCAGCGCTGGAAGCGGCGCAGGCGCGCGCACTGAACTATTTCGAGCATCTGCAACAAAAGACCCTCACGCTTGGCGAAACGCGGCTGCACGTGTGGGGACGCAAGGGCATGGAAGAACGCATACGCTCTCTGGCAGACGGCTCGCTGGCGGTAGTGGTGGGTTCGCCGCACGGCAAGGTGGCGGTTTCGGATGTAGAGGAGACGCTGCTTTCCGGCAAATTCGAGATTCCCTGGGACGGGCGCGTCCTCCTGCTGCACATCAGCGCAGACGGCAAACGCTGGAGGCTGTGGAACGACTGGCTGGGAAGCATCCCGGTCTTTCACGCCCAAATCGGGAACGGACGCATCGCCTCCACGCTCGAACCTGTCGTTGTCGCCTCAGCCGGGTACACCGCCGACGACTTCTTCCTGCCGGGGCTGGTCTCGCTTCTCATCAACGGGCATTTCATTTCGGATTGGACGCTGTACAAAGGCATGAAAGTCATCCCGCCCGACAGCCGCATGGAGTGGGGCGAAGACGGCTTCCGCGCAGAAAAACTCTGGACGGTGGGACCCAGCCAGAGTCGGTGGGAAGCGGGCTGGGACGACCTGGTAGACGAGATGTACGAACTCTCCCGGCAAGCGATCATACAGGCGTTGAGCAGTTATCCCAAATGGATCCTGCCGCTTTCTTCGGGCTTGGACTCGCGCCTCATCGCCGCAGTGGCGGCAGAGATTGGGACAGACTTGCATACCTACGCCTGGGGCGAGCCTGAGTCTACGGATGTCGTCTATTCCCGCCGCATTGCAAAAGTACTCGGTTATCCCTGGAAGCGAATTGATATGTGCGAGGATTTTCTCGCCTGTTATACGCCGCTCTGGGCTGATTTGTTCGGCAGTTCCATGCACTTTCACGGCATGTACCAGATGTGTTTTCTGGATTCCATCCGCGCGGAGCCCGGCGATGCCCTGGTGAGCGGCTTTTTAGGCGACGTACTTTCGGGCAGCAGTTTGGTGGAACAGAAACCAGGCGTCGTCTTTTACAAGAAAGATTGGTACCTGCACTGGGACCCCGACAGCCTCAAAACCCTGCTGAAAACTCCCCTGGATGATGCCCTGCAGGAGGTTTCCGCAGAGGTGCAGCAACTGTTCGACCACATTCCGGGCGCGCACTTTTCCCGCCTGCAATTGTTCGAACTATGGAGCCGCCAGCGCTTTTTCACCGCCTTTCAAGCCACGCTTTCCTCCTACTGGCGCGGCGTTGCCACCCCCTTCCTCAACCGCGCATACGCCCGCTTCAGCCTCTCGCTGCCAAGAGCCGTCATCGAAAACAGGAGACTGCTGGCGGATGTCTTCCGCCGTCATTACGGTAAACTGGCGGTCATCCCCGGCACCTATGCCAGCCAGCCCTTCGTCCTGACCGGTAGATACCTCCTGAAACACCGCATTGTGAACCATCTTCCCGCCCCACTACATCACGGACCGTTCGCCGGCTTCGACGACGTGCCCCTGCGCATGGATATTGACTGCATCCAGGCAACCGGCAAAGAGTCGCTCTGGTCTCTCTACGAAGCCTGGGACCAACTCTCCGAATGGCTGGATGTTTGTCTGCTGGAGCGCGAGTACCAGACCCTCAAGCGCTCGAAGGAAGACATCCGTCCGCTGCGGCGCTTGCAATCGGTGCAGGCGCTCGCCTATCGTTTGATTTCACCCGTCTCGAGCCCTTCATGAAACATCCAAAGGTAAGCGTAGTCATTCCCACTTATGGCGGCGCCCGTCACCTGGGCGAAGCCATCCAGAGCGTCCTGGACCAAACCTGGCAGGACTTTGAACTCATCGTCGTCAACGACGCCTCCCCCGACGACACCGACGAGGTCATGGCTCGCTTCGACGATCCGCGCATCCGCTACATCTGTCACGAAACGAACCGCGGCGTGGCGCTGGCGCGTAAGACCGGAATCATGGCTTCGCAGGGTGAAATCATCGCCCACCTCGACCAGGACGACCTCTACCATCCCGACAAACTTCGCCTGCACGTGGAATTTCTGGATCGACATCCGGAAATCGGCTTCACCTACAACTCACGCTTCGAACTCTACCCGACCTCCGGCGCCGTCCGCGAGATTCTGCGTCCCTCCCCCCGCCTCACCCTCGAAGACTTTGCCCTTGCCTTCCCGCTGGCGCCCAGCGTTTGGGTGCAGAGACGGGAATGGGCAACCCGCGAGGAAATCTGGCAGGAGCCTTTCTACCGGGGACGTGAAATCGTCATTTGCGGGCGGCTCTACATGGCAGGCTGCAAATTTGCCATGATAGACCGCGCCCTCAACTACCGCCGCTATCACAAAAACCGTCAGGTGAAGAACCTCGTTCGTCAGTGCGAAGCGGAACGCGCCTGCCAGCAAATCATTTTCGATGACCCGCGCTGCCCCCCCGAAGTGAAGGCGCTGCGCGACCTTGCCGCCTCCAACATCTACTCCATGTGGATGTACGTCGCCTACCTGCAGGGCGAATACGAAACCGCGCAGGAGTTTCTGCGGCAAACCGTCCGCTTGACCCCCTGGCTTTTGGAAGGAACGCCGCCGCATCTTCTCGACGACCTGATCATTGACAGCATAGACGACGAAGGCGAAAGCCTCGAAGACCTCCTCCGCCGCATGTTCGAAAACCTGCCGCAGGAACTTGAATCGCTCAAACCCTATTACCTCTGGGCGGTGACGCGCGGCTACCTCATGCAGGGCGTCCGCGCTGTGATGTGGAACCGCCCCGCCGAAGCCGACGCCTACTTCTCGCGCGCCGCCTCCGCCGCCTCTCAATTGGATTCCGCTTTTATCCAGTGGCTGGTCTCTCACCTGCTGGCATACGAAGCCGAATATGGGTTGCGGGCGGCGCTGAGAACGCTTCATCAAATTGCCTCCCGCCTTGAGCGGTTGGGAGTAGTAACCGCTTATCGGACCCTGCGGACGGAATTTTTCACCGCCAGGGTGTTCGATGCCCAACAATGGGGGGCGAAACGCAAGGTGTTATCCAGTGTGACGGGCATCCTGGTCAATGATCCCATTCGGCTTTGGCGCAACAGAGGAGTGATCGCTGCATTCATTCATACCATTCCCTTTTTGGAGACGCTTGTCCATTAAAGGACTGGGAGGAAAGAAACATGAAAAAGGCAATTGTGCTGGGCGTAGGCAATGCGCAAGTGGACCTCATCCGCTATCTCAAGTTGCAAGGCTGGTGGGTGATTGGGTGCAGTTACCGCCGCGAGGGCAGAGGGCTCGATGACATAGATCAGTTTGCCCTTCTGAATATCACCGACGCGGATGGAATCGAACAACTTGCCCGCGCCGAAAACGTGGACCTGGTTTATTCGATTGGCTCCGATCTTGCCATGCCGGCTGCTGCGCGCGTTGCCTCGCGCCTGGGGCTTCCTTTCCTCATCCCTGCCGAAACGGCGGAATTGCTGCAAAACAAACTCCTCCTGCGAGGCTTTCTGACCGAACACGCCATCAGCCCCATCTGCTACAAAGGCATCCGCTCTCAAGCAGACCTGGACGATTGGAGCATCTTCCCTGCCATCGTCAAGCCGGTCGATAATCAAGGGCAGCGCGGTGTCTTTGTGGCAGCCAGCCGCGAGGAAGCCAAAGCCCGCCTGGAAAACTCCCTTCAGTTTTCCCGCAGCCGCACGGTAATCATCGAAGAATTTCTGGTGGGACCGGAAATTTCCGTCAATACCTTTGTCGTCAACGGCGAGACCGTCTTCAACGAGGTCTCTGACCGCCTGGTGGTGGAGGAGTTTCCCGGCGGTATCCCGCGCGGACATATCTATCCGGCAGTGCATTGCGCAGAAGCCGCCCGCCAGGAAGCCCAAAGACTCACCGAGGAATGCAATCGCGCGTTGGGCGTTCGGAATGGTCCCGTCTATTACCAAATGATCCTCACCGCCGGCGGCCCGCGCATTGTGGAGGTGACGCCCCGCCTGGACGGCTGTCACATGTGGCGGCTGATTAAAATGACCAGCGGCGTAGATCTGCTGGAAGCCAGCGTGAAATGCCTGCTGGGAGAAACGCCGCCCGCCCTGACCGTGAAGCCTGGTCTTCAAACCCGTTATCTTGGCTTTTACTATTGCCCACCGGGCAGTCAATTTTCGCGGGCAAATCACCCTGCCGTTCCCGCAGCGGAACACCTCGAATACTATTATGCCGATGGAGAGATCGTCCGCCCGATTAATGGGTATTGGGAAAAAGTCGGATACTATATCGAGCCTATATTTCATAGACCTTGTTTTTGGAGAGAATGAATGCCGCCTGTCATCCGTTTCATAGATGTTTCCAAACGCTACAACCTGGGGTTGACCCGCACCAGCCTGCCCTCGGTCATTTCGCAGTGGGCAAAGCAGGCTCTGCGTGGAGGCGCCTCCTCAGACCGCAAATATCACTGGGCGCTGCGAAATGTCAGTTTCGACCTCGAAAAGGGAGAGTCGCTTGCCCTCGTCGGTCCGAATGGCGCGGGCAAATCCACCATCCTCAAACTGCTGGCAAAGATCACCAACCCCACGTCAGGGAAGGTAGAAGTCAATGGTCAGTTATCCGCTTTGATTGAGTTGGGAGCGGGGTTTCATCCCGACCTGACCGGGCGGGAGAACATTTACCTCAACGGCACCATCCTGGGGCTCTCGTACAAAGAAGTCCAGAAACGCTTCGATGAAATCGTGGCGTTTTCGGAGATCGAAGAATTCATTGACACCCCCGTCAAACGCTACTCCTCCGGCATGACCGTGCGCCTGGGCTTTGCCGTCGCCTCCTGCATCGAACCCGATATTCTGCTGGTGGACGAAGTGCTGGCGGTGGGCGACGCCTCCTTCCGTCAGAAGTGCATCGAGCGCATCAAGACGCTCCTGAACAACGGCACCAGCCTGATCTTCGTCTCCCACGATATGGGACTGGTACGCTCCGTGTGCGAGCGCGCCATCTACATCGAACACGGACAGGTGCAAAACGTCGGCACCAGCGGCGAAATCATTGACATCTACAACCAGGTGCTCGACAGACGCCGCATCGAAAAAATGAGCCGCGCCGACGGCGCAGCCGACGATGTGGAAGGCGGCGTGGAGGTCACGAAGATCGAAGCGCTCGACGCCAACGGCAACCCTGTCCGCGAAACCTACGGCGACCAGCCGCTCGAAATCCGCGTCAAATACGCCGCCTACAAAGACATCGGCAAAGCCAACGCCATCGTCCTCATCTACCGCTCCGACGGCTTGATGTGCGCCAACATGCGCTCCCACCTGGATGGCTACCCTCTGCACATCACCAAAGGAGAGGGCGAGTACTCCGTGCGCCTCGAACCCCTGCAGCTCTTCGGCGGCACCTACTACGCCATTACCTGGATCATGAACGCCGACGACTCCGACGGACTTGCCTACGGCGCCTCCGATTGGTTCGAAGTGCGCAACCGTGTCCCTGGGCGCGAGGCGCATATCGCCGTCTACGAACCGAACCGCAGGTGGAGTCAAAACGCCGGCGTTGCCGTTACCGAAACTGCGAGGCAGGCATGATCGCACAAACCAACCCGCTCCTCAAACTGCGCGACCTCATCTGGGCATGGACCATCCGCACCCTGCGCGGGCGCTACCAGCAATCTGCCCTCGGCTGGCTGTGGGCAATCGTCCAGCCTGTCGCCACCGTCGCCATCTTTGCCGTCGTCTTCACCCGCATCGTCCCCGTGGATACGGGCGGCGTGCCGTACATCCTCTTCTCCTACGCGGCAGTCGTCCCGTGGACGCTGCTCGCCACCTCCCTGCCCGATATGGCAATGTCGCTCGTGCAGAACATGAACCTCGTGGGCAAAATTTACTTCCCGCGCGAGGCGCTGCCCATCGCCGCCCTGCTCGCCCGCATCGCCGACTTCGGCATCTCATTCATCCTGCTGGCGATTCTGGTCGTCATCTACGGACTTCCCGTTTCCCCCCTCGGACTGCTCTTCCTGCCCCTCATCTTCCTGATTCAAATCACGCTTCTGCTCGGACTGGGAATTGGCTCCGCCGCCCTGAACGTTTTCTACCGTGACGTGGACCCCCTGCTCAAACTCATCATCCAGATCTGGTTCTACGCCTCGCCCATCCTCTACCCCGTCACCCTTGTCCCCGAAAAGTGGCAGTGGCTGTACTTCCTCAACCCCATGGCGGGCATCATCGCCTCCTACCGCGACGTGCTCATCTACAACCGCCTGCCCGGCGACTACCTCCTGCCCGCCGCCCTCGTATCCCTCTTCATCTTCGTGCTGGGATACTGGTTCTTCAAACGCGTCGAATTCCAGTTTGCCGACATCATCTAACGCCCATGAATTCCCCTCTCGTCAGTGTCATCATCCCCGCCTATAACCAGGCAGAATTCCTGCCCGAGACGATTCAAAGCGTCCTCAACCAGACCTACCCTCACTTCGAAATCATCGTCGTCAACGACGCCTCCACCGACAACACCGACGAAGTCATGGCGCGCTTCAACGACCCGCGCATCCGCTACCTCGTCCACGAGCAAAACCAGCGCCTCTCCGCCGCCCGCAACACCGGTATCCGCGCCTCCAAAGGCGAAATCCTCTTCCTGCTCGATGCCGACGACCTCTTTCACCCCGAAAAACTCGAAGCGCACGTCAGGTTTCTGCAGGAACACCCCGAAGTGGGCGTCTCCTACAACGCCCGCTTCGAACTGAACCACTCCGCCAACACCATCCGCGAGATGTGGCGTCCGCCGCTCACCGTCGGCTTGAAAGACCTGCTCCTCGCCTTCCCCTTCGCCCCCAGCGACACCGTCATCCGCCGCGACTGGGCGTTCAAAGCAGGGTTGTTCGATCCCGCCGTCGGCACCGCCGAAGATACCGACTTCCCCTGCCGCCTCGCCCTGGCTGGCTGCAAATTCGCAGGCATAGACCGCGCCCTCAACTACCGCCGCTACCACTCCGGGCGCGGACGCAAAAACCTGCCGGGCCGCCTGCGCGATGTGGAACAGGTTCAGGCGGCGGTCTTCGCCGACCCGCGCTGCCCTCAAGAGGTCAGAGAGGTTGGGCGCATGGCAATCAAACATCACCTCATGGTCATCGTCTCGCTGGCGCTCATCCAAAACGAAACTGCCCATGCCCACAAATACACCCGCGAACTCGTTGCCCTCGACCCTTCCGTCATCAAAGGCGCTCCCTGTGAACTGGTGGACTTCCTCCTCTCCGAGTGCATCGCCGACGAAAGTGAAGATCACGAAGCGCTCCTCAAACAAGTCTTTGCGGGCTTGCCGAAGGAACTGGCATGGCTCTCCGCACAATACGACTGGGCAGTTGCCCGCGGCTGGCTGTGGAAGGGCATCCGCGCCGCCATCTGGGGCAGAGACGAAGCCGCCCTTCACCACTTCGACCGCGCCCTTGCCCTGCGCCCCCCGCTGGACGAACCCCTGATGCAACTCATCACCTACCACCTGCTCGGCTACGACACCGAATTCGGCGCAGAGGCAGTGCGGCGCGTCCTCCAAAAACTCACCCCCCTGCTCAACCGCATCGAAAAGCGCGGCGGCGACAAACTGCAAGGCTCCTACCTCATCAACCGCGCCTTCGACCTGTACCGCTCACAGGAATATAAAAAAGTTCCCTCTCTTGTCATGCGTGCCTGTCGCAGCGACCCTCTCTACTTTCGAAACCGCGGCGTGCTTTCCATCCTCCTGCGCTCTCTGGCGAGAACAGCCGTATGAAAATTCTCATGGTCTCCAATGACATGCAAGACTTCGGCGGGCTGGAAGAATATGCCGTCAGCCTCGCCGCCGCACTCCAACAGCAGGGACAGCAAGTCAGTTGGCTCTCGGCGGCGTGGGTGAACCCCGAAAACCAATACGCCCGCCGCCTTGCCCAAGCGGGCATTCCCCTCGTGCAGCCCCCCGCATGGATTTCCAAACCCGCCTCCGACTGGGACACAAAAGAACGCCTCCTGCTTTGGATCATGCGCCTGCTCAGCCCCTTCGTCCTTTTGCTCGCCCTGGGCGTTTCCCTCCTCAAACGACAACCCTTTGCCCAAGCCCGCGCCAGCGCCTACAACTTCCCCAAAGGCAGGCTCATGGACCGCCTCATCGGTCCCGACTACCGCAAATCCCTTGCCCGTCTCCTGCTCGACTGGTGGAACCTCCGCTGGAAGCCAGACCTCCTCCACATTCAGGGCTACACCACCAGCCTGCTGTTCGTCATTGACTGGGCGCACGCCAAAGGCATCCCCGTCCTGTATGAGGAACACCAAACCCCCGACCCGCAATTCAACTGGTGGAAAGGCTTTGAATCCACCATCAACAAAGCCGACCGTGTCGTTGCCGTCTCCGAAAAAAGCGCCGAGGGATTGCGCGAAGTCTGCAAAGTGACCCGTCCCATCGTCGTGCGCTCGCCGCTTCTTTCGGACCCCTTTCAGGGCAACTGGCATAGAAACTATGCTCAGCCTGCCGCACATCCATTCACCGTCACCACCCTTGCGCGGCTGTACGTCACCAAAGGCTTGACCTACCTGCTCGAAGCAGCCGCCCTCGTCAAACAGACCCATCCGCACATCCGCTTCATCGTCTATGGCGAGGGGGAATTACGCGGCGAACTGCTCGAACAGGCACAGCGCCTCGGTTTGAACGGCGCCGAAATCTTCCCCGGCGCCTTTGCAGGGCGCGAAGAACTCACCCGCATCATGAACCACACCGACATCTTCCTGCTCTCCTCCGTCCTCGAAGGTCAGCCGCTGGTCATCGTCGAAGCGATGGCATACGGCTGCCCCATCGTTTCGACCAACGTGGGCGGCATCCCCGAACTCATCCGCGACGGCGTAAACGGCTTGCTGTGCCCTCCTGCCAGCCCCCAATGCCTGGCGGAAAAAATCACACTCCTGGCAGACGACCCCGCCCTGCGCGAGCGCCTCGGTCGCGCAGCGCGCGCATTCTACGAAAACAGCCCCTTCGAAGCGAAGGCGGCGGCGCGCTTCTTCGCCGCCGTTTACGAAGAAACGCTTGCAGAGAGAAAAAGGCTTGAAGGGAGGCGGCAGTGAACGGTCCAGAAAAAGAAGCGGCGGCTCGTCCCATGAAAATCGCCCATTGCCTCCCCAATCAGGGCTGGGTGGACGAGATGCGCGGGCAAAATCCGCGCGACGCCGCGCACATCCAGCAAAAATACATCGCCGAGGGGCTGCGCGGGCGCGGACATACCGTCACATGGGTGGCGCCGCACGGGCTGGAGGAAGTCTGCCTGAGCGACCTGACCAAAACCCAAACCGCCCCGCGCACCTGGACGAAACGCCGCTGGTTCGACCTGCTTTCGAAAGCGGTTTGGAAACTGCAGCAACCGTTCGGCATACCGTACCTGAATGTCTTCTCCAACCTGCGCTATTCCGATGCTTGCCTGCAAGCCCTGCCCGGTTATGACGTGGTCTTCGAGCGTAACAGCCTGTACAACGCGGGCGCAGCGATGGCGTGTCGTACATTGCGCCTGCCCTACGTAATGTTCTTCGACGCCGACCAGATCGCCGAACTCGACTTCATGGACAAGCCGCTCAAAGGCTGGCTGCGGTGGCGCGCCCGCCAACTGCTCCGCTTCAACCTGGAGACCGCCCGCCGCATCGTGTGTGTTTCGGATATTGCCAGGCGGCACCTTGTGCAGACGTGGAACGTTGCAGCGGATAAACTCATCGTCCTGCCCAACGCCGTGGATGTGAAACGCTTCCAACCCGACCCGAACCTGGGCGCGCAAACCCGAGCCTCCCTCTCGCTGACGGCCGATCAGCCGCTCGTCGTCTTCGTCGGCAGTTTCTACCAATGGCACGATGTGACGACCCTGCTCCGCGCCTTTGCCCGCCTGCAAAGCGAACACCCCGAAGCGCGCCTCCTGCTGGTGGGGGACGGCGCGGCACGTGAACGGATGACCGCCCTCGCCCGCGAACTGGGACTGGGCGAAACGGCGCGCTTTACGGGCTTCATCTCTCATCCCGACGTGGTGCGTTACATCAACGCCGCAGACATTGCCGTTGTCCCCGTCCCCAAAATGGAACGCGAGATGTGGCTCTCGCCCATGAAACTCTTCGAGTACATGGCTTCGGGCAAGGCAGTGATCGCCTCCGCGATGGGGCAGATCATGGACGTACTGCGCGACGGCGAAAACGGGCTGCTCGTTCCGCCGGGCGACGAATTGGCGCTGGCTGCGGCGATCGAGAGGCTGATTGCCGATGCGCCCCTGCGGGACCGGCTGGGCTGGCAGGCGCGCGACGATGCCGTGCGCTATCACTCGTGGGAGCAATATATCCTGCGCCTCGAGGCGGTGCTTGCCGATGCCGCCAGCGCATAGATGCATAACATCCGTTCTTGAATCTCTTTTAACCACAGATGAACGTAGATGAATTGGATTTGCAGGTGCTTCCATAGGAATTTCCATCAAAAGGACTCTTGCAAAAGTGCGCCAGAGAGCGCACAGTACGCCCTCGCGTAAGAGACGCTCTCTAGCGTCGAACTTTGCGCTGTAAATACTACGCAAGGTTTATGGAATGTTTTGAAATGGACTTCACCCAATGAACGTCTTGTTCCTTTCCAACATGTATCCCCCGCACGTCATTGGCGGGTATGAAGCCCTGTGCCAGGAAGCAGTGGAAGGATTTGCTCAACGCGGGCATCAAGTCTCGGTCTTGACCAGCACCTACGGCTACGGGCGTGAGTTTTCCGAAGGGAACATCCACCGCCTGCTCTCGCTGGAGGGTGATTTGCAATTCTACAAAATGAAAGATGCCTGGTCCTATCCGCGCCGCCGCGAGCGGAATTTGCAGCATCTGCGCCGCCTCATCCGGGCGGAAAAGCCCGACATCGTCTTCATCTGGGGCATGTGGAATTTGTCCAAGAGCCTGGCGCTGGAGGCGGAGCGGCTGATGGGTTCGCGTGTGGTGTACTACCTTGCCAACCCCTGGCCCATTGAAGCGAACATGCACCAGCAATTCTGGGATGCCCCCGCCACCACGCCGCTCAAAACCCTTGCCAAGCGTCTTCTGCGCATCCCTGCCCGCATCGTCCTGCGCGAGGAGTGGCAGAAGGTCCCGCTTCGGTTCGAGCATGCGCCGTGCTGTTCCGCCGCCCAGCGTGACCAGCTGCTCGAGGCGGGCGTCCCGCTTCAGGATGCGCCCGTCATCTACGAAGGCGTGGACCTGACCAACTACCTCGCCCAGGCAGGCAAACGGACGTTCGAATTGAAGGACGGCATCCTGTCGCTGGTCTTCGTCGGCATTCTGGCGGAGCATAAGGGCGTGCATACCATCCTCGAGGCGCTGAGTCAGTTGTCGGCGGAGGAGAGGAAGCGCCTGCATCTCACCATTTTAGGCAAAGGACACCAGCAGTACGAGGCGCGTCTGCACGGTCTCGTAGATCAGCATCAACTGTCGGATGTGGTCGAGTTCCATGCGCCGATTCCGCGCCCGCAATTGCCGGAGTTCCTGGGCAGGTACGATGTCCTGCTCCTGCCCTCGGTTTGGGCAGAGCCGCTGGCGCGCATCATGCAGGAGGGGCTGGCGTGCGGCATGGCGGTGGTCGGCTCGGCGAACGGCGGCACGGCAGAGACCATCATCCACGGAGAGAACGGACTGCTCTTTCAGCCCGGCGACGCGGCAGATTTGGCGCGCCAGATTCGCCGTCTGCTGGAAGACCCGTCGCTGCTGCGCAAACTGGCTGAAGGAGGCAGGCAGACCGCCGAAGAACGGTTCGACATCCACAAAATGGTTGCCAACCTCGAAGCCTATCTCTTGAAAGTCATTCAATCGTCAAACCCTGCATAATCGGCGTTTTCCTGTGCAACCTTGCGTAACGGCGTTCTCTTGAGCAATTGGTGTTCTCTTGAGTAAATGGCGTTCTCTAACGCCACTGGCTAACCCGCGCGTTAGAAGACGCGCTCTACGCAAATCAACTCTAAGAACCTATCCGAAAATTCCCGCAATCCCGGCTCCGCCCGGAGATAAATCTCCGGGCTACCAGTACAAAGTCCGCTTAAGCGGACTAGATCGCCGGGTTTAGCCGTCTTCAGACGGCTTTGGATGGATAGCCCGGACATTCATGTCCGGGCGGGATGGCGCAAAAACATTTTTCGGATAGACTCTAAAACCAAATGGAATCTCTCGTGTCCCCTGAAACCCCTCTCGTCAGCGTCATCATCCCCAATTACAACCATGCCCGTTTTCTGGGCGATGCCATTCGCAGTGTGCTGGCGCAAACCTACCGCCCCCTCGAAATCATCGTCGTGGACGACGGCTCGACCGACAACAGCGCCCAGGTGGCGGCAGGTTTCGCCGATCAAATCCGCTACATCTACCAGACCAATGCCGGCCTCTCTGCCGCGCGCAACACAGGCTTGCGCGCCGCCAAAGGAGAGTTGATCGGCGTGCTGGATGCCGACGACATGTACGAACCAAACTTCCTCGAAACGCTGGTAGCGGCATTGCAGGCAGACCCCCAGGCTGACGGCGTCTATTGCGGCTATCAGTTCGTGGATGAAACGAACAATCCCCTGCCGCAAATCGAGAACCGCCCCGTTTCTCCCGCGGACCTCTATCCTGCCCTGCTCGACGGCAACTTCTTTGTCCCCGAATCCGTCTTTCTGCGGCGGCGCGTCTATGACGAAGTCGGCTTCTTCGACGAATCCCTGCGCGCCTGCGAAGACTGGGACGTCTGGCTCAGGGTGGCAAAGAAATTCCGCATCATCCACTCGCCTCACATCCTGACCCGCCACCGCGTCCTCGCAGGGAGCATGTCCACCGACCCGCTGCGAATGCTCACCGCCCGCCTCGCCGTCCTGAAGAAACACGTCGGCGAAGAGCCTGCCTCGGCAGGCGCCTCCACCGCCCACCGCGCCTACGGACGCGCCTACCTCGGCTCGTGTGTGGAATACCTGCAATACGGTCACCCCGAACGCGCCTATGAATGTTTCCAGAAAATGGCTAACATCTGCCCAAGCCTCCTGCTCGAAGTGGACACCTACTACCAGCTCGGCTGCGGCGACCAACCCAAAGGGCGCATGGGCGACCTGGCATCTCTGAATGTGAAGCGTAGCAGCCTCCCCCTGCTCGGCATGATGGACCGCCTGTTTGCCGGCGCCTCCACCCCTGGCGAAATCAAACGCCTGCAGCGCGCCGCCCGCGCCCGCATGTTCCACGCGCTGGGGCTGCTCGCCTACGGCACGCGCGAATTCAACCTGGCACGCCGTTTCTTTCGCCGCACCGTGCAGTATGACCCGCGCCTGCTCTTCAACCTTACGCTTCTCTCCCGCTGGCTCAAATCCCTGCTTGGACCGCGCCTGCTTCAACAACTCAAAAACCTGCGGCGCCGCCCGAAAACCCCCGCATGAAACTGCTCTTTCTCACCAACTTCTACCCTCCTGCCAGCCGCGGCGGCTACGAACAATGGTGCCAGGAAGTGACCGACGGTTTGCGCAGCCGCGGGCACGACGTCCTCGTCCTCACCAGCACGCACGGGCGCGGCTCGCTCCCCGAACCTGATCCCGCCTGGGTGCGGCGCGGCTTGCATCTCGAAATGGAATTCGCCTCGCTCCGCAATGCCTTCCACTTCTTCACCAGCCGCAAACGCCGCGAACGCGAAAACCTGACCCTCCTGCGGCAGACCGTCGAAACCCACCGTCCCGAAGCCATCCTCCTCTGGGGTATGTGGAATTTCCTCCGCTCGCTCCCCGCCCTTGCCGAAGAACTCCTGCCTGGCAGGGTTGCCTACTACGTTGGCGACTACTGGCTCACCCTCCCCAGTCAGTTCGCGAACTACTGGAATGCCCCTGCCCGCAATCCGCTTACGGGGCTTCCCAAACTGCTTCTGCGTCCCTTTGCCCGCCGCATCCTCGCGCGCGAACCCCGCCCTGTTCTCAAAGTCGAACACGCCCTCTTTCCCTCCGCCTTCATGCAAGCTGAACTCCAGCGCAAGGGCGTCACCCCCCGCCATTCCAAAATCATCTATGGCGCCATTGATACACGTCCCTACCTTGCGAGCCAGCGGACAGTCCTTCGATCCAGCCTCTCCCTGCTCTACATCGGGCGGCTCACCCGCGAAAAAGGAGTCCACACCGCCATCGAAGGAGTAGGGCACATCGTCCGTCACTACGGCGTGGAAAACGTCAAACTGACCGTCATCGGCGACGGGGACGCGGACTATGTGCGGACTCTCCGTGAATTCGTCGCGCGGGCGCGCCTCGCCTCCTTCGTGGACTTTTTGCCTGCCCAGCCCAAAGAGGCTTTACCCTCCCTCTACCCTCGATTCGACATCCTCATCTTCCCTTCCATCTGGGCGGAACCGTTCGGGCGCGTCATCGTCGAGGCGATGGCTTCGGGCGTGGTCGTAGTCGGCACGGCGGTGGGCGGCGCAGCCGAAATCCTCGCCGACGGCGAAAACGCCCTGACCTTCCCGCCCAACGAACCCGAAGCGTTGAGCCGCCAGTTGAAACGGCTGATTGACTCTCCCTCCCTGCGCGAACGTCTGGCAGAAAAAGCCCGCCAGACCGCTGCCGAAAAGTTCGATCTCCTTCGCATGACCGCCGGCATCGAATCCTACTTACAGGGCATCGCCCAATGAGAATCCTCTTCCTCTCCCGCTGGTTTCCCTACCCGATGAACAACGGCTCAAAGATCCGCATCTACAACCTGCTGCGGGGCTTGAGTCAACATCACGAGGTGACCCTGCTCAGTTTCGCGGATCAGGCTGGGGTGAGTCCCGAAGCGCCCGAAATCCGCGCGGTGTGTTCGAAGGTGCAGGTCATCCCATGGCGGGAGTTCGATCCCGCCACCCTCCGCGCCCGTCTCGGATTTTTCAGCCTGAAACCGCGCTCTGTGGTGGACACCTTCTCGCCCGAAATGGCGACGGCAATCACCCAGGCATTGACCGCAGAAAAGTTTGACCTGGTGATCGCCTCGCAGTTGCAGATGGCGGCGTATGCGCCGTATTTTCGAGGGCTTCCGGCCGTTTTCGAGGAATTCGAAATCGGGCTGTTCCACGACCAGGCATTTTCGGCGGATGGAAAGATCCGCCTCCGCCGCGCCCTGACCTGGTTCAAACTCCGCCTGTACCTTTCCCGCCTCCTCAGCCGTTTTCGGCTGGTGGTGATGGCTTCCGAGCGCGAGCGCGAGTTGCTGGCGCGCAACTCGCCGCAGTATCGCGGAAGGGTAGAAGTTATTCCCAATTGCCTGAATGTGGAGGAGTATCCACAAGTCGGGGTGGAGAAGCGGGCGAATACGCTCATTTTCAGCGGACCGTTCAAGTACCGCGTCAATTACGAGGCGATGACCTGGTTTGTGGGGGAGGTCTTTCCCCTGATTTTGGCGCAGGTTCCCGACACGCAGTTAATCATCACGGGGGATCATGAGAACCTGCCCCTGCCCTCGCTGCGGAACGTCACGCTGTCGGGTTACGTGGACGACATCAAATCGCTGATTGCCTCGTGCGCGGTGAGCGTTGCTCCGCTTCTCAGCGGGGGCGGAACGCGGTTGAAGATTCTCGAGGCGATGGCGCTGGGCACACCTGTAGTCGCCACGTCCAAGGGGGCGGAGGGGCTGGAGGCGCGTGCGGGCGAGCATCTGCTCGTGGCGGATGAAGCGGGGGAGTTTGCAAAATGTGTTATAAAGACATTGCAGGATGAATCTCTGCGCCTGCGGCTTGCAGAAAGCGCACACCGTCTGGTATGCGAAAAGTACAATTGGGGGAGCGTTCTGCCCGTCTATTTGAGGTTGTTGGAAGCCGCTCTTTAGTGATATTAATTGACCCGGATTTCCCAAGCCATGAATTTCGATTTTCACCTCAAATTCTTTTTCATAGATCGCCGCATTTCCGTCAACATCAGATGGATTCAATATGCGATCATCCTGGCAGTTGTGGTGATCAGCACCGCCGCCGCCTATTGGGGTTCAAGGATGATTCTCATCGGTCTTGTCGGCGCTGTGGCGGGAATTGCCGGTTTCCTGACCCTGCTGCGATACCCCAATGTAGGATTTCTCCTGTTGTTCGCCGGAGGAATGTTCCTCCCCTTTGCGGGACCGGGCGGGTTCAACGCCTCCATCCTGACCCTGATCCTGATGATCGGTTTATGGTTCATGGATATGTTCGTTGTCAAACGCGAATTTAAATTCGTAAATTCCGCTCCGATCCGGCCGGCGTTTTACATGCTGATTGTGTGCGTCATTGCCTTTGCTATGGGGCAGATTCCCTGGTTTGTTTTTGCCAACCAGGCGCCGCTCGATGCGCAAATCGGCGGCTTTGCCATCTATTTCTTCCTGGTGCTTGCCATGATTATGACCGCCAACGTGATTCGGGAGGTCAGATGGCTCAAAATCATCGTGTGGACGTTCATTGGGTTGGGTTTTATCTATGTGCTGGGTCGCACCCTCCAGTTGGAAATCGTTGACCGTATTTACGCGCACGGCGTGTATGCCAACAGTATGTTTTGGATGTGGATGGTTACCCTGCCGTTGAGCCAGGCGATTTACAACAACCATCTGACCCTGCGCTCGAAGGCGGTGTTATATGGAATTGTCGCCCTCACATTTTATGTTGCCCTCATCCAGCAAAACGACTGGAAATCGGGCTGGGTGCCGGCGGGGCTGGTGGCGGCGGTGCTGGTGGGGTGGAAATTTCGCAAGGTCGTTCCGTTTACCATCCCCTTTGTCTTGATGGTGGTGGCGTATCTGGCACAGGAGTTGATTGCCACTGACGATTACAGTTGGGGCACGCGCGTGGATGCCTGGCTGGTGGTGCTGGATATCAGCCGAGTTAGTCCCATCATCGGTCTTGGATTCTCGAATTATTACTGGTATGCTCAGGTTTTCAGCATACGAGGTTATTCGATCAAGTTCAACTCACACAGTCAGTTTGTGGACATCATTGCCCAAACGGGAATTTTGGGGCTGGCGTGTTTTATGTGGATTCTGTTCGAGATTGGGCGGATGGCATACAGGCTGATGAATCAACTGCCTGAAGGGTTCGCCAAGGCGTATGCGTACGGGATTTTTGCGTCGGTGTTTGGGTCGCTGATGGCGTCTTTCCTCGTGGATTGGCTGTTACCTTTTGCCTACAATATCGGTCTTGATGGTGTACGGGCAAGCGTTCTGCCCTGGATCTTCTTCGGCGGGTTGATCGCCATCGAGCAGATCTACCTGGTGAATCAAAAGACCGACCCTGCCAGTGTGAGGGAGCGCAGGCTGCGTCCCGTAAGATAAAAATCGTTTCATCTGTTGCGGTCATTCAAAAAGCGTTTGTGCTTTTTGCTCAGCACGCAAAACTGGCGGTAGAGACCGCCAGGTACGCTTCAAAAAAGAGCAAACGATATTCAGTCTTTCCTTCACGAAATCTGCGCGTAGTATGCGCTCTCTAGCGCCGCCAACGCGCTTTTGGGAAGCACCGATATTAATTTACAGAGAGGTCATGATGGAGGAGTTGATTGGTTTGATCCCCGCGGCGGGGAAGGGTGTTCGGTTGGGTTTGCCCTACCCGAAGGAATTGTATCCCGTCATTCGCAATAACCATTACAAGCCCATTTCGCAATTTGTGGTGGATAACCTGGTCAATGCGGGGTTGAAGCATATTGTGTTTGTCATCAACGAGACCAAACACCAGTTGATTGGGTATTTTGGCAACGGCATGCGCTTCGGGTGCGACATCAGTTACGTGGTGCAGGAGGTGGTGGAAGGTAAGACCAAGTCCACCTCGCCGGGGTTGGCGCACGCGCTGGATTCGGCGTATCACCTCGTCAAGGGTAAAACGGTTTTCTTTGGCATGGCAGATACCCTGATGAAGCCCAACGATATTTTCAAGCGGGTATATGAAGCCGCTTCGCCCGAGGATGATGTGCTGTTGGGCATGTTCACCACCGACCGCCCCGAAAAGTTTGGTATGGTGCGCATGGACGGCAACAACCGTGTGCTGGAGATTGTGGACAAGCCCAAGCAAACCGATCTGACGCAGATGTGGGGCTGTATCGTTTGGCGCCCGAAGTTCACGGAGTACCTGCACAAGTGTGTGTTCGAGGAGGGCATCTCCGATTTTGCGAAGATTATGAATGATGCCATTGCGCTGGGCATGAAGTTCAAAGGTGTACACATGGAAAACGGCACGTACATTGACCTCGGCACATACGACGAGATCGCCGACCTGGATCGGAAATATCGAGGGGAGGAATAGATGTCTGTAACAGCGACGCAGGCGAAGGTCCAGGAGAGAAGCGGCAAAGCCGTCGTGGATATGTCGGTTGTGCTGGTGTGCTGGAACAATAAGGCGTATCTCGATCCGTGTTTGAAGTCTCTGTATGAGGGCGGGCTGAAGAGTTCGTTCGATGTGGTGGTGGTGGATAACGGCTCGACGGACGGCAGTCAGCAGATGCTGGCGGAGAAGTACCCACAGGTGAAGTTGATTCAGAACGCGGGCAATGTGGGGCTGGGCAAGGCGAGCAATCAGGGCATCGAAGCGACGAATGGGCGCTATGTGCTGCTGCTGAATAACGATACGCTCGTGAACGGTCCGGCGCTGGATGTGCTTGTTGAATATCTGGATGCGCATCCCGAAGCGGGGGCGGCGGCGGGAAAATTGCTCAACCCCGACGGTTCGTTTCAATCGGG
The DNA here is from genome assembly GCA_013388685.1 of Chloroflexota bacterium. GTDB lineage: Bacteria > Chloroflexota > Anaerolineae > Anaerolineales > Villigracilaceae > Defluviilinea. The sequence continues at coordinate 58,760 of JACAET010000052.1, read as the reverse complement.
GTATGCGCCGTTCTCGACGCTGCTGGAGGAGTTTCTGATTGTGACGCACATCGGCGAGATGTTGTGGCCGGGGTATCCCTCGCACGGCGATTCGAATGAAATCAAAGAGACGGGCTGGATGAGTTCGGCGTGTTTGCTGGTGCGCCGCGCCGCGCTGGATCAGGTGGGCTTGCTGGACGAAAGTTATTTCATTTACGGCGACGAAGCGGATTTGCAATATCGCCTCAACAAGGCAGGCTGGAAGGTGGTCTTTTTGCCGAACTCGTCCATCATCCACTTTGGCGGGCGCAGCATGGATCGCTGGAAGCGCCGCAAGATGGTCTATCGCGGCAAGATGATGTTTTACAAAAAGAATTACGGCTTTTTCAAGACCTTCCTTCTGCGGACGATGTTCTTTGTAATGAGTTTGTTGAAACTGTTGGTGTGGTGTGTGCTGTTCTTCGTTCCCAGCCGCAACGACCAGGCAAAAAAGGAATTGCGTTCGAATCTCGAAGTGATGGGGCTGTGCCTGAACTTGAAATAGTCTCTTCAGCCACGGATGATACGGATTTTCACGGATGCTCATTCAATCCGCGCGAATCCGTGAAAATCTGTGGCTAAATATTTAACTTACGTGAATTCGGAATAAGCGGCTGGACGTTAGAGAACGTCCCCTACGCCTGCATAAAAGACGCTCTCTAGCGTCGGACAGCATGCTTTTTTTCCTTATCCCGAACTGACGTTAACTTCGCTATGAACATCCTTTTCCTCACACAAATTGTTCCCTTCCCGCCCGATGCGGGACCGAAGGTGAAGACCTATCACGTCATCCGCGCGCTGGCGGAGCAGGGACATTCTGTAACTCTCGTGTCGTTTGTTCGTCCAGAAGAAGTACAGTACCTGCCTGCTTTGAAGGAAATTTGCACGGCGGTTCATGCAGTGCCGATTCGCAGATCGCGGTTTGCGGATGCCTTTTACATGCTGCGCAGTTATCTCACAGGGCGTCCGTTCCTCATCGAGCGCGATGATCTGTGCCCAATGCAGGAGACAGTGAACCGGCTGGTTCGGGAGAAAGATTTCCAATTCATCCACGCCGATCAGTTGACGATGGTACAGTTTGCCATCCGAGGGGCAGAGGCGGCTTTGGGCAAAAAGCCGAAGGTCATTTTCGATGCGCATAACGCCGTTTGGACCATCGTGGAGCGGATGAAAGACAACGCCCGCTGGTTTCTCAAGCCTATCCTGTCTGTCGAGGCGGCGCGCGTCAAACGCTATGAGGGCAGTTTACTGCGGACGGTGGATCACGTGTTGGCTGTGACCGAGATTGACCGTGCGCTTCTCGAAGAAGCGATGCACGTTACCAAACCAACAAACCGCACCGCTCCCATCACGGTCATCCCGATTGCGGTGGATACGGAAAAACTTCAGCCCGTGCGGCGCAGACCCGGCTCGCGGAACATCGTCACGCTTGGCACGCTGCACTACCCGCCCAATGCCGACGGCATCCGCTGGTTCTTCAACGAGGTCTTTCCGCTGGTTCGGGAACGTGTGCCAGACGCCACGTTGACCATCATTGGCAAGAATCCCCCGCAGGATTTTCTCGAACTGGCGGAGCGCAACCCGGGCGTTATCAGGGTGACAGGGTATGTGGACGACCTGCGCCCGTACCTGGAAGAAAGCGCCCTGATGGTGGTACCTGTGCGGGCGGGCGGCGGGATGCGGGTGCGCATCCTCGAAGCCTTTGCCTACGCCATGCCCGTTGTCACCACCACCGTTGGGTTGGAGGGCATTCAGGCGGCGCCCGATTCTCACGTCCTCGTGGCAGATACGCCTGCCGACTTTGCCAACCGCACTGTCCAACTTTTGCAGGATGTTTCCCTGCAGGAAAAACTTTCGACCCATGGAAGAGAACTGGCGACAAGCAAGTACGACTGGCAGGCGGTGCTGTCTGCGATGAGACCGATTTATGAGGAAACAGACACGTAGGGAATATTCTCTCAGAGAGCGTTTTGAAAATCAACATTCACCACAAATGCACACGGATGGACACTGATTTTTGAGAACGCAACCGTGAAAATGCTCTCAAATCTTATTTATCTGTATTTATCTGTGTTCATCTGTGTTCATCTGTGTTCATCTGTGGTTTAGAACGAATTTCAAAACACTTTCTAACATCCCTGCTGGCGCAAGAGAGCGCCGATACGCAAATACCACATAAAGGATTTATGAGCAGAGAGCATCAGACTAACGGAAGACCCCTCCTGAAGCGCATCACGGCACAACCCCTGATGGCGGTCATTTTCGTCTCGGTCACCTTACGGGTGATTGTGGCATTCCTCATGGGCAATCAGGTGGTGGAACTGCCCGGCATCTTCGACCAGGTCTCGTATCACAACCTTGCCATCCGTGTATTGGGCGGTCATGGCTTCACCTTCGGCGAGATGTGGTGGCCCATCACCCGCGCAGGCGAACCTACGGCGCACTGGTCATTCCCCTACACCCTCTATCTCGCCGGCGTGTATGCGCTCTTTGGCGTTTACCCGCTGGCGGGACGCATTTTGCAGGCAATCATCGTTGGCATTCTGCATCCCTTCATCACCTATCGCATCGGCGAAAAACTCTTCGGCAAAACCATCGGTCTCATCGCTGCCGCCGTCGTCTCGATTTACATCTACTACGTCTATTATGGCGCGGCGCTCATGACCGAACCGTTCTATATTACGGGCATCCTCTTTAGCCTGTACTTTGCCATGCAATTGGCAGAAGGCGGCGACCAAAAACGCGACCTCAAACTCGCTCTCGCACTGGGAATCTCTTTGGGACTTACTGTCACACTGCGGCAGGTCTTTCTGCTCTTCCTGCCGTTCCTCCTCCTGTGGATGTGGATCGCCCGCTTCCGACTCCGCCGCAGCCTGCCCCTCCTTCCCACAGCCTTGACCTTTGCCCTGCTCTTTGCCTTCATCCTGCCGATCACATTCTTCAACTACACCCGCTTCCATCGCTTCGTCCTGCTCAACACCAATTCGGGATACGCCTTCTTCTGGGGCAACCACCCCCGCTACGGGACGAAGTTCATCCCCATCCTCTCCACGCCCGAATACCAGGCGATGATCCCCGAAGAGGTCCGTCATTTGGACGAAGCGGCTCTCGACAGTGAACTGCTGAAGAGGGGCATCCAGTTCGTCGTCCAGGACCCGAAGCGTTACGTCCTGTTATCGCTCAGCCGCATCCCGCCCTACTTCATGTTCTGGTACTCATCCGAATCCAGCACGTTGAGCAACCTCTCGCGCATCGGAAGTTTTGGCGTCTTCCTGCCTTTCATGCTCTACGGACTGGTTCTGGGCGTGCGCCGCAAACCCTTCTGGGCGCTGGTGTTTTCCCCGCAGGGACTGTTGCTCCTGTTTGCGCTGGTCTATTCGGGCGTGCACATCCTCACATGGACGTTGATCCGCTACCGCCTGCCGGTGGATGCGGCGCTCATCCCATTTGCGGCGCTGGCGCTGCAAGACGTGGCGCGGCGGCTCTCCGTGAAATTTCCTGTTGTGCAGAGATTGATCAAGGTAGGAGAATAAGATGAAACTCAACCGCATGATTGTGATTGTGCTGGATGGCGTCGGCGCGGGCGAAGCGCCCGATGCGGCGGCGTATGGCGATGTGGGCAGCAACTCGCTCGGCAACGTGGCGCGCGCCATCGGCGGGCTGAACGTCCCCAACATGTACGAACTCGGCTTGGGCAACATCACCGCCATTCAAGGCGTGCCGCCCAACCCAAACGCCAAAGGCGCATTTGGCAGATTTCAGCCCCGTTCGGCTGGCAAGGATACGGTTATCGGTCACTGGGAGATGATGGGCATCTACCTGCCGGTTGCCTTCCCCACCTACCCCAACGGCTTCCCGCCCGAAGTGCTGGACCCGTTCCGCAAGGCAATTGGGCGCGATGTGCTGGGCAACAAACCCGCGTCCGGCACCGACATTCTCAAAGAACTGGGCGTCGAACACATGCAGACGGGCAAACCCATCGTCTACACCTCGGCAGACAGCGTCTTTCAAATTGCCGCACACGAAGAAATCATCCCGCTCGAAGAACTGTACAAAATGTGCCAGACCGCCCGCGACATTTTGCAAGGCGAACACGGCGTTGGGCGCGTTATCGCTCGTCCGTTCCTCGGCGACTCGCCCGAAACCTTCAAACGCACCACCCACCGCAGAGACTACCCGCGCAACCCCGAATACCCCACCATGATGCAGAAACTCGTCGCGGCGGGCAAGGATGTGTACTCCGTCGGCAAGATTGACGACATCTTCAACCATCAGGGCATCACCAAAAAGAATCACGTGCTGACCAACAAAGAAAGCCTCGATGTCACCCTCCAGCTGCTGGAAGAAGACTTCGAAGGCTTGATGTTCGTCAACCTGATTGAGTTTGACATGATCTACGGTCACCGCAACGACCCGCGCGGCTACGCCGACGCCCTCGAGCAGTTCGACGCCTACCTCCCCGAAATTCACAAGCGCCTCAAACCCGCCGACCTCGTCATCGTCACCGGCGACCACGGCGTGGACCCCACCACTCCCGGCACCGACCACTCGCGTGAATACGTGCCCCTCCTGGCGTTCGGACCGAACATCAAACACGGCGTAGCCCTCGGCGACCGTGACACCCTCGCCGACATCGCCGGCACCCTCGCCGAGATGTTCTCGCTCGACCCTCAGCCAATCGGCAAAAGTTTTTTGAAAGACATCGTGTAGCGTAGTTGGCGTTCTCTAACGCCGCTTGCGCCCCAAATTATTTTTTACAGGATTTACTGATCAATGAAATTCATCTCCATCGTCGGCGCGCGTCCGGAATTTATTCAAGCCACCCCGGTCAGCCGCGCACTTCGAAAGCGCCATCACGAAATCCTCGTCCACACCGGTCAGCACTACGACTACCTCATGTCGCAGACTTTCTTTGACGAACTCGGCATCCCCGCACCCGACTACAACCTCGAAGTCGGCTCCGGCTCACATGCCTCGCAGACCGCCGAAATCCTCGTCCGCCTCGAAGAAGTGCTCCTCAAAGAGCAGCCCGACTGCGTCATCGTGCGCGGCGACACCAACTCCACGCTGGCGGGCGCGCTGGCGGCAAGCAAACTGCACATCCCCACCGTCCACATCGAAGCGGGTGAGCGCAGTTTCGACCGCCGCATGCCTGAAGAAATCAACCGCCTCGTCGCCGACCGCCTCGCTTCCGTCTTCTTCTGCGTCAGCCAGACCGCTGTGCGTCACCTCGCTGCTGAAGGCATTACGAAGAATGTCCACTGGGTGGGGGACGTGATGCTGGATGCCAACCTCGCTAATCGTCCCCTTGCCCGCCAAAAAGCGACGATTCTCTCCACGCTGGGGCTTGCTCCCGGTTCCTATGGCTTGGTCACCGTTCACCGCGCCGCCAACACCGACGACCCTGCGCGCCTCAGAAACATCGTCACTGCCCTCAGCCAGGTCGGTGAGACAGTGGTCTTCCCCGTCCATCCGCGCACGCGCGGCGCGTTAGATAAACTGGACGTGTACTTTGGCGACAACATCCGCCTCATCGAGCCGGTCGGCTATTTTGACATGATGGCGCTGGAAGAGAACGCCCGCATCATCGCCACCGATTCAGGCGGGGTCCAGCGTGAAGCGTACTTCATGTCCAAACCCTGTCTCACCCTGCGCGACGAAACCGAATGGACTGAAACCGTCGAGGCGGGCTGGAATAAACTTGTCGGTGTGGATGTGGAGACCATCGTCCGCGAATGGAAAACCTTCACGCCGCCCGCCGAACAGCCGCCTATCTTTGGCGATGGTCACGCTGGTGAGAAGATTGCGGAGATTCTAGGGAAGATTCATTTATCGTTTCATTGAGTCGCGCAGCGGACGTTCTCTAACGTCCGCGCACAGAGCCCACAAGACACACAAACTTTTATCGAGCGAATGGATTTGTAAAACATGATAGAAAAACCAAAAATCGGAATTATCGGCGGTGGCATCATGGGCATAAGCCTGGGCTACTTCCTCTCCAAACAGGGTGCCGCCGTAACCATCTACGAAGCCTCCCCCGTGCTGGGCGGGCTGGCGGGTCCCATTCATCTCGAAGACGGCACGCAAGTGGATCGCTTCTATCACGCCATCCTCTCCAGCGACCGCCATGTGAGCGACCTGTGCAGGGAGCTGGGCATCCACGATCAATTGCGCTTCAAGGAGACCAAAACCGGTTTCTATTACAAAGGCGCAATCTACCCGATGAACAACATCATCGAGTTCCTCAAGTTTCCTCCGCTCGGCTGGATTGACCGCTTCCGGCTTGGTCTCACCGTGCTGGCGGCGCAGTTCATCAAAGACTGGCGCAGCCTTGAATCGGTCAGCGTGCAGGAGTGGCTGTTGAAGTGGGGCGGCAGGAACACCTTCCAGAACATCTGGCGTCCGATGCTCAAAGCCAAATTCGACGGCGGCTTCGACAACGTCCCCGCCACGTGGATTTGGGCGCGCCTCGTCCGCATGAAATCTACGCGCGAAGGCGCCAACCAGAAAGAAATGGCGGGTCACCTCATCGGCGGTTACATCACCCTCATCCAGGCGATGACTGAAAAGATCAAGGCAAATGGCGGGCAAGTACTGCTCAAAACCCCTGTCAAAGAAATCGTCATCGAAGATGACAAAGCGACGGGCATCCGCCTCGCGAACGGTGAAGTGGTGAACTACGACAAGGTGGTCTGCACCATGCAGGCGCCTATCTTCCAACGTCTCATTTCGAACGCCGCCCCTGCCTATCAGGCGGCTCTTACCCGGACCGAATACCTGGGCATCATCGCCCCGCTTCTTGTCCTCACCCGACCCCTGACCGGCAACTGGACCATCAACATCACCGACGACCGTTTCCCCTTTACCGGGGTCATCGAAACCACTGCTTACATTGACCCGAAATACGTCGGCGGCTACCACCTTGTGTACCTGCCCAAGTACACCGCCCCTGGCAGTGACTGGCAGACGAAAAGCGACGAAGAGATCAAGCGAATCTGGCTGGAAAACCTGAAAGCCATGTTTCCCAACTTCGACCCCTCCACCATCAAATATTTTCTCATTCACCGCGAGCGTTATGTCGAACCGCTGCATGGTCTCAACGAAACCGATTCCATGCCGCAAGTCAAGACGCCGATTGTGAATCTGTTCCTTGCCACTACCGCTCAAATCTACCCTGCGTTGACGAACGGCGAGTCTGTCAGCCGCCATGCGCGCGAAGCGGCAGAAATCATCCTGAGCGTCCAACACCGTCACATGCAGCAGGCAGATGCGGCGGTAGAGACCGCCTGATACGCGCCTTCGTGAAATACTGAGAATGTGTAATGGACGCTCTTTCAAAAACCGCGTAATGGACGCTCTCTAGTGTCCTGATACGAATGCATAATGGACGTACTCTAACGTCCGATTTGGAGCAAACCAATGGAAAATAAGGATTACATAATCGTCGTCTCGGGGCTGCCGCGCTCCGGCACATCCATGATGATGAAAATGCTCGAAGCCGGCGGCTTGCCCATCCTGACCGACAACCTGCGCACTCCCGACGCCAACAACCCGAACGGCTATTACGAGTTCGAGCGCGTGAAAGAACTGCCGAATGGCGATTATGGCTGGATCCCCGAAGCAGGCGGAAAGGTGGTCAAGATCGTGACCGGTCTCATCATGCACCTGCCCTCCGACTATAAATTCAAAGTCATCTTCATGCAAAGAGCGATGAAAGAGGTGTTGTCCTCCCAAAAGAAAATGCTTGGGCGCTTGGGAAAAGAAGATGACAGGGTGGAGGATGAAAAGATGCGAAAAATCTACCAGGAACATCTCAAACAGGTGAATGCCTGGATTGCGAAGCAGCCTAACATCGAAGTTTTGTATGTGAATTACAATACCATGTTGTCTGACCCGCTCGAGTCGCTCAAGAAGGTCAACGAATTTTTGGGCGGCGGCATGGATGTCAACCTCATGGCGGGTGTCGTCAACAAGGAATTGTATCGGGAAAGAAAGTAAAAAGCAGAAAGGAAAAGAGTATGAACCTGTTTATCAACCTGTTTAGCCTGATGGGACCGCTCCGCCCGCCTGAATATCTGGGACCGGAGACGCTCATGCCGCTGGCGTCCATTTTGGCGGCAATTGCCGGGTTTTTCCTGCTATTCTGGCGGCTCATTGTCAAGTTTTTCAAGACCTTATATCGTAAAGTGCGCGGTCTGCCCGATGAAGTGCCGCCGGAAGTGGATGTAGATGACCCCACGGAAGAAGAGCAGAACAAGTAAGCGAATTCGTCGGTGGAGGGAGCAGGCGGCATTTTCTCGCGCCGAATGCGCCAGCGTCACCCTGCCCCGACAGATTGATTTCACCTCATGATGAAAAAAGTCATTGTCATTGGATTGGACGGTTTCGAGCCGAAGATCGCCGAGGCGATGATGGCGCGCAGCGAATTGCCCAACCTGCAGAACGTGCGCGAGCAGGGCGGCTATGCACGCCTGGGAACCACCTACTCCGCGCAGACGCCCGTGGCTTGGTCCACCTATTCCACCGGCACAAACCCCGGCGGTCACGGCATCTTCGACTTCCTTAGCCGCGACCCCAAAACCTACCTGCCGGTCATGGCGCTCAGCCGTTACGAGCAGAAGAACGCCTTTGTGCTTCCAAAGGTGGTAAACATGCGGCGCGGCATACCCTTCTGGGAGTTGCTCTCCGCCAGAGACGTGCCTTCCACCATCCTGCGCGTGCCGTGCGCCTACCCGCCGGACCCGGTCAAAGGACGCCTGCTCTCCGGCGTCGGTGTCCCAGACCTGCGCGGCGGCTTTGGCACGCCCACCTTTTATTCCACGCGCAAAGACCTGCATGCCGACCAGAGCGAGAAGGTAGTCGCCGTCAACGTGGAGGGGGACCGGGTGGCGACGCAGGTCATCGGTCCGCGTGACCCAAAGACGAAGTCCGATCACAAGTTCGACATCCACATCCAGATCGTCAAAGAAGAAAACAAGATCGTCATCACCTCGCAAGGTCAGCCCGACAAGTTGGAAGTGCAGTTGGGCAAGTGGAGCAAGTGGCTGAAAGTGCGTTTCAAGGTGGGAATGATGCAAAGCGTGACGGGCATTGTGCGCTTCAACCTGCGGCAGATCGAGCCGGAGTTCGAGTTGTATGCGTCGCCGGTCAACTTCGAGACCGAAGAGCCGCTGTTTTCCATCAGCCACCCGAAGGAATATGCCCACGAACTGGCGATGAAGATTGGGCGCTACTACACGGCGGGCATGGCGGAAGACCACGACGGCTTGAATTTGGGACGCTTCGACGAGGCGGCGTATCTCGACCAGTGCCGCATTGTGATGCGCGAACGCCGCCGCATGATGGAGTTCGAGCTGGGCAGGTTCGAGCGCGGATATTTTTACTGCCTCTACGACACGCCCGACCGCCTGGCGCACATGTTCTGGCGCTTCCGTGAAGCCGGGCATCCCTCCAACCGTCATCACGGGTACAACGCCGAATATGCCGGCGCCATCGAGGAACATTACCGCGAATGCGATGCGATTGTCGGGGAGGCGATGAAGGCAGTGGACGACGAAACGCTCTTCATCGTCCTCAGCGATCACGGCATGAACTCGTTCCAGCGCGGCTTGAACCTGAACACCTGGCTGTACGAAAACGGTTTCCTTGCCCTCAAGCCCGGCGTTCAGCCCGGCGAAAGCGGCGACTTTTTCCAAAACGTGGATTGGGACAAAACCAAAGCCTTCGCCCTCGGCTTGGGCTGCATCTTCCTCAACCTCAAGGGGCGCGAAGCCAACGGAATCCTCAACGAAGAGGAAGCCGAACAAACCCGTCAGGGAATCGAGCGCGGACTGAGCGGACTGGTGGACCCCGAGCGCGGCGCGGTGGCGGTGCGCAGCGTCTCACGGCGCGAGCAGATTTACAGCGGTCCCTATCTGCATGAAGCGCCTGATCTGCTGGTCAATTTTTCCGAGGGCTATCGCGTCTCGTGGGATACGCCCCTGGGCGGCGTGCCGCAAGGCTTGTTTGTCGACAATCACAAACGCTGGGGCGGCGACCACGTCATTGACCCCGCGCTCGTGCCGGGCGTGCTGTTGATGAACCGAACATTCCGCGCCCAGTCGCCCAGTCTCGTTGACCTTGCGCCGACCATCTTGAATGCCCTCGGCGTCCCGAAAAACGCCGAAATGGAAGGGAGTGATTTGCTGTCATGAACGTTCTGGTTTTGCATTTTCCCGGTGCCAAACGCGCCGCCCTCTTCAACGACGAACGCCTCGAAAACCTGCGCCGCCTGATGGACATGGGCTGTTTCGGCGCGCTTGCCGCCTCCGGCGAGTGGAACGTGCTTGCTCGTCAGGAAAACCATACCCTTTCGCTGATGGAATACTTCCAGCAGGCGGACAAACTCTGCGTAGAGACAACCAACCCCGTCACCCTGCGCGAAAAACTCTCGGTGGGCGACTGGGACTACCTGCAATACACCGCCGCCTCTTACCCCGCCGACAACTGGTCTGCCGACGACTACCTTCGCCTCGACCAGGAGGTGGGTGAGGCGCTCCAGGAACTGAGCGACGACACGGTCATCGCCATCCTCGGCGCCGACTGTTTCGTCCTGGTCTCTGCCAACAACCCCATCAGCGGAGAGTACAGCGGCGGCGTGGCAGCCGACATTGCCCCCACCCTCGTGCAACTGACGGGCTTTCCGCTTCCCTCCGCCGCCGAAGGAACATCGTGGGTGGCGGGCATGGAATTGAACAACTCCTCCGGTCTCACCGCCGACGAACAGCAAATCCTGCGCGACCGGCTGAGTGGGTTGGGATACATCTAGAATCGGTACAGCGATATTATGAAAGAGTCTACTGCAAAAAGGTGAAAATCGAACCACAGAGACACGGAGACACGAGCAAAAAAATGAAGGGAAACTCTGTGACTCCGTGTCTTCGTGGTAAAACTTCAGGGTTTTTGCAGTGGAGTCATGAAAATTAATCAAATACCGTAACCGCGTAGTTGGCGTTCTCTAACGCCAACAGGCGCGTACACCTGCCCTCCCGCTCCGCTTCAGGGAGGCTTCGCAATGGCGGGCGGCGCCAGGGAGAGAACGCGCCCTACGCAACATTACAGGATTATTTTGTAAAGATCATCACGTCGCTTTTTATTGCAAGACGAGATTTGGATGACGGATGAGGACGATGAAAAAATTCGATAAACAGATCGCAGCAGAAATTCTTCGTTATGCCCTTTGGTTCGGCGTGTTGACCGGGCTGGTGGAAGGCGCACTGCTCTACACCCTCAGAGGCTTCGACCTGCTCAAGGGACAGATCACCTACCTCGGCGCCGGCTTGCCCGTGCTGTGGATTGCGCCAGTTTTTGACGCGTTGTTATTCCTGCTTGCCGCAGCGGGGCTGGTGGTCCTGACGTTGTTTCTGCCGCAGGTTTGGGTGAAGCGGCTGGCGTTGTTCGCCTTCTCTTTTTTGCTGGCTTTTTCATGGCTGGGCACCATTCTCTCCGGGCGGTTGTCGCCTGTTGCTTTCATCATTCTGGCAGCGGGAATCGGCTACCAGGTATCCCTGACCCTCTTCGAGCGTGATAAGCGATTCGCGCCGTTCGTGAGGAGAACCGTCAAAGGCGTGAGCGTGTTTGCTATCGTCCTGCTGGTCGTCATCCAGAGCGGTATTTGGATCAGCGAACAAATCGCCGTTCGAAACCTGCCGCCGGCGAAACAGTCTGCCCCGAATGTGCTGTTCATCGTCATTGATACCCTGCGCGCCGACCACATGTCGCTGCACGGCTACGAACGCCAGACCGACCCTTACCTTGCCAGCCTCGCACAGCAGAGCGTCGTATTTGATAACGCCTACGCCACCTCTTCCTGGACCCTGACCTCCCACGCCTCGCTCTTCACCGGGCGCTGGCCCTACGAACACAAAGCCGACGGCGGACGCTACCTGGACGACACCTACCCCACCATCGCCGAGGCGCTTGCCGCGCGCGGCTACCGCACCGGCGCCTTCAACGGCAACTTCGAAACCGTCACCAGCCGCTGGGGCTTTGCGCGCGGCTTCCACCACTTCGAAGATTATTACCAGACCCTGCCGCAACTGGCGGTCAGTTCCTTCTACGGGCGCTTTTTGGAATACTATGTCCTGCACAAAGTCTTCGGCATGGAATTTTCCATTGACCGCCGCTGGGCGCCTAGTGTCAACCGATCCGCGCTGGATTGGATAGACCAGGATAACGACAGACCTTTCTTTGTCTTCATCAACTATTACGACATTCACGCCCCCTACATTTCCCCTGAACGCGCCCGTTTCTCCCAATTCGAAAACCCCGGCGGACTGGTCAACACCGATTGGACAACCGCCGACATCTACAATCCCAAAACCCCCGAGCAGGTGCAGGGCGAAATTGACGCCTACGATGGCGGCATCTACTACACCGACCAGCAAATTAAATGGCTCATGGACGAACTCGACCGCCGCGGCCTGCTCGAAAACACCATCGTCGTCATCACCTCCGATCATGGTGAACTCTTCGGTGAGCATGGCTTGTGGGAACATCACAACTCGCTCTACCGCCCGGTCATCTACGTGCCGCTCATCATCCGGTATCCCGCGTCTGTTCCGCACAACCTGCGCCTCGAAACGCCCGTCTCCAACGCCGCCCTCCCCGCCACCATGCTTGACCTGCTCGGCGAGCCGTCACAAGACCTCTTCCCAGGTCCCTCCCTCGCCGAACTCTGGCGCGACCCTTCCGCGGCGGCTCGCTTCCCCGACCCGATTGCCGAGATGGCGGAATCGTCCTGGGTCAACCCGAATCATCTCTCCATCAAAGGCGACATGGTTTCCGTCATCTCCGAAGAATGGCAGTATATCGAACATGAGTTCAACGGTGTCGAACTCTACCACCTGAAGGACGACCCCGACCAGTTGAACAACCGTGCCGAAGAGACCCCGACCGTTTTGGATAAACTCAAGAATTATTACCTCGAAGCCATCGCCAAACTTGGTCTCACCTGGCCCTACGACATTGAAAAATGAATGCTCTGTTGCAAACATATGGTTTAACCTATTGCGAAACTGTTTTTCGCCCTCACCCCTTGCCCCTCTCCCACTGGGAGAGGGGTTGGGGTGAGGGAAAAAGGCGATGCTTCACTGCCTTTGGGCATCTTCGCAACAGAACAAGAAATGATTCCCAATGACCGTGAAGCAAAACATCCAACCCTTCGCAAAAGAAACCCTTTCGCTTTCTGCCGCAATGGGCTTGCTGACCGGCCTGGTGGAGGGGCTTCTGCTCTTCAGTTTGAGCCGCGCCGCCCTGCTGACCTGGCGTCTGCAAAACCGTGCCTACTGGTACGAAACCCTGTGGATCGCCCCGCTGGTGGACGTTATCCTGTTCACGCTGGCGGGAGCGGTCTTTGCGCTGGCAGGCTGGTTCCTTCCGCGCCTGCCGATCAGGAAGGTTGCCTGGTTCGCGTTCATCTTCCTCGCCGCCTTCGACTGGCTCTTCATCGTCCTGTTTGGCAAAATCTCTCTATTTGCCATCCTCCTCCTCGCCGCAGGGACGGCGTATCAGATCTTCAGTTTCATCTCCAAACGCGAAGCGGCAGCCACCCGCCAACTGACTCGCATCCTGCGCTGGCTGGCGGGCGCAACGATTGCCATCCTCATTCTCAATCAAGGCGGCGGCTGGCTCAATGAGAAAATCCGCACTGCCCGCCTGCCTGCCGCCGCTCCCAATGCTCCCAACGTCATCGTCATCATCGTGGACACCCTGCGCGCCGACCACCTCTCCTCCTACGGCTACAAACGAAACACCTCCCCCTTTATAGACAACCTCGCCGTCGAAGGAGTCCGCTTCGAAACCGCCATCGCTCCCTCCTCGTGGACTCAGCCCTCCCACGCCTCCATGCTCACCGGGCGTTACACCTACGAGACCCACGCCGAAACCCAACCGCTTGACGATACCTATCCGACCATCGGCGAAGTCATGCAGGCAAACGGCTACCGTACCGCCGCCTTCTCGGCGAACACGCTTTTCTTCACCCGCCGCCAGGGGCACGGACGCGGCTTCCTGCACTTTGAAGATAATTACCAGTCTGTGACCGACGCGTTCTTCAACTCCTCCCTGTACGGCTTCCTGTTCGACTTCTACGGCTTGCGCAAAGCTCTCGACTACGAGGGCGTTCCCAACCGCCTGCTCGCCTCCGACATCAACGCCGCCGCCTTGAACTGGATAGACAAAGGCGGCGAACCCTTCTTCGTCTTCATGAACTACTTCGACGTGCATGACCCCTACACCCCGCCCGAACCGTACCGCAGCCAATTCGCTTCCATCCCCAGCCCCGGCGGCCTGATCAACGGCTTCATGGAGCGCTACTCCCCGTCGCTGACGCCGGAACAGATTCAATCTGAAGTTGACGCCTACGACGGCTCGATTGCCTACGTGGACGACCAGATCAAAGCATTGTTCGGCGAACTTGAGGCGCGCGGCTTGCTCGAAAACACCGTCGTGATCGTCACCTCCGATCACGGTGAATCTTTTGGCGAACATGATGGCATACTCCAGCACAGCGCCTCGTTGTACCTGGATGAGATCCACGTCCCGTTGATCGTTTGGGCGCCGGGACAGGTCCCCGCCGGGAAAACGGTCGGGACGCCTGTAACCATCACCGCCTTGCCCTCGACCATCCTTTCACTGATCAATGCGGCGGATGACCCGTTCCCCGGTCCATCCCTTGCCATCCTGATCTCCGGCGAAGCCCCTGCCGACTGGCCCGACCCCATCTCAGAACTGGCGCAAATGAACGGCGCGGCGGAGGTCAACCCCTCCACGCACGGCGCGATAAAATCGGTGGTCGGGGACGAGATGCAGTACATCCACCATGAAAAGTTTGGTGAAGAGTTGTACAATTGGATTGAAGACCCGCAGGAAATGAACAACCTGGTGAACGAACCATCCGCCAGAACGGCCCTGAACGGCTTCCGGCTGTACCTGAAGACACTGCTCGGTGAGATCTTTCGAATACCATGAAGCGCAAACTATCCCGCAGGGATTTTCTCAAACTCGCAGGCGCAGGCACGGCGGTGGTCGCGCCTGTCGCGCTGGGGGTTGGCGCTTATGTCTATCGCGATGCGCTGGGGGAGGTGCCGCTCGAACGCTCCCCGTATGTCGAGATCGTTCACACTGCCAACCTGGATGGTTCCGTCCCGATCCTGTTGGTCGTGAATAAGGACTCGTCGAATCCGTTCGGGATGTACTTCACCGAGATCCTGCGGGCGGAGGGAGTGAACTGCTTTCACACGGCGGATCTTTCCACGCTCCAGCCTGATTCCCTCCAGCGATACGAAGTCGCCATCCTGACCGAGACTCCGTTGACCACCGCGCAGACGGAGATGTTCTCCGCCTACGTTTCGCGCGGCGGACGCCTCGTCGGCATGAGACCGGCTGAGGGTCTGGAATCTGTTTTCGGCGTGGAAAGAAGCGAAGGCGTCTTCCTGGAGGGGTACCTGAAGACCGATCCCGCCCATCCCGCTGCCGCAGGCATCCATCCCTCCTCTCTGCAAATTCATGGCGAGTCACACCTCTTCACGCTGACGGGCGCACAGCCCATCGCCTGGCTCTACGCTGACCGCGACACGCCCACCGAAAACCCCGCCATCACGCTCAATGCCTTTGGGCAGGGGCTGGCGGCGGCGTATGCCTTCGACCTGGTGAAAAGCATCGTCCTCATGCGGCAGGGCAACCCGAAACTGATTGACCAGGACAACGACGGTTTGGAGGGCATCCGCACGGTGGACAAATTCGCCGGCTGGATTGACCTAGACCTCATTCACATCCCGCAGGCGGATGAGCAGCAGAGACTGTTCGTCAACCTGCTGGCAGAAATGAGCCGTAAGCCCCTGCCGCGCCTGTGGTACTTCCCCGAAGACGAAAAGAGCGTGCTGATTGCCACCGGCGACTCGCACAGCAACCCCGCCAACTTCATCGAAGACGTGCTGACCCGCGTGGAAGCGCGCGGCGGGCATTATACGGTCTATTACTCGCCCCAAATCGTCAGCGACATCGGGCGCGCCGAGCGCCTGGCGCGCTTCTGGCTGACGGATCATCTCCCGCTGGTTTCTGAATTGCTGGAACAAGAGTTTGGCTCGCCCACTCCGCTCATGGTGCAAGGCTGGCGGGCGCGCGGTCATGAAATCGCCCTCCACCCCTACGTGGATACCGAACTCGAAAGCGGCTGGCTGGAGTACTGGAAGGAATTCACCGGCAGAGGGTATGGACCCGTACCCCACACCGTCCGCACGCACCGAGTCCTGTGGAGCGGCTGGACGGAAACCGCCCGCTGGCAGGCAACCCTCGGCATGCGCATGAACTTCGACTACTACCACGTCGGTCCATCCCTCCAAAAGAAAAACGGCGAATGGCCCAACGGTCACCTGACCGGCAGCGGGCGCCCCATGAAATTCATGGACGAACACGGACGCCTCCTCGACATCTACCAGCAACTCACCCAACTCACCGACGAACACCTCATCCCCATGGACGTGCCCGGCTGGGGCGGCTGGCCCCAACTTTCCCCTCAGCAGGCGGTGGGCGTCGCCAAAGACCTGCTCGACCGTTCCCTCAACGGCGACTACTGCGCCCTCTGCGCTCAATTCCACGTGGACCCCTTTCAGGTGGGCGGCGAACCTGCCGAAAAAGCCGCTATCTTCCTCGAGGGCGTCCTCGATTACGCAAAACAACTCGGCGTCCCCATCCTCTCCGCTCAGGAATGGCTGGACTTCACCGACCTGCGCCACGACGCCGACTTTACCGACATCACCTGGGACGCAGCCGCCTCCACCCTGACCTTCCGCCTGCTCCCGCCGGACCAGCCTGCCTCCACGCTGACGGTTTTGATTCCCCTCCGCCACGCCGGCAAAACCCTCGCCTCTTTCAGCGTGGATGATGTAACAACCCCCACAGACAACCGTCTCGTACTTGGCGGCGCGGAATATGCGCTGGTCATCGTCAGCGCGCAGGAACACGCCATCCGCTCGACTTATTCCTAAGTAGTCGGTCGAAAATCATTCGACGCGCAGGGGACGTTCTCCAACGTCCCTGTCGGCGCAAGAGAACGCCGACTGTGCCAATGGATTTCTAAAAACATGCGACCGACTACTTAGCACCTGTCACCTGCACTTTTGGGAGAAAAAGCGGAGGTCAGAGTACGTCTGCCTACGCCGAAGCGTAAGAGACGCTCTCTAGCGTCGGACTTTGCGCTGTAATGTCCCCCCATACCTTTTGGAGAAAATTTATGGAAAACACAATGGGGAAGTTCCTATCAAAAAACCGAAAAATACTCTTGTGGGCTATTGGGCTCCTGCTTGTCTACTTCCTCCTCTTCCACAACCTGACGCGCTTCCCCGTTCCCTGGTTCGACGAAGGCTCCCACCTGCACGTCCCGAAGACACTCGTCAAATACGGTGTCTATGCCGACATCAGCAGCGAGGGATTTCGATACTACGGACCCACCATCGGCGTCGGTCCGACCGTCATGCTTCCCATCGCCGCGGCGTTCAAACTGTTCGGCATCGGCTTGCTGCAGGCGCGGCTGGTCATGGCGCTTTACCTGCTTGCTGCAATCTACGTCTTTTATCGTCTGGTCGAACACTTGGCGGGCAGGTGGGTGGCGTGGATCGCCCTCGCCTTGCTGCTCTCCTCCCGAAGCGTCCTGTTTTTGGAGTACGGACGTCAATTGCTTGGCGAGGTGCCGGGCTTCTTCTTTCTCCTTCTTGCGCTTTACCTGTGGTTCTCCAAATGGAACCAAAACGACTGGAAGCGCCTGTCGCTCATCGGTCTGCTGTTTGGGCTGGCGATGATCACCAAGTACCAGTACCTGTTGTTCCTTGCGCCGACGCTGATCCTCTCCTGGCTGCTCGATATTTTCTATTACAAGACCTCCTCGCACCGCAACTTCCTCGTGCCGGGCATCATCGCGGCGGGAAGTTTCGGCATCTGGCAGCTGCTCACGCTTCAATACCTGGGACCTTCCACTGCCATGGAGAATCTGGCGCTCCTGCGCGCTTCTGCCGAAGGGGCAGCCTTCAACTTCAACCTCGCCCAACTCAACGCGAACTTCGGCGAGTTGACCTCCCGCGCCGTCTATCTGGGCGCCTTGATTCCCGCTCTGTTCTACGGGTTCTTCCTCTCCCTGCCGCGTACCCGCGAGGCACAAAAGTGGAGCGTGATCTTTCTCCTCGTGGCGTTGAACTTGGTCTGGTATGTCGTTGCCTCCATCGGCTGGATTCGCTACGCCTTTCTCGGTCTCAGCCTCTCCAGCATTTTCATTGCGCGCCTGTTTTGGGACGTCGCCGAGGGCTTCAGGTTCGATTGGAGCGGCGGCTGGTTCCGCTCCCTGTTCGAAGCGAAAAACGCCATCCGCTTTGCCCTTGCCCTGTGGCTGATTCTCATCATCCTGATTCCCTTTGGCAAAACCGTTACAGACATCGCCGCCCCGCCTCCGCCCTATGCCATGCAAATGGCTGAATACCTCAACCAAAACGTTCCGCTCGATGCCGTCATCGAAACCTGGGACCCGGAAATGGGCTTTCTCACAGACCACAACTATCACTACCCCCCGAATGCTCTGCTCGCCGTCGCCGTGGACCAGGTTTATTACGGCGGCGAACCCGTGCGGGAGCGCTACGATTTCGTCCAAACCGCAAAACCAGACTACCTGCTGGCGGGCGAATTCTCCAAGTGGACGGAGATTTATCCGCTGGACGAACTCATGGGTGAATACGAACTGCTCGCCTCCTTCGGCGATTATGACCTGTATCAACGGGCTCAAAAGTGATTGGAGTTGAAATGATCGAACGATTGCTGGTGTTGGCGCTGTTGGGCGTCGCTGCCATGGTTTACCTCGCCGGCGCCTGGCGAGGCTCAGAAACGCTGACCAGACTCGCCGTAACACTCTTTGCCGCTTACGCCCTCGCATGGATTGCATTCACGGTCTATGTTTGGTTCAATCATGTCAATTTCCCCCTGAACCTGGAAGCGATGGAATTGCTCGTTGTTCAGCATCTTCGCAGAATCATGGCAGGACTGCCTCTCTATGTCGAACCGTCCTCCGATTTCGTCTCGCTGGCGTATGCGCCGCTGTATTATTACGTTTCCGTTCCCTTCGCCTGGGTGTTCGGCGCAAACCTTTTCACGATGAGACTGGTCGCCATTTTGGGAATGCTTGGCGCAGGGATTGTCATCTTCGCAGCAGTCAGGCGGCATACCTCATCGAATTGGTGGGCGCTCATGGCGGTTGGGCTTTTCGCCGCGGCATACCGCGCCATGGATACCTATCTCGATAACGCCCACTCGGATTCTTGGCTGCTATTCACTGCCCTGCTGGGCTTGTATCTTATTGACCTGAAACGCTCGCGCGCGACCAACCTGCTGGGCGTGTTCATTCTCGTCGTTTCGTTCTGGTTCAAACAGCACGGCGCAATCTTCGTTGCCGGCGGCGTACTCTACCTGACCTGGCGCGATGGACTGAGAAATTCATGGATGTATTGGGCGCTGGCGGCGCTGCTTGGACCGGTTTTGTACGCCCTTGCCCCCTCCCTGTGGCTTGGATCCTGGTTCCATTACTACACTCTTACCGTTCCCAGCCATTGGAGCGGGTTTTCCTTCGCCGGTATCAAACGATACATCGGCTATGCGGTCAAGAATTACTTCGCGCTTGCCGGGGCGGGGGCAGCCGCTTCCGTGTATTTTTTCGTCAAAAAATGGAGGGACGTAAACGTTTGGTATTTCATGCTCCCCTTTGCCATGCTGACCGGCGTCATGGGCGCATTGGACGAAGGCTCCAACAATAACATTTTCATTCCCATGGCAACCTGGTTCATCATCACAGGGGTTCTCGGGTTGCAATACGCAACGGAGAAATATGCCCTTGTAAGAAAGTGGGCAATACACCTCCTTGCGCTGGCTGCTTCCTTTGCCTTGCTCTTCTACAACCCTGCCTCTGTGCTTGTCTCCCCGCGGGCTCCGCAGGCATATCGTGACCTCCTTCAATACCTGAATTCGCTGGATGGCGCGGTATATGCCCCCTGGATCGGACCGCTGGAAAGCGGTTACGGATTCTTCCCTGCTGTGCATTGGGTCCCCATGGAAGACATCATCCGCGGACCCGGCGTGGATACCTACAATCATCCGGTCACGCGCGGCTTGCTCGAACCGGTCATCCATCCGCAGGGTCCCGCCTATATTTTGATGAATTACCCGTTGGAAAATGACCCGCTCCTCGGCTTCCTAGCGGACGAATACAAACTCAAAGAAGACCTGGGCGACCGCTTTGCGCCGCTCTCCACCCTCCCAAAACGCTTCAACCTCCAATATCCACGTTACTTATATGAATACACTCCGCAGAATCCTTGATCGGTTCTACCAAATTGAGATAACATGACCCGCCACCACTCCCACATCACCCTGAACAGCGAATACGGCAGAAACCGCGCCGGCGGCGGGAAAAACCTCTCCCTCACCCGCCGCGAATTCCTGCAAACCGGCGTGGTTCTCCTGAGCGGAGCCGTCTTGCCGCAATTTCTCGCCGACCTGGGTGTGGGTGGATTTTTGCAGGAATTCACCGGCAAGCGCATCTACATCGCGCCAGATGACCACACCGACCTCTTTTGGACCGCCGACCTGGAGACCTATGAGCGGGTTTTTGTTGAAATGCTCGACTACTACCTCGACCTGGCAGACCGTACCCAAAACGAACCACCCGAATTCCAAAGCCGCTGGAATTGTGACGGCAGTTTCTGGGTGTGGGTTTATGAAAAGAAAAAAACGCCAGCAGAGTTTAACCGCCTCATCGAACGCATTCGCAGCGGGCATATCAGCGTGCCGCTGAACGCTCTGTGCGTCTGCCTGGGCGGCGCGCCCGCCGAGGCGGTGCTGCGCGGCATGTACTACCCCGGCAAACTCGAACGCCGCCACAACTTGCGCTTTCCCATTGCCTACTCCATAGAAAACCAGACCCTGCCCTTCGGCTTGGGCGCACTGTGGGCTGGCTCCGGTGCCACCTTCAGTTGGAAAGGCATCTGCGATTGCGCCACCAAAGTCCCCGACGCCTGGGACCGCGAACACGACATCTACTGGTGGGTCGGCGCAGACGGAAGCCGCCTGCTCATGAAGTGGAACTCCATGCTGACCGGCAACCAGGGCGTGGGCGGCTACGCCGAAGCCCGCTACCCCGAACAGGTGGTCAACTACGTGGACTCTGACGAGGCATTCAAAGCCAGGTATCCATACCAAGTGATCGGCGCGTTTGGTCACGGTTGGGACGACCTCCAGACCCAAACCGACGAGTTTGTCATCACCGCCAAGAACCTCTCCAACCAAAACTTCAAAGTCATCGTTTCCAACGAAATTGACTTTGCACAGGATTTTGAAAAAAACTACGGCAGCGACATCCCCTCCCTCTCCGCCAGTTTCGGCAACGAATGGGACCTCGATTGCGCCAGCATGGCGGAAGTGTCGGCGCGTGTCAAACGCGCTGTGGAAAAATTGCGCACAGCCGAAAGCCTGGCGGTGCTCGTCTCCCTCAACCAAAACGACTTCATGAAAGAGCGCAAAGAACAGCGTGACTTAGCATGGATGAATCTCGGTCTGTTTTGGGAACATGACTGGCAGGGCGCGCCCTGGGAAGGCTTGACGCAAAAACGCATCGCATGGACGAAAAAAATCACCGCGGAAATCGAACAGTATGTGAACACCCTGCACGATGACGCGGTCAAATCTCTTGGCGGGATGATCCAGAAAAACGGCGCAAACGAACGCTTCTTCGTCTTCAACCCGCTGGGTTGGGCGCGCACCGACTACGCCGATTACCCCTTTGACGGCGCCGAACCTGTCCACGTCGTCAGCGTGGAAGATGACCGGGAAACGCTGAGCCAGGTCATCGTCAAGGAAGGGAAGCGCTGGCTGCGAATCCTGGCGGAGAACGTCCCCTCCGCCGGCTACAAAGTCTTCGAGATTCGCCCCGGCGCGGGTCAGCCGTTCTCCAACGAAATCAGCGTCAGCGGCGGCGTGATCGAAAACCGCTTCTACAAACTGACAGTGGACGGACGCGGCGCGGTGACCAGCCTGATTGACAAGACGCGCGGAAACCGTGAACTCGCGGCGGAAGTGAACGGGCGCTTCCTCAATGACCTCGGACCTGCCTCCGGCAATTTGACTTTGGAAAACGCCGGAGCCGTTTCTGCCACCCTGTTCGCCTCAGCTGATTCTCCGCTGGTGCATGAGGCGCGCATCACGCTGTTCCGCGATGTGGACCGCATCGAGATCGAGAACCTCATTACGCAAAACTTCAACGCCACGACTACCTGGGGCTTCGGCTTTGCCCTGCAAAACCCCGACTTTCATCACGAGGAGGTCGGCGCAATTTTGCGGGCGCGGCTGACCACCGACGGCGGGCATTACTCGCCGCGCAACGCCCGCTACGACTGGCTGACGCTCAACCACTTTGTGGACATCAGTGGCGATGGAGCAGCAGGGGTGACGCTCTCGAACGCCGATTGCTATTTCATGAAGGTGGGGAACAGCACGGTTGGCGAACTGGATACAAAAACGCCGCAGGTCTCCGTGCTGGTGGGCGGCAACGACCTGAACGGCGCGGCTGCGCTGGGCGACCAGGGCGGAGATGAGCGCTTTCTGCAGCGGTTTGCTTTGAAGGCGCATGCCGGTTACGAGCCGGTCTCGGCGATGAAGTTCGCGCTCGAACATCAGAATCCGTTCACAGCCGCGCGGGTGGAGGGCGGCGATCGGTACCCGGAGAAATCCTTCTCCCTGCTCTCTTTGGAAAACCCAAACGTCCTGCTTTGGGCGCTGAAACCAGCCGAAGACGGGCTCGAAGCCGGGCTGGTCGTCCGCTTGTGGAAGGTTTCCGAGGGCGCTGAAAGCCTGTCCTTGTCGTTCGAGGGCGGCATCGCCGAAGCGTTGTCGCTGACCCACATCGAAACCCCAAGGGGCATCGCCGCAATCGAAGACGGCAGGCTGACGGACTTAATCAACGGGCTGCAGATGAAGACCTACGCCATTTTCCCGTCTGAGCTGCCCTTCCGCCCCGATACCAGCGGGTTGGAGCGCGTCACAGCCACACCGCCTGCCGCGACCCCTCTTCCACCTGCCACCCCTACCGCAGCAAACACTCTACCCGCGCCTGTAACGAATACCCCGCCGCCCCCGTCATTTACACAGACCACAGAACCCGCTGGGCAGAATGGCAAAGGCTGTTTGTTTGGATTATTGTACGTTTTGGGATTGCTGAAATAGGGGTTGTATTGCGAAATTTGTGTAAAAAGGTAGCGCGACATTAATATCGCATTGCTTTTCCACAGTTTTTGACATACTACCTGAAATAGCCGCCGCATGGATTGTATTTCGACAGACGTGACGTTATCCACTTGCGGCAGGGATAATCAGCCGTTACGATATAAAAAAAACGAAATGGAGGAATTGTCATGGATCAGGTGAGGATTGGCGTTATCGGCACCGGCAGGATGGGGCAAAGTCACTGCCGCGTCTATTCAAACTTGCGGCATGCAAAGTTCGTCGGGATTTGCGATGCCAATGCCGAGGTAGGCAGGGAGATGGCGCGCCGGCACGAGGTCTCGTTTTTCAGGGAAGTGGATGCCCTGCTCGAAAACGTGGATGCCGTCAGCGTTTGCACGCCCACGCCCTATCACTATGAAATTGTGAGGCGCTGTCTGGATGCGGGTGTTCACGTCCTGGTGGAGAAACCGTTCACGGAGACGTTGGAGCAGGCTGAGGCGCTTAAAGATGCGGCTTCCAAAAGCGGGGCGATTGTTCAGGTCGGTCATATCGAAAAATTCAACCCCGCCTTCATCGAATTACGGAAAGTGCTGGAAGGCATGGAGGTGCTGGCGATGAACTTCAACCGCCTGAGCCCCTTCCAGGGCAGCAACGTGGATGTGGACGTCGTCCTCGACCTGATGATTCACGATATTGGCTTGGTGGTGGATTTGTTCGAAACCGAACCGCTTTCGATGGACGCACACGGCTTTGCCGTCTTCACCGACAGCATTGATTATGGCATGGCGATTTTGAAATATGCGCCTGAAATTTTGCTCACGCTCACCGCCTCGCGCGTGACTGAGCAGAAAATCCGCGCCATCTCGGTCACTACACGCGAGGCGTATATCGAAGCGGATCTTTTGCACAAGACCATCGAGGTGCATCGCCGCACGCTGGGCGATTATGTAAACCACAAGAACAGTCACAAGTATCGCCAGGAGAGTTTGATCGAGCGGATCGTCGTGCCGACCATGGAGCCGTTGTTCCTGGAACTGCAGGACTTCGTCACCTGCGTTGCCGAGGGCAGGACGCCTCAAGTCACCGCCGCCGATGGTTACAACGCCCTGCGTTTCGTCCTGTTGCTGCGCGATCAAATTTTAGAGTCGAGAAGGATTCAAAGCAAAGTATGAAACTTTCGGTTGTCGTTCCCTGCTTTAATGAAGAGGATAACATCGAGAAACTGAAGAACGAATTTTTCCCGGTGGTCGAAAACCTGCTGGGCAGCCGGGTGGACGGCGCGACGATAAACTCCATCGAAGTCATCTTCGTGGACGATGGCAGCCGCGACGGTACGTATAACGCCCTCCAGCAAGCCTTCGGCGCGTACGCTCACCCGTCTATCGAGGTCAAATTCGAGAAGCACGAAGTCAACCGCGGGCTGGGTGCGGCAATGCGCACTGGCTTCAAAGCAGTGACCGGCGACATCATCGTCACCACCGACAGCGACGGCACCTACCACTTTTCCACCATCCCTACCATGCTCGAACACCTCAAAGGGGATGTCGCTATCGTCACTGCCTCTCCCTATCACCCCAAAGGAGAAGTGGTGGGCGTGCCGGGGTACCGCATCTTCCTCAGCCGCGGCTCGTCCCTGCTCTACCGCATTTTGCTCAGTTGGAATGTGCATACCTACACCGCTCTCTACCGCGCTTACCGCCGCGAAGTGATTGACCGCATTCCCTTCGCCGCCGATGACTTTCTGGGCGGCACCGAACTGATGGTCAAAGCCATGCTCAAGGGCTACCGCGTGGACGAATTCCCCGCCGCCCTTCACCGCCGCATGTTCGGCGTCTCGAAGGCAAAGCTGCTCAAAACCATCAAATCGCACCTCGGCTTTCAGGCGCGGCTGGTCTTGCACCGCCTCCGCCTCCGCTCCATGTTTGCAGAGTAATCGAACTCACGCAGGAGATTGCTCCTGCTTTTTTATGAAAGGAAACAACCTATGGGTGTAAGAATACATCCGACCGCCGAAGTGTCGGACAAGGCAAAGATTGGGGAGGGCTCCAGCATCTGGCATCATGCCCAGGTACGCGAGAATGCCGTCATCGGCGAGAATTGCATCATCGGCAAAGGCGTCTATGTGGATGCCGGCGTCGTCATCGGCAACAACGTCAAGATCCAAAACTACGTCTCCGTCTATCACGGGCTGACTATCGAAGACGGTGTCTTTGTCGGACCTCACGTCTGCTTCACCAACGACATGCGCCCGCGCGCCGTCAACCCCGATGGCTCGCTCAAAGCCGCCGATGACTGGGTGTTGAGCGAAACCCGCGTCAAACGCGGCGCAGCGCTCGGCGCCAACTCCACCATCCGTTGCGGCATCACCATCGGCGAATGGGCAATGGTTGGTTCCGGCAGCGTCGTCACCAAAGATGTCCCAGCCTACGGTTTGGTCTATGGCAACCCGGCGCGCCTGCACGGGTTCGTTTGCGCCTGCGGCGAAATCACCGAAAAAATTTCGCAAAACGCACAGGCGGTCACCGTCAAATGCCCAAAGTGCGGACGCACAATGGACATTTCCATTCAAGATTGGGAGAAACTGCAATGATTCACATGGCAAAACCCCAAATTGGGGCAGAAGAAAAACAAGCCGTCATGGAAGTGTTGGATTCCGGCATCATCGCCCAGGGTCCGCGCACCAAAGCCTTCGAGGAGGGCTTTGCCCAAATGTGCGGCGTCAGGCATGCCGTTGCCACCTCCTCCGGCACAACCGCCCTGCACGTCGCCATGCTGGCGCACGGCATCGGCAGCGGCGACGAAGTCATCACCTCTGCTTTCACCTTCATTGCCTCTGCCAACAGCGTTTTATACGCCGGCGCCAAACCGGTCTTTGTGGATATTGACCCCCGCACCTTCAACCTCGACGTAAACCAGATCGAAGCCGCCATCACGCCTCGGACAAAAGCCATTCTCCCGGTTCACCTCTACGGGTTAGCCTGCGACATGGACCCGATCCTGAGTCTTGCCGAAAAACATGGTCTGGTGGTCATTGAGGATGCCTGTCAGAGTCACGGCGCCACCTACAAAGGGAAAAAAGTCGGCTCGTTTGGCACCGGCACCTTCTCTCTGTACCCCACCAAAAACATCACTTCCGGCGAGGGCGGCATGATCACAACCAACGACTCCGCCATTGACGAAAAGTGCCGCATTATTCGCCAGCATGGCATGCGTGTCCGCTACTATCACGACGAAATCGGCTTCAACTTCCGCATGACCGACATCCACGCTGCCATTGGTCTGGCGCAGTTGCACAAACTGGAACAGTTCAACGCCAAACGCCAGGCAAATGCCCAATTCCTGAGCGAAAACCTCAAAGGCGTGATGACGCCGTTCGTGCCTGATGGGTACACCCATGTCTTTCACCAATACACCATCCGCGTCCCAGACGGGAAGCGTGACGCCCTGCGGGCTCACCTGCAGGAGAAGGGCATTGGCTCCGAAGTGTATTATCCTGTTCCCATCCACAAGCAGAATTTTTACGTCAAAGAATTGGGCTATAACCAAAGCCTGCCCGAAACCGAAAAGGCGGCAACCGAAGTGCTTTCGCTGCCGGTGCATGCCGGGTTGACGCCCGCCGACCTGGAGACCATTGTCGCCGCTGTAAACGAATTCATGGCTTGATGCAACCCGTCAAATGAAAATCGCCTACGTTGTCCCTTACGTCCCCAACCTGATACGCACGCGACCCTACAATCTGATTCTTCAGTTGGCGGCGCTGGGGCATGAAGTGACTGTTTTTACGCTCGGCTCGGGAGGGCAGGATGTGAAGGACGCGGAAGCCCTGCGCTCCCGGGTCGCGCGTGTGGTGTATCAGCAACAGCCGCTGTGGCGTTCTTTGTGGAACAGCCTGATGGTTGTTCCCTCGCGTAGACCGCTTCAGACGGTGTACAGCTGGAATCCGCGGCTGGCAGGGGGCCTGATCAAACAGTTGAGCACGCCGGGGGCATTCGACCTCGTGCATGTGGAGCATTTGCGGGGCTCGCGTTACGGTCAATATATCAAGTCGAAATTGCCGCATGTGCCGGTGGTGTGGGATAGTGTGGACTGTATCAGTTATCTGTTCGAGCAGGCATCCCGTCATGGGACGGGGGGATGGTTCGGTAAGTTTGTCACACGCTTTGAGTTGAACCGCACCCGCCGCATGGAGGGGCGGCTCATCGGTGAATTCGATCACGTTCTGGTGACATCGGAAACAGATCGCAAAGCGCTGCTGGGGCTGGTTCCCGCCGGCGCAAGGACGGCGCCTGTTTCGGTTTTGCCAAACGGGGTAGATTTGGATTTTTTCCATCCCAATCCCGAGGTCCAGAGAGATGCGGAGACGCTGGTTTTCAGCGGGAAGATGAGTTACCACGCAAACGTCTCGATGGTGAAATACCTTGCAGCGGAGATTATGCCGAGGGTTTGGCGGGAACGGTCTGAGGTCCGATTGGTGATCGTGGGCAAAGATCCCACCCCCGAGGTCCGCGCACTGGGAGCCGATCCGCGTATCACAGTGACGGGAACGGTGGAGGACATTCGTCCGTATTTGTGGAAGGCGGCAGCGGCGGTCGTCCCTCTGGTGTATGGGGCGGGAATCCAGAACAAGATTTTGGAGGCGATGGCTTGCGGGACGCCAGTAGTGACCACCTCTCGCACGCTCTCTGCGTTGGAGGTCACGCCTGGCAGGGAACTGCTGGCGGCGGATGGGGTGGAGGCGTTCTCTCAGGCTGTATTAAGCCTGTTGAACGACAATCAAAAATGTTCCGAAATCGGCGCTGCCGGATCGGCTTACGTGCAGAAGCGGCATGGTTGGAATGCCATCACAAGGAAAATGAGTGCTCATTATCAGGATGCAATCCATCGCATTGCCCTGCCGGCACGGCTTTTGTAGAATGCCGGATGTTCTTTTTGCCGTTGCCTGCCTGGTAACAAATCCGTCTAATTTGCGTCTTGAATAACAAGTAGGTCAACCGATGGGCAGGTTATGGTATATTCATCATGATCTGTTCTCCTGGTTTTTCAAAGTCTTCGAGTTATCCCTTCTATGGAAATCAGCGCATATCTTAAACCTCTCGTACGCTGGTGGCGGCTCGTGGTGCTGGTGACCGTTCTGGCATTGGTTGCCAGCGGCGTTTCGACCATGTTTCAGCCCGATGTTTACGTTTCCCGGACGACCCTCGTTATCGGTACAACAATTTTGAATCCCAATCCTGATTCGGGTCAGATCTATATTGCGCAGCAACTCGCCCAAATCTATGCGGACAGGGCGGAGCGTGAACCGATCCAACAGGCGACCATGCAGGCGCTTGGTATTGACTGGCTCCCGCAATATCAAGCCAGGGCTGTGCCAAATGCCCAGATGGTCGAAATTGCAGTGACGGACACCAATCCCTTGCGGGCGCAGCTCATCGCAAACGAATTGGCGAAACAACTCATGGAGCAAAGCCCCGCCATCGGCGATACCGAGACCGGCATCCAGCAGGAATTTATACGCCAGCAACTGACCAACATCCGGGCGCAAATCGAGGAAACCGAAAAGAAGTTGGAGGAACTGTACAGCAGTCTGGTTGGGCTGAACAGCGCCAGTCAGATCGCAAATATCGAACGGGAGATCAAGGATCAAACCGAGAAATTGAATACTCTGCGCGAAAGTTACGCGAGTTTTCTGGCAAACTCGCAGGAGGGCGCGCTCAATATTCTCTCAGTGGTCGAGCCCGCGAATCTGCCCACAAGAGCCGAGGGAACTAGCAAGGTTGTCATTATCGGGTTGGCAGGCCTGGTGGGATTCAGCCTCGGCGCCGGCGCGGCGTATTTGCTCGATTTTCTGGATCGCACCATCAAAACCACCTCGGACGTGGAACGGGTATTCAACTTGCCGGTGATCGGTTACATCTCGGAACTTGTGGAAAAAGAGGATAACGCCACCTACGTTGCCAAACATCCAAATTCCATTCTTGCCGAAAATTTTCGATTATTGCGTTCGAACATAGAGTTTTTCCAGATCAGCAAACCGGTCAGAACCATCCTCGTAACGAGCCCCAGCCAGGGAAATGGCAAGACGACCATCGCTACGAACCTGGCTTTGTCTATCTCACAGGGCGAGCAGGAGGTTGTGCTGGTGGATGCGGATTTGAGAAGACCCGCCGTCCACAAGGCGTTGGATATGATGAAAGATCCCGGCTTGTCCGATCTCATTCGCAACAAAGCGGATATTGACAGCGTTGTACGAACGTGGAGCGAGAATCACAATCTCAAGGTGGTCACTGCGGGAAACATTCCTCCCAACATTACCGAGGTGGTGGGGTCGAAGCGGATCGGCTCCATTCTGGGCGACCTCAGGGAGAAGTTCGAGATTGTGGTTGTGGACGCGCCGCCGCTCATCATCGCCGATGCCTACAATCTGGCTTCCCGTGTGGATGGCGTCATTCTGGTGATGGAACCGGGACTGACGAGCGAAGAGCAGGCAAAAACGATCAAGGAACAATTGGACCGTTCCAAGGCGCATGTGCTTGGGATTGTCTTCAACAAAATTTCCGAACAAAGCGCGCACAGTTACTACGATTATCAATACCGTTCCCTTTATTCCCCCAAATATTACGGCGATTATGTCTCGAGTGCCAGAAGGGAACCCGCCACCGGTCCCCGTTCCAATAAATTGATTTCCTTCCTCGAACACGGTGAAGTGCCCGCTGAAGTGGCGGAAGGCGTCCAAAGCGCCATCACTGCCATAAAAACCCAACCCAAAAAAATGGCGGAGCGTCTGCGGAAACCCAGAAAGAACGGTCGGAACGGAAAATCAAGCTAACAACCCGATGGGACACATGTCATGTGTCCCATTTTTATTTTACTCACCCTTTTTACTGTGAAATCGCCCCTCGCCCAAAGAAAGTGTCTGAAAAGTCGTCAACACAAACTTTCCAATGCGCAGGATACGCTCTCTTGCGCATCCGCAGAAACGTTAGAACTTATCTCGAAAATACCCTGTCACTCTGAGGGAGCGGTGGTTGCGACCGAAGAGTCTCTCGTTTTTGGCGTAGAGCCCCTTCGCTACGCTCAGGGTGACATTTTTGAGATGACTTTTAGAGAACATCCCCTACACGCCAACGATTGAGTTTTCAGATACTCTCTAAGCGACGCGGATTCACACAGAAATCAGCAAAAATTCGCGACATTGCATTCAAACGGGTAACTCTGGGGCAAAATTTTGCCGATCATCTTTCATCCCCTCAGAAGCATAAGCCTTTTAGTTCGAGTACGGGGTATACTGCAGAAATGAAACTCACACACTTTCCCCGGATCGTACTGCCATTGATTGCCGCAATCGTCTTGTCATTGTTGCTTTTTCGACCTGTAACCCTGCCAGATGTCGCCATGTCTGTTCTGGGCTCCCAGACCTTGCGTGCGCGCGTAATTGCAATCATCGAAGAAGGCGAAATTGACCTGGGCGGCGTCGTCCAGAAGTATCAGATTGCGCGCGTCGAGGCGCTTGAAGGGGAGTATCGGGGTCTCGTCATGGAGATGGATTACGGCAGACGGCAGGTGCTTTCGAATGCCGTCTATCTCGAACCGGGAGACGACATCCTTGTGACGATCGGCTCTCGTCCGGATGGGGTTTTGACGGTTTACTTCGTTGATTTTGTGCGCATCACGCCGCTATTGTGGTTGACCGCTGTCTTTGCAGGCGCGATTCTGTTGATCAGCCGCTGGAAAGGTTTTCGTTCACTGCTCAGCATGGCGTTCAGTTTGGCGGTGATTGTCCATTACATCATTCCCCGCATTCTTGCAGGAGAAGACCCGTTGCGAGTGAGTATTCTCGGTTCGATGATCTTGCTTGGCGTGACGTTGTATTTGACATATGGTTGGAATCTCAAAACACATGCGGCGGTTCTCAGTATGACGCTCGTCCTGCTTGTCACCGGAGCGCTCGCCTCGGTTTTTGTTGTCCTTGCCAGGTTAACCGGCTCAGGGGACGAAAACGCCCTGTTCCTCCTCCAAATGCTCCAGACGCGGATAAATTTGCGCGGGCTTTTGCTGGGTGGTATGATCATCGGCGCGTTGGGCGTGCTGGACGATCTGGTCACCACACAGGCGTCGGCTGTGTTCGAGCTGCGCCGCGCCAATCCGTCGTTTGGATTTGGCGATTTGTTTCGATCCGCCATGCGCATCGGACAGGATCATGTTGCGGCAACGGTCAACACGCTGGTTCTGGCGTATGCCGGCGCGTCCCTGCCAATGCTGTTGTTGTTCACCCTGGGGCGGGGAAACCTGAGTTCCCTGGTCAATTTTGAATTCGTGGCAGAGGAGATCGTTCGAACGCTGGTCGGCTCGCTGGGGCTGATCGGCGCAGTGCCTCTGGCGACGGGAATTTCCAGCCTGTTCGCCCTGGGTGCCGGTTCGCTTGGGCGGTGGGAGCGGTTTCTCGGTCCGGTAGGAGGCGGGGAGGCGCATCCCCATTAAGTGCAACCTTTTTGGGGCAGGCTCGTACATATTGGCAGGAAAGTCGAACAGGAGCGAGAGTGAGCGACGAAAAAGTCTGGGTCATCCAGGCACAGCAAGGCAGCGACGAGGCGTTTGCGCAACTCGTTGAAATCTATCATAAGCCTGTTTTTAACCTGTGTTATCGCATGCTGGGCGAATCGGAAGCGGCGGAGGATGCCGCGCAGGAAACCTTTCTGCGGTCATATCAAAACCTGCCTCGTTACGATGTGTCCCGCCCGTTCGGCACATGGTTGCTTTCCATCGCCGCACATTATTGCATTGACCTGCTCCGCAGGAAGAAATTCACGATATTTTCGATGGATGTCGAGACAGACGAGGGCGCGACCTTCGAACTGCCAGACGCCTCCGCACCGGACCCGGAAACCGAATCCGTCAAAAAGGAACAACGCGACCGCCTTCACCTTTTGTTGAAAGAATTGGATTCGACCGACAGAGCCGCGCTCGTCCTGCGTTACTGGTACGACTTTTCCGAAGTGGAGGTTGCACAATCCTTGAATCTTACCGTCAGCGCGGTGAAAAGCCGTTTGCACCGGGCGCGTCGCGCGCTGGCGGGCATGTGGCAGAAAGAGCCCATGCCCGGCATGCAACCCGAAAGGAGAGCCTATGAAACACCAGCCTTTTGAAGAGTGGCTGTTGAATGAAACATCCCTGACGCCGGAACAGAAGCGTGAACTCGACTTGCACGTCCGTTCGTGTGTGTACTGTTCCGCACTCCTCGAAACGGAGATGGTCCTGCGTTCGGCAAGGATGATCGCGCCTGCCGAAGGGTTCGCGGCGCGCTTCCGGGTGTACCTGGCGGAGCGCAAACTTGCCGATCGCCGGCGCCGGGGCTGGGGAGCCGTTCTATTCTTGATAACAGGTTTGCCGGTGCTGTTCTGGTTGTTAAGCCCGTTGCTCTCGCGTTTTCCGGCGTCACCGAGCGCCTGGATCGTGTCACTCGTGGAGTGGGGTATTTTCATTGTCACCACCGTCCAGGCGATGTCACAGGCGGGGGAGGTTTTGTTGAAGGTCCTGTTCGGTTTTATGCCTCCCTTTGTGTGGTTGATCGTCGTGTCGGCGTTTGCGGGAATCAGTCTGTTGTGGTCGGTATCCATCTGGCGGTTCACCCGTGTTCCGCAAGGAGTGTAAAGCATGAAGAAATTAAAAACCCTGACCTATCTATTGTTGCTGGCAGTGTTGATCCTGCCCACAAACTCGGTGTACGCACAGGGACCCGGTCCTGGCAACGGACGCGTCATCTTTGGCAGTAATATCACCGTCACGAGCGACGAGCCCTTCGAGGGCGACCTTGTACTCTTTGGCGGAAATGTGACCGTGGAGAAAGGAGCCGAACTGAACGGCGATCTCGTCGTGATCGGGGGCAACATTATCGGCGAGGGATTCTTTAACGGCGAAGTGGTTATCGTCGGCGGTCAGATCAAACTGGAGGAATCTGCCACTGTCTCCGGCAATGTGGTGTTGGTGGGCGGGCAAATCCAGCGCGCCGATGGGGCGAAAATCAAGGGAGAAGTGTTCAATAATGTCGCTCCCCAAATTGATATTCCCAGCGGCAGGGTCCCGCCGGTTGTGCCTGAAAGCCCGGATGTGCCGGGGGTAACGTTCCCCGATATGGCAAACATGCGATTCAATCCTTTGCTTGAGTTTGCAAGGATCTTTGGCACCTCGTTGCTGATGGCGTTTCTTGGCATGCTGGCTGTTCTTTTCTTCCAACAGCGGTTGGACAGGGTCTCTCAGGCTATGGTCACCCAACCGGTGATGACCGTCGGCGTTGGAATGCTGTCCATTGTTGCTCTGGTTGTGAGCGCAGTGACGCTCATTCTCCTGCCTGTCGCGCTGCTGGGCTTGATCCCGCTGGGCTTTGCGTGGCTGTTTGGCGTCATTGCTGTTGGTCGAGAAGTCGGAGAACGTTTATCACAGGCTCTGCACCGGGAATGGGCGCCCGTTCTGACCACCGGGCTGGGCACGTTTATCTTGGTTTTCGTTGTTGACTCGGTGCAGGCATTGGATAATATTTTCTGGCTGGTTGGGTGCTTTACGTGGGTCCTGCCGGTGTTCATCGGTTTGCTGGCAATCGGGGCGGTGGTGATGACGCGTTTTGGAGCGCAGACGGTTCAAGGTCCGATGCGAAGCGTTTATAATCCGCCGGCTGATACCGGTCCGGATGCCTGAAAATCCCCGCATGATATAATTTTGCCCGCTCCGAAGCAGGAAGCCGGAGCGGGTTTTGATTCTCAAGGAGGATGTATGGCGCTCAAGGAAGTTTCCGTTCCGGATACCAAGATCCACAAATCCCCGCCGCCGTTAATCGAAATCTCTGGTACGCACCGCGAGATGGGACAACAGATCGGCGAGGCGCGCAGGGAGCAAGTCCGGCATAGCGTGGAAAACGCGCGCAAGTTAATCCAACAGGCATACGGGACGCTCGAATTGACTTGGGAGGGGGCGCAGATCCAATCACGCAAGTATCTGCCTTTTGCGGAGGAGCGGTATCCGCAATATGTGGAGGAGTGGCGCGGTATCGCCGAGGGGGCGGACGTGCCGTTCAATGAAATTGTGACGCTCAACGTGATGGAAGCGGTCACGGTTGACGCTCTGCACCTGACTCGTTGCACGAGTCTTGCCGTCAATGAAGTGCGCACGGCGGATGGTCATGTGCTTGCCGCGCATAACGAAGACTGGGTTCCCGAGGATGAAGACGACGTGTACGTTGTCAGCGCCAAGCCTGCAAAGGAACCGCCGTTTCTGGCCATGACGTATGGCGGGCTCCTGCCAAACGTGGGTTTCAATGCCTATGGCATTGCCCAATTAATCGACTCGGTCTACCCGAACGATTCGCGAATCGGAATTCCGCGTTTGGTGGTTTCGCGGGCGGTGTTGGCGGCGCGGCGGCTTTCCGGCGCCATCGGGCGCACGCTCGTTTCGCATCGCGCCGCGGGATATAACCATCTGCTCGTGCATGAAAGCGGAGAATTGTATTCGGTGGAAGTTTCGGCGCGCAGGTTCGAGATCCTGCATGGCACCGACGGCTACCTGGTGCACACCAATCATTATCTTTCGCAGACGATGAAGGCAATCGAGCAGGATCCGGAGGAGTTGATTTCCTCGCGGGTGAGGTACTACAGGGCAAACCGGCTATTACGCCAAAGTTCGGAACATACGATCAAGACATTGCAGGCGATCCAGAAGGATCACGTCAATCTGCCGAACTCGATCTGCAATCACAACATCGAGGGTATCGATCCGCTCGACCGTGAAAGTACGATTTGCGCGCTGGTGATTGATTTGACGGCGCGGGAGATGCACATTGCCTGGGGAAATCCGTGCCAGAATGCGTATCATACATATCATTTGAAGGAATGACCGTTGAGCCTGCCGATGAGGTGAGGTGGTCTTTCGTTTGAGTGTCCATTTGGAACGGGAGGCGGAATATGGCTGGTTGCAGGTTGTGGGGAAAGGGTTCTAAACAAAAAGACACCCTAAAGGTGTCTCATTTTGTGCCCCCACGAAAAGCGATAATGCTTCGTGAGGAATCGCCCGGGAGTGAGAAGTCAATCATTGGGTAAGTGTAGTAAATCTTGGCGCGATTGTAGCCGATTTCAATACGGGACACGAAAAGATATAACCATGTCCTAATGAGTCTTACGTCGTTCGATTGCCTTGCCTGGGTGAATTGTTTCCTCCATTCATCCAAAACGATTTTCATAGCCTCGGGAGTGATTTCAACCTTTGCCGCCGCAAGCATTGACTCGAGGTGATCTATCTCCGCTTTGACATGGGCGCGTTCTCTCTCGCGTTCTGTCAAACGGTCATAGGCTGTTTGTGATCCGCTTCTCTCAATGGCATCGAAGACTCTACGGATCGCTAATTCGAGGTCGTCCGCTTTTCGTTTGGCAAGGGTGATCTGCTCCTCAATCTTTGCGGTGTCACCAAACGCGGCGCGGGCTTGTTCGATGACTTGTTCGAGGTAAGCAGGGGATAGCACTTGATTCTCTACCGCGTTCAAGATCGCGTTCTCTGCGGGCTTTTCACCAACACGGCGCGAGGGGCAAGCCTTCGCGCCTTGCCTGTCCTTCCTGCCGCAAATGTAGCATCGCCAGGGCTTGGCTTTGTGTCCTGGGGTATGGGTCATCATAGCGCCACAATCCAGGCAGTAAGTAAAGCCTGTAAGCAGGGAGGGAGTACCTACGCGGCGCGGGTGCCTCGGGTTGTTTTTCGTCTGTGGATTGCTATCACGAATCTTTTGCACTGCTTGCCAAACTTCCCAGGTGATCGCGGGCGGATGGTGATCGGGATATTCGACTCCGCCATAGGTGAAACTTCCGAGGTAGTTCTTATTCCTGAAAAACGTAGTCCAGCAGTTGATTGATTTATATAACCCGGTGGCTTGCTGAATCTCTTTGTATGATTTTCCCTCCGCCCTCATCACCCAGGCGGTGATAACCGTTTGCCACGTCGCCGGGTCCGGGATCCATTTTGAAACCTTGCGAGGCGTGCCATCGCGTTTTGCTCCAATTTCAACACGGACGGTTTTATAACCTTTGGGAGGCACGCCAGGCGCGTACCCCATTTTTACAAGCGCGGTGAGTCCTCGCTTCACATCGCGCGAATTTTGGCGGCGCTTCTCTGCGTTGGAAAAATCTATCAGTGATTCAATCACCAACCCAAAACCATCATTGGGGATCGGATCGGTGAGGGAGTGAATCACAATGCCGCGTTTGCTTAGTAAAGCCTTGTAGAACATGGAGTCGTTTTCGTCACGAGAGAAGCGGGCATAGTTCCAAATGAGCAAGCCATCAGGGCGGAGGGTTTCGGTCTGGTCTATCATCCGTTCAAAGTCATCACGCGAGATGACACTGCCTCCGCTTCTTGCAATGTCCTTGAAGATACAAGTTAGGGTCAACTTGTGACGATTGCAGTAAGCGCGGATTTCTGTCTCTTGCTGTGTGACGCTGTTCTCCTGGGCGGGACCTCCTGAATCGCGGAGGTATGCCCAAACGATAGCGCCAGCAGGGAGGGGAGGAGGATAATAATCTGCCATGTGTTACCTGTTGGGATTGGGAATGATCTTGCCGTTGACCTGGGCAAGTTGACCGGATGCAAGCAAATCGCGGATGACGTTGACCAGGTGCGCCGCCAGCGGATCGAGCGCGGCGCGTTGCGCGGCTTCGAGGTCCGGGAAGTGATCGCCTGGGATTTGCTCAATTTGGATTTGCGGTGCTTTTCGTGCCATTGGTCAACCTGCCTGAATTATGGGGCGTGACGCTTTGTCACAGCCCCTAGAATCGTTTTCTGGACGATCTGCTTGTGATTTCACGTCCTGGGCTAATTTGGGGCAAAAACACGTACTGCGCCGGTGTGGATTTTCTGCGTAGTCTTGTCGTAGTACAACTGACAATCACCAAGAGCACCATCACGATTTTTAGACACAATAAACTGGAGGCTTGCTTCTGGTTCTTCGTCGGGGTGATACAAAAAACAAACGGCGTCCGCCTCCTGCTCAAGTGATCCGCTTTCTCTCAAGTCTGATAACTGCGGTTTGCTCTCGGCGCGTAATTCAACGGCGCGACTCAACTGCGCCGCGGCTACCACTGGAATTTTTAGGTTCGTGATCCGCTTCAATGCCTGGGCTATCTTGGTGACTTCCTGCTCTCGTGTCATTGTCCTAGTTGCCGATTCGAGTTGGAGTAATTGCAGGTAGTCCACAAAGATTATGTCAACTTCTCCAAGTGCGTGACGTTGGCGAGTGATGGACTCTATCTGCTCAACGGTGCGGCATTCATCAGGACTGAATAACCACATGGGCAAACCCTCGAAGGTTTCAACGGCTTTGTAGTAACTTGACCATTCTTCCTCGGATTCCATCGCGGCATGTTTCAGGATGTCTGAATGGATTTGAGTTTCCGCCGCCATCATGCGGGAGATGATTCGTAAGTCGTGCATCTCTGCGCTGAAAAACAAAACCCTCTTGTCTTGCTTGGCTATGTTCAGGGCGAGATTTCCTAGCATGGCTGTTTTGCCATTCCCAGGGCGGGCGGCAATAAGATAAAGCCAGCCATCCTGTAAGCCGTCCAGTTTGTGATCTATGTCCTGATAGCCCGTTGAAATTCCGAGAAGGCTAAAATCCTGCCCCTTGCGTGACTCTATGGTCTGGTCAAACTCTTTGAGCGCCTCCGCCATTGATCGCCCGCTTTGGTGCGTTGAAGCGTTTAGGGCATCGTCCAGGAATTGACGCGCCTCACTCGTGATCGTCGCCGGTGACTTTTGCGGATCGTTGGCAAGGTTCACAATCTCGTTACATGCTCTTGCCAGTTTTCGCCGCATGGTCAAATCCTTGAGTTGATCGGCGTAGGATCGAGCGGACAAGGTAGACCCGGTGGAACTTACCAAAGTGGTCAGATAAGGATCGCCGCCGATTTCTTTGAGCCTCCCCAGTTTTTCGAGTTCATGACTCACGGTCAGCGGGTCAATATCGAGGCGGGATTTATCGAGTCTTTCAATTGCCGTGAAAATCATCTGGTGGCGGTGGTCGTGAAAGTCAGTGAATTTGAGTCCCATCTCTGCGAGTGTTTCCGGGTTTATCAGGATGCAGGCAAGCGCGGCTTGCTCAAGTTGCAGATTGTAGAATCCGTCTATCATGGGTTATTTTCTCCTCTGGTTCTGTGCAAGTTTCGCAAGGGTTGACTCGCCCTGGGCGGGCGGCTTTTCCTGTGCAGGCTTGCGGCGTAGGTGACTCAATGCGTAGGTGATCGACGCGGGACGGGAGACAACCGTTTGCCGTTTGTGTGCAAAACGCGCCGCGGCTGGAATCTGCTTTGGTGTGTAGTCCTTGCTCATCCATTCGGTGAATGTTTCCATCCAGGCTTCGATTTCTTTTTGGGTTGTTGGTTCTGGTAGTCCTAATTCAGCCATGCACGTTTGGAAGTATGCGTGATGGGCTTGTGGTGTGTCCTTCCAGGATTTGAAATTCCCCTTCCCGTTATGTGGGTAATCTCTGGTAGTCTCTGTTAATGATTGTTCGGTTTCAGACAATCCATAGATTGTTCGATTTCGAATAATGGATTGTTCGATTTCAGACAATCGAGGGATGAAGTCAAGCCATTGTTTTTCCAATTCGTTTAGGTTCATAAAGTAATGGACAGTTGGGTAGCCATTGAATTTCCCGACATCGGTTTTGATAATGCCGCGGTCACGAAGTAATTTTCTGGCGGCACGTATGCTGTAACGTGACAGGCATAATTCGTTCCGAAATTCCTTGTCTGATTTTGCTATCCAGCCTTTCCACTTGCCTTTTAGAGATGCTCTTGGATACCAGTAAAGTAATTGACTCAAAAGCATTGCGCCCTCAAGTGAGTTCAGAAATAAAACTATTGGGCGATTCACGGTGATTGAGTTGTCAGGGTCAATCATGGATAGCAGGGTTTGGAGTAATGGGTTTTTGCTTTTTGCTCTTGTCATAGTTCACCTGTGCTATAATGCCAAAGTCCTTTCGAGAGTTCTAACTTTGGCAGTTGGGTCTCTCTGTGGGTGTGGACGCCTCGAGTCGTGATCGGGGCGTCTTTGTTTTTCTAGTCTCTCCCTGAGACTTCAGCGGCAGGATCCGGGACCGGGTTGTAAACCGTAGGCGCGCCGGGCAATGCGCCCAGGGAGGTCAACACATCACGCAATAAAAAGCGGGCTTGATTGCGCGGTGATCTAAACTCCCGGTATCCTATGCGGGCAAGGGCTAAAAACTCCGGCTCTGAAAGTTCTAGCGTGATTTTGTATTTATCGCTCATAGGCTCCTCGCAAAATAAAAGACCATCGTTGCCGATGGTCTCATAGTTTCCTGATTTTTCATGGAGAAAAACTCTTTTAGGAGTTATTCTCCATTCTGTTTGCTATACGGTTTCTAAAAGCGTCATATGCTTGACGTTGCCCGATAGGGTCTAGGTCGTTCCAAATTTCATCAGGGTAATAATCAGGACGCATAATCTCAAAGACCTGCTTTGGACTCTTGCCCTCCTCGAGGATCATTTGCAAGGCTTTATCATCCTGCGGGTATGTAGTTGTCCCCGTTGGTCTGCCGCCTGGGGGATATACTCTCTTGAAGTCCTTTGGCTTGTCCTTCCCAAAGATAAGCCATGCCAACCATGAGAGAAAAATCAACGGCGAGAGAATGACAAAAAGAATAAACTGCGCCGGTGATTTCTTCGCCTCATCCCAACCTGACGAAAAGTAGTGAATACTAAAATAGGGTCTCTTGTTTCGAGGCGCGTATGCTTGAAAGCCTTTGGCTATGGTCTTGTCAATCTCTTTTTTGGATGCGGGAAAGGTCACTAAGAGAATCATAGACACAACCAGGTAAACGCCTAGAATTACAAGAAGTATTTGAATTAGATTCATCCTGCATCCTCCTCATCCCCAAACCATCGGGCAATGGGATTCTTGCGTGCTTGTTTGTAATGGGCATCAACTGCCGGGACCGGGTGATCGAAGTCCTCTTCTCGAAGTATCCTGCTCAATTTCAACTTTGACACGTCAAAGCGGAGAGCCTGCAAGACTTCGGAATGATTGCGGATGATCGGCGCGGCTTTTTGTAGATATTGCTTTTCCCTCATCACTTCCTGATAAAACGCCTCGAGGGTCTTACCCAGGGCGGTGATCGTGTTGAACATTTGTAACAAGTTTGCGACCTCGAAGAGGGACAGGTCAGGCGATTCATACTCACCCATCAATGCCGCTTCGATGTGGGCTTTCTGTTTGGCGTGTAGCATCTGATTTATGAGCAGTAGGTTTTTCACGTCGTCGCCGTTCATGCACCGTCCCTTCCTGGGCTTGCGGGCTTGCTCTGAAAACCCCATCGGATAGCGCCTGATATAGCGCTGGATCGTCTGCATGGATAGCCCGGTCAATCCGCATGTTTGACCAGTGGTAAGGGTGATTTGATCAGTCATTCAGCCTCCATAACTCGAATTTTTCCAATGTCTGTATATTATCACGGTGGTAATTATTCTGTGGGTCGCTGGTCGCGGTTCACAATTTCAGCCAAAAGACACCCCCTAATGCCTGCCGCGACATACACTCCCGCACACGCCCAGGATCGAGCCCTCGAAGGGCCTGGACGCCGCACACGCCCAGGATCGAGCGTGTGCGGGCTGTATTTGTTCACGGTCAGGGCGTGTACAGTTTCGCCCGTCTCTCGCGTGCGGCGTAGGTTTTATGGGTGGGTGAGCAGTAGCGGGCGTTATAACTGCGGCTGGTGAAGGTCTGCCCGCAATACTGGCACGTCCAGGTATAGAGTTTCACCCTGGGCGGCGCGGGCGGAGTTTCGCCTTGACTTGTTCCATCCAGCGGCTGAGGTGATCCGCTGAGTACTCCCATTCGTGCGGGCAGTCGTGCGGAAGTATCCAGCGTCTGCCCTCCGCCCGGCATGACAAGCAGAAGATTATCACCCGTTGCGGGTTGAATGTATCCGCCTCCAGCGTGATCCCGAATCCGCCCGCTAAGGGGCGGCGCTTCCGTCCTGAAAAGGGGCGCCCGGTTTGGGCTGTTCCTCCAGGATGGGGAAGGTCGTCTGCTGATACTTGCGCTTCGGATCGGCGGGGAGTAGGGGCATCTTCGGATCGGCGGGCATGAGCCCCAGGTCACGCTTGACCTGGGAAACGATGTCTTGATGGATCGTATATGCCAGTTCCGCTTTTTGCTCATCCAATTGGCGCGTTGCCTGTTGGATCGCTTCGGTGACAATCTCGCCGCGTGCAATGCCTACGTTGATCTTCTCGTGAATGTCCGGCGCGGTTGCGTGATGAGCGTAGAGCAAGCCAGCGTGCAGGGCGGTGACGATGATAAATCCGTACACCATCCATTTACCGATGTCCCCGGTCTCTATCATGCCGCTGGACAAGGCTACCTCTGCGGCTACCATGCCAAGGGTCCCCACAAAGCCAACCACAAAGCCAATTGCGGAGGTGGCATACTGCCCGGTGCTTTCGCTCCCAAACACAAACGAGAGCGCCCAACACATCGCCGCTATATCGAACATCACGAGTCCCCACATCAGATTGACCAGGCTGTCAGGGAAGATCCTCGCCAGGGCGGAGTAAGTGAGACTCATCAAGAGGGCAAGAACGGCAATGCCAAACGCGGCAAAGATGTACTTGCTTGCTGTCTGTAAAACTTTTTTCATGGTGTCATTGTCCTTTCGTACAGTAGTGAGAATTTATCCAGCCGGTGAGATCGCCAGCCCGGACCCGGATCCACGAATCAACAGACGGATCAGGGAGGACGGTCAACGTCTCGCCAGCGTACAGATAACCGATGACCTGGGCGTCAGTTCCAGGCATTGCCCGCAAGTGCAAACTTTCAGCGGTGACGGTGCAAGTCACATCCTGGGGCG
The DNA here is from genome assembly GCA_013388685.1 of Chloroflexota bacterium. Classification (GTDB taxonomy): domain Bacteria; phylum Chloroflexota; class Anaerolineae; order Anaerolineales; family Villigracilaceae; genus Defluviilinea. Next base: position 16,558 of record JACAET010000052.1, on the reverse strand, counting down.
TTGCTGTTGGGCTTGGGGTGGATGGGGGAGGGGATGGGCTTGGCGAGGGCGTGACCATCGCCGCAAGACTCGCGGCGGGCGTGATCGAGCAAGCCAGGGCGAGCAATGGCAAGAGGAAAAGTATTTTCTTGTTTATGGGCATGTGCTAGAATCCTTTCGGTGGTTTCAGTGTGTCTCACTGGGCTACTGGACTCCCTGCAAGGGGAGTCCTTTTGTTTATTCGTCTGCCCCTGTCTGATCTGCCACTCTGCCCGCTACTCTCACGGGCTACACGGCGTCAGTTATTCGTTTGTAAAGGTTCTGTTAGTTGAACTTGTATAACTAGGTGAACATCTTACACCAAACAAAAAAGCCAGTCAAGTAGGGCGGGACTGGCTTTACTTGCTTTTTGCTATCTTTTCGCGTTTTAGTGGGGAGTGTTTGTCAAAGCCTTTTGTCTTTTCCTGATATTGCTTTATCGAATCCAGGGAGACAAAAAGCATTTGCCCGACTCTCTTGGTTTTGAGATCGCCGCGTCGAATCATTCGCCTTATGTGGTTTATGTGGAATTGTAATTCCTGGGCGGCTTCGGCTGTGGTGCAGTAACCTATGAGATCGGGCATTGTGAGTGTTTGCTTTGAACGGGTGAGAAGTGTCATCTTGGACTCCATGTTACCAAGATCGGAGTCTCACTCTTTATTTGAGTGCCCCCACGGGGATTCGAACCCCGGTCGTAGCCTTGAAAGGGCTGCGTCCTAGTCCACTAGACGATGGGGGCATTGGAAATCGCTAACGTATGTCGGCGAGGCGGCGTGCGGAGGCGTACGATTTTCCACACCCAAGCGGGCGGATTTTATCATCCCGTCATGCAAAGGTCAAGCGTTTGGGCGGTTATTTTTCCTCTTTGGCGCGCTGGTTGAGGAATGCCAGCATGTCTATTTTTTCGCGGTTGAAGAGGATTCCGGGGCTTTCGATCTTCAGGTTGGGCAGAAGGATGGCTGTCAGGGTCGCGTCGAACATGGGGATGAAGTTACGGGTTTTATCGGCAATCATCGTGACGAAATCAAACCGCCCCGCCACCTGCAATTTGCCTTCGATCTCGAATACATTGGTGGCGATGCGGGCTGGGAGTTCTGTGATGTTCGAGTAGCCGCCGCGCACGATGCCCGTGGGACCCAGATCCTCGCGCCGCGCCGCGCACGCCACATTGATCTGCGCTTTGACCAGCCTCACCACCTCGTAATGGTCCACCAGTTTGGTGGGCATGTGGATGCGGGCGATGCGGGCGTCGTGGAGTTCGACGTGCGACTTGGTGGTATCGTTGAGAATGCCCATGATGCCGTTGGCTGAGACCATGATCTTTCCCACGACGCGATAACCGGCGGTATAAACATCGGCTGGGAGGAAGCGATAAGTGCGTTGTGAAGTGTCCATGGACGGCTGTTATCTGTCTGTCGAGCGGGGGCGGGGAATGTTTCCTTTGCGGGGTTCGACCCGGCGGGGACGTGGAATGCGGCGTGTGGGTTTACCCGCTTCCGGGTTGAGCAGCATGGAGAGCATGGAGACGGCCCGTTCGTCGTATTCGCGCTTCCCGCAAAGATCGCAAACCCAGGCAGGGAAGTTGGGAACCATGATGAGTTCCTCGCCCAGCCAGGTAAAGTAGGTGACAGGGCGGCTGTGCATGATCCCTGCCGTGCATTCGTTACAAGGCAGCTCAACGGGCGAAGTTCGTTTTGATTGGGTATCTTTCATTCGGCGCATCCTGTTAGGGAGAGAATGCTTCCTCGATGTGGTTGATAAATTTCCATTCGGATGGGGGCCAGTAGATCAGCACAGCTTTGCCGATGACGTTCTTGATGGGAAGAACGCCCCATTGATGCGAGTCTTTCGAAGCGTTGCGGTTGTCGCCCAGCACAAAGAGTTCGTCTCTACCAATCGTCCATTCGCCGCTATATACCGGTGGCTGGGCGATGTAAGGTTCCTCCAGTTTGACCCCATTGACCAGGACTTCGTTGTTTTGTATGCTGATGGTCTCGCCGGGAAGTCCGATCACGCGCTTGATCAGATCTTGCTTCTCGTCGAGGGGCAGGCTGAAGACGATAATATCGCCGCGTTGAGGTTCCCCGATGAGATAGGCAAGCCGGTTGACAAAGACATATTCGTTGTTTTGGAGGGTCGGGTTCATGCTCGTCCCCTCGACTCGCACGCGGGCGGATACGGCATTGATGCCGACATAAAGGACGACAGCCAGAAGAATCGTTTCGAGGATGTCCAGAGCGAACCGTTTCCAGCTATCGGGTTTTTGCGAATGCAATTCGATTGGGATTTGCGCTTCGGGTTGTGTGGTTTCCAATTGATCAATACTCCGGCAAAAATTATACTTCTTTTTGCGCTTCGCCGCGCCGTGACAATTCAGTTAACATGTTTGTTATTTTCACGGCATGCCGGGTTTGCCTTCATACCGCGCCCAATCCAGCACGAATTGCGCTTGTTCGGGCGTTTCGGGCGAGCGCAGGTGTATTCGACTCTTGGGTACGGTTTGCCACCATTCCGCCAGTTGACGCAGCGCCTCCTCCCCCGACTTGCCGCGCCGGACAAGGTAACATCCTACTGTTGTGCCGGTTCGACCGATGCCGCCCCAGCAGTGCAGGTAGATCTTTCTTCGCTGTTGGAGGGCGGCGTCAATCGCATCCAGAATGGTTTTCATCGTTTCGAGCGTAGGAAGTCCCAAGTCGCCGATGGGGAAGTTGTGCCATGCCACAGGGACGGAATAAATCTCCGCTTCCTCCAGCAAGATCCCATGATACGGTATGGTTTCGTTGGGTTTGGTCAGGTCAATGAAGGTGTCGAAGCCTGCCTCGAGAAATGCGGCGATACGCCGACGCGTGGATTCGGCGGAATACTGACCCGGATATTCGCCTGCGAGCAGGCGGTCCGGCTTGACCCAATAGGATTCGGGGATGGGGCGTTTGATCTCGGTCATATTATTGGGGAAAGGATAAGCAGGTGCGGCTGAAAATTTCCTCTCTCAGGCGGATCAGTGATGCTCTCGTCTTCGATGGCGGGCGCGGGCGTGAACGCATCGGGGGTGTTGGTCTGCGCGGGTGGGGCGGTGTAGGTCGGCGGGAGTTGGGGGGTGGGGGTGTCGGGGAGGATGAGCTTTGTGGCGGCGCGGCAGGCTAAGGTGCAGAAAAGAAGCGCAAACGTTGCAGGCAGAAGATTTCGGCGCGGCATGCAGATGTTCCCTATCGTTTCGGAAGGATAATCCACCCGGCATCCAGCAGGTACAGGTAGAGATAGCCCAGAAGGAGCAAAATCCACAACGCCAGTTGAACACGGTCCATCAGGTTTTCCCAGGAGACGGCGAGATTGTCTTTGATGGTTTGCACGATGTGTTCGAGGTTGTCGAGTTTGGTCTTGACGCTTTCCTTCCAGTCTTTGAGATAGAACTCTCTGTGGATGATCTCGTACAGTTTGGTGGTGTACCAATCCCCGATGAAGAGCAGGCTTTGTTCGGCGCGCTCGAAATCGAGCATGACTTCGAGTTTGTGCTCAGCGATGCGGCGGATCATGCCGCGCGTGGCGCGCGGACGGCGCTTATTTTGGAAGAAGGATTCGTTGATCGTATCGAGCAGTTCCTCGATGGAGCGGTCCAACATGCGGTAGCGGAGCAGTTGATAATTGCCGATCTTGAACAAGACGATGTCGGATTGATAGTCGGCATTGGGGGCGATGATGACGGCGCCCTCCCAATCCACAAGCGTCAGTTCGCTGGCGGAGTAACGGGCGCGGGAGTGAAGAATTTCCTCGATTTCCGTTTTGTCGAGCGTTTCGCGCTGCGAGCGGATGAAACGGGAGATGCGCAGGGCGTTTTTTTCGATCCATTTGTCGGGAGTGGGTTTGGCTTCATTGACGAGCAGGATGGTGTACTCCTCGAACAGCCCGTTTTGCCGGCAGGTTTCGGGAATGTATCGCGATTGAAGAACTTGCGCGATCTTTGTCCTGTCGTGCAGGGCGGAGAAGGCAAACGGGTCGTCCATTTCATAGTGACATTCGATCATCTGGACGACGTCGTCGTAGCGTTGACGCGTGACCGCGACGGCATATCCCTCGACGACGAGGGTTTCGATGCCGACGGTGACCAGGTCTATGTCAATCGGCTGGAAGTAGGGCGCGTCTTTCAACCCTTTGAACTGTTCCACCGGCTGGGGCTTTCTCTCCGCCGAATCGGGAAAGGCAAGCAGGTAGCAGATTTCCATGAGCTTAAGTTTAGCATGGATTGTTTCCGGCGGTTGACGTCGAACACGCAGATGGGGATTTTTCTCTTCCCGCGAAGGTGTCATGTATCCTACAAGGATTTTGGGGTTGGATTTATACTCGAAGAAAATCTCTTAACCGCAAAGTGCGCGCAAGGGTGCGGCGTTCGTATCTGTTTCCCTGCCCGGCGCTTTGTGACATCTGGCGGTGAACTGTGACACTTCAGGATCAATATAAAAAGTGGAAAGAATCCACGCTCAAGAAGTCGTTGGAAAAATTCAAGGAGCGGAAGGAACGATTCGAGACCTCGGCAGGGATCGAAATTCCGCGGGTGGCGATGCCCTTCGATTCGGTTGTGCCTGGTGAGCAGGGGTATCTGGAAAAATCGGGTTTTCCGGGCGAGTATCCCTATACACGCGGAGTCCAGCCGACGATGTATCGGTCGCGATTTTGGACGATGCGGCAGTATGCGGGTTTTTCCACGGCGGAGGAATCCAACCGGCGCTACCGCTACCTGCTGGCACAGGGTCAAACGGGCTTGAGCGTCGCTTTCGACCTCCCGACCCAAATCGGCTATGATGCAGACGATCCGATTGCGGCGGGGGAGGTGGGTAAGGTGGGCGTCTCGATCTCGTCCCTTCGCGACATGGAGCAGTTGTTCGACCAGATTCCCCTCGACAAGGTCTCGACTTCGATGACCATCAACGCGCCCGCAGGCATTTTGCTGGCGATGTATATCGCGGTGGCGAAGCGCCAGGGCGTGGACTTGAAGCAATTGCGCGGCACGATCCAGAACGACATCCTCAAGGAGTACGTGGCGCGCGGCACCTACATCTTTCCGCCCTTGCCTTCCATGCGCCTCATCACCGATATCTTCTCGTTTTGCGCAAAGGAAGTTCCCAACTGGAATACCATTTCCATTTCGGGTTACCACATTCGCGAGGCGGGTTCCACGTCCGTGCAGGAAGTTGCGTTTACGCTGGCAAACGGCATCGCCTACGTGGAAGCCGCATTGCGGGCGGGCTTGAACGTGGACGATTTTGCGGGTCAACTCTCGTTCTTCTTCAACGCGCACAACAACTTTTTAGAAGAGGTGGCGAAATTCCGCGCCGCGCGCAGGTTGTGGGCGAAGATCATGCGCGAACGCTTCAAGGCGCAGAAGCCGTCATCGTGGCAATTGCGTTTCCACACGCAGACCGCAGGTTCGACCCTCACCGCCCAACAGCCCGAAAATAACGTGGTGCGCGTCACACTGCAGGCTTTATCGGCGGTATTGGGCGGGACGCAGAGTTTACACACCAATTCGATGGATGAGGCGCTTTGGCTGCCGACCGAGAAATCGGTGCGCGTGGCGTTGCGCACGCAGCAAATCATCGCCTACGAATCGGGCGTGGCTGATTCGGTGGATCCACTGGCGGGATCGTACCTGATCGAGTATCTCACCGATGAAATCGAGCAGCGCGCCGGGGACTACATCGCCAAAATTGACGAGATGGGCGGCGCATTGACCGCCATCGAGCGCGGCTTCATGCAGAACGAAATCCAAAACGCTGCCTACGCCGCGCAGCAGGCGATTGAACGAGGGGAGCAGGTGGTGGTGGGTGTTAATCAATTTCAGGTGAACGAAGAGATTACGCTGGAGCGCCTGAGCGTTGACCCGGCGATTGAATGGATGCAGAAGGAAAGATTGCGTGAGTTGCGAAATTCACGCAATAAGAAGCGTGTAGCCGAACTGTTGAGCAGGGTGGCAGATGCCGCCAAAGGTGCCGAAACCCTGATGCCCCTCTTCATCGAGTGTGTGGAAAACGACATCACGCTCGGGGAGATTTGCAATACCTTGAGAGGAGTGTGGGGCGAATATGTGGCAGAGAAATTTTAGCGGGCAGATATTTTTGCCAGAGTTTCCGGCAGGATGTGATATGCTTGCGCAAACCCTGCCACGAATCTCCCCTCCCGGGGGCGAATCTGCCATAGATTGAAATCCCCCAGACCGAAGAACTGCCCTGCTTCCGGAAAGCGCGCAAGATAGAGTCCCCGAATCCGCTCGTAGTGTGGATCGGTTCGGGGAACGGGATCAGCCGTCCCGTTGAGGGAGAGGCGAGCCAAAGTCTGCGGGTCGGGGCGGTTATCGTCAGTTTCCATGAGAAGCAGGCTGATGCGTGAGTCGGTTTCCATATCCCGCGTGTGCCTGCCCAGGCGGCTGACGTGGATGTAAAACGCGGAGAAGTCGTCTTCCACAGCCACCGCAACCATGGCAAGGTTTGGAACGCCGTTGTGCAGTGTGGCGAGCGCGGCAATGCGGGTGGAACGGATGAGATGCGCCAGTTTTTGTTCGTTGAGAGTGTCCATACGGCGAGTATAGCCTGTGAAGACGTTGATTTCAAGCGAGGATGTTTGTAATCGGCATTTCAGCCGAAAGGCAGGTGAACTTTTTCGTGCGCCCCCGTATAATAAATTGTCGCGGTTTCGAACGCGACAGGAAACTACAATGGCAAAACTCGATTCAATGGTGCAGGATTTTCTGGCACAGAAGAAAATCGCCGTGGTGGGCGTTTCCGATCAGCGCGAAACGGGGTGCAACCTGGCGTACAACAATTTCAAAAGGAACGGGTATCGCGTGTTTCCGGTCAATCCACGCATTTCGACCTTTGACGGCGCGCCGTGCTACCCCGATTTGAAATCCATCCCCGAGAAGCCCGAGGCGGTTTTTATCCTCGCCAATCCCAGAGTGACGGATCAAATCGTCCAACAGTGCGTGGAGCTTGGAATCAAGCATGTTTGGATGCACTGCATGATGGGCACCAAGCCCGGGCTGGCGGCGGGCATCACCAGCGTTTCGCCGGAGGCGGTGGCGTTGTGCAAAGCCAACGGCATTGTGGTCATTCCAGGGTCTTGCCCGAATCAATTCCTTGATCCCGATTTTGGACACAAAATGATGCAGAGCGTGTGGCGTCTGTTTGGGTTTTTGAAGGTGGATTGAGCGTAGATAAAACCTCCAAAGGTAGATGAAAGTTCGAGTCGAATTCCGGACCTTGGGGACGATACGCGCATTCGTTATTGAATCTGCGTTTCGCAGGTAAGGAACGTGTCGTTGCCCGGTCCGCCAATGCACACATCCTGTGAGTTGTTTCCCACCAGGTTGTCGTCGCCGCCTCCGCCGACGATGCAGTCCCGACCGCCGCGTCCCCTGATTCTTTCACCTGCCGCAGTGCCCAAAATCAATTCACTCGCTCTCGTACCGTCGCAATTACCCCCGCTGCAAACCACAATGGTTGTCAAGTTCAGCGCCGAGCATTCGACGGGTTTGAGCGTGTTTGCCGTGACCGCTTGAATTTGTTGACCGAGACGGACGTTGGGAACGACATTCGTGGCGGAAAATGCCGAAAGCGCGCCTGTGAGGATGAGCGCAATCAAGAAGACGACAAAAAGACGGGGGATGAACTTTCTCATCATGCTTTGCCCTCCGCTTCTGTCTCAGGGACGGTTGATCCGGTTTTCTGCAGATTCATCGCAAACCGATAGAGGTTCCCCGCGCCCTGTACATAATACGCATGCGAATCCCCGCTCTCTGTGTGCAAAATCACCGTCTGGAAACGTTCTGCCAGCCTGCCCAAATCCTCAATGGATGCGACATCCACAACAGGGGTTGTGCCTGGTAGATTGCCCTTCTCTACTTCGATGATGTGCGAGCCGTAGCGAACCCGAATGAATTGGAGCGGATCGGCTTGCGCGAGACCTTGTAACTTCCATGCCAGGAATGTCAGCCCGCCCAGCGAAATGACCAACCCCAGCACTGAAATGATCCTCAGCGCGGGGATGGCAACATCCCCACCCAGGATGCGCAGAGTATTTGCCTCCAACCGCTCTCCACCCAGCGTGCCATGCCTGCTGACGTTCAGGAGGTTTTCGCCCAGTTCCTCGTCTTTCAGCAGGTAGAAATGCACGCGGTCATATCGAAATACGAGCGACGAATTGAAGGTATCATCCAGTGGACGCCCGGCAATTTCACCGCTAACCCGGATATTGGGGGAAATGGTCAGCAGGTATGAACCGAGGTGAAAATCCGTGCTTTGCTCCATGGCTTGGGCGAGCTTTTCCATTTGGCAGAAATCGAGTTTTGCGGTGGCGCCGAAGGCGTTGCCGCTAAAGGAGGTCTTATCCTGCAGGGGAACGGTCCTTTGCCAGCCGCTGGTCGGCTCTACAAGAACGGCAGTCAACTGATAAGAGCCCGTAATATTTTCTGCCTGCGCCGCGACAAGCGTGTATTGAAATGCCATATCCACCGCGCAGACCGATTTGGTGAAAACAGGGTCGCCGCTTTTGACGGCGTTCGCGTCGTAAATGCCGTCTGGAGCGGAGGCGGTGTAGGCGAAAAATCCCAACTGGTCGTATCCGATATCATCGCGCACCGAGCGGGTTGCCGGTCGGGAAAAAGAGATGATTCCGAGTATCAAAGATGAAAAAGCAATCAATCCCAGCGCGAACAATATCGTTTCAAGAAAGCCGCCCTGTTGGGAAGACGGTGAATTTGTCGGCGTGGTGCGAAATGCACCGGGCATCCTTTGTTTGATCGAGGAAAACAAGTCTTTGTTCATTTGCTTCCTGCCTTTTGTATTCGCAGAGAAAAATCCCAGCGCCAGCAAGCCGCCCAGCGCGCCCGCCAACACCGCCATGACCGCAGGCTGACGAATCGCCTGGATGACCCTCCCGCCGTTGGGAATATGCAACCATAACTTTCCGATGATTTCCTCCGATGCGGGTTGATAGGTATCGGTCCACGAATTGTTGTCGCCCTTCAGGGTGAAGCGTCCCTTTTCTTCGGCGATGATGCGGTGAAAGACGAAGTTTTCCAATTCGCGGTTGCGATAGACCACCGCGTCTCCGATCCGGTAGACTGATTCTTCGTGTGTAATAATCAGATCGCCCAGGTGAAAGCCCGGCTCCATGCTGTTGCCAATCACAATGACATAGGATGCCATGCCGCCTGCTCGAACCGGAGCAAAGGCAAGCCACAAGGTTGTCATTGTAACCAGCCAGAAGGCAGTTGCCAGGCTCGGAGAAAATCGTTTGTCAACGGTCATTTTTGTGGGAATTCTATCTGCAAAAAGAACCTGCAGCCCCCGTTGCATCTGCAGGTTCTTGATGGGAAAGGGAATGATCCCGCACGGTTTACTCGGAGGCGATCACCCGCAGTTCATCCGCCGCGGCAACGGTCGCCTGGGGGGAGGTGGTGTTGCAGTTCCAGTTGAAGCCGGATGTGTTGGTGCAGTTGTAGAACGAGCCAGTGGTCACCAGGCGAACTTTCACGGTGGATGCGGCGGCGTTCAAGGTGAATGAGACACTGTCAATGTTGGAGGCGTTGGTGGCATTCAGGTTGTACACCACATTGGTCACAGTGTACCCGCTGACGGTGCCTGCGCCTTCACCGGCATAGGTGCCAGGGACGGTGTTGGTCGCCGCAAAGGCAAAAGCCGCAGTGGCAAAGACCAGCGCCAGCAGAACGACAACGAACATTTTGGATGAGCTACGATTGAACATGATATAGAAACTCCTTTTTTGAAGAATTTGTTGCCGCTACTATATCAGTAACTGCAAGGCTTTTTCTTTTCAGGCTTGTTAGCTAACAACCTTGGAAAGAGAATTGCATTTTCATAATCGGACATGACGAGTCCATGTTATCGTTCTCGTTTATACTACGTGGCATATGTAAGACTCTTTCGATCAATCCATACAAACAAAGGAATCGCCATCCATGCCTGTCAACATCGAAATCAAAGCCCGCATACGGAACCTGGCAGAGATCCAAGCCCGCGCAGAATCGCTCAGCCGCACACCGGTGGAAATCATCCCGCAAGAGGACATCTTCTTCCACGTCCCAACGGGAAGGCTCAAACTGCGCATCATTTCACCCCATCACGGGCAACTCATCTATTACACCCGCCCCGATCAGCAGGGACCAAAACGCTCCGACTATCACATGGCGCAAATCTCCGATCCCGAAAACCTCCAACGCGTGCTCGATCTCGCCTATGGCGTTCGCGGCGTGGTAAAGAAGACGCGCCGCCTCTACCTCGTTGGGCAGACGCGCGTGCATTTGGACGACGTGCAAGGTTTGGGTCATTTCATGGAATTGGAAGTCGTTCTGCACGAGGGACAGGGGGAGGTTGAGGGGCAGGCAATCGCCGAAGGGTTGATGGCAAGCCTCGGCGTGGAAAGAAGCGATCTGCTCGAAGGCGCCTATATGGATCTGCTGGAAAAAACGTCTGGCGTCAAACGTTAAGCGTCAAAGGTCAAACGTCGAAGGTTAAACGTTGCCGATGGTGGTCGTTCGACTTTCAATTTAATGAATCATGGTAAAATACCCCGCCGAGCGTAGTACCCTTCGCTCGAAAAAAATTGCCAGAAAGGGCTTGAACCATGAAAGTTATGCTTCTCAAAGACGTTTACAAACTGGGGCGCGCGGGCGATATCAAAAAAGTCGCCGACGGCTACGGGCGCAATTTCCTCATCCCACAGGGCTTCGCCGTCCTCGCCACCGCAGGGGCGCTCAAACAGGCTGAAAAAGTCCGCAAACAAGCCGAAATTCGCCGCGCCGAACTCAACTCCGAACTCAAAGGGCTGGCGGAACAGATCAACGGTATTACTGTGACCTTCAGCGCAAAAGCCGGTGAGACGGGCAAACTTTACGGCTCCATCACCACCCAGGATGTCGCCACCGCCATTGCCGAAAAGACGCGTTACGAAATCAAAAAACAACAGGTTGACATGCAGCCGATTCGCAACCTGGGCGAATTCGCCGCCCGCGTCCGCCTGACGATGGACCTTGTCCCCGAGGTCAAAGTGATTGTTTACCGCGAGGGCGAGGCGTTCGAAGAAACCACACAGGCAGAGACCGCCACACCCGCGCCCGAAGCGGAAGCGCCCGCCGAAGCCGCTCCCGAAGCCTGACTCATCCCTGCCGCTCATGACATCACCAGTTCATTCCCGTTCGATGGGGGGCTGGTGATGTTTTGTTTGTCCTAATGCCAACCATCGGTCAACGTCTCAAAGCCGCGCGCGAAGAACGACATCTCACCCTCGAACAGGCATTCGAGGCGACCCGCATCCGCGTCGCCTACCTGAAGGCGCTGGAGGAGGACGATCTCTCCGTCATGCCTTCCCCGGTGCAGGCGCGCGGCTATCTGCGCAACTACGCGGTATACCTTGGTCTCGACCTTGACCGGCTGTTGGAAGCGGCGCGCGCCTCACAACACACGACAGAGGAAATTCTTGGGCCGGCGGATGTATCCGCTCAACAGGTTCCTTCAACTCTGTCAGCGGATGTGTCTTTGCAACAGCCGCCTCCTTCCCCGCCGTTGGGGGATTCCGCCCAGGAATCCGAATCCACCCTCGAGCCGCCTCCTGCGCGATCCAAACGCCGCACGCGGACAAGAGTAGAAACCTCCGTTGAAACGTCGCCGAAGAAAACGTCTCGTAAACGAAACAAAATCGAAACGGCGCCGGTCGTTGAAACCCGGTCCGAGGTTGCAGAAGTGCCGCCTACGCAGACCGAACCTATTTTTGACCAAGAAGAGAAACCAGAGGAGGCTTTGCCAGTCAATGTCTCCGATGGTCTCTGGCAGACATGGCTGGACAGAATCGGTTCGGTACTTTCGGCTCGCAGCAAGCGCGGAGAAGCGCATGTGGAAATCAATGGCTCTCCCTTGAACGTCGAAGCGCCTCAACCGCAAACCGGCAAAGAGCCTTCCACGCTGGAACCGTCGCAGCCTGCAAACCCGCAACCCGAAAGCGTTCAAACCTCCGCTCAAATCTTCAAAGAGATTGGCGCACAACTCCGTGAACGCCGCGAGAACTTGAGTCTTCATCTCGAAGAAGTGGAGCGCAACACGAAGGTCAAGGCGCATTATCTCGAAGCGCTTGAACAGGGCGCCATGCACAAACTTCCCTCCCCGGTGCAGACGCGCGGCATGCTGTCGAACTACGCCTTCTTTCTCGATATGGATGTAGACAGTATCCTGCTTCGTTATGCCGATGCTTTACAGGCAAGTCATCGCGAACGAAATCCTCAGCGACCCACCCCAAAGCCGGGGCAGTCCATTGCGGCAAATCTGCCCGCCTTACGCAGTTTGATCGCAGGCGACATGATCTTTGGTATTGGAATGGCGGTTTTGCTGGTTGGTTTTGTCTTCTGGGGCATCAATCGGGTATTGATTCTGCAAAGTCTCAGGGAGGTTCAGCCGACTGCGCCGTCCATATCCGATGTATTGCTGGCGTCGCCCGATTTGTCCCCGTTCACGGCGACCGCCACCTTCCCGCCGGTGGAGGCATTTGCAGACGAGGCAACACCTACGATTATTATTCCCACCATCAACGTCAATATCAGGGTGCAGGTGAATCTCATTGCCGTCGAGCGAACATATGCGCGCGTGATTGCGGATGGAAAAGTGGTTTTCGATGGCCGAGTCGTTCCCGGAAACGCCTACCTGTACGAGGCGGAAGAGCAAGTCGAAGTTCTGGCGGGAAGCGGCGCCGCCATTCGCATTGCTTATAATGGGCGCGATCTTGGCTTGATGGGAGCGTTCGGTCAGGTCGTGAACAACATCTACCGTGCAAACGAGATTGTCACACCCACGGCGCTTCCATCCTCGACGCCCGTCAATACGCCAACCCCTTCTCCTACTTTGCGCCCGACGAATACTCCCGTCGTCTCGCAAACGCCCGTCCCCACCCGAACGCCGGTGCCCTAGTATTTCCGGTCATGTTTTTTGCAATGAATCTCTTGTAGAGGTGCACCCGAGAGTGCACCCTACGCCCCTCGTACGAGACGTTCTCAAGCGTCGGCGGACTTGTGCAAGCGGTCAAGGATGACGGGATAGTATCGTACCGAAGGGCAGCGAGAGGGCGGGCGCTCGGTATGTCAAAAGGAATCTGATCAGTGACAAAGAATACATTTCATCTCGTTTCATTAGGCTGTGCCAAAAACACCGTAGACTCCGATTCGATGGCGCAACTGCTCCTCCGTGACGGCTACCGCGCCGTAGATGAGCCTTCGCGCGCCCAGGTGTTAATTGTGAATACCTGCGGCTTTATCGGGCCTGCCAAAGAGGAGTCTTTGCGCGTTCTGCGCGAACTGGCGGATGGAAAGAAACGGAATCAAATCCTGATTGCGGCGGGGTGCCTGACTCAGCGTTACGGTGCCGAAGTCGCGGAGAAAGTGCCCGGCGTGGACGGCGTTCTTGGTACGCGCCGCTGGATGGACATCGTGCAAGTGGTGCGCGAGCTCCGCAAGGGTCCGTATCCCGTGCCGCTCTATCACCTGCCCGACGAGGCGAAAACCGTCGGCACTGACGAGCAGAATGCCATGCGCGTGTCGGTGGCGGGGGCGAGCGCTTACCTCAAGGTGGCGGATGGCTGCCGACGCCCGTGCGCGTTCTGCGCCATCCCGTTGATCAAAGGGACAGCCGTTTCGCGCCCCATCGAGTCCATTTTGGACGAGGCGCGACGGTTGCGCGATAGGGGCGTGCGCGAACTCATCCTGATTGCGCAGGATACAACGGATTATGGTCATGATTTGGGAATGAAGGATGGGCTGGCGATTCTTTTGGAACGCCTGACCGCTGCCGTGCCAGACCTGGATTGGATTCGCGTCATGTACGCTTATCCCGGCTATGTAACCGACCGCCTGATTGACGTGATGGCTTCGAGCCGGCAGGTGCTGCCCTACCTGGACATGCCGCTTCAACACGCCCATCCCAAGACGCTCTATCGTATGCGCCGCCCCTCGAACGTTGACTGGGTGTATCAAACGCTCGAGAAAATGCGCTCGCGCATTCGCAACCTGGCCATCCGCACGACGTTTATCGTCGGTTATTCCGGCGAGACGGAGGAGGAGTTTCAGGCGTTGTACGATTTTGTGAAGGACATTCGCTTCGACCGCGTGGGGGCGTTTCAATTTTCGTTCGAACCGGGCACTGCCAGCGAGCCGCTCGGAGACCCGGTGCCGGCGGAGGTGAAGGCGGAACGTTATGCTCGCCTGATGGAACTCCAGCAGGGTATTTCCCTGCAGGTCAATCAATCGTTTGTCGGTAAGACGCTGGACGTGTTGATCGAAGGACACGATAAGGGCATAGCCATCGGGCGCTCCTACCGTGATGCGCCAGAGATTGACGGGCTGGTGTTTGTCGAGGGGAAGACGAAGATGGGTGAGATTGTTCCCGTACGGATCACGGGGGCGATGGCATACGACCTGACGGGGGTGCCGGCGTCAGAGTTGATTCGTTTGTAGAAACAGAAACAGCCGTCCCGTAGAAACGAGACGGCTGTTTGATGCAGCGGACGCTCTCTAGCGTCCGCTGCGCGTTTTCGGGAGGAGAAAGCGTCCGTTACGCGGTCAGGCGGCGCGGGCGAATGCCGTGGCAAGTAGAATCAAGATGGAAAGTCCGAAATTGATGCGCAGGAGGTTCGTCTCTCGTTTTTGAAGCCGCAGGACTTCAGCGGGGTCTGCGGTTTCCTTTTTGAGAAGCAGGCGGCGGATGGAGGGGACGACCTCCCAGGTTTGGATGGCGCTGGCGACGACCATGAAGACGCCCAGGATATGTTTGATGAGAATTGCCAGCGACCATTGTGTGCTGAGCGAGACGAAGCCGTCGTAATGCGGGTTGACGCTCATCTGGAACAGGCCCGTCAGCAGGAGCAGGCTCATGCAGAACCAGGCGATGGGTTCAAGACGCCGTTGCATGGCTTCGATGAGGGCGAGGTGGTCTGTCGGTTTGAGCGCCTGTTTGGCGGCTGGCAGAAAGAGGATGGATGTGGCTGTGACGGCGCCGACCCACGCGACGGTGGCGAGCAGATGCAGCCAATAGGTAAGCGCCAGCGCCCAGGCGGGAGGAGTGGTCATGGAGCGGGTGTGTCGCTAGGAGGAATTGCAGGTGTATCGGTCGGTGTGAGCAGGATGTCGGGCGTTGGTGTGAATAACAATGGATCGGGTGTTGCCGTCGGCGGGTAACAGGCGAACAGGGCGTCCGTATAATTTTTGCCTGCGGTTTCATCCAAAGGACCGATCCTGGCGGCGTTGTCGTATTGGACCAGGGCATCGCAGTATCTTTCCCGGGCAAACAATTGATCTCCGTACCGCATGGAGGCAAGGCGGTATCGTTCGGATGCGGTCAGTGTGCCGTCCCACATGCCGGGCCAGCCGGTATACACCTGACTGAAATATTCCAGGGTCTTTGCCCAGTCCAGTTCCCAGAAGGATGCGCCAAGAATGTAATATCGCGCCCCTTCGCGAACCCCAAGCGCGTTGGAATCCAGCGTGCCGAAGCGTTCGGCGAGCGTCAGGTAATAAATGCCGCCCTCCAGGTTGCCTTGCTGTGTGATGAGTTGATATCCGTTGTTCCGCAGGGCGAAGTAATACATACTGTCCACCTGCGGCGTCTTGTAGTTGGGGTCGAGTTTTCGCAGCGCGTCGAGCGCACCGAGCGCGGCGGACCAGTCCTGCGCGGCGATGAGTTGTTGGGCGCGGGTGTACGCTTCTTCTGTGCCTTTGAAGTCGGGTGCGGCAGTGGGGGAGGGCGTCGCCACCGTCGCGGTGGGCGGGACGTAGCTCCCCTGAAGGTTGATCTGCACCAGGACTTCGGTCAGCGCTTCCTGTGCGCCGGGAAAGGAGGGGTCTTTTTCGATGATGAATTCCAGGCGTTGTTTGGCGATTTCGTAACGACCGAATTCCTTGTCCACCAGCGCATACTGGAATTGCTCGCCCAGTTTTTCCATCAAGGCGGCTTTTTCCGCATTGCGGCGAGTCGAAAGCGCCGATTGGTAGCCTCCCAACACTCCCAAGGCAAGCAGGATCATCAGACTGAATGCGTTGAGCAGGAAAACGCGGGCGCGTTTCGGTTTTTTGATCGCTTTGTTCGGTTGTGTACTTTCAGAGTTGTTGCTGTTGTGAATCATGGGCGGTATTATATCAGTCCTCTTTTTTACAGTTTTAAGAGCAGTTTAATCTCGGACCAGATGACCGGAATGACGATCAATCCTCCGACCGCCATTCCGAGTAAAGCGGTCAAGACCGCAGACCCGGGCACGATCACTGCCAAGCCGTAGGCTGCCGCGCCTCCGATCAGGCTTGCGCCAACGCCCTTACCGACTGCCCGCCACACGTCAAGGGGTGCATGCAGGCGGCGGCTCAGAAGGGCGAACAGGACGATGGCTTCGATCAGCAGGGCAATCTCGGCGAAGGCAATGACGGGCGCGCCGATGTTTCTGAAGAGGGTGATGCCGGCAACTCCGATTCCGATGAACAATGCCAGCCGTAGAAGGACCGCAT
>JACAET010000043.1 GCA_013388685.1 Chloroflexota bacterium | reverse complement strand
TCTTGAGATGGGTGCCAAGGTGATTATACAATACGAAGCGCCCTTTATTCTGCCATCCATACCATTTCGCACCCTTTCAGGGCACAATGGCGCACATCCCGCTGCCCGCGCAAATGAGGATTACCCGATTTCACCCACCCGACGATGAACCGTCGGGCTATTCGTACGAAGGCGGCTCAAGCCGCCTAGTCCGCTTTAGCGGGGTTTGTTTGTGTAGCACGGGGGTTCATCCCCGTGCGGGGATAAGGCGCGGATCATGCCCAATGGACAGAGTAATCTTTCAGGAGAGGTGCCCTACGCTTTGGCATTTTCCTGTTTCGATAGACCGCTTCTACCCTGCGGCCTCGCCCAACGATAAACCGTCGGGCTATTCGTACAAAGTCCCACCGAGGCGGGATAGTCCGCTTTAGCGGGGTTTGTGTGTGCAGCACGGGGGTTCATCCCCGTGCGGGGATCAGGCGTGGATCATGCCCAATGGACGGAATATATTTTCAGCAAAGGCGCTTTGTTCTGGCATTTGCCTGCTTCGACAGGCTGATTCTACTCTGCAAACCCGCTCGACGATGAACCGTCGGGCTACACCTACGAAGGCGACTGAAGCCGCCTCGCCCGCGCCCAGTCCGCTTTAGCGGGGTTTGTATGAATAGCACGGTGGTTTATCACCGTGCGGACATCGTCAGGCGGGCATGTCGAGCAACCAACCACGTCCGCGCAACCTACGCCTCATCCATCCGCTCCATCGCCGCAATCAACGTCCCTTCGGTGTGGTGCCGTTTCTGATTGTGAACATATCGTACCACCGAAACAAGATTTCTCTCGCCAAAAGATAATACTCCGTATTCATCCTGCCAGTAAAACCCGAAATCGGGCTTGATGACGTGATTGACAAAATGCGAACTGCTCCCTTTCACGTCGCCGATAAATTTTGCAAGTGCGAGTTTCGGCGGAATGGAAACGGCAAGATGCACATGGTCTTCCATCCCCCCCATGGCGTGGACAAATCCGCCCATATCCTGAGCCTTCGCCGCAATGGCGCGATACAACTCAGGCTCGAGAATCGAGTCGATCAAAGGCAAGCGATTCCTGGTTGCCCAAACAAAGTGATAGTAGAGTTTCCAATAGGGCATGTTTTCTCCGAGTCGGCTTTAGCGAAGTACCCTATAGGGCAGCCGTGTTTGTAGAACTTGTCTCAAAAATACCATGTCACGCTGAGGGAACGGTTGTTGCGACCGAAGAGTCTCTTATTTTTGGTCATAGAGACCCTTCGCTGCGCTCAGGGTGACATTTTTGAGATGGCTTGTAGATATAGCACGGGGGCTCATCCCCGTGCAAGGGATTAATAACAAGCCGCGGAAAAATATTCCGTTAGCGTATTATTGGACATATCCGCTTCACGCATGGGGTCATCGCCCGCATTGACGATTACTTGAATGCCGAAACTTTTATTGCCCTTCAAATCGATCACCGCCACCAGTTTGACATCCTGACCGGCATCGAGCGTAAAAATTTCCAGAGGAGAAACGCCGACCACGCCGTTAAATTTTTCAGCCCATTCATCCAAGCCGTATCGCTGTTGACCCATAAGCAGGAATATGTCCACATCAAACGAACCCAAATTCCGCGTGCCGGCTTGCCCGATGTTCCGAATGAAAATGCCAATTTCCAAAACCGTGCCTTCGCGATCGGGCACACAAATCGGACTGCCGATGCCGGATACAGTAAGATCGGGCAGGAGCAATAACGGACTGTCAAACGCGAGGGTAGGCAGGATAAACGGCGTCCGCGTGGGAAAAGGCGTATTGGTGGGCACAGCCGTTGCCGTCCGCGTGGGAGGCGGCGTATTGGTGGGAGGCGGCAAAATCTCCGGCTGGTACAAGCGGAAGATTTCTGTCGGCATGGAGGTCATCTGCCAAACGGTCGGCGCCGGCTGAGGATTCGGCGGCGAGACGAGAGCGGGAAGAGCAATGGCGATCAACACAATCGCGGCGATACCCATAACGATGGATACCGCTGCCCAACCAGGAATTGACTGATTGTTTTCCGTCATTTTTCCTTGAAAACCGGCAATTGAAATTCCAGTGTGAATGCGCCTAACGGTTGCACAGCATGGTTCAGACGCGCGTTGTGGCACTTGGAGACACGGGAGCAAAACCATCGGCGTAAAAACACATCGAATCCAATCGGGCGTTAAACTACGCGGATCATCGAACCAGCCTCGGTTTTTTCGACCTCGATGCGGGTCGGGAAGGCGTCTTTGAGGTCATCGAGATGTGTAACGACAAGTATCTTGGCAAAATCGCTTTTGACAAGATTGACGGCTTCGATCAACCGTTGACGTCCCTGCGCATCCTGTGAACCGAATCCCTCGTCAATGACCAGCGTTTGCAGCCGCGCACCCTTGCGCCGGGCGAGAATTTCGGAAAGCGCCAGCCGCAACGCAAAATTGACCCGGAACGCCTCGCCGCCGGAATACATTTCATAACTGCGGACACCCGCCGCATCGCCGATTTGGATTTCGAGGGTCTCTTTCATGTCTGCGCGCTTTTTGTCTTTATACCCCGTCTGCGTAACAAAACGGATGGACATCCCTCCGCCGCTCAAACGATCCAGCAAATCATTTGCCTTCTCTTCGATCTGCGGAAGCGCCTGCTCGATCAACAACGCCGGGACGCCATCCTTTCCGAAGGCACGCTCCAGCGCGCGATAACGTGCGCTCTGCAGCAGAAAGCCTTCGCGTTCCTTCTGGAGTTTGGTTTTCCTGACGCGCAGCGCCTCGAGAATCTCCACGCGTTGTTTCGCGCCGCCCAATTCGCTTCGGACTTTGTTTTCCTCCTCGCGCAACCGGAAGAGTTCACGCTCTGCGTCCTCGAGATTCGGAGCGTTGGTTTCCGCTTCTTTCAACGCCGAAAGGGCGGCATCGTATTCGTTTTGCTGTGTGGCAATTTCTGCCCTGCGTTTTTCATATTCATCCCGCAGGCTCGCGATTTCGTCTTCGATCTGCCTGCTTGCCTCCCTGGCAGACGTGAGACTGCCGTATTCCTCTTCCATGGGGCGCAGAGCGGCTTCCTCTTCCCGCGCCTTGTCGTGGGCAACCGCATCGTAACCGAGCTCGGTTAATTCCCGATTCAGTTTCGCCAATTGTTCCTGCGCTTCCGCGGCGTAGAGACCGTTTTCCAGTGCCTCTTCAACCTCCCGCAAACGTCTTCTGCCTTTGTCGTTCCAATCCTGAGCAAGCAAGCGCAGGCGTTCCAGACGCTCGGCAAGTTGTGAAACCTCACCGGCAAGCCGGATGCGGTCGGTCTCGGCAGAGGACAATCCGGCAATTTGCAACTCGTAACTCACGACCTCTTCCGCCAGCGATTTCGCCTCGTCCAGGTTGGCGCGATAGGTATCGCCCATCTTCCCGCCTTCGAATTCCAACCGCGCCAGGGTGGAAGCGCGATGCGTCTCGCTCAATTCCTGACCGCATAACGGGCAAGTCGCGCCCACCGCAGACCGAAGCGCGTCAATTCGTTCCCTGAGTCGGTTCATTTCGGTTTTCAGCGCGGCATTTTCAGCCTTCAATGCCGCCTGCCGCTCACGCGCCTCCGTGCGTTTGGATTCGAGCACCGCCCGTCCGGCAATCCTCTCCTCGGCTTCCTTCAAGGCAATCTTTGCCGCCGCCATATTCCTTGTCAGTTCTTCGATCATGGATGACTGATTGCCGAGCTCCTCTTCCTCGAGCCGCAACCTGCGCCTTTCCTCCTCCAGCCTGGCTTTCTCCGCCGCGACCCTTTCCAGCAGAGGTGTGCGTTCCCGTTCACGATCGCGAAACCGCGAAGCGGTCCGCTCCCAAAGTTCCAGTTCCCCGCGAACCCTGCGCCAATTTTCATACATCCGTTCGATCTCGGCAGCGCGGCTGAGCAGATCAAGGTAAGAGGCGAGATCCGCCTGCCGCGAAGCCAGGCGGGATTCCAGTCCGGCAAGAGCCGCCCGCGAGCGGTCGAGTCCTGTCAACAAGCTGGACGCCAATTTTCGTTGTTCATTCAGCAACGCGACATTCCGTCGAATATTTTCCAGAACGGCTTCCTGCGCGGCTCGGACAGACGATAATCTGTCGAGATTGTTCTCCAATTCGGCGAGACTCGCCCTGCGCGCATTCTCCTCGCGGAGTTCCGCGTCGATTTCGGTTATTCTCCCCTCGATCTCATCGGCTTCGCGCTCGATGAGTTTACGCCGTTCGGCGGCGCGGTTCTTGTATTCCTCCCAAACATCGAGACCAAGAATGGCGCTTAAAATCTCTTTGCGCCGGGCGGCATTCTGCTGGGTGAACTGGTCGGCTTTACCCTGCAAAAAAAACGACGCATTGACAAAGGTTTCGTAGTCGAGCCGCAGAGTCTGCTCGATGCGCGCCTGGGTGTCGCGTGTGGTCTTTTCGGTCAGCGGACGCCATTCGTCGCCGTGACGTATCTGAAATTCCAGCACGGTACTTTTGTTACGCGGCAGGGTGCGCTGTACGCGATAGATGTTGCCTTCGTGCTGGAAGGTTAGTGTCACCTCCGCGGCTTTGACCTCAGCGCTCGAATGGATGACATCGGCGCCTTTACCGCGCGCTTCGCCGAACAGGCACCATGTCATGGCGTCGAGCAGGGACGATTTTCCCGCGCCGTTTTGCCCCGAAATGCAGGCAAGGTCGAAGGCTGTAAAATCGAGTTCGGCCGCGTTACGATACGATAGAAAACCAGAAACACGAAGGTGAATGGGAATCATGGGCAGGCGATGAAAGAGAATTCAAGTCCGGTTATTCCGATGGATTATAATCTACCCATCATGTTTGAAGCATCGAACCCGCGTGCGCGGCGGCGCCTGATCCTAACCTTCATCATCCTTGCCACCATTCCATGTTACTGCCTGGGAGGACTCGCCGTCATGCTTGCTCCCGAGGATTTGGCGACCGCCACATCTACGATGACTGCCGCAGTCACAACGACCCACCCGCTTCAAACGCCGACTGCGAGCCCGGGTCCTGCCATTCTGACTGCCACCCCCTCCGACACTCCCACCGTCACCCCCTCGCCGACGAACACCTTCACGCCCACGGTTACCCCCTCCGTCACTTTGACATGGACGGCGACTCTCAGCGTCACCCCTTCCTCCACCTTTACGCCTTCATTCACGCCATCCACCACATTCACCCCAACGGAGACCTTTACCGCCACGCCGAGCGTCACCCCTGTCACACCGTCGAATACGCCGACCGCATCCATCACGCCGTTCCCCAGCCCATAACATGACAGACATCCTTCCTTTCCTCAAAAGTCTCATTTCCGTATCCGGCATATCGGGGCATGAAACCCCCGTCGCCAAACGGATCGAAGAAAAATGGCGTCCGCTCGTGGACGAGATAGGGTTAAGCCGAGTTGGCTCCCTGCAGGGGCTCAAGAAAGGCTCCGGCAAGGGAAAACGCCCCGCCGTGATGGTTGCCGCGCACATGGATGCCATCGGCATGATGGTCGCCAAAATCGTTGACGGGTTTCTCCACATCACAAACGTCGGCGGTATAGACGCGCGCGTCCTGCCGGGCGCGCCTGTAATCGTGCATGCAAACGGTGAGGAATTGCCTGGCGTGATTGCCATGCCCCCGGCAAAACTTCTGCCCGAATCGGAGTCCAGCGAAGTCATCCCCATAAAACACCTGCTGGTGGATACCGGACTGCCCGCCTACCAGGTGAAGAAGAAAGTGCGCGTGGGCGACTTGGTCTCGTTTGCAAACGAAGCGATGGAACTGGCGGGAGAGGTGATTTCCGGTCACACACTGGATAACCGCGCCTCCATCGCCGCGCTGACGGTTTGCCTGCAAGAGTTACAGGGCAAGAGTCATGTTTGGGATGTGTGGGCAGTGGCAACGGTCCAGGAAGAGACGAGTTATCTGGGGGCGTACACGTCCGCCTTTCAACTGCGTCCCGATATCGCTGTTGCGGTGGATGGCACCTTTGCCAAGGGTCCCGGCGCGAACGGCTGGCAAACGCACCCGATGGGAAAAGGCATAGGCATCTGCATGGGACCGAATATGCATCCCTTTCTGCACAAGAGACTGACGGAACTCGCCGACAAAATGGAAATCCCCTGGTTTTTAGATGTCACGCCACGACACTCGGGCACCGACGCCTACCCCATGCAGGTGACGAGGGAGGGCATCCCAACCGCATTGGTGGAGTTCCCTCTCCGCTACATGCACACACCGGTGGAAATGGTGTCCGTCAAAGATCTGCAGCGCGCCGGGCGTTTGCTGGCGGGGTTCATCGCCTCTCTCGAAGAGAATTTTCTCGAAAAAATCGTTTGGGAATGACGCAACGCACACCCAAGAGCGCCCGCCCACAGCCGCGCTGGAGCCTCTTGGAGTTTCGATACAGGAAAATTATGCCTCCATTCGGAAACCCTCAACTCACATTATTGGAAAGACTTTGCAACGCTCTCGCGGTCTCCGGCGACGAGGGTGAAGTGCGCAAAATTGTGATGGAAGAGATCGAACCCCATGCAGATGAGATCAAGGTGGATGCGCTGGGCAACGTGCTGGCGATCCGGCGCGGACGCGGGAAGAAGCGTGTACGCATCATGCTGGACGCGCACATGGACGAGGTCGGCTTTATGATCGTGGCAGACGATGGCGAGGGCGTTTATCGCTTTGAAACCGTCGGCAGTATCGATGTCCGTCATCTGGTCGGCAAGCAGGTCGTTGTCGGGAAGGATCACACGCCCGGCGTGATTGGAGGCAAGCCTGTTCACCTGATGGAGGGCGACGAATATACCCGCAAGGTTCCGCTGGACTCTCTGCGCATTGACCTGGGGCTGGGCGGCAAGGCAAAAATCGGCGACCGCGCCGGTTTCTTCACAAAATTCCGACGCGTGGGTCAGTCCATCATGTCGAAAGCCATTGACGACCGCATTGGCGTGGCAACGCTGATCGAGTTGATCAAACATGCGCCGCCCAACCTCGACCTGTGCGGGGCGTTTACGGTGCAGGAGGAAATTGGACTGCGCGGCGCGAAAGTGGCGGCGCAATATTTCGACCCCGATATGGCAAT
This sequence comes from Chloroflexota bacterium, assembly GCA_013388685.1. GTDB lineage: Bacteria > Chloroflexota > Anaerolineae > Anaerolineales > Villigracilaceae > Defluviilinea. The sequence continues at coordinate 27,591 of JACAET010000043.1, read as the reverse complement.
CGCCATCGACTCGACGCCCGCCAACGACCTCCCCATGCACGATGGCAGCGAGAACACCTCCTACAACACAAAACTTGATTCCGGTCCCGCCATTTATATTGCAGACGGAACGACGCTCCATGACCAAAGACTGGTGCGGTTCCTCAGCGCAGTGGGCGATGCCGAAAACATCCCCTATCAATTTCGCCAGCCCGGAGGAGGAGGCACCGATTCGGGAGCCATCCAGCGCGCTTTGGCGGGCATTCCCACAGTTTCGATCTCCGTACCTCATCGGTACACTCACTCCCCCATCAGCCTCGCCCGCATGGACGATTGGAAGAACACCCTCCACCTTCTCCATGCGGCTTTGAAGAAAATCACCCCTGCCCTGCTCGCAACCCGATAACCGCATTCCCCACCTAACCTACACATACCTCATGAACGGATTGATTGCCCTTGTCGGTTCCGGCGAATACCTCCCCGTGATGGAGGAGGTGGATCGCCGCCTGCTCGCCAGCCTGAACCTGAACGGACGCAAAGCGCGCATCGTCTGCCTGCCCACTGCGGCGGGACGCGAAGGCGAGGCCAGCATCAACCGCTGGTCAGACATGGGAATTCTGCACTTCCAAGCCCTGGGAGCCGAAGCCCAGGCGCTTCGCATCATAGACCGTCAATCGGCAGACGACCCCCAATGCGAACCCGCCCTCGAAAACGCAGACCTGATCTACTTTTCCGGCGGCGACCCAGGCTACCTGTACGATACCATGAACGGAAGCCGCGCCTGGAACGCCGCCCAACGCGCCTGGGCGCGCGGCGCGATCTATGCCGGGTGCTCGGCGGGCGCGATGATCCTTGCCCGGCGCATACCCCGCCTGCGCCTTGCACAAACCCAAACCGGTTTCGGCATCGTTCCGGCGGAATTCATCATCCCGCACTTCGACGTCGTTCCCGTCCTATTCAAACCGCTGATCCTTGCCCTGCGCCGTCAACTCAAAGACCGCGAGAGAATGATCGGCGTGGACGAAGAGACCGCCCTCGTCGGCGCGCTCGGCGGCGAATGGCGCGTCATGGGACGCGGCGGTGTCCACGTGTTTACGAAACACGGCGAACAACGGTACACAAACGGACAAACGCTCACGCTCGATTAACACAGACTTCAGATCATTGACCCAGGACTCTCCCAATGAAAAAACTCCTCAAACAACTCACCGAAACCTTTGGACCCTCCGGCTACGAAGACGAAATCCGCAAACTCGTGCAAACGGAACTCGAGCCGTTTGCCGACGAACTCAAAGTGGACGCGCTGGGCAATCTCATCGCCCGAAAAAAACCGGTCCAACCCGCGAAAAATACAAAGAAAATCATGATCGCCGCGCACATGGACGAGATTGGGCTCATGGTCAGCCATGTGGACGAGAACGGCTTTGTCCGCTTTTCACCCATCGGCGGCGTGTTCGGAAAATACGTCCATGGCGGACGCGTCCGCTTTTTGAACGGCGTTCAAGGCGTCATCGGATACGATCGCTTCGACAAGGTCAACGAAGCCCCCGCCCTCGAGAAAGTCTTTATAGATGTCGGCGCGACAAGCAGAAAAGACTGTCCCGTCAAAATCGGCGATGTCGCCGCCTTCGACCGTCCATTCGTCGAAATGGGCAACCGTTTCGTCGCCAAATCCATGGACGATCGGGTCGGCGTGCTGATCGCCATCGAAACCCTGCGCGCCCTCAAAACCACGCCGCATGACGTGTATTTCGTCTTTACCACACAGGAGGAAGTCGGCGTGCGCGGCGCCGCCACCTCGGCGTATGGCATCAACCCCGATATCGGCATCGCCCTCGACATCACCCCCGCCGCAGACACCCCCGAAGCCGCCAAAATGGAAATGGCGCTGGGCAAAGGTCCATGCATCAAGATCAAGGATGCCGGCGCGCTCTCCGACCCGCGTCTCGTCCAGTGGATGATCCGCACGGCGGAAAAGAACAAAATCCCCTACCAACGCGAAGTTCTGTTATTTGGCGGCACCGATGCAAGCGCCATACAACGAACGCGGTCAGGCGTACCGGCAGGCTGTATTTCGGTCGCCACCCGTTACGTACACTCGCCATCCGAAATGGTGGACGCATCCGACCTGCAAAACACCGTCCGACTTCTGCACGCCCTGCTGCGCGCGCCCATCACCCTAGAATGACCGCCCTACGTTTCCACGCGGCAAACCTGCTGCTAATCGTATTCATTACGGGATGCACGACTCTCGCGCCGCTTCTTTCCACGCCGACGCCCGCCCCCACAACCCCGGCATCCGCCACGCCTCAACCGATGCCCACCTCCACAGTACCAGCCGAGGAGCCTCAACCGGTCCTCCTGCGCGTCTGGGTCCCGCCGCAATTCGACCCCAATGCCGACAGCCCCGCGGCGGAATTGCTTCGTTCGCGTCTTGCTCAATTCCAGGACGAGCATCCCGCCATCGAAGTGGAGGTGCGCGTCAAATCGCAGGAGGACATCCTGAAGGTCCTCTCCGTCACGATGAACGCCGCCTCCGAAGCAACGCCGGACCTGATTGCGCTAACCTATTTCGACATGCAAGAAGCCGCCTCCGCCGGGTTTCTCCACCCCCTGGAAGGGCTGACCTCCATCCTGCAAGACCCGGACTGGTACGTCTTTGCCCGCGAATTGGGAGAGTATCAAAACACGAAATACGGCATTCCCTTCGCAGGCGATGTACTGGTCATGGTATACCGGGCTGGCGCCTTTCCCGAAAAATCCGAGTCCTGGGAGACCCTTTTTGCATCGGGCACGCGCCTGATCTTCCCCGCGTTGGAGCCGGGCGCTCTTTTTGCGCTATCCCAATATCTGTCCATTGACAAACAACCGCCGGGCGACCCAAGCGCCATGACCCTTGAGGAAGAAACGCTCGCGCACCTGCTAAGGTTCTACGAGCGGGGCATCGAAACCAATACCCTGCTTCAAGTCTCCCGTGAGACACAAACCGATGCGCAAGCCCTTCAGGTTCTGCGGGCAGGCGGCGCCGAAATCGCCGTCGTACGCGTCTCCAGCCATATTCAAAACCCAAGCGGAGAGTACCAGCCCCTCATGGGCTTGGACGACGTTCCCTACACGATTGGCGACGGATGGGTATGGGCATTGGCTGGCTCCAATACGGAAAAACAGATCATCGCCGTGGAACTGGCGTCTTATCTTGTTGAAAGTGTCTTCCTCGCCCCGTGGACGGAACAGGCGGGCATTCTGCCTGTCCGTCCGCAAGCCTTGAGCGGCTGGGAAAACGCCGCCGTTAAAACACCCCTGAATGAAGTGCTGCAATCTGCCCACCCGATCCCGCCCGAACCGGTCATCGAATTGCTGGGCCCCCTCCTCGAGGGGGCGTTGATCCGGGTAATGAACGGCGAACCAGCCGAAACCGTCGCGCGCAGCGTCATCGAAGGTTTGAAGTAATCAAAGGACGGCGCCCGTCACTTCTTCTCTTCTTCGCCCCCCCGCTTTCTTTGGCGTCCTGCTCATCATCTCAGAGTCTATCCGAAAAAATAATAGCCTCTTGCAAAAGTGCGCCAGAGGGCGCGCAATACGCCTTCGCGTAAGAGACGTTCTCTAACGTCGGCTTATGTAAGCGGTCTATTCTTGCGCCATCCCACCCGGACATGAATGTCCGGGCCATCTCACCCAAAGCCGTCTGAAGACGGCTACCCCCGGCTATTCAGTCCGCTCGAGAGGACTTCGTACGGATAGCCATCAAGGCGCGAATTTTCGGATGGGTTCTTAGATCCACGCCCATAACATCCACGAACCGATGATGATGACGCCAATCGCAAACCGTGCGCCGAATGCCCAGCCCCATCCTATCATATACGCCTTGGCTGACTTCAGCGCGGCGCGGCGATCTTTCAGCCTGTACAGTTCCGCCAAAAACAACCCCAGCGGCGCGGCGACCAGCCCCGCCAGTGGTGTCAAGAATAGACTGACTACGATACCCGCGGCAAATGCCAGTACAATCGAACTCCACGGAATGAATTGGTCGCGCATTTTTGCGGCGATGATGATGTTATCCACAACATTGCCGCCGATCATCAGCAGGGTAATGAACGCAAAAGCCAGCCAGTCCCATCCGCTCATGAGTCCGCGCCAATTTTGGACGAGGGCATAGAGGAGAGTCACCAGCCACATGATCGTAAGCCCGGGAAAGACAGGCACAATCAACCCCGCCAGCCCGACGAGCAAAGCGAAAAGCGTCAAAGTTTCAAACGCAACCTGCAGAAAGAAGGTCAGCCATTCGGGCATGTGAATCCTTGCCAAGCGTGCGAAAACCTTGCAGGCTTTCGCACGCCATTCTCCGTTCCGGCTACGGTCCGATTCTATCCACGCCGCCCATCCACGGACGGAGCGGCTCCGGCACCACAATCGAGCCGTCTGCCTGCTGGTTGTTTTCCATGACGGCAATGAGTGTACGCGGCAAACCAAGACCCGAACCGTTCAAGGTGTGAACGAAGCGCGCCTTGCCGCCTTCGGCAGGACGGTATTTAATATTCGCACGCCGAGCCTGAAAGTCGCGCACATTCGAAACGGAGGATACTTCCAGCCACTCACCGCACCCAGCCGCCCACACTTCGATGTCGTAGGTGATTGCCGAACCGAACCCGAGATCGCCCGTGCAAAGCTGTTTCACACGGTAGGGCAAGCCCAGCGCTACGCAGGTGGCTTCTGCATCTTCGCGCATTTTTTCGAGCAGGGCGTCGGACTCTTCGGGCATGGCATACATGTACATCTCGACCTTGTCGAATTGATGTCCGCGCTTGATGCCGCGCACATCGCGGCCCGCGCTCATTTTTTCACGGCGGAAGCATGGGGTATACCCCGTGTAAAGCAGAGGCAACTGCGCTTCATCCAAAATCTCATTCATGTGCAATCCGGTCAAGGGGACCTCGGCGGTTGGCACAAAATACAATTCCTCCTCATGGTCCTTGTAGAGGTTGTCGGCAAACTTGGGCAGTTGTCCCGCCCCATACACCGTGTCGTATTTCACCATGAACGGAAGGTATTGTTCTGTGTAACCCTGCCGGATGTGCAGGTCGAGCATGAATGCGATCAGGGCGCGCTGGAGGCGCGCGCCGGGTCCGCTGAGGACGTAGAATCGGGAGCCGGTAATTTTGGTGCCGCGCTCAAAATCAATGATGCCCAGCGCAGGACCCAAATCCCAATGCGGTTTGGGTTCGAAATCAAATTCGGGAAGATTGCCCATCGTTTTGAGAACGACATTTTCCTCCTCCGATGCGCCGACTGGTGTTCGTTCGTCGGGGATGTTGGGGAGGGAGGCGGTCAGGGAATTCAATTCCGCCTCGACCTCCGCCACCCGCTCGTCGAGGGTGGCGATTTGGTCGCCGACTTCGCGCATCGCGGCGATCTTCCGTTCGCGTTCGGCGGCTTCCTTCATTCTGCCAATATCTTTGGAAACGGCGTTTCGTTCCGCCTTCAACTGCTCGACTTGTGTGAGCAGGGCGCGGCGCTTTTCGTCCAGTTGGAGGATGACGTCCACGGGAGAGGCGTCCATCTGGCGGTTTTTGAGCGCGACGCGGATCACGTCTGGTTTTTCGCGGATCAGGTTGATATCCAACATTGTTGCACCTCCGTAGTGCGGGAATGGAATACGCCCCCGGTCCATTTGCAGGACGAGGGGGCGTCTCGTGGTGCCACCTGCTTTTACCGCTTTCTCTCCTCCTCGGGAGAAGGTGAGGGATGAACGGTCTCGGAGTGCGCTGTAACGGGCGCTCGCGTCCCTCTTACGCGGCGCGAAAACGGTTTTGCGCCGCCCTGCAAGGGCAATGGGTGAAGGGGATTTCCCTGTCTGCCCGGTTGCCTCGCATCACCCGGCAACTTTCTGTCACGGTGGAACAGGTACTTGTCTTCACGCTGTCGTATTGGGCGTGATTATACACGCCCGGAAAGATGTGTCAAGTTTGGGCGCGGGGAAAGGCAGGGGCTTTCTCAATCTTCAGCGAGGGGGGTTCATGAAAGATCTTCTCTCCGGCACGGATGGGAACTTTCAGGCGATTCTCCGCAGGCGTGATGGGACAGGACCAGGCATCGTTATAGGCGCAATAAGGGTTATAGGCAAGGTTGAAGTCCACCAGAAAACGGCTGCCAGGGAGTTCCTCCGGTTCGAGATAACGCCCTGCCGGATAGGTTTCGACGCCCGCAAGCGCATCAACGAACGGCAGGAAATACCCATGTTCGCTCCGATAGATGGTCAATTCCACTTCCTGTCCGTCCACTTCGAATTTGAAGCGCGCGTGGCGTTCATATTCCTGTACGCCGCCGGTGGTCGTCTGCATCAGGATGGTCTCCTTGTCGTTCAGAAGTTCCGGCTTCACCGCCAGCCGCAGAGAGTTGTTTTCGGGGAAATAGTTCAATCCAGTAAAGTTTCGTTTTTGTTCACGCGTCAGCGGACTTTGGGGATGCGCGCCAAAGAATTCATTTTTTTCTGCCCGAAAATCGTCTAATTCGGTCACATCGCCTCCATGGGGTGAAAGTTTAAAGTTCAGACATCGGCAGTGCGGGGGTTCTTACACCCAAGGCGCGCGGCGGGGATAAGGTTCACTGGCTGGAAACAGGATTCGGCGTGGCTGGAGGCGAGGAGCGGCGACGGTATTACCTTGTCCTATCCAGTTTTTCGATCTGTTTTCGGACCCTGTCGAGCAGGATGTTCAATTCCTCGCGTTCGCGGGCGGCTCGCCGGAGCGAGTCCCGGATGTTTTGATTCGATAGGTTGGAGTACGAGTCGAGGAGATGTTCGTCACGCGCGATCTGCCTGTCAGCCTGTTCGATTTTGGCTTCCAGCCACCGGCGAAACCTGTCGTAGAAATCGAATTCATCCTGCGGCGCGACAGCGGTGTAGGGTCCCGCGCGAAGCAGTTCTTCGATGGTATCCAGGAATTTGGGGATGTCGATGGGTTTTTGGATGAATTGCGTCAAGCCGAGCCGGAGGGTGAACTCCCGGTCTTCGGGGGCGACGTAGGCGGCGGTAATGAAGACGACGGGGATGTCACGCGTGACGGGGTCTATCCGCAGGCGATGCGCGAGACCCAAGCCATCAAGATGAGGCATCATGATGTCGGCAATGACAATGGCGGGACGTTCCTTGGCGATAATCTCCAGCGCCTCCCTGCCGTTTTGCGCGGCAAGAACGCGATAGTCGCGCAAAATCAACGTGGTTTCCACGAGCGCGCAGATGTCGGGATCGTCTTCGACGAGAAGCAGGTAGCCCTGTTTGGCGTCCATGCGTTTATTGTAGTCTCCCCAGCCGAAAGCGGATATAACAATATCGTCATTTTTTGTGCCGGCGACAGGCTAATCGTGGGGGGAACGCATCCGCTTAAGCAAGGTGCGGGACGACGTTCATCCGCCAATAAGATGGACGCCGTCTGCCTTCCGCTTCGACGCGGACCCTGGCGCCTGCCTGATTCGCGTTTGTTCAACCATTTCCCGGCAATGGCGGCAGACCGAGAGAGGTGTTATCATAGCCATACCAATCCCAGAGAGGAGCATGACCATGGCAATCAAATTGATCGTTCCGGTCAACGGACCTATCACTCAGTTGTTCGGTGAAAACCCCGATATTTACAAAAAATGGGGTTTCCCCGGTCATAACGGTATTGATTACGGAATCCCCAACGGCACGCCTATCAACAGTGCCGCGGCGGGGACCGTCAACCAGGTCTCGTTCGAAAACGGCGGCTATGGCAACTACGTCAAGGTTGCCCACCAGGACGGCTCGAAAACCCTTTATACGTACTACGCCCATCTTGCCAGTGCGGCAGTGGCGGCAGGACAAAAGGTCAAAGCCGGGCAATTGATCGGCTACAGCAATAACACCGGCGCAAGTACGGGTCCGCACCTGCATTTTGGGCTGAAGATCGACGGCCAAAACCCCGCCTACAAAGGATATGTGGACCCCATGCCCTACTTTCAAAGCAGTGGGACAACCACCCCGGAAACACCGTCCACGACGGAACAAGGCGATTTCGTCTCTCTACCCGACCTCAAGTTCGAGGTCACCTACGACACCCTAAACCTCCGCAATGGACCCGGCGTCGAATATTCCATCATTGGTCAACTCACCAAGGGCGCGAAATTCACGAGCAAAAAATTGAGTTCCCGCAGTGTTTGGGTGGAAGTCGAACCGGGCAAATGGTGCGCCCTGCAATTCGAAGGCACGATATATTTGAAAGTGAGCAAGTAAAGCAACCGTCCCGAAGGCTAAAGGTCTTCGGGATAGTTTTTATTTCGGCAAAACACGCGCGGTCAATTGAATCGGATGAAGTGCGTCTTTTCCTGTCCCTTGCCGAATCTGCATACGGCATGCGGCGCCGCTTGCGCTCACTTGCGCTACAGCCGCATCAGCAGTTCTGGTCAAGCGGGGGAACAACTTTAACTCCCCCACCTGCATCGAAAGCTCGTAATGCTCGGCTTCATAGCCGAAAGTGCCTGCCATGCCGCAGCAGCCGGCCTCCAAAACTTCCACATCGTAACCGCAAAGGCGCAGCATCTCCACGGTGGCATTCGTTCCGCTGGGCAAGCCGTCATCTACCAGCCCTTGCGCTCGTTGATGGCAGTGTGGTTGGAAGAGGAGTTTTTCGGTAGTTTTATTTTGGGGAAAGAAACGCGCCTTATTGGCTACGCGCAAATTACAAAAGCCGTCAGAGCGGATCAGGTACTCGTCGAGGAGCCAGGTTCGGGCAGAGAGAGAAGCGATTTCGTCTCGACGTTCGGGCAGCAGATCGAAGTAGTCGTTTTTCAGGCAGTAGATGTCGGGAGGCTCAATCCCCACGATCGGCGCTTCACCCGCCGGGTCAGCCTGATGCAATGCATCCAGCACGCCCCGCGCCCGACGCTTCGCCGCTTCGACAAAGCCCTTCGAGAGCAGGGACGCCCCCGCCCCCACCACAGGCAGGACGTGAACGTCACAGCCGCACGCCGCCAGCACGTCGAACGCCGCCTGCTCGACCGCTGGCTCCACGTAACGCCCAAACGAATCTGACAAATAAATTATTTTTTTTCCGTGTCTCCGTGTCTCGGTGGTTAAGGCTCGTGCTCTTTTACTTGCAAATCGCGGGAACGGGCGCTTCTCTGTGATGCCCAGCGTTCTCGCAAGGATATTCTTGACCGCTGGAACGCTCATCAGCGTGTTCGTCAACGGCGCAAACGCAGACGCCAGCCGCGCGGTGATGTCGAAATGCCCAAAGAGATAATCGCGCAGCGGGCGGCGGTGCGACTTGTAATACTCGTTCTCGAACTCGTACTTCAACTTTGCCATGTCCACCCCGCTGGGGCATTCGGCTTTGCACCCCTTGCAGGCAAGGCACAAGTCGAGGGCTTCATAGACCATAGACGATAGACCGTTGACCGAAGACCGCCCTTCATCCACGGTCAACGGTCTGGTGATCAATGCTCTGAGTAAATTCGCCCTGCCCCGTGTGGAGTTTTGCTCTTCCCGCGTCGCTTGAAACGACGGACACATCACCCCGCTGCTCTTACGGCACACCCCCTGACCGTTACACTGCTCAATGGCGCCCACCAGCCCGCGTTCGTGGTCGAAATGCAAAGCAGTCTCCCACACCCGAACCTGATACCCCTCGCCGTATCGCAGGTGTGTGTCCATAGGCGGCGCGTCGAACAGTTTGCCGGGGTTGAGCAGGTTATCGGGGTCGGCGGCGCGTTTCAGTAAGCGCATGGCGTCGGTCACCTCCCTGCCGTAGGTAGGTTCGATCCATTCCCCCGAGACGATGCCATCGCCATGTTCACTGCTCATCGAGCCGCCCATCCGCTTCGTCAAAGCAAAAACCTGTTCCGCAATGCTGCGCAAAGCCCGCACACCTTCGCCCGTCAGCAAGTTCAGCAGCGGGCGGATGTGCAAACATCCTGCCGAGGCATGGGCGTAGATGCCGCCGTCTGTGCCATGCGCCGCCATGATATGCTCGACCTCACGCACGAATTCGCCCAAATGCTCAACCGGAATGGCGCAATCTTCGATGAACGCGGCCGGTCTCGCCGCCTGCGGGCGCGAATCCAGGATGCCCAGCCCCATCTTGCGGACGTTCCACACACGCGCCTGCTCCTCTCTGGATTCGGCAACGGTCAATAGATCACCGATGCCCCGAACCGCCTCTTTCAGGACCTCGAGCCTGTCTCCGCTAAATTCAACGACCAACACTGCGGCAGGATCTCCCACCATCCACCCCATCTGACGCGCATACGCAGGGACGCTCCGCGCCAGCCGCAAAATCATCTGCGGAATCAATTCGATGGCGCTGGGTTTGAACCCCAGCAGGCGCGGCACGTCGTCGCAGGCTTGAGGAATGCTGGAATAAGAAAGCACGCCCAGGATGGTGTGTTCTGGCTTTGGCACAAGGTTGACGGTGGCGCGGCGGATGACGGCAAGCGTGCCTTCACTGCCAGCCAGGAGCGGCGCAAGATTGACCGTAGACCGGGGACGATAGACCGATGAAGGCATGCCGTAGTCCCCTGTATCCCACTGCGAAGGGACAGACGGGCTCCAGGGTAACAAATAGTTCAGGCGGTAGCCTGCCGAGTTGCGCCAGGTTTTGGGGAAGTTCTGCTGGATGGCATCGGCGTAGTGTTTACGGATGGTTTGTATGGTCGGTGCTAATTTGGAATTACAACGTATGTCCCACGTTTCGAGCGTGCCGTCTCCCAAAATAACATCAGCGGAAAGAAGGTGGTCGGCCGTCATACCGTAAAGGATGGAATGTGCGCCGGTGGCGTTGTTGCCGATGACGCCGCCCATCGTGGCGCGTTCGGCAGAGGCAGGGTCGGGACCGAAGGTCAAGCCGAATGGGGCGGCTGCAGCATTGAGGTCCGCGAGAACGACGCCCGGTTCGACAGTAGCAGTTCTGGATTCAGGGTCAATTTTGATAATGGAATCCAGCCAGCGGGAGCAATCCAGAATCAGGGCGTGTCCAATTGCCTGCCCGCCGAGAGAGGAGCCCGATCCGCGCGGGAGGAGGGGGATTCTGTATTTGGCGGCAAGTTCGACGGCGGCATGCAGGTCGTCTTGCGTTTTGGGAATGGCAACGCCGAGCGGCTCGATTTGATACATGGAGGCGTCGGTGCTGTAGAGGATGCGTGAGGCGGCGTCGAGGCGGATATCGCCCGTGAAATGTTTGCGGAGTTCGCTGATGAAATCGGAGTGCAGGGACATGCTTTGATTTTACCCCCGTAAAAAGGGACGTCCCGAAGGTTGGTTTGGTCACTTCGGGACGTTGATCTCACACGATTTCGATCATTTGCGGCTTGGATTTTGGCACACGGCGGATTTCGCCGCGCGCTTCGAGGTCGAGCTTGACGGTCACAAAATACCAGGGAATCGAGCCGTCGAACCTGCCTTTGAGTTTCTCTTCGACCGCCAGGTTCAATTTCATGAACGTGGTGGGACCACGCGCTTTCAACACCTCAAGGATGGCTTCACGCATCAGGTCATATTTGGCTGTTTCGATGGTCACGCCCTGCTTTGCCGGGTTCGGATGGAAGGCGGGGAATCGTGCATCCATGTCAACTCCCTTACTTGTTGAAGTCGGGGTTCATGCTGGTGTACAACGCGAGGATATTGCCGGTCGGGTCCTGAAAGATGCCAAACCAGCCGGTGCGGGGGATTTCCGTCTTTGGCTGAAGCACCCTGCCGCCGAGTCGTTCCACGTTTTTCAAGTCGGCATCAATGTCATTGCTGTCAAAGTAAACCAACAACCTGCCAGCCGGGTTTTCGGGGGATACCTTGTTGAAACCGCCGCCGAGGCCGCTCCCATCCTCCCACATGGTGTAATCGAATTCGGGAACATGCTGAATCTTCCAGCCGAACAACTCCCGATAAAACTCGCTTGCCGCTTCCACATCTGCGGCGGGAATTTCCACATGCACAACATTACGCTTGGACATTGCATTCTCCTTTTGGGCGAAAATCGAATACCAACATCAAGGATTTTAGAACTTATGTTCTAATATGTCAAGCGCCAGATATGGGCAATTTTGTTCTACAAGGGCAAGATGCGGGGATGCCGAATAGTCATTGTACGCTTTTTCTATCGGGCAAAAGAAACAGAAGAAAACCAAGGAAGCGCAGTCCTGCACTCAACCACAGCGCGCCTCCCAAACCAATATAACCAGCAAACCAGGTTCCCAGCAAAGGAGCGGCAATCATGGACAGGTATTGCATGGATTGGGAGATCGAGACAAAGGTCGCGCTATACTCCGCGGGTACGGTTTTCATTAACTCGTCGAAAAACACCAGATCCAAACCACCCTGAAAAAAACCCGCCATTCCCGCATAGAGAACGATCCATTCAATACGCGGGGTCGCTGCGCTCAAGGCAGGATACCACACCATCCCCAGTGTTGTCGCCAGCAGGACGAAACGTCCACTGCGCCGGATGGAGACGCGGGGCCACAGGAAGTATCCTGCCAGCATGACCAGGGTCATGACCATATTGACCGTCCCGATCTGCCCGTCAGTGGCGCCAACTTCACGCACCAAAAACAAGGGCATGACTGGAGCGCTGAGCGTGATGGCGGAGAAATAGACAAATCTCTTAATTGAAAACGATAGAAAAGCGGGATTCGCCTTCAACTGATCGCGGAGGTTTCGAATGCCGCGCATGGGCAAACCGGTATTGGCAGCCGCAGGCGGGGTTTGGTCGGGAAGCGTGATTTTGTTCGAAAAGTAATAACTCAGGAATCCGCCCAGCGACAAAACCAGAAACATGACTGCGTAATTAACGGGAAAGGTGATCAAATCAATCAGCCGTGTGACGATGAATGTGCCGATCACGCCCGTCAATCCGAATATCGTCCAGCGGCGGCTGAGCAGGGCGTAGCGACCCGAGGGACCCGCTACCCCATTCATCACCACCGAGAATGCGACCGCCAGCGCGGTTTGGGGAATCGTGGCAAGCGCCCAGATGACCAGCGTGGCGAAGATGACGAACCGATCTGAAATCAGCAGGGTCAGAATGCCCGTCAGGGCATAACACAAAATGACCAACAAACGCGAAAGACTGTACCAGGGGACGATATTTCTCCTTGATTGAAGAAAACGCCCGACCGCGATGGCAAGGAGGAGTCCAGTCACGCCAGGCATGGAAGAGAGCAATCCCACCTGGAAATTGGTTGCGCCCAAACGCGTCAGAAATACGGGGAGAAACGGCGCGGCGACGTTGGAAATACTTACACCGACAGCGTCTATTTGTACGTAACGGAAGTTCAGTTTTTGGATTCGAAGGTCTTCTTCGCTCAGCTCGTTTGCAGGATTCACGAACACGATTATAATGCCCGAAACCGCCGGGTAGCTCGGTTAAAATCAACGCATGATACAAATCCGTCCCATTCAAAAACACGAAATTCCGGAAGCCAAGCGGGTCATATTCACCGTCGCATTCGAAATCTTTGGAGGAGCCGATACCCTCGAAGAATCCATTGCCAGGTTTTCGGCGCAGGGAAAACTTAGCGAGATGGACGACGTACAGAAGAATTACTTCGAAAATGGCGGAACCTTCCTCGTAACCGTTCACGACGGGAACATTATTGGCACGGGTGCCATCCGCTTTCTGGAAGAAGGCGTTTGTGAACTGAAGCGGCTGTGGCTGCTTTCGGAATATCACGGTTGGGGACTGGGATACTGCATGATGCAGGAGCTATTCCGCATCGCCCGTCAAAAGGGATACAAGTCCATGCGCCTCTTCACCGACCCCGTTTTCCAGAAGCGCGCCCTGGAATTTTACAAACGCCTCGGCTTTTCCCAAATCCAAGCCGTTGGCGATGACCCGGACGACATCGGAATGGAATTGGCGCTGTAAACACCCCCCTCAATCGGTGAATCGCTTGCAGACACGCTCGAACGGCATTCCGGGGTTCATTTTCATAACATTTCAAATTAAGTCCGTGCCCATTCCTGCTGTATAATTTTGCCATGCCAAATCTGACCGGTAAGTTGCTTGGGAAAGTAAGCGTAGACATGTTCCTTGCAAAAGGGGGAATGGCGGAAGTCTACATCGGCACACATACCACCCTCCATCGCTCCGTGGCGGTCAAGTTTTTGAAGGCAGACCTGCAGGAGGATTCCGAATTACGGGAACGTTTCGAGCGCGAGGCGCGGGTGATTGCCATGCTCAGGCACCCGAATATCGTTCAGATCTTCGATTTCGACTCCTATCAGAATCAACCCTATCTGGTAATGGAATATGTGCCCGGCACTTCATTAGGAGCATATTTGCGCGAACTGCACCGCCGGAATGAGCGGCTCGATCTCATGCAAGTCAGGAACTTGCTCAACAAAATTGCCAGCGCGCTGAACTATGCCCATTTGAGCAACGTCGTTCATCGCGACGTCAAACCCGCCAACATTCTGCTGACCTCCCGTTCCACACCCGTTTCCGCCGATCAGCCCCTGCCCGAGGATGTTGAACCGATTCTGACGGACTTCGGTCTTGTGCGGTTCACGCAGTCGAGCACACAGACCAGTACGGGAGCCATTACGGGCACACCGGCTTACATGAGTCCGGAGCAGGCACGCGGCGACCGCGTGGACACGCGCACGGACGTGTATTCCCTTGGCGTTACAGTTTACGAAATGCTTGCGGGCCGGGTCCCCTTCGAGGCGGATTCCACAATGGGCGTACTTCACAAGCAAATTTACGAACCGCCGCCGCCCATTGAGGGCGTTTCGGATAGGATTCGGGAAGTACTGGATCGCGCGCTGGAAAAAGACCCCAATCAGCGCTTCCAGACTCCGCTCGAATTTGCCGAGGCATTCGAAGCCGCCCTTGCCGGAATAACAGAGGCGGAAACTATGAACGTCTCCTTCGGCATGGGAAAATCCATCATCATGCCTCGACCCTATCCTACCTCCTCTGCAGCGAACCGAAACAGGCTCCTCGCTTATGGCATCTTCGGGATCGTGAGCGTTCTGACGGTGCTGGGAACCCTGACCGTCATGCGCATGTCGGCATCGCAAAAAGAGGCGTCCGTCACGGCAATACCCGCTCTGACCGAGCCGGCGGCAATCCCGCCTGAAGCGCCGTCCATCGAACCGTTGGGAGTCCTCCGCTTTCAGGATGGCTCGAACACCGCCGACCAAGTGACATTTTCCTCCGGCAACCTGCCGCCCCCACCGCCAGGCACCCGCTATGAAGCCTGGCTGTTTGCAGATGACGGCGAGACCCTCTTCAGCATTGGCGTCATAACATTCAATACCGATAACCGCGCCTCTCTCACATTTGTGGATCCTGCCGGGCGTAATCTGCTCACTTTTTATCACGGCATGCAAATCACCATTGAGCCAAACCCGGATAACAACCCCAACCCATCCAACGACGTTGCCTTTCTCGCGATCCTGCCCCAAGGCGGCTTTACGCATGTCCGGCACCTGCTCTCTGAGTTCGCTTCCACTCCCAACCAGACGCCCTTTATGCTCGGCTTGCGCCATGACGCCGACCTGCTGAACCGCCTTGCCCAAACCATGCTGACCTCCTTCGAAGCCGGAGAGGAGGAAAACGTCCGCCTCACTGCCGAACAAATGCTGAATCTCATCATCGGCTCGCAAAACCCCGAATACAAAGACTGGAATGGCAACGGGGCGATTGACGACCTCAGCGACGGCTTCGGATTGCTCCTGAACGGAAGCAACACCGGCTATATTCAGGGAACATTTTCGCATGCCAATTTATCCAGGCAGTCACCCGATGCCACCGAAAACATGCTCGCTCATGGCGAACACGTCATGATTGCCGCTGAAAACGTCAACGGATGGACGGCTCAATTGCGGGATCAATTAATCGCAGTGGCAGGAAGCGGGTCTTTATCTGAGGCGGAATCTGCCATTCGCCAGGCAGTTGTCCTTGCCGACCAAATCCTCAACGGTGTGGATATCAACGGCAACGAAAATATCGAGGCAATCCCCGGCGAAGGCGGAGTCGTCACCGCCTACGAACACGCCTACTACATGGCAGATATTCTGCTGCTCCCCTAGCGCCGATACCCAGCAACAGCCCCATCCCTGCGCGCCCGATCCTTCAGGCGGGACCATGCGTTGATTTGCCTGCCCCATGTATAATCACGGCATGCGAACAAAACAGCCCAACTCCAAAATGTGCTTCATTTGCGGACTGGAAAACCCGGTCGGGCTGCACCTGCACATCTACGAAGCCGAACCGGGCGTAGTCGAATCCACCTACACCGCGCCGGAACACTTTCAGGGATACCCCGGCGTGCTGCACGGCGGTATCGTCGCCGCCATCCTGGACGAGATCAGCGGGCGCGCCCACATGGGATCAGACCCATCCAAGCCGCGCTTCATGTTCACCGGCAAACTGGAAATCAAATACCGCAGGAACGTGCCCATTGGAAAATTGCTGAAAATCGTCGGCAAAGCAGGGAGGGAACGCAGTACATTCGTGGAGGCATGGGCGGGAATCTACGACGGCGAAACCGGGGAACTGCTCGCCGAAGCGAATGCCGTCCACATCAATGTGCCAGAAAATCAATTCGACATGTCGAGATTGGACGAACTGGGCTGGAGGGTGTATCCCGATTAGCGCGTACCGCAAAATTATGAAAATCAGTAGATCACGAAAACTTGGTGTAATTTGCGCTCTCTAGCGCAAATGCGGCGGTAGAGGCCGCCTAATACACGCTTTCGTGAAGTACTGAAAATTAACAGCTCTCCCGTTTCTGACGGCAAGTGCATCGGGAAACCAATACCTTGCCACGAATTCCACGAATTCACACGGATTTAAAAGGAAAAATCAGTGAAAAGCTGTGTAATCCGTGGCTGAGATTTTCCGCTTTTGCGCCCGACAACGCAAGAGAAATCTGGCAGTACAAAAATTCCCTGTTACCTTTTCCCCGCATCCTGCAACTTATTCATGTGCGCACAACACAGGAGGCAGTCCTCCCCCTCATGACCGAACCCTTCTCCGACGACCAACTGGCGCGGCAGGCGCGCGCCAGCGCCGAAGCCTTTGCAGAACTCTACCGCCGCCACGTGACGCGCGTCTTTCGCTACCACCTGGCGTGCACAGGGAACGTCCACGACGCGGAAGACCTGACCTCGCAGACCTTTCTCGCCGCGCTGGAGGGCATCCGCTTGTGGCGCGGGGACGGTTCCTTCGCGGCTTGGTTGATGGGAATCGCCTCCAGACGCCGCGCCCTGCTCTTTCGCAGACGCAAGCCCGAGGTCCCGCTCGAGGCGGCGCTTCATCTCCCGACCTCGGGGCTGTCGCTCGAATCCGAGGCTTCGCTTCGCCTGCAAGTGGAAACCGTCGTCCGCGCGCTGAAGCAAATCCCGCGCGAGCGTGCCGAAGTAATTCGGCTGTGCCTGTTCGCCGGGCTGACCTGCGCTGAAGCCGCTCGCGTGCTGCGAAAAAGCGAAGCCGCCGTCAAAATGCTCCTCTCGCGCGGACTGCGTGACCTGCGCGAGCGCTCCTCCCTTGCGCTGGAGGCGACCGATGAACGATAAACATTTTCTCCCGCCCGAAGACCGCCAACTTGCGGAACAACTCGAAGCGCTGGCTGAACGCCTGAAACCGGGCGCGGACTTCGAACGGGAACTGGAGAACCGGCTGATGAACTCATATTCCCCCGAACCCAAAAAGGGATTTTTTGCCCGCGCCCTGCCTGCCCTGAGCCTGGCGGCAGGATTGATTTTGCTGGCAGTGATTTTGAACTGGTCCATCCGCACGCTGCTGCCCAACCCGCCTCAGCCTGCGGCGGGAGGTACGCCTGCGCCAACGCTGGGAATTCTCCTGCCAGGAGATACGCCACCACCCAGCGGTCAGACCTACGATTGGCGCGGCACACCGCTCACCTTGCAGATTAACCTGCCTGACGGTCCCAGCCAAGCCTTCGTTTACAACTACCTGCCCGAACAGCCCGCCACGCTGGAAAGCGCCCGCGCCCTGGCAGCGCAACTGGGCATGAACGGCGCGGTTTACGACGCTGGCAGGGAATTTCTGGTCGTGGACGGCAATCAATGGCTGTACGTCCGCTCGGACCAGTACTTCCAGTACTATCCCGATTATCCGCGCTACACGGCATCCATCAACGGCGGGAAGCCGCCTGCGGACGCTGAAGCGCGCATCGAAGCGTTCATACAGGCGCGCGGCTTCAATTTCTCGTATAAAATCCTGCCCAGCGAAATCTACGGCGGGTACGTCGCCGCGCCGCTCACCCCCGACGGGAAGATCGTTTGCTACGAATACTTCAAATGCGCAGGGTTGCATTTCCAGCTGGACGAGCAGGGCATTCTCTACGTGGACGGTATCCTGCCGAAATACGAGCCGCTCGGTCAGTACGCCATCATCAGCGCGGAAGAAGCCTTCCAGAAATTTTTGAACGCCAGCGGCGAGGCGGGCCTGCTGGAAGGGATGCAAACTTTCTCGCCTCCCATCCAGACCTGGGTACGAACCTATCCGCTCGATCAGACCCTCACCTACTACGGACGGCTGACATCCATTCCTTCCGCCGAGGGCGGCGCGCCGCTGGTTGCTTTGGATGGTTATACCGTGACAGGCAACCTTTCAGGCATCCCGTCGGAAGAAACGTACGTGCAGGCGACGGGTCAATTTCATACCCAGAACGGTCTCAAGACTTTCGCGCTCGAAACGTGGCAGCCGTATGACATCAATCAGGAAGAGGGCTTGCTCGGCGCGATCAACCAGCAGGGAGACCAGGTCATCTTCAACACGAGTGACAATCAAATCTTCATCCTGCCCGACCCGCCCGCAGATATTCCCCTGCCGCTGGATAACGCCTTCGTTATCGGCGTGCGCGTCGGCGAGACCTTCGAGTGGAAGTCCATTGACCTGCGTAACGTTCAGGGCGGAGGCGGGGGCGGCGGAGGCGGCTTGGGCTTCTACAAACTCAATCTCACGGGCACGCCCGTTCCCTTCCCCTCGCCCGAAGCCGCGCCGCAGTTTGGCGGAGGCGGAGGGGGCGGCGGCGGAAACGGCGGACAGACCTACACCGTCCAGGCGGGCGATACGCTGACGAAAATCGCCGACCAGTTCGGGGTCACGGTGGAGGCGCTGGTGCAGGCAAACGGACTTGGCGACCCGTCCGTCATCCAGATTGGGCAGACGCTGGTCATCCCTGTCCCCGATTCGTTTATCCCGCAAAAGGTCGAAGGGCTGCGCGGCGTGGTGAACGTCACGATTTACAAACAGGCAGACGGCGGTCAGCGCGCGGAATACAATTTGTGGAACAAAGATACGTCCTTCCCTTCCCTGCCGCTGACGGGCGAAAACCTGGACGCCCTGCAAGCCTGGCAGAACCGCCCTGTGGACGTGTGGGGAACAATCGAGATGAAAGACGGCGCGCCCACGCTCAAAGTGGAACGCTACGAGATTCCCTTCCCCGACCTGAAGTTCCAAATCCTGCGCGGCACGCAGACCCCCATCATTTTCAATGGACAGCCCGTCACCTTGTTCACCGCCGCAGACGGTCAGACCTACGCCCAACTCAGCGCCGATGGTCTCTACCCCGACAGTTCTACAGTCGGCAATCTGGATGACGTGGTGCAAATCGAAGCGCTCATCATCCCCGGCGAGACCTTCGGCAGTTACCCCGCCCTGCGAATGTTTTCCGCCGCAGCCACAGGCGAAGGCGTCCCCGAACTCACGGTCACTGCCGACCAAATCAACGTGGTAGACCTGACGGGCGGGGGCGAATACGCTCCGCCCACCGCCACCATCGAGCGCGTCGAACTGGTCTACTACATACCCGACCCACGCTACCTTCAAGGCGCGCTCAGCCCCGACCAGCGCTACATCCAACCCGTGTGGCTGTTCAGCGGTCATTACAGCGACGGGACGGCGTTCTTCATCCTCGTGCAGGCGCTCCAACAGGAATTCCTCCTGCCCGAAATCGCGCCTTACACACAGCCGGGGTAATCAGCAGCGTCCCGAAGGTTTTGAACCTTCGGGACGTTATAATATGGGCGGAGGCGATCCATGATTACAACCTATCACCGACCCCAGACTCTCGAAGAAGCCCTGACGCTTCTCTCCCGACCGAACACCGTCCCCCTCGGCGGCGGGACGCTTCTCTCTCACCCTTCACCTGACCCCATTTCCGTAGTGGATTTACAAGCCCTGGGCTTGAATGCCATCAAAAAACAGGGAAACAACCTCGAACTCGGCGCAACCGTCACGTTGCAGCAATTGCTCGAGTCGGAATATTGTCCGCCTGCGCTGAAGACCGCTATCAAACTCGAAGCGCCGCTCAATCTGCGGAACTCCGCCACTGTAGCAGGGACGCTAGCCGCGTGCAATGGACGATCAACGTTTGCCTGCGCGCTGCTGGCGTTCGACGCCAAATTGACTGTGGAGGGTGGACGATTGACCGTGGACGGTGAAGGAGGAACAAGCAACGGTCAGCGGTCTACGGTCTACGGTCTAGGGGATTTTCTCCCCCTCCGCCCGCGAGGGTTGATAACACAAATTACGATTCCCCTCAACGCCCAATCTGCCTTTGAATACGTGGCGCGGACGCCGTCCGACAAGCCCATCGTCTGCGCGGCGCTGACACAATGGAATTCGGGACGGGCGCGGCTGGCAGTCGGCGGTTGGGGCAAGAGTCCCACGCTGGCAATGGACGGCACCGAAGCCGAAGGTCTCGAACCCGCTGCGCGCAACGCCTGTCACGAAGCGACGGATGAAGGGGGCTCGGCGGAATACCGCATGGATGTCGCCGCGACGCTGGCGAAGAGGTGTTTGGAAAACCTCGGCGCCAATCCATGACATCGCGCCCGCCGGGTAAATCCGTGAGCGAAACTCTTCCCCTCAACCAAATCCTGCACGGCGACTGTATCGAGCTTCTCGGCGCACTGCCGGAGAAGTCGGTGGATCTGGTGTTTGCCGACCCGCCCTACAACCTGCAACTCTCACAAGAACTCTACCGCCCCGACCAGAGCAAAGTGGACGCGGTGGACGACCCCTGGGACAGGTTCGGCAGTTTCGCCGAGTACGATGCGTTTACCCGTCAATGGCTGGCGGGATGCCGGCGCGTGCTCAAAGATACGGGAACGATTTGGGTGATCGGCTCGTATCACAACATCTACCGCGTCGGCGCCATCCTGCAGGATTTAGGGTTTTGGATTCTCAACGATGTGACGTGGATCAAGTCTAACCCCATGCCCAACTTCCGCGGGGTGCGCTTCGCCAACGCTCACGAGACGCTGATTTGGGCGCAGAAGAACAAGGGCGCAAAGTACACGTTCAATCATCATGCCATGAAAGCCCTGAACGATGACAGCCGGGAGAACGGTTTGCAAATGCGCTCCGACTGGTATCTGCCGCTGGCCACCGGCAGGGAACGGGTCAAAGTCAACGGCGCGAAGGCGCACCCCACGCAAAAACCGGAAGCCCTGCTCTACCGCGTGATTTTAGCGTCATCGAAGCCCGGCGACGTGGTACTCGATCCGTTCTTTGGGAGCGGGACAACCGGCGTAGTTGCCAAGAAACTTGGGCGGCGCTTCATCGGCATCGAGCGCGATAAGAAGTATATCCGCGTCGCCCAAAAACGCATCGCGGCGGCGGAAGCGGATTCGGAGGCGGTGAAGGTTGAAAAGCCGAGGCCGGTTCGGGTCCCGTTTGGAGCGCTGGTCGAGAGCGGGATTCTGTTGCCGGGGCAGAGTCTGTATTTCGCAAAAAACGGCTCGAAAGCGAAAATCCTGGCAAACGGGCGCATCCAATGCGGAGACCTCAGCGGCTCGATTCACGGCGTGGCAAAAGCGCTGTTGAACGGCGCGCCCGTCAACGGCTGGGAAGTGTGGCTGTATGAGGATGAAAAAGGCAATAAAATTGCGATTGACGAATTGCGCAAAAAGTTTAGCGGTGAAAAATAAACCCGAAATTACAAATAGGAGGTCGGTATGTCCAGAGCGTTTCGCCTGATAAGAGAAGAAACCATCCCCGAGTTGAACTCGGCGGCAAGATTGTACGTCCACAAACGCACGGGAGCGCGCCTGCTCTCGATCATCAACGACGACGAAAACAAAGTCTTCAGCATTAACTTCCGCACGCCGCTGAAAGACTCGACCGGCGTGGCGCACATCATCGAACACTCGGTGCTGAACGGCTCGGAAAAGTACCCCGTCAAAGAGCCGTTCGTGGAATTGCTCAAAGGCTCACTGGCGACGTTCGTCAACGCCTTCACCTACCCCGACAAGACCTGCTACCCCGTCGCCAGTCAGAACGTGCAGGACTTCTACAATCTGATTGACGTGTACATGGACGCTGTCCTGCATCCGCTCATCTCGGAGCAAACCCTCATGCAGGAGGGCTGGCACTACGAACTGGAAGACTCCTCCCAGCCGCTGGCATACAAGGGCGTGGTCTTCAACGAGATGAAAGGCGCGTATTCGTCGCCGGAGGGTGTGCTGGAAACGAAAGTCATCAACTCGCTCTTTCCCAACCACGTTTACGGCGTGGATTTTGGCGGCGACCCGCGCCACATCCCCAACCTGACCTACGAGAACTTCAAAGCCTTCCACGAGAAATACTATCACCCCTCCAACGCTTTCATCTTCTTTTACGGGAATGACGATCCCGAAAAACGCCTCAAACTCATGGAGGGCTATCTCAAACCCTACAAGAAACTGCGCGTCAAATCGCAGATTCCCCTCAAGAAACCCTTCAAGCGCCCCAAAAAAGCGCAATACGCCTATGATGCCGGAGACAGCGCCGACATCAAAAAGAAACACTACCTTACCGTCAACTGGGTTCTGCCCGATACCTCCGACCCCGTGCTGAACTTCAGTTTCCGTATTCTGGCGAACCTCCTCATCAGCTCACCGGCCTCACCGCTCAAAAAAGCATTGCTCGATTCGGGCTTGGGCGAAGACCTGACGGGGCTTGGTCTCGAAGCCGACGTGCGCCAGATGATCTTCTCCGTCGGGCTCAAAGGCACACGCGCGCGCGACGCGAAGAAAATCGAACAACTCATCTTCGAGACGCTCGAACGGCTCGTCCGCGAAGGCATCGAACCCGACATGACCGCCGCCGCGCTCAACACAATCGAGTTCCGCCTGCGCGAAAACAACACCGGCTCCTTCCCGCGCGGCATCGCCCTCATGCTCCGCGCCCTCTCCACCTGGCTCTACGACGACGACCCCTTCAAACTGCTCGCCTTCGAAGCCCCGCTCGAAGCCGTCAAATCGCGGCTTACCAACGACCAGCGCTACTTCGAAAAACTTATCGAGACCTATCTGCTGAACAACCCTCATCGAACAACCGTGCGCCTCAAACCGGACCCAGAACTGGGTCGCCGTTTCGAGGAGGAGGAGAAAACCCGGCTGGCAAAACTGCGCGAATCGCTGACCGACGAACAGATTGCCCACATCGCAGAAAGCACCCGTCAACTCAAGAAGCGGCAGGAAACCCCCGATTCCCCCGAAGCGCTCGCCAAACTCCCCACGCTCAAACTGGAAGACCTCGAACGGCAAAGCAAAACCATTCCCATCGAAGTGATGGAAACGCAAGCGACCAGAGTCCTGTATCACGATCTGTTCACCAACGGCATCGTCTATCTCGACCTCGGCTTCGACTTGCGCGCCCTGCCGCAAGACCTGCTCCCGCTGACCGAAGTCTTTGGGCGCGCCCTGCTCGAAATGGGCACCGAAACCGAAGACTACGTCAAACTCTCGCAGCGCATCGGAAAAAGCACCGGCGGAATCCGCAGCGAATCGGTCGCCGCGGCAGTTTTCGGGTCGAGAGAGAGCGTGACGAAATTATTCCTGCGCGGCAAAGCGACAGTCACTCAATCATCCGAGCTGCTGAACATCCTGCGCGACATCCTGCTCACCGCAAAGTTCGACGACAAAGAACGCTTGAAGCAAATCGTTCTTGAGGAAAAGGCGGGGCTGGAATCCATGCTCGTTCCGCGCGGACATGTCTTCACCAACAAGCGGTTGAACGCACAGTTCAGCGAAGCGGGCTGGGCGCAGGATCAGATGAGCGGCATCGGGTATCTGTTTGCACTGCGCGAGTTGGAAAAGGAAATCGAGAAGAAGTGGACCGCCGTGCTGGAAAAACTGGAGGCGATGCGCGAGGCGCTGATTAACCGCAGGGCGCTGTTGTGCAATGTGACACTCGACGCCGCGAACTGGAATGCGTTCAAACCTCAACTGGATGACTTCCTCGGCGCGCTGCCCATCAAAGACCTTCGACTTTCGAGTTTCAACTTTAAGCCTGCCCCTCAAAAAGAGGGGTTGGCAATCCCGGCGCAAGTCAACTATGTGGGCAAGGGCGTGAATCTGTATGAATCGGGATACGAATACGACGGTTCTGCCCTGGTGGTGAACGGCTACCTGCAAATGGCGTACCTGTGGGAAAAAATCCGCGTGCAGGGAGGCGCTTACGGTGGTTTCTCGTCATTCGACGACGCTTCTGGCGTGTTTGCTTTCCTCTCCTACCGCGACCCGAATATTGCCTCCACGCTCGAAAATTACGACAAAGCCGGCGCATTCCTGAAAAGCCTCGATTCCTCCCGCCTCAACGACCAGGAATTGACCAAAGCCATCATCGCCGCCATCGGCGACCTGGACGCCTATCAACTGCCCGACGCCAAAGGCTACACATCCATGATGCGCTATCTGACGGGGCGCACCGATGAACTGCGGCAGGAGATTCGCGAAGAAGTGCTCTCCACGAATGGCGAGGACTTCATCGCCTTTGGCGAAGCGCTGGAAAAAGCCGTGCAATCCTCCAATGCGCTGGCGGTGATGGGTTCGCAATCGGCATTGGAAAGCGCGGGCGTGGATTTGAAAGTGACGAAGGTTTTGTAACGTTCAAGGAGCCCCATGAACCTCACACTCAAAATCAACGGAATTGAACACATCATTGATACGCCCGCGCACACCACCCTGCTCGCCGCCCTGCGCGGACTGGGCTTTCACGGTGTCAAGTTCGGTGATGAGCACGGACTGACGGGTGCGGACACCGTCCTGCTGGACGGGTGCCCCGTCAATGCAGGCTCGATACTCGCGGCGCAGGCGGAAGGTCATCAGATCGCCACCATCGAGGCGCTTACCCCGCCGCCGCCGTTTCCCCTCACCCCCTACCCCTCTCCCACAGGGAGAGGGGAGCAAGAGGTGAGGGCAGCCTTGCATCCGCTGCAACGCGCGTTTGTCGAGTCGGGCGCGATCCAGTGCGGTTACTGCACGCCCGCGCAAATCCTCGCGGCAAAAGCGCTGCTGGATAAAAACCCCAACCCAACGGAAGGAGAAGTACGCGAAGCCATCTCTGGCGTGTTGTGCCGCTGTACGGGGTATCTCAAACCCGTGCAGGCGGTGTTGAAAGCGGCGGCGGTGATGAGGGGGGAGACGGCAGACAGCAGACCGTGGACAGAGGACGGTAGACCGTGGACAGAAAACAACCATCCATCGTCCACCGTCCCCGGTCCATCGTCCATCGTCCAAACCCGCATTGCGCCCAAAATCGTCGTCGCGCCCGAAACGGACAACTGGCAGGTGGTGGGCAAGCCCGAGGTCAAGGTAGACGCGGTCAAACTTGTGCAGGGCAAACCCGCCTTCGCCGCCGATCTCGAAAAGCGCGGACTGCTCCATGCCAAAGTCCTGCGCTCGCCGCACGCACACGCACGCATCAAGCGCATTGACGCGAGCAAAGCGCGCGCGCTCGAAGGCGTCGCCGCGGTGCTGACGTGGCAAGACATCCCGCGCGTGGTCTACTCCACCGCAGGTCAGTCGGACCCGATCCCCGGTCCGCTGGATACCTTCTCGCTGGATCACAAAGTCCGCTTCGTGGGCGACCGCGTCGCGTTCGTCGCGGCGGAAACGCCCGAAATCGCGGAAAAAGCCCTCTCGCTGATCGAAGTCGAATACGAAATCCTGCCCGCCATTCTGGATTCGCGCGAAGCGATGACCAGCCCGATTCGGATTCACGATGAGCCAGAATACGTCAACTTCGCGGATTCCAATCCAGCGAAAAATCTGGCGGCGGAAATCCGCATTGACATCGGCGACGTGGAAAAAGGCTTCGCCGAAGCGGATGAAATCTTCGAAGCCGAATACGAAGTGCCGAAGGTGCAGCAGGCGCACATCGAGCCGCATGTCTGCGTGACGTATTGGGACGAGGACGACCGCCTCGTCATTCGGACCTCGACTCAGGTCCCGTTTCACGTGAGGCGTCAACTCGCCCCCGTGCTGGGACTGCCCATCAAGCGCATCCGCGTCATCAAGCCGCGCATCGGCGGCGGATTCGGCGGCAAACAGGAAGTGCTGATGGAGGACGTTGCCGCGCACCTGACGATTGCCACAGGCCGCCCCGTGATATACGAGTACACACGCGAAGAGGAATTCACCGCCGCCCGCTCGCGCCACCCGATGAGAATCCGCATGAAGACGGGCGTGAAGCGCGACGGGACAATCACCGCCAATGAGATGTACGCTTTGTCCGACACGGGCGCGTATGGCTGTCACGCGCTGACTGTGACGGGCAACACGGGGCACAAGTCTATGGCGTTGTACGTCGGCGATGGCGAATATCGCAAGCGTCCCAACATCCGCTTCTATGCCGACGTGGTGTACACCAACACGCCGCCCGCAGGCGCGTATCGCGGCTACGGCGTGCCGCAGGGATACTGGCCCGTCGAGCGTCACATGGAAAAGATTGCGCGGGCGATGGGCTTCGACCCCATCGAGTTCCGCTTGAAGAACGCCATCCGCCCCGGCGAATATCATCCCTTCTCGACGGCGTGGAACGAAGGACGCGAGCCGAGACCGGAGATCATCCACACGGTTGGGCTGGAGCAATGCGTGGCGCAGGGCAAAGCCGCCATTGGCTGGGATGAGAAGTTTGGGAATGAGGAGTGGCGTTCTGGACGGTTGACCGCAGACCGTAGACCGTCCACCGTCCACCGTCCATCGTCCACTCGCAAAGGCATCGGCGTCGCCTTGGTTATGCAGGGTACTGCAATCCCATATTTGGACATGGGCGGCGCATCCATCAAGATGAACGACGACGGCTCCTTCAACCTGCTCGTCGGCGCAACAGACCTCGGCACAGGCTCAGACACGGTCATCGCTCAAATGGCCGCCGAAGTGCTGGGTGTGCCGCTCGAGGACATCATCGTTTACTCGTCCGACACCGACTTCACGCCGTTCGACAAGGGCGCGTATGCCTCCTCGACAACATATATCTCTGGCACGGCGGCAGTGCGGGCGGCGGAGATTGTGGCGGAGAAGATCAAAGAGCGTGCCGCCAGGATAATGAATCAACGTTTGAAGGTTGAAACGTTCGAACGTTCTAACGTCAAACTGGCAGATCGCTGTGCGGTATTTCCCGATGGGCAGACGATCCCGCTGACCGAAATCGCCCTCGACAGCCTGCACCGCAGCAACCAGGAACAAATCATGGGCGTGGCATCGTACGTCTCGCCCTCCTCGCCGCCGCCGTTTGCCGCGCAGTTCGCCGAAGTGACTGTGGATACCGAAACGGGCGCGGTCACGGTGGACAAACTGGTCATGGCGGTTGATTCGGGCGTCATCGTCAACCCCCTCACCGCTTCGGGACAAATCGAAGGCGG
>JACAET010000020.1 GCA_013388685.1 Chloroflexota bacterium | reverse complement strand
TAATCAATGCTTGGGCTGATGGAGACTGCGCCGCGATACAGGGCGGGTTCATCGGGCAGCGCGGTGAAACGCGGCAATCGGCTCAACGCAATGTTGACCTTGCCCGACGAGCCGCGCACGCGGAAGTTTTGAATGGAGGCGACGAACTCATCGGGAAGATACTTCGGCTCGACAAATTGCAGGAACGTCCGCTTGGGGTCGGCGGCGGACATCACGACTTTGGAATGGATCTCGTCGCCGTTTTCGAGGACGACTCCCACAGCGCGTCCATTCCTGACCTTGACCTGCTGCACCGAACTATTGACTCTGATTTCCACCCCAAGCGACCGCGCCGCGTTGGCGATGGCGCCGCTCACTCCGCCAGAGCCGCCCTTGGCGAAACCCCAGGCGCGGAAGGCGCCGTCAATTTCGCCCATGTAGTGATGGAGCAGCACGTAAGCGGTGCCTGGTGAACGAGGTCCAAGAAACGTGCCGATGATCCCGCTGGCGGCTTTTGTCCCTTTCAGCGCGTCGGTCTCGAACCATTCTTCGAGCATATCCGCTGAGGACTGCGTGACGAGTTTGGCAATCATGTACAGTTCTTTTTCGGAGAGCGACGCCGCGTACCGACCGAGTTTGAGCAGGTTCAACAAATCGCGCGGATGAAGCGACGACGGGTCGGGCGGGATCAAGTTAATGATGGGTTTGATGGCCTTCGCGGCGCGCGCCATGACGCGGCCGTACTCGTCGTATGCTTCTGCGTCCAGCGGCGAGTGACGGTAAATTTCGCGGCGGGTCAGGTCGTGGTCATCCCAGGAGGCGAGATAGTCGCCGTTTTCCATGGGGGTAAAGGTGGAAGGGAGCGGGAGGATTTTCAATCCGTGTTTGGGCAGTTCCAAATCGCGGATGATTTCCGGGCGCAGCAGGCTGACCACATACGAAAACTCGGTGAACTTGTAGCCGGGGAAGATTTCCTCGGTCACCGCCGCGCCGCCGACGATGTGCCGGCGCTCCAGCACGACGACCTTCTTGCCCGCGCGCGCGAGATAGGCCGCAGCCACAAGTCCATTGTGCCCGCCGCCGATGATGATTGCGTCGTATTGATTGGATGTCATAAGTTCTTTTCTCCGTTTACACGTTGAAACGTTTGAACGTTATAACGTGCTAACGTTTTTTCCATTCGGGCTCGTAGAATGGAAGTTTAACAACGCGTGCGGGCGCGTGCTGGCGGTGATGCTCGACCGTGATTTCCATGCGCACATCCGTGCCGACTTCAAAGTACGGTTTCTGCAAATGCGCGAGGGCGATGTACTTCTTCAGCAAAGGTGACCAGGTGGAAGTGGAGGCATACCCCACCTGTACATTCCCCACCAGAATCGGCAGGCTTCCACGCACCGCCATGCCGGGGATTTGCGGCGGCAAGCCGACACGCTTGAAGATGTTTTCCATGCCCACCCAATCCACTTCAAGTCCCATCATCTTCCATGCGGAACCTTCGCGCTTTTCTTTCTCCAGCGCGCGACGACCGACGAAATAGCCAGGCTTATCGAGCGCGACGGTCCAATCCAAGCCCAATTCAAACGGCGAGGATTTCTGCGCCTCGATCCATGCGTGAGTGGTGGAGGTGTAGTCCACATCCAGCATGAACAATCCCGCTTCCACACGCGCCATATCCATCGCCAGAATGCCGACCGGGGTAATGCCGTAACCGTTGCCCGCTTCCATCAACGCGTCCCAGATTTTAAGCGCGTCGTTATTGTCCATCCAAATCTCGTAGCCGAGATCGCCCGTGTAGCCGGTGCGCGTGATGGCGACCTCCGCGCCTTTGATGCGATTCGTCATCAAGCGAAAGTATTTCAACTCATCCACAGGATTTTCGCAAACGAGATTCAACACCTTGCGCGTGTTCGGTCCCTGGAAACTGAGCGCGGCGACCTCGTCCGTTACTTCTCGAATTTCCACTTCCATGCCGACGGCGTTCATCGTCAGCCAGCGCAGGTTGGGTTCGGCGGCAGTCAGGCGGAAGGTCCGTTCATCGAGGCGGGAGACGGTGCCGTCGTCAATCATCTTGCCTTCCTCGTCGCACCAGCCGGTGTAGGCGACCTGTCCCACTTTCATTTTGTAAATATCGCGCGTGGTGACGCGATGCAGCAGCGCCGCCGCGTCTTTCCCTGTGATGGCATACTTGATCAACGGCGAGACGTCAATCAACGCCGCCGCGTTGCGGATTGCCCAATACTCGCGGTCGAGCGTATGCTCATACGAGCCGGCGACGAAATACCCCGCCCACTTGCGCCAGTTCTGCGGCCGGCACAACGCGGAGGTTCTTTCATGGAAGGGGGTGGTTTTGAGGTTGAACATAAAATCCTTTTGATCGAAGGCGGGGAATCACCCGCCTCTCCATCTCATCATTTTGCATACGCGTTCAAAAACTCATCCCACGCGGTCAGCAGGGCAAAATCCACAGTGGAGCGATAATACGCGTAATCTGAATCTTTCTGTGATGCCTTCGAGATATGATAAATCGTGATGCCGCGCACTTCGGAATAGGCTTTGACATGCCGCTCATGCAAAACCACTGCAGTCACCGCGTTCATCACCGCCTGGCTCTTGCTCTTGATATTCGGGTCGCTGACAAGGCGGTTGATCTCGTACGCCATGTCGTACAAGTCCTTGTCCATGGGCGCCTGCCAGAAGGAACGCGTGGCGGCGAACGCCTGGTTATATTTCTTACGGTTGGCGTTGAGACCGCCGTTCAGTGCAACCGACCATTGATCCACGGCAGTCATCAAGGCATCGAGGCGGCTGTCCACCGCCACGGCAGACCAGGTCTTGTCGGCGGTGGCGCTTTGGCTGGTGGCAATTGCCACCTCATCGGCTGTCATATTCGGGTTGGCGGCTAACTGCGCGAGCACAAGGTCGTATTGAATTCCTTCCCCTCCCACCCATTCCTGCGAACTGGTGAAGGCAGTGGCGTGTCCGTGCCAGAGTTTGAGCATCTCGATGGAAGCCATGTTACAGCCATCATAGCCGACCACGTCCATGAATCCCAGCGCGGGGATCGCCGCCTTCGTCTCGTGATAATCGAGCGTATCGGCGTCGGTGTCATCCTCCATCACCCAGCCGGGATGCCAGCTCCAGCCATGGCCCCAGAAGTAGAGCGCGTAACGGTCGGCGGGATAGTTGGCTTTCGTCCACGTGACGAAATCAATCAGGGTTTGTGGGTCGCCGAAGTTACGCTCCCCCCAATCGGCGATGGCGTTCTCGGGCGTCGCCAGCATGCCCGGCGTAACGCGGAACAACTTGGTTGTCTGCCAGTCGCCGCGGCTGGTGTCGTAACCGGGCGCGCGGTCAGCCAACGCGATCACCTGCACATCTGCGCTCGAACCGACCGCCCCAAGTTCCGTTTCGATGTCGGGCACAACGTACGATTCGAGATTGTTATCCCCTGAGATGTACACCATCACCGTCCATTTGGCTTTGGGTGCGAGCGGCGCGGCAGACACGCTTCCCATCGTCACAACCAGCAACACGAACACCGTTGCAAGCGAAACAAACAAACGAATTGACTTGCTCATGGTTCCTCCATTGGGTGAACAGGCGGCTACGCTTTCGGCAGTGTAGCACATCCACAAAAAACTGCCCCTGCCAGCAGATCACGGATTGCTTCTCTTTTCCCTTCTCTTTTTCCTCCCCTTCATCATCGCCGATTCGATCCATGCGGCAAGCGGTTCGGGGGGCGGATATGACCGCACCTCGAACGTTGGCTTTCCGCACAACGCCAGCACGCGGTTTGACGCTTCGAGCCCCGTCACGCAGGCGCGCTCCAAAAAGAAGGAAGGGTTTCTCAACCACACCCAATCGCCTGCGCAGAAAAAGTTCTCCCAGGGCGTGTCCACTCCCAAATGCGTGCCGCGCGAACCCAGCGCAGGCAGGGTGTGTGTCGCGGCGTTGCGTTGAATGTGCGGCTTGACCAGATGTCCCTTCAACTCGGGAAAGGCGCGGTAAAAATCGGTCAGTATGTTCGTCAACAAAACAGCATCGGTTTGTCGCAAAACTTCCTCGGGTCCATACACATGCGCCTCGAGGCACGAGCCGCCCGTCTCCTCACGCCACTTGCGATGCGTGTCGTAAATCCTGTCGAGCCAGAAAAAATTGTGCATCACAAAATCTCCGCTGAAGATGCCCGCCTCGGCTGTGCGGCGCGGCATCCTGTCGAACCACAATCGAATCACCGCATGACTCAAACCGTGGGGGAAGAACAAACCTTCGGCGGGGAAACTGCTTGTGATGATGGACTCAGCCGCGGGGGAGTCGGAAGCAAGGATGACGAATCGGGAGCGTATCGAATCGGGAACTCCCTGCGACGCGAAATGCACAACCCAATCCCCATCCTTTTCCACCCGCCTCACGCGGGACCGGAGCCTGATCCCTCCACCCAATGCCTCGATCTTCGCCGAAAGTTTTTCGCAGACCTCGCCGCCGCCGTTTGGAAGATACCCAAACACCCACGCCTCGCGGCGCATGACCGTATAAAAACGCAGGAACGCAAGGAAACCCGCAAGAGGAACTTGTTCGGGGTCGGTGGAAAGACCGTTGCGCGTGAGACCGAGGAAGAGGGCGCGCAGGGCGGGTCCCCAGCGCTTGAGCGACGCGCCAAACGTCAACCCTTCGAGCGGCTGGTCTTCGACAAACGGGTCGATGCCAATTGCCATCACCAGCGTGGACCAGACGTGAAAGATGCCCAACCAATCGCGAATATCGAGCATAAAAAGGAATTGCGGAAGAAGAAAGAGTTGCACGTAATGAAACGGCGCAGGGACCTTGCTGTAACGGATGGTCGCACCGATGGGCGCCCGCCTGATCACATCGTGAACGCGATAGATCCACTCCTCCTCGCAGGCAGGCAACAGGGCAGGGAGCAGGTTATGCCGAGCGAGCATGTGCTTGAAATTGACATAGGACGACCAGATGCCGTGCACGCCGTGTTCGTTCGGGAATATCCACCCGTTGACGGTAATTCCGTCCCTGCCCGAAAGCCGCCCGCCCGCGCGTTCATCGGCTTCGAGAAGCAGCGGTTTGAGGCCGCGTTCGGCAAGGTGGAGTGCGGCGGTCATTCCCGCGATTCCGCCGCCGATGATGATGGCATCGTGTCGGCTGGTCATGGGGGTGATTATATTTCACAATCAGACTTCCGAAGTCTGTGAGACCCGGGAAGGTCGTTCCGCCTCTTGACAGCAATAAATTTACAGTGTATATTTATAGTGTAAATTTATTCAGTCCCTTACACAGAACGCCCCGAAGGGTTCACTGGAATCATGCCTGAACGCGGGGCAAACCTTCGGGACGGTACGCAACGACCGTTGTTCAGGAGTCAACATGGTCAGACCCACCAAAAAGGAACAAATCCCCAATTTGCAGGAAGCCATCAAGGAAACCGCCTGGAAGCAGATTGCCGAATTGGGCGCGCCAGCCCTCTCCCTCCGCGCCATTGCCCGCGAACTCAAGATCAGCGCGCCCGCCATCTACAACTACTTCCCCTCACGCGATGATCTGGTGACGGCGCTGATTGTGGACGCGTACAACTCGCTGGGAGATTCGCAGGAAGGTGCGCTCGACGGTCTGTCGGTGGATGACCAGGCGGCGCGTCTTTCCGCCCTGGGGCTTGCCTACCATCAATGGGCAGTGACTTACCCTCAGCGTTACCTCCTCATCTTCGGAACGCCGATCCCCAACTACCATGCTCCAGACGATATCACCCTGCCAGCCGCAGTCCGCGCCCTGGCTCCTTTGATCCAGGTATTGCAATCCGCATACGAAGCGGGCAGCCTGCATGTCGAACGGCTTGCCGCGCCGACGACAAAACTGAAAACCATGTTGAACGCCTGGAAAAAATTCGAAGGTAGGTCAGATCCCGAAGCACTCTACCTGGCGCTGGTCATCTGGAGCCGCGTGCACGGACTTGTCATGTTGGAAATCGGCAATCACATCCCCCCGTCTTTCGACGATCCCGCCGAAATATTTCGACGCGAGGTAAAGAATATCGTCATCCAATATCTTTAGGTGAATACACGTTGAACGCAATCCATGCCAACATGAAGAGGATTTTGAGTTACAAACCTGCCGCGCTGTATGTTGGTCACGGCGGACCCTTGAAATACGAAGACGTTATCAGGCGTTTTTCAGAAGCCATTCCATAAGGAGCAATCGAATGTCGGCGAAGCATGTCGTATTGGGAACGGGCGCGATCGGACGCGCTGTCATGGAGGAACTCGTCAAACGCGGCGAATCCGTCCGCATGGTGAACCGCTCGGGCAGAATGGACGAGGTCCCTGCCGGGGTGGAGGTGAAAGCCGCGGATCTGTACGACCAGGCTCAGGTCCGCGAGGTGACGCGAGGGGCGAAGGTGGTGTATCAGACCGCCCAGCCCGAATATCATCAGTGGGTCGAGAAGTTCCCTCCGTTGCAGAAATCCATCATTGACGGGTTGGCGGGGAGCGGCGTCAAACTGGTCATCGCGGAGAACGTCTACATGTACGGCGCGACGAACGGAGTCCCACTGACCGAGGACATGCCGCACAATGCGCGCACGCGCAAGGGACGGGTGCGCAGTGAAATACACTTTGCCGCGCTGGCGGCGCATCGCGATGGGAGGGTGAGAATTACGTTTGGGCGCGGCTCCGATTATTTTGGTCCGTGGGGGTTGCCGACCACGATGGGCGAGCGGACGTTTTATCCGCTGTTGAACGGCAAAGCCGCGCAGATTACGGGACGAGCGGATCTCCCGCACACATACACGTTCACGCGTGACTTTGGGCGGGCTCTGGCAATTTTGGGTGAACGCCCCGAAGCCGATGGGCAGGTCTGGCATGTGCCGAACGACATGCCGCGCATCATGCAGGGCGAGATAGTGAAGATGTTTGCGGAGGAGGCGGGCGTGCCGCTGAAGGCAATGTGCATCGGCAAAACGATGATGGCGCTGGCTGGGTTGTTCATCCCCGAAGCGAAAGAGACGGTGGAGATGATGTACGAGTTCGAGAAACCGTTTATAGTCGACTCGAGCAGGTTTGAAACCGCGTTCGGCATGAAAGCCACACCGATGCACGAGGCGATCAAAGAGACGGCGGCGTGGTTCAAGAGTCATCCCGAAAAGCAATGAGGAGCGGTTGTTTAACCGTGTTGTTGCCGACCGCCGACCATCGCATGCGGTCAGTCGTCGGCGGTTGGGAAAATAATCTGTAGAGGAGAGTGTTGTATGGTTATCGTCAATTCCATCATGGCAAGTTTGCACCACATCCTTGCGTTCACGCTGGCGGCGTGTCTGGTCTATGAGTTCATTGCATATCGCAAAGGATTAACGGTTGCGGAGGCGCGCCGCATCCAGCGCGTGGACCTGCTCTACGGTGTTTCTGCGGGAGTACTGATTGTCGTCGGTCTCCTGCGCGTGTATTTCTTCGAGAAGGGACCGAATTATTATTTCGCCAATCACGTCTTTTGGACGAAGATGGCATTGTTTGTCATCGTCGGGTTGTTGTCCATTTACCCGACCGTTCGTTACATCAGATGGAATCCGACGCTGGCACAAGGCGTTGCTCCCGAAATCCCCGACGCGGAGTTCAGGAACATCCGTCTCCTGCTCTGGCTGGAGATGGCTGGCTTGGTCTTGATTCTGTTTGCCGCGCCGCTCATGGCAAGGGGAGTGGGGTTTTGAGAGAGTGTTTTTAAAGCGCCTTTCCATCCGTAAAGTATGCGGGGAATGCGCTCACTAACGCATGTCTCGACGTTAGAAAACGTCTTTTACGCTGGTTCAACCGATTTTTAAAACAGTCTCCGAGCGCCGTCCCGAAGGTTGTCATCCTTCGGGACGTTTTCGAATCGTGACTTTCGTCCATTCTCAACCGGGCAAGGGGGATGTATCATCATTTTATGCCAACAAAATGGGATAAATCCGACCTGATGCAGGACCGCGCCTCGCTCACCAAATTCGCCTGGTTGTCCATCGGCGCGGCGGTGGCGACCATCACTCTCAAGATGGTTGCCTACTTCCTGACCGGTTCGGTTGGTCTGTTGTCCGATGCCATCGAGTCGCTGGTCAACCTGGCGGGGGCGCTTATGGCATTGACCATGCTGCTCATTGCGGCGCGTCCCGCCGACGAGGACCACGTCTACGGGCACAGCAAGGCAGAATATTTCGCCAGCGTCACGGAGGGAATCCTCATCTTTGGCGCGGCAATCGGAATTATGGTGACAGCCGTTCAGAAATTGATCCATCCGCGCCCGATCGAACAATTGGGAGCAGGGCTGGCGGTTTCGGTTGCCGCCTCGCTCATCAATTTCATCGCCGCACGAACCCTGCTCCGGGCAGGCAGGAAGCGTAATTCCATCACGCTCGAAGCGGACGCACAACACCTGATGACCGATGTGTGGACATCGGTTGGGGTGATCGGCGGCGTTAGCTTTGCCGGGTTTACAGGCTGGCACGTTCTCGATCCCATCGTGGCCATTCTCGTCGCGTTCAACATCATTTGGACGGGATTCCAACTCGTCCGCCGTTCGGTGATGGGTCTCATGGACGCGGCTCTGCCCGAAAACGAACAAAGGCTTATTCAGGAGGTCATGCAAAAGTATCAGGAAAGAGGCGTTAACTTCCACGCTTTGCGCACGCGGCAAGCGGCGGCGCGGCGGTTCATCTCGGTGCATGTGCTTGTCGCGGGCGATACCACCGTGCACGACGCACATCACATTGTGGAGGATTTCGAGGACGACATCCGTTCATCGCTCGGCGGCGCGGTGACGGTCTTCACCCATCTTGAACCCGCCGAAGATGAACTTTCGATGGCGGATATGCATCTGGACAGGCAGGCGTAAACGAGATTTTTTGATTGCGGCACAGGGAAGCAAACCTCCAATGTCAAACACGGAACACGGACACGGCAAAATCATTCAGCAGGTGCGCTGGCACGACCACCACGACCCGCATCACGGCAAGTTCCGCCTCTCCGATGTCATCCTTGGCGGGCAGGACGGACTGGTCAACGTGCTGGGCGTGATCCTCGGCGTCGCCGCGGCAACCGCGGATGCCCGCATCGTGATTGCGGCGGGTCTCGCGGCGACCTTTGCCGAATCCATCTCGATGGGGGCAGTCGCCTACACCTCCACCCTGGCGGAAAACGACCTCTACCACAGTGAACGCGAGCGTGAGTATCGTCACATCCATCTCGCGCCGGACGTGGAAGTCGAGGAGATCCGCGATATCTACCGTAAAAAAGGCTTCGAAGGGGAAACGCTCGAAAAGATCGTGGAGGTCATCACGTCCAACCCCGACGTGTGGGTCAACGTGATGATGTCGGAGGAATTCCAGTTGACGCCGCCCGAAAAGTCGACGGCTCTCAACTCTGCCCTGCTGGTGGGATTCTCCGCCCTGGTCGGTTCATTCATCCCGCTCTTTCCGTTCTTTTTCTGGACTATGAACCTGAGCATCGTCCTCTCGATCCTCATCGCCGCCCTGACCTTGTTCCTCGTCGGCATGTACAAAGCGCGCGTGACGGTCGGCATCCCCTTCCGCAGCGGGCTGGAGATGGCGGTCATCGGCACGCTCAGCGCGCTGGCAGGCTACGCGGTGGGGCTGATCTTCAAAGTGCCGACGGTGCCGTGATTGCCTATTCCTTCCACACGGTAAAATCTTTCAAAATCGAACCGCCCAGAAATTCCCGCAGCAGCGAATTATCGGGGACAAGGTTCACCTCCAGCGGCAGGAACCATTCGAGGAATGCCAGCAGACGCTTGGCTTCGATGTATTCCGGCGTGCCGTGTGGAACCTGCCGCAAGAGCGGCTCGGCGAATGGCTTCAACGCCGCCATTTCATATACCAGCGCCGAGTTGAACATCACGTCTGCGTTTTCCTGAAAGGGGAAGATGTGCCGCTTTTCGCCGCGCCGCACCGCCTCCCAGTTGGCAATCGTCTGCGCCGCGGTGTAGCCTCGCTCGCGCGCGTCGCGCACGATGCGGCGAATGAGGCGGGTGTCGGTGGTGGAGACGCGGTTATGGCGATCCAGGTTCAACTGAGTCAGAGCCGAAACGTAGAGGCGGAACGCCTCGCCGCGCAGACTGTCGGGGATCAGGCGCGGGTCCATGCCGTGAATCCCCTCCAGGATGATGGGTTGTCCGCGCTTCAACTGGATGACTTTGCCCGCCTCGCTCTTTCCAGATTTGAAGCTGTAACGCGGCAATGGCACCTCTTCTCCCCGAATCAGACGCGGCAACTGCTCCCACAGCAGAGGCAGGTTGAGAGCTTCGATTGACTCGAAATCGGGTTTGCCGTCTTTGCCGAGGGGGGTCTTGTCGCGGTCGAGGAAGTAGTTATCCAGTTCGAGCGGAAACGGCGAGATGCCCAGCGCCAGCAGTTGGATGGTGAGGCGTTTCGATGTAGTGGTCTTGCCCGAGGAGGACGGACCCGCGATGAGGATGATGTGACTCCTGTCGAGGTGGTTTGCCACAGTGCGGGCGATATCCGCCAGGTTTTGTTCGTGAAATGCTTCCGAGACCAGCACGATCTCGTCGGCGCGTCCCTGTTCGATGGCTTCGTTGAGTGAGCCGACGCTTTCGATGCCCAGGCGCGTCAACCAGCCGCCATACTGACGGAATGCCGCCAGCAGTTTGGGATATTCGGGGACGGGCTGGAGTTCGTTCGGTTTATGCCTGCGGGGATAGATCAACGTGAAACCGCCGTCGGTCGCCTGGAGGTCGAACACGCGCAAATAGCCTGTGGAAGGAACCATGTAGCCGTGGTGATAATCCAGATGGTCTTCGAGGCGGTAGAGGGTGAGGTAATTCTTTTTGCGGTATTTCAACAGCGAAACTTTGTCTTCGTAGCCCTTTGAACGAAAATGCTCGATGGCTTCCTGCAGGGGGACTTCCCTGCGTTCGAAGGGCAGATCAGCCTTGACCAGTTTTTGCATGTGCGCCTTCAACGCTTCGATCTCCGCGTCGGACAGGGGACCGCGTCCCGTCACCTGACAGAAATAGCCGCCCGAAGCGACGGAGTGATCCACGTAGAGCGTCCCCTCGGGGAATAGGTCGGCGAAGGCTTTTTCGAGCAGAAAGGTC
This sequence comes from Chloroflexota bacterium, assembly GCA_013388685.1. Lineage (GTDB taxonomy): Bacteria > Chloroflexota > Anaerolineae > Anaerolineales > Villigracilaceae > Defluviilinea. The sequence goes on along the minus strand of JACAET010000020.1, from coordinate 23,628 downwards.
AGTGAGCGGCGGTAGATGCGCGCGCCGTCGGCTGAATCCATCAGCACAGGTTCGACCTTTGCCTCCATGCGGATGGGATAGGTCAACTCGCGCAGTTCGCCGTTGACGATTGCCCCCACCAGCAGGGCGCGATGTTCGATGGCAGATAAAAAGTCCCCCACGGTTGCCCCACGCGGACCGGATAACACGCGTCCATCGGGGAGGAACACCTCGACTTCGGAGCGTGGAGGGATGATTTTTACTGGTTCTTTCATCTTTCTTCTTTCGTCAATCGTCAAAGGTCGAAAGTCAATGGTCAGACGTTGGACTTGTAACCTTCGACTTTCGACAGGAGTTTCTCCGGCTTATGCGCAAACTCCTCCAGTGGAATTTCCCCGCGCGTCAAAGCCATCAGGGTTTCGGTCAAAAGTTGATTGACCGGGGTCGGCACGTTATACTGCCTGCCTGCGCGCACGACTTCGCCATGCAGATAGTCCACTTCACTTTTGCCGCGCCCGGCGTACAGGTCAATGTGGAAGGAGGGCATCTTGGCGCCGCGTCCCGCGCCTGCGGCTCTGGCGAGGAACGGTTTCGAGAGCCACAGCGGCAGTTTCGTCGCCCACGCCAGCGCGCGCACCGGTGTGCCGGGCAGGTCCACCACCTGCAGACCCTGCGCCTGCATGACGGCAAGACATTCCTTGAGCATCTCGATTTCGATTCGATACAAATCCTTGTGCGCGAAGACTTGCGCGGCGGTCATATCGAGAATGGCGGAGGCGGGGTTGGCGATCAGGTTGGTCAGCATCTTAGACCATTTCATCGAAGCCGCGTCGTCGTACAGGCGCGAGTTGAGAAAGGCTTTGTTGAAAGCGTCGTTCAGTTTTTCCGAAAGCGCATGCCCTCTGGCGATCCCCACGCCGCGCAATTTTTCCAGGACGATATCGCCCGCGCCGCGCCGCCCGACGGCGGAGGTCACCGTGCCGTAGAGGACTCTGTCCGCGCCGAGGACTTCGGCAATGGCAGGTTCGTTGGCGACTCCGTTCGAGAGGCAGAGGATGGGTGGCATTTTATCGGCAAAGGGTTTGATGCCCTCCAGCGCGGCGGCGGTGTCGAACGATTTCAGGGCGAACAGCGCCAGGTCGAAGGGTCCGTAGCGAAGCGCTTCCTCGAGGGAGGCGACGACGACAAAGGCGGAAGAATCCAGCCGATGGGCGTCCTTCGTTTTGCGCCGCGCGTCCAGGGTCAGATCGAGGCGCATCCCCCGCTGACGCAATTCTTCCACCACCCTGGGCTGTTCCACAAAAACGACCTGGTGCCCCGCCAGCGCCAGGCTTCCGCCGATGTAGGTGCCGATAGCGCCTGCGCCGAAGGTGAGCGCCTGCAATTTTCCATTGATAGAACCTGCCGATTCGCTGATTGCCATGTTTACTCTGATTCCGTGTCGTTCAGATGCGCGTGGTCGTTGACGGCATCGATCGCCCAGCGATGCTGGTGCGGAAAATAAAATACGCGCGCAAAGGCTGTGTTTTCGAAGCGAAAGCGCACGCCGGAGGGATCCGCGTGCGGGGCGATCCCCGCAATGGCGTGCATGACCTGGTTCAGTAAACCGCCGTGCGAAACGATCAAATAACTGCCCGGTGATCGTTTCAGCAGACTGTGCAACGCCTGCCCGGCGCGCAGGAACAACGCCCAATCGCCTTCGCCGTCGCCGCCGACGGGATCATAGGGCGTGACGTAGGGAGGCTTGGGTTTCTGACGCACCTCTTCGGCGGTCAACCCCTCCATCTCGCCGATGGCACGTTCGAGCCAGATGTCGTCGTATTCGACGCGAAGCGACAGGACCGAAGCGATGATCTGTGCCGTTTCCCTGGCGCGACCGAGCGGGCTGGAAATGATCAGGTCGAACTTCGCATTTTCCGTCATCCAGCGTTTCGCCAGCGCGCGCACCTGGGCGCGGCCCTTATTCGTGAGGGGGTAGTCGGATTGTCCCTGCCAGCGCGATTGAGCATTGCCCAGCGATTCGCCATGACGCATGAACACGAATTGGTAAACGGGCTTTTCGTTCGCGCTCATTCCGCCCTCTTCTTCAGATGGTAGACCGGACGTCCTTTGACCTGTTGAAAAATGTAGCCGACGTACACACCGATGAAACCCAGCACGATCAAAATCACTCCGCTGGCGATCAGAATGACGAACATGAGCGAACTCCAGCCCGGCGCAATGGAGGACGTGTCGCCTTTGAACCAGAAGGAATACACGTAGATCATTTCCACCGCCGCAAGGCAGAAGAACAACACGCCCGCGCTCAGACCGATGTACAACGGAACGAGCGAGAACGAGAAGATGGCGTCCATGGCGAGGCGTACCATCTTGCCCAGCGAATACTTCGACCTCCCCGCCACGCGTTTCGTCTCGCGATACGGCAGAATGATGTTCCTGTACCCCATTGCCGATACCATTCCGCGCAGAAAGCGGTGATATTCGGGCATGGATTTCAACGCCTCCACCGCCTGGCGGCTCATGCCGCGAAAATCCGCCGCGCCGGGCACCATTTGTGTGCCGCTGATGCTGTTGATCAATTTGTAAAAGACGGAGGAGGTTGCCTGTTTGAAGGAAAAACCATCGTCCGCCTCCACCCGCTGCGCTTGTACAATGTCGTATCCCTGCTCGAACAGGGCGATCATTTCGGGGATCAATTCGGGCGGGTGTTGACCGTCGGCGTCCATCGAGATGACAAAGTCGCCTTGCGCGGCGTCCAGGCCGGCGGTCAGCGCGGCTTGATGTCCGAAGTTGCGGGAAAGTTCCAAAACAACCACGCGTCGATCGTTTTTTGCCAAGGCGTCGAGAGAGGCGAGCGTGCCGTCCTCCGAGCCGTCGTCCACGTAGTAGAAGGTGAATTTGCAGGGCAGCGCGTCGATGACTCTGCGGATTTCCTCATAAGTCCGCTCGACCACGCCCTGCTCGTTATAGACCGGAATGACCAGATCAACCTTGAGTTTGGGTTTACGCGATGGCATAGGGAATGATTTTACCACCCGCCTTACAAGCGGACCCCGTGCCTGTTCTCCAGAACGGATAGCGTGCGCGCCACCTCTGCCTGTCTTTGTTCCTTTGTCCAGCCAAGGGCGTTGGCGAGGACGCCCGCCAGTTCATCCAGCATTTCGCGCGACAGGCGTCCGAGCATTGCCAGCATGGACCGGCGCAGGATGAAGTCGTCCAGGTGGATGACCTTTTCGTGAACGACCAGGAAGAGGATTTCGCGCAGAGAATAATCGGGAAGCGTGGTGAGCAGACGATCGGTGCCGCCGTTCATATAAGTGGCGACGGCTTCGGCGCGTGTGCCGTAACGTTCGAAAAGGACCTTGAGCCGTTCGCGCGTCACGCCCGTCCATGCGGAAAGGCTTTCGATCTGGCGCTGCATGTCGTTCGAATCGACAGGGTAACCGCGTCCGCCGCCGATGGCGAGGGCGTCGGTTCGTTTTACGCGCTTGAGCCCGAGAAATTCGAAGGCTTTGTCTGCCGTTTGTTCCGAAAAGGCGCGGAAGGAGGTCCATTTGCCGCCCACCAGGGAGTAGACAGGGAAGGTGAGGTTGGTCCAATCGCCGCTCAACACCTCGATGCGGTGGTCGCGCGAGATTTGCCCGGCGCTCTTTGCACCCGAGCGGGGAAGCGGACGAACGCCCGAAAATTGGAACACGATGTGTTGGCGCGTCAGGCGAATGCCGGGGAAGACGCGCCCGATCATCTCGAGGAAATATTCGATTTCCTCATCCGTACATTGCGCCTCCTCCGGGAAGTCAACGGGAATATCGGATGTACCGATCAGGACGCAATCGTAGAGCGGGAAGATCAGCACGATGCGCCCATCCTTGTTCTCGAAGAAAAATTCGTGGTCGCCCACCGCCCGGCGAAGTTCGTTGTGCCGCACGACGATATGCGAACCTTTGGTGCCGCCGATGAAGCGCGAGGAAAGACCCAGTTTGCGGTTGGACAGGTCGATCCATGGACCGGTGGCGTTGATGACCAGTTTCGGTTTGATGTCGAAGGTCCCGTCGGTCAATTCGTCGCGCAGGATGACGGTATCTTCCATGCCGCCGATCATGCTCATATAGTTGAGAGCCTGCGCGCGGGGATTTTCCTGCTCGGCGTCCAGCATCAATTCGATGGTCAGGCGTTCGGGATTCAAAATGGCGCCGTCGTAGTACACCGCGGCGTTGACAACCCGGGGATTCAACCGTTCCCACTTTTCCAACGCTTTCCTTCCGGAAAGGAAGACGTGCCGCGGGACCGCGCGCCGGGTCGAGCGTCCTGTATAGGCGTCGTACATCATTAAGCCGATTTTGATGACCAGCGAGCCGCGTTCGGAAGGTTTGTCGAGCCTGCCCAAAAATTTCAAGGGCGCGTTCAGCAAACCCGAAAAACGTTTGAAAATGGGAATGACGGTGGGCAGCGGCTTGACCAGATGCGGCGCGTTTCGCAGGAGAAGGTTGCGCTCTCGCACCGCCTCGCGCACGAGACGGAACTCGCCGTTTTCCAGATAGCGGATGCCGCCGTGTGCCATGTGCGAGGAAGCCGCCGATGCGCCCGAGCAGAAATCGCCGCGCTCCACGAGCAGAACATCCACGCCGTTTACCGCCAGTTCGCGGAACACGCCAATTCCGTTGACGCCTCCGCCCACAATCAATACGGAAACTTCGGGGGTTTCTTTGAGATGAGAGAGGATGTCTTGTCGGTTCATAGGTTTCGCGTGGGATGCGCATCCCTCGCCGCTAGAGAACGTCAACTGCGCCAAGATTATTCGACCCAATCGAACGTGCGCGTTACGGCTTTCTTCCAACCAGAGTATAACTTCTTTCGGGTGTCGGCATCCATTTTCGGAAGCCATTCCTTGTCTTTTACCCAGTTCAAGCGCAATTCCCCTTCGTCCTTCCAAAAGCCAACAGCCAGCCCCGCCGCGTACGCCGCGCCGAGGGCAGTCGTCTCCGCCACTTTGGGGCGGATGACCGGCACATCCAACACGTCCGCCTGAAATTGCATGAGCAGTTCGTTGAAGACCATACCGCCATCCACTTTGAGGGCGGTCAGTTTTACCCCGGAGTCCGCCTCCATTGCCTCGAGCACTTCACGCGTCTGGTAGGCGGTGGCTTCGAGTGCAGCGCGGGCGAGGTGTCCCTTGTGGACGTAGCGCGTCATCCCCACGATTGCGCCTCTGGCGCTGGACTTCCAATAGGGAGCGAACAATCCCGAAAAAGCGGGGACAAAGTAAATGCCGCCGTTATCCTCCACGGATTTCGCCAGCGCCTCCACCTCCGCCGACGATTGAATCAGTCCCAAATTATCCCTCAGCCACTGAATCAGCGCTCCGGTGATGGCGATCGAACCTTCCAACGCGTAAACGGCTTTCTGGTTTCCAATCTTGTAACCGAGCGTGGTGAGCAGACCCGAAGTGGAAGGAACCGCCTTTTCGCCCGTATTCAACAGCATGAAACAGCCTGTGCCGTAGGTGTTTTTTGCCTCCCCCACTGAGAAACACGTCTGCCCAAAAAGCGCGGCTTGCTGGTCGCCCAAGTCCCCGCCAACGGGAATGTCCTTCAAGCCGCCGGAGCGAACCGCTCCGTACATTTCGGAGGAGGATTTGATCTTCGGCAGTATCGCAGGCGGAATATCGAGGATGCCCAACATTTCGGCATCCCAATCCAGGGTGTGGATGTTCATCAGCATCGTGCGCGAGGCGTTGGTCACGTCGGTGACGTGCGCGCCCGTCAAATTCCAGATCAGCCAGGTGTCCATATTGCCGAAAAGCAAGTCCCCGTTTTCGGCTTTTTGCCGCGCGCCCGGCACAGTATCCAAAATCCATTTGATCTTTGGTCCCGAAAAATACGTTGCCAGCGGCAGCCCCGTCTTTGCGCGCAGACGATCCTGCCCACCCTGCCGCGCCAATGCATTACAAATCTCATCGGTGCGTGTGTCCTGCCAGACAATGGCGTTGTAGAGGGGCTGACCCGTCTGCCTGTCCCACACCACTGTCGTCTCACGCTGGTTGGTGATACCGACCGCCGCCACCTCCCCGACCACTGGCGACTGATCGCTGTTGACTTTTCCCAGCGCCCCCTCCATCACTTCCTGGGTATTGCGCCAAATCTCCAGCGGATCATGCTCCACCCAGCCGGGTTTGGGGTAAATTTGCTGGTGTTCCTTTTGAGAGACAGACGCCACATTTCCCGCATGGTCAAAAAGGATGCAGCGCGTGCTGGTGGTTCCCTGGTCGATCGCGGCAACGTACGTGGTCACGGCAACCCTCCGAAAGAATTTGGCTCTATTTTACGCCCAAAATAAAAACCCGTCCTCCTCGAAAGGAAAACGGGTTGAGGTGAAACTGATCCATCGCGATCAATGGCTCAAACTGGTCAATTCACCAAGAGAGGAAACTCAGGATGCCCAATGGCGTGCGCCGGACAGGAAGGACCTTCCACTCATGGGCTTTTTGCCCGCCGGCTGCACCTCGTCAAGGACAAGGATTCCGCCTCGCGCGCCGACTGCAGGCTGATTCTGGATGACCAGTCTTTTCCCCGCCTCGACCTCCCTCGTCCCTGCCCTGCCCCTTCGGGATGTTTCGCGATCTCCCGCCGGGAGAGGGGCAACATGGGCGCGATGAATTTTCAGCATTGTCCCATCGAAATCCATGAAGGCGCCGGGCCATGGATTGAACGCTCGGATTTGTCGTTCCAGTTCGTTCACTTCCCGCGTGAAATCGAGTCTTCCCTGCTCTTTTTTGAGCATCGGCGCGTAGGTCACGCCTTCTTCGGGTTGGGGTTGAGGGATGCGTTTGCCGGAGAGGTAATCGGGCAGGGTATCGAGGAGCAGATTCGCTCCCAGCGCGGATAAGGTTTGGAAGAGCGAACCAGCCGTCTCGTCGGGGTGGATGCGGATGACGCGTTGCGCCAGGATGGGACCGGTATCCAAGCCCTGATCCATTTTCATAATGGTCACGCCCGTCTCTTCATCCCCTGCCAAAATCGCGGCTGGAATGGGCGCGGCGCCTCTCCAGCGCGGCAGTACGGAGGCATGGACGTTGACACACCCGAAGCGGGGCAGTTCGAGGACCTCGGGGCGCAGGATTTGCCCGAACGCCGCTACGACAATGAGATCGGGATTCCACTCGCGCAGTTGCCGCACGGCTTCGGGCTGACGGAGTTTTTCGGGTTGGATGAAGGGGATGCCGAGTTCGAGCGCAAGGAGTTTGACCGGCGGCGCTTTCAGTTCGCGCCCGCGTCCGGAGGCGCGATCGGGCTGTGTGACGACACCGACAACTTCATAAGCGCCTGCCAACGCGCGCAACGCGGGCAATGCAAAATCGGGCGAACCCATGAAGACGATTCTTGTCATGCGGCGATTTTACCAGTTTGGGCGGTGTAACCTTGATGTTACTTTCGGGTTTAACAATTTGGTTGCGTTTTGTCTTAATTGGTTGTAGAATACCGGAAATCCCAAACCAGAATCAATTCGGAGGAACTCATGTCTAACGAACCTATGATGGATGTTACCAGCGATGATAAGTTGTGGTCAGCGTTGAGTTACGTCTTCGCGCCGCTCATCGGAATCATTGTTCTTTTGATGGAGGACAAGAAGTCCCGTCCCTTCCTGAAATTCAACGCCGTGCAGTCCATTGCAGCAAGTGTCGCATTCTGGATCGTTGCGACAATCATTACCACCGTGACCATCGGCTTTGGCGGGCTTTGTGTACCGGTGCTGTGGCTGGTGTTCCTGTACTGGGCATACCAGGCATACCAGGGACAAATGGTCAATATCCCCGTTGTGACCAACTTCATCAAGGGTCAGGGCTGGGTATAACTCTGCCGGAAACGCAAAAAAGACTCACGAAATATCGTGAGTCTTTTTTGATGAGCGATACTTGAATTGCCGATCTTCGCGGGGGTTAGTGAGAATGTCCGCCCGCATGGACATGCCCATGCGCCAGTTCTTCGTCTGTCGGTTCGCGCAGACCCACCACCTTGACGTTGAAGTGCAGTTCGTCCCCCGCCAGCGGATGGTTGAAGTTCAGGCGCACCGTTTCGCCTTCGATGGACTCGATGCGCGCATAGCGTCCTTCTCCTGAATCGTCGCGGACGGTCAGTTCCATGCCTTCCTCGACCGCCATATCCTTTGGGAATTGCCCTTTTGGCACGTCCAGATACGCCTCGTTGTCATATTCACCGTATCCTTCGGCAGGCGGGACGATGACTTTCTTGCTGTCGCCAATCTTCATGCCGATCATCCCATTCTCAAGACCGGGGATGATGTTGCCATATCCCGCCAGAAACTCCAGCGGACCATGTCCGGCGGAGGAATCCAGCAGTTCTCCATCCACATGAAGCGTGTACTCCATCGAAACCACAACGCCGTTTTGAACCGAATCTGTGTTCATTTGAAATCCTTTCTTGTGTATTGGCTGATTGTACCAGCAAGAAGCCGCACCTTGCCCGCGCCGCGGCTTCATCCTTCATAATTCGTCACTCATCCTTTACAATGTCCTCATGCACTACGACCTCTGCCTGCCCTGGTATTGGGAATACGACATTGACTTTGTCCGCTTCATTGAAAATGCCTGCAGTGAACAGGGTTTAACCCTCTGGCAGGTCACACCGGATAATCTGCTTGAATCCGTCACAGCGTTATACAAGGGCGACAAATCATTCAACACCCTCCTCGACCGCTCGCAGGGCGATGACCGCTTCCTGCCATTCAACAACTGGGCAAAGGAATACAACAAGAGGCGCATCAACCCGCCGGAACTCTCCAAATGGTCCGAGGACAAGGCTACCATGCACCTCGAACTCATCAGCGCGGGAATTCACACGCCCTACACGATTCTGATCCCGCCATTCCTCGAACAACCCGCCCTGCCCGATTTCGACTTAACCCCGCTTGGACGTCATTTCGTCATCAAGCCCTCCAATGAGGGAGGCAGCGCTGGAGTAATCCTTGGCGCGTCGACCCTCGACCAGGTTTTGCGTGCCCGCATGGAATTCCCCGATCAGAAATACCTGCTCCAGGCAACCGTCACCCCGCGTACCATTCAGGGACGCCCCGCCTGGTTCCGCGTGTTCTACGCCGTCGGAGCAACGTATCCCTGCTGGTGGCATCCGTTGACGCACGTGTTCTCGACCGTCACTCCATCCGAAGAACATCGCTACAATCTGACTCCTCTTCACAATATTACGCAACGCATCGCCTCCATCTGCCGCCTCGACTGGTTCACCACCGAGATCGCGCTCGCGCACGACAATTTCGTCGTCGTGGACTACGTCAACGACCAGATCGACACCCGCGTCCAATCCAAAGCCGTAGACGGCGCTCCCGATGATGTGATGAAAGGTGTGGCGGAGAGGCTGGTGGGGTTGGCAGTAACAGAAAGCGGAAAGCAGTAAGCAGAAATCAGGAAACAGCGGGCAGAAGGCAGGCTTACAGAAGGAGAGCAGAATGGCTGAATATCAACAACTCAAAGGGCATCGTGATTTGAAGGTTTATCAATTGGCATATAAACTTGCGATGGATATATTCAACATCAGCAAGCTATTTCCAAAGGAAGAGAAGTATTCCCTCACAGATCAAATTCGCCGTTCATCAAGAAGTATTGCCGCCAACATCGCCGAAGGATTTCGTAAACGACAATATCCCAAAATGTTCGTCAGCAAACTCGCCGATGCAGATGGTGAAGCAACCGAGACTCAAGTTTGGCTTGATATCGCCCGCGATTGTGAATACTTGTCTCCCCAAATCCACGCCGAACTTGTCAAAGGGTATGAAGAGGTTGGTAAAATGCTCGGCTCCATGATGTCCATGCCCGAAAAATTCGTGCCGCGCAATCTCCACCGTGAGTAAAAACCGCACTATCTGCCTTCCGCATTCTGCTTTCTGCATTTATTCCACAACAAGAAGACCTCCATGAAAAAGCCCCGCGCCCGCGACCTCGGTATTCCTCTCGAAGGGACGCCTGGAAAATACAATGCCATCACCGATGTGGAGGGAGTGACCGTCGGCTACTCCACCATCATCGAAGGCGAATCGGCTCGGACGGGAGTCACCATCATCCACCCGCGCGGAAAGGATAACCACGATCCCGTTTTCGCCGCATGGTTTCCCTTCAACGGCAACGGCGAAATGACCGGCTCCGCCTGGGTCGAAGAAGGCGGTTTCCTCGAAGGTCCTATCGGGATTACGAACACGCATTCGGTGGGGGTCGTGCGCGATACGATCATCCAATGGCAGGCGGAACGGGACGCGATCTTTCAGAGATGGTCGTGTCCCGTTGTGGCCGAAACGGCAGACGGCTGGCTCAATGACATGAACGGATTCTTCGTCAAGCCCGAACATGTAAGAAAAGCCCTCGAGAACGCTGAATCAGGTTCGGTCGAAGAAGGAAGCGTGGGCGGCGGGACGGGGATGATCTGTTACGAGTTCAAAGGCGGGAGTGGAACATCATCCAGAAAATTATCTGAAAAATTCGGAGGCTGGACTGTCGGAGCGTTCGCACAGTCGAACTTTGGGATGAGGTATCAATTGACAGTCGCTGGCGTGCCAGTGGGACAGCACTTGAAGGAGCATCCCGTGTGGAGCGATGGGGAGAACCCGTGGCAGGAAAGCGGATCGCTCATCATCGTGCTTGCGACGGACGCGCCGCTTCTGCCCCATCAACTCAAGCGGATGGCGAAACGTGCGTCGCTCGGCATGGCACGGACCGGGTCGCTGGGCGGTAACGGTTCAGGCGATATTTTTCTCGCCTTCTCCACAGCCAATCCCAACGCCGCAAGAGGAAATGAGAAAGGGGTGGCAACGCTGCAAGCCTTGAGTAACAATTTCATTGACCCATTGCTTGCCGCATCCGTGTACGCAACCGAGGAAGCCATCATCAACTCGATGGTCGCGGCGGAGGATATGACGGGTAGAAATGGCTTGACGGTCGGGGCTCTGCCGCATTCCAAGGTAATGGAACTGTTGAAGGAGTACAATCGCTTACAGGTTTAAAAACTTTTCTTGCCTGTTTTCGTAGATTGAATGACACAATATCCCAGGAGGTTGTATGCCGCCCATTCTCGAAGTCCAGAATCTCGCCAAAAACTACGGCAATTTCGCCGCCGTCAAGGGAATTTCATTCGATATTAAGGAAGGGGAGATATTCAGCCTGCTCGGTCCAAATGGCGCAGGCAAGACCACCACCATTTCGATGCTCTCGACCCTCTATACGCCCACCGCAGGCGACGCCACCATCGGCGGACATTCCATCACCAAAGACCCGATGGCAGTCAAGCAGATGATCGGGGTTGTGCCGCAGGAGATTGCATTATATGAAGACCTCACTGCACGCGAGAACCTCGTATTTTGGGGGCAGATGTATGGCTTGGGCGGAAAGTCTCTCAACAACCGCGTGGATGAAGTGCTGGAACAGATTGGTTTGGCGGATAAAGCCAAAAACAGGGTCAAAACCTACTCAGGCGGGATGAAGCGCCGCGTCAACATTGGCGTGGGGCTGCTCCACAAACCGCGCTTACTCTTCATGGACGAGCCTACGGTTGGCATTGACCCACAGTCGCGCCGCGCGATTCTCGATACAGTCAAAGATTTAAACAAGCAGGGTATGACTGTTCTTTACACAACGCACTATATGGAAGAGGCGCAGGAACTCTCCGACCGCGTCGGCATCATAGACCACGGCGAACTCATCGCGCTCGGCACGCAAAAAGAACTCACGCGACAGGTCGGCGAGACCGAAACGCTTATCCTGCACATCGGCGAGAACGACGACCCCGAGGCATTGGCAAAATCGCTTAACGGCGTGCCAGACGTGCTCGAAGCCATCGCCACCGATCACGAAGTCTCGGTCGTTGCAAACGAAGCGGAGGAAGTGCTTGCCGCAGTTGTGACAAAGGCAAATGAACGCGGCATCAAGATTCATTCGATAGATATACGCGAGCCGAATCTTGAGGCAGTGTTCCTTCACTTAACAGGAAGGGCGTTACGAGATTAGAAAGTGGAAAGTAGATTACTTTCCACTCCCTACTTTCCACTTTCTACTTTTCACACAAGAGTCAACATGTTAAAACTCCTCCTCATCGGTATCAAAGACCTGCAACTGATGTTCCGTGACCGCGCCGCGCTGACCTTCATGCTTCTCGCGCCGTTCCTGCTCACCATCGGCATGGGCTTCGTCACGGGGCGGTTCAGCGGCGGCTCGACGGGCATTTCCGACATTCCCGTCGTTATCATCAATCTGGATAAAGGGGATTTGGGGAACGCGCTCGAAGACTTGTTCAACTCGGATGAGTTATCCGATTTGATGGAACCCACCGCCTCCGACTCCCCCGAGGCGGCTCGCCAAATCATAGACAGCGACGGCGCCTCAGCCGCGGTCATCATCCCTGAAGGATTCACCCGCAGCATTATCCCTGTTGAGGGGACCATGTTTGATCCGAACGCGGTCCAGCCCGAAGCCGTGCAGATCGAAGTGTACGCCAATCCCTCACGACCGACAGGCGCGGGCATTGTCAAAGCCATCGTGGACGAGTTCGTCTCGCGCGTCGAAGAGGGACGTACCCGCGGCATGACCTCCATCATCGGCTTGATGCAAAGCGGATTGTTGAACCCGCAAAACGCGGAAACCGAAGCGCGGGCGTTGTTCGAGAATGTCGAAGAAACCGAATCCACCGCCCTCACGCTTAGAACCGATAAAAAGGGCGCGGCGGCCGTGGAGTTCGACCTGCTCGCCTACTTCGCGCCCGGCATGGCGTTGATGTTCCTCATGTACACCGTCTCCTACGGCGGACGCTCCATCCTCGCCGAACGCGCGCAAGGGACGTTGCCCCGCCTGATGATCTCGCCGACGCAAACCGCGCAAGTGCTGGGCGGCAAGGTGTTGGGCATCTTCTTCATGGGCGTTGCACAGGTCGGAATCCTGATCCTCGCTTCGACAGTGTTCTTCCAGGTCAAATGGGGTGACCCGCTGGGTATGGTCGCCCTGATCCTTGCGGCAGTCTTCGGCGCGGCAGGCTGGGGGATGTTGATCACGGCGTTCGCCCGCACACCCGCGCAGGTGGGAAGCACGGGTTCCGCCATCATGCTCATCTTCGGCATCCTCGGCGGAAGTTTCATCAACCTTGAACAATTCCCGCCGTTCATGCGGACCATCAGCAGGATCACGCCCAACGCCTGGGGCTTGGACGGCTTCACCACCCTCGCCCTCGGCGGCACGCTGAAAAATCTAACCGAACCGATCGCCGCCCTGCTCCTCATGGGTACGGTGTTGTTCGGAATCGCGGTTGTCATGTTCAATCGCAGTGGGATCATGCAAAAATGAAAAAAATCTTCGCCATTGCATGGAAAGACGCCATCATCCGCTTCGCCAGTTCGTCGGAGTTGCTGTTCTTCATCATATTGCCTGTTGTCTTTACCTTCCTGCTCGCAGGCGGGACTCCATCGGGAGATACAGATAACCGCATCCGATTATTGGTTGTGGACGAGGCGCGGACGACAGTCTCGGAACAAATAATTGGAGAATTGCAAAATTCAACGGCAGTGCGCCCTGAGGTGGTTTCACGGGACGAGGCGCAAAAACAATTCGATGAGCGGCGCGCCTCGGCGGTGTTCATCATTCCTTCGGGCATTGATATTTCATCGCTTCAAAACGGCTTGGCGGAAGTGGAATTGTTCCAGCAGCCCAACAACCTCAACGCAACGATTGCCGAGCGCGCCGTGTTGACCGCCATCCGCCGCGTCAGCAGCGCCATCTCCGCCGCGCAGAACGCGGTCAAGCAGCGCGAAGCGAAACAACCCTTCGCCTCCGATGTCGAGAAACAAGCCTACTTCGAGACTTCGCTGGAACTTGCGCAGAACATTCAAGCCGACGCGCCCGAACGCGTGACTGTCATTGAAGGGACAACACCCGATACGGTCGAATATGACCCACGCGCCAATTCGTCCGCGGGACAACTCATCACGTGGGTGTTCATCCCGCTGTTTGGCATCTCGGCATTGTTCGCCTATGAACGCCAGCAGGGAACCTTGCGCCGCCTGCTCACCACCCCGTCCCGCAAATCCACCTTCCTGCTGGGTATCATCTCGGGTCAGGTGGCAATGGCGTTGATCCAGATGGTGTTGCTTGTCGGGTTCGGGGTTGTGGTGATGAAACTCAACTGGGGACGCGAACCGCTGGCATTGTCCGTAATTCTGCTGGCATCCGCACTTGCGGCGGCGGCGTTCGGCACCACGATGGGCACGTTCGTCAAGACCGAAGGGCAAGCCAGCGGACTGAGCATCATGTTCGGCATGGTGATGGCGCTGATGGGTGGATGCTGGTATCCATTGGAGTTGTTCCCCTCGGCAATACAGAACGCGGTGAAGATCCTCCCCACCACTTGGGCGATGCAGGGTCTGCTGGATCTCGTTCTGCGCGGAAAAGGCTTGGTGGATATTCTGCCGGAGGCGGGAGTCCTGCTGGGGTTTGCGGTGGTGTTCTTTGCGGTGGGTGTGATGCGCTTCCGTTACGAATGAAGACGATCGAATGCCGCTGCTTTAAGGACCTTTTACCGGCAACGTAAAATAAAATGTGGAGCCTTTCTGCGGTTCGCTTTGGACCCAGATCCTGCCTCCGTGAAATTCAATGATGCGTTTCACGAGGGCAAGTCCAACTCCCGTACCTTCCGATTTTGCATCCAATTTATTGAAAAGCCCGAAAATGCGCTCGTGATATTCGGGGGCGATCCCCATGCCGTTATCCCTGATGAAGAAAACCGGCTTTCCGTCCTCCTCCCCGCTCTGACCGATTTCGATCAACGGAGCGGATTGATCGCCCATATATTTGACCGCATTGTCAAGCAGGTTTTGCAGGACTTCGGTCAGGCGTTGGCGGTCGCCGTGGACGAGAGGCAGGTTGGGTTGTGTCTGAACCGTGACATGGCGGGCGAGTAATTGTCCGTGGACAATATCGAGCGAGTCTTTTACCAATTCGTGAAAGGGGATATCCTCGAACTCGTTCATCATGCGGCCGATACGCGAGAGTTCGAGAAGTTCGGTGAGAAGCGTGTGCATTTTATTGACCGCTTCCCGGATGCGCCGGGTGTCCGCCTTGAGTCGCTCCAGATTGCCGGAAGCGGCATCTTGTTCGATATAGCCAAGATAGCCGTTGATGGTCACCAAGGGCGATTTGAGATCGTGCGAAACTGTATAAGCGAATTGGGTTAATTCGGCGTTTCGCTGTTCCAGTTCGGTTTTTTGTCTTTCGAGCATGCTGATGAATTCTTCCCGTTCGGTCTCAGCCCATTTTCGCACGGTAATATCGCGCACCATGGCGATCACGCGTTCCGCATCGCTTTTGATCACACTGGCTTCATAGAATTTGCAATCCTCGCGGTCCATGATTTTATATTGGAATACCTGCAACATGCCCGTCTCGAGCGTGCGCTGAATGTTGAACAACGTCTGTTCAGCCACATCGAACGGCATGATATCCGAGATTTTTTTCCCTATGAATTCCTCCGGCGGCAGGAGCGGTTTCATGGTCGAAGACGGCACGAAATGCAGGATGGTGCCTTCGCGATCCATTTCAAAGATCATATCTGGAATGGCTTCGAGCAGGGCGCGCATTCTGGATTCGCTTTGTTGTATTGTCTGAAGCGACTGTCTGGCGAGCAATTCGTTTGCCTGTTCCAGTTCTCTGGTCTTGGCATCCAGCGCGGCGCGCGCCTCCAGGATCTCGCGGTTCGAACGATCCGCCGCCATGAGCGCCTTGCCGAAAAACCAGAGACCTCCGCCCACCGTGAGGATGTTTATGGCAAAACCGAGTCCCTCGAAAATCACCGGAACGGGGGTTGTCGGGTCGGGCAGAACGCCAAGTTTCAGCCAGCCGCGGCTGAATGCCAGCCCGAAAAACACATAGGTGAGGAAACACAACCCCGCCGAATACAACCCGGCACGCGTACCGAGCAGAACCACGCTGACGACAATCATCGTCAGTAAAAACAGGCGTCCGCTGCCCGCCAGCCAGCCAATGTATAATGCCACGCTGCCAAATAGGTACAGCAAAAGCAGAAATCCGAGCGACCGCCAGGTATCCGGAATCTTGCGAATCAGGAAGAGGAGGAGCAGGAGGACGTAGGCAAGGAAGTAATAAACTGTATTGAAGTTCACACTCCGTTCCCGAAGGACGCGTTCCAACGTCATGGTCAAGCCAATCAAGCCAAGAACCAGTATCAATCGGGAAAGGAACAGAATGACCAGCCGCTGCTGTTTTTTAAGCCAGATCGTCCAGTCGGTGGGTGTTTCCATGCTCATGAAGAGATGCCTCCAACCCGCCGTGGAAGGGCGGGCATGGAGATTATTGTAACTGCTCACCTGCGCGGCGGATGAAAAAAAATCATTTCATTTTCCCATACAAAAAAGAAAGGATGACCGGTCTGCAGGAAACCTTCGCAAGGCTTGGAGAAAGCCGCAGTGCCGGAATGTTGCAGCTGACAGGCAAGCATTTCTTCCGCCGCATGGTACGCGCCGTGCTGGAGGAAGTGAAGCAGGAAAAACCCTCCCGAAGGCATGCCCTGAACAACAGTGAAGGGTTACAGCCTTCGAGAGGCTGTCACAGAACGCCTTTGGAGTCTAATTTTAACCAAACCAATACGGGGTGTTGACCTCCCGTTAAAGAGAATTCGATAGAATTTTTTCAAGGTCAATATTCCCAAAGGAGAAAAAAATGAGGCTCTCTCGCTGGCAAGTTATTTTTTCTGTAATTCTTGTGGCGGCGTTCGCGCTTTCCGCTTGCGGAGGCGCGGGAACGGCTGAAAAAGCCACCTCTGGTGAAATCACCGTCTACACCGCGCTCGAAGACGACCAGATTGCCGTGTACCTGCCCCTCTTCGAAGCCAAATACCCCGATATTAAAGTCAACATCGTGCGCGATTCGACGGGTATCGTCACGGCCAAATTGCTGGCGGAAAAAGACAACCCGCAGGCAGATGTGGTTTGGGGTCTCGCCGCTTCCAGCCTGTTGGTTGCCGACCAGCAGGGGATGCTCGAACCCTACGCCCCCGCCGGCCTGGACAAAATCCGCCCGACCTTCCGCGACTCTGCCAACCCGCCGCATTGGGTGGGCATTGATGCCTGGTTCTCCGCCGTTTGCGTCAATACGGTGGAACTGGAAGCCAAAGGCTTGCCCATGCCCGAATCGTGGGAAGATTTGATTGACCCTGTTTATAAAGGGCATATCGTCATGCCCAACCCCAACTCCTCCGGCACGGGCTACCTCACGGTGTCTGCCATTCTCCAGTTGAAGGGCGAGGAGGAAGGCTGGAAATACCTCGACGCGCTGCATGAGAACATTGCGGTTTACACCCACTCCGGCTCCAAGCCTTGCAAGATGGCAGGCGCGGGTGAGACCGTGATTGGCATTTCTTTCGACTACCGCGCCATCAAGCAAAAGGCAGAAGGTCAGCCTGTGGTGGCAGTCTTCCCGACCGAAGGTTCTGGCTGGGACATCGAAGCCAACGCGCTGGTCAAGAAAGCGAACATCAATCCCGCCGCCAAAACCTTCCTGGACTGGGCAATTAGCGAAGAAATCATGGTCAAGTACGCCGAAAGTTACCCCGTCACCGCCGCCGAGACCAGCGTCGCCATCCCCGAGGGCTACCCCGCCGACCCGATTGCCCAACTCATCGAAAACGACTTCAATTGGGCTGCCGCCAACCGCGAAAGCGTTTTGACCGAATGGCTGACGCGCTACGACTCCAAATCTGAACCCAAGTAAGACGAATTTACCCAACGGGGATGGGGGTGGAACGCTCCCATCCCTGTGTTGCGCCTCTCCGATGGTTCGCCATCGGATTTGGCATTTATAGACAGACCGATGCCGCCACCCTATCTGCAAATACAATCCGTTACCAAGAAATTCGATAAGACCATCGCGCTCGATGACGTTTCGCTGGAGGTTCAGGAGGGCGAATTCATCTTCCTGCTCGGTCCGAGCGGATGCGGCAAGACCACCCTGCTGCGAATCATCGCGGGATTGGAGGACGCCAGCCAGGGGCGGATTCTCCAGGCGGGACAGGATGTGACCCGCCTGCCGCCCTCGAAACGGAACTTTGGGATTGTCTTCCAATCCTATGCGTTGTTTCCCAACCTGACGGTTTTTCAGAACATCGCCTATGGGCTGGAGAATCGCAAAGAGCCGAAGGAAAAAATCAAGACACGGGTGAACGAACTGCTCGAACTGGTGGGACTGCCCGAATACGGCGGACGGTTTCCCGCGCAATTGAGCGGCGGTCAACAGCAGCGGGTGGCGCTGGCGCGCGCGCTCGCCATTTCGCCCGGCTTGCTCCTGCTTGACGAACCGCTTTCGGCGCTGGATGCGCGGGTGCGCGCCAGCCTGCGAATCGAGATTGCGCGGCTTCAAAAACAGTTGGGCATTACCACCGTCATGGTCAGCCATGACCAGGAGGAAGCCTTGACGATGGCGGACCGCGTGGTGGTGATGGAACAAGGGCGCGTGGTGCAAGTCGGCACGCCTGAGGAGATTTACTTCCAGCCTGCCACGCCGTTTGTGGCGGATTTCGTCGGGTTGATGAACTTCATTCCAGGCGTGGCGGCGGCTGGGGGGCAGAATCAGGTTCAGGTCGGGGATGACGCGCTGTTCATCGAGCAGCCGATTGCTCAGTGGGCGGGTCAGCCGGTGACTCTCGCCATTCGCCCTGAGCGGGTTCAAGTGGCGCAGAACGGTCAAGCGGGCAACATCCTGCGGGCGCGGGTGCATGAGGTCGAATTCATGGGACCCTTCTATCGCCTGCACTTGCGGATTGGTCAGAATGATAAAATGGTGGCTTACATGCCGCCGGAGAATACCCACAACATCGAAATCCGCGCGGGGGTGGAATTGCCCGTTCATCTGCCGCCCAGCCATTTGCGGGTTTACCAATCGGCGGCGGGGTAACCATGCAGAGCGCCGCTTCGCTTGCACAGAAAAAAGCCGTCGGCTTCGAGTGGACGGAAGAGCGCCTGAAACGCCTGCTGATTGCGCTGGTCATCTTTTGGCTGCTGCTGGGGATTGTCTTTCCGCTCTTCCCGCTGATTCAGCGCAGTTTGCAGGACAAGAACGGCAACTTTGTCGGCGCGGCAAATTACGAGCGGTATTTCAGCACGCCCGCGCTTTCGATTTCGCTGACCAACAGCATGGAGGTTTCGCTTTCGGTGGCGGGGCTGGCTCTGGTGTTGGCGTTTGGGTATGCCTACGCCCTGACGCGCACGCGCATGGCCTGGAAGCGCTATTTTTTGCTGGCAGCCATGCTGCCCCTGTATGTGCCGCCGCTGGCGCACGGCATTGGACTGGTGTACCTGTTCGGCAAAAAGGGATTGATTACCACAGGCTTCGGCGGCGCGTTCGAGGCGTTGGGCTGGCAGGGCTGGGACATCAATCTGTACGGCTTCAACGGGATTCTGCTGGGCGAACTGCTGTATGTCTTTCCGCAGGCGGTGATGATTTTGATGGTTGCGGCGAGCCTGGCAGATGCGCGGCTGTACGAAGCAAGCGAGTCGCTGCAAGCCTCGCCCATGCGGACGTTTTTGACCGTCACCCTGCCGAGCCTGAGGTATGGTCTGGTGAGCGCGGCGTTCGTGACCTTTACGCTGGTCTTCACCGATTTCGGCGTGCCAAAGGTGGTGGGCGGAAATTACAACGTGCTGGCAACCGATATTTACAAGCAGGTCATCGGTCAGCAAAATTTCGAGATGGGTGCGGCAATCAGCATGTTGCTGCTGATTCCCACCGTGATGGCTTTCGTGGTGGACAGAATCGTCCAGCGTCGACAAACCGCCGCGCTCTCGGCGCGCTCGGTCCCCTATCAGCCCAAAGCCAACCCCTGGCTGGATCGGGCGGCATTCGTCTATTGTCTTTCGATAACGCTGTTGATTTTCACGGTCATCGCCACGGTCTTTCTGGCTTCGATGGTGGAACTCTGGCCCTACAAGTTGAACTTCTCGCTCAGGCATTTCGACTTTTCGACGGTGGGTGGCGGGGGCTACGGCGCGTTTTGGAACAGTATCCGCATGTCGTTCTATACCGCTCTCTTTGGGACAGCCATCACCTTTTTCAGCGCCTACCTGATCGAGAAGTTGAAGACTTTCAAGCCTGCCCGCTCGTTTGCCTATTTCATTTCGATGATTCCCGTCGCCCTGCCCGGCATGGTCATTGGGCTGGCGTATATCTTTTTCTTCAATCCCCTGCAATGGAAGTTCGGCGGGCTTGTCATTCCCAACCCGTTCTCGTTTCTGTACGGCACGATGGGGATTCTGGTGCTGGCGAATATCGTCCACTTTTACACCGTCAGTTTCATGACCGCCACCACCGCACTCAAACAATTGGACCGGGAATTCGAGGCGGTTTCGGAATCGCTGGGCGTGCCGTTCTATCGCACGTTTTGGAATGTGACCGTTCCGTTGAGCCTGCCCGCGCTGTTGGAAATTGCGATGTACTATTTTGTCAATGCGATGGTGACGGTCTCGGCAGTGGTCTTTTTGTATTCGCCGCGCCTGAAACTGGCTTCGGTTGCCATCGTCAACATGGACGACGCGGGCGACACAGCCGCCGCGGCGGCGATGTCGGTGCTGGTGATTTTGACCAGCGTCGGCGTGCGGCTGTTGTATGACCTGGCGACGCGCGGCATCTCCCGCCGCGCCCAAGCCTGGAAGGCGCGTTGAATTTTTCAGGAGCGAATTATGATTTCTGGGCATAAAGATAAAGCCCTCTTTACGCCGGGACCGCTGAACACCAGCGCGTCCACCAAGCGCGCCATGCTGCGCGACCTCGGTTCACGCGATGCGGCATTCATCGAAGTCGTCCGGGATGTGCGTTCACGGCTGGTCGGGTTAGGCGATGGACACGAAGAATACACGTCCATCCTCATGCAGGGCAGCGGAACTTTTGGCGTGGAAGCGGTTCTCTCTTCCACCCTTCCGCAGGACGGCAAGTGGCTCATCCTCATCAACGGGGCATACGGCGAGCGCATGTTGAAGATTGCGAACATTCACCGCATCCCCACCGCCGTATTGAGAACCGCCGAAGACGAGGTGCCAAGCCCAACGTCCATGAAAGAGGCGTTGGAGTCCGACCCCGACATCACGCATGTCGCCGTCGTCCATTGTGAGACCACGACAGGCATCATCAATCCCATCGAAGAATATGGGAAAATCGCCAAAGCGTTCGGCAAAATCTATTTCGTGGACGCGATGAGCAGTTTCGGCGCGTATCCTGTTGACCTCGCCGCCTGCAACATTGATTACCTAATTTCGTCTTCCAACAAATGTATCGAGGGCGTGCCGGGCTTTTCGTTCGTGCTGGCGAAAGTCGAAACGCTGCAACAGACCGAGGGCTATGCCCGCACTTTGAGTCTCGACCTGTATGACCAGTGGAAAGGCCTGGAGGGCGACGGACAATTCCGCTTCACGCCGCCCATTCATGCCATCCTTGCCTTTCGGCAGGCGCTGTTGGAGTTGGAAAAAGAAGGCGGCGTGACGGCGCGCGGCAAACGCTATCAGCGTAATTACGAAATTACGCTGTCGGCGATGGAGGCAATGGGGTTCAAGCCCTATCTCCCGCCTGACCATCGCGGGTATATCATCACTTCATTCCATTATCCTTCGCATCCCAACTTCGACTTCCGCAGGTTCTATGCGTCCTTGAGCGAAAGAGGATTTTTGATTTACCCCGGCAAACTCAGCCATGCCGATTGCTTTCGCATTGGGCATGTGGGGCGGCTGAAGACATCCGACGTCAAGGGGCTGATGTTCGCCATCAAAGTTGTCTTGAAAGAGATGGACATTCAACTTGTGGAGTAACCATGTTTTCCTTCAAACGCACCTATCGCGGCAAGGTTCAGGCAGTGATATTGGATTGGGCCGGGACGACCGTTGACTTCGGCTCGTTTGCGCCCACAGCGGTTTTCATTCGTCTATTCGCAGAGCGCGGTGTGACCATTACTGCCGCCGATGCCCGCTCAGGCATGGGGCTGATGAAAAAGGACCACCTGCGGGCGATCCTTGCCCGCCCGTCTGTGGCGGCGGCATGGGAAACCCAACACGGCGCTCCCGCTTCGGATGCCGATATTGACAGTTTGTTCGAAGCGTTCGTGCCGATGCAAATCGAAGTGGTCAAAGAGTACGCCGAACCCATCCCCGGTTGTCTGCAAGCCATCGAAGAACTCCGCCAACGCGGACTCAAAATCGGCTCGACGACGGGGTACATCCGCGCGATGATGGATGCGTTGATGCCGGCCGCGGCAGAGAAGGGCTACGCGCCCGACTCCACCGTCTGCCCCGATGAAGTGCCGAACGGCAGACCCTACCCCTGGATGGTGTACCAGAACATGATGAATTTGAACGTCTTCCCGGTGGAGGCAGTGGTCAAAGTGGGGGACACGCTCGCGGACATCGAAGAAGGCCTTAACGCCGGCACATGGGCGGTAGGTCTCTCCCAAACCGGCAACCTGATCGGTCTGACCCAGGAAGCGTTCGAAGCCCTTTCCGACCAGGAGCGGACTGCGGCGCTCGCAAAGGCGGAGACGCAGTTGTACCAGGCTGGCGCGCATTACGTCATCGAGGGCATTTGGGATTTGCCCAATCTCATCAGCGACATCGAATTTCGCCTGGCGCGAGGGGAAAAGCCGTAGCGCCGTCCGGAGATCAATCTCCGGGCTATGCGTACGAAGTCCGCTCAAGCGGACTGAATAGCCGGGCGTTAGCCGTCTTCAGATGGCTTTGGATGAGACCGCCCGGACACGAATGTCCGGGCGGGGTGGCTTACGGCTTGGAATGCGCGGCGAAAAACTCCCAAATCAACTCCGAAGCGGAGATGGTCTGCGTCGGTTCGTCGCCGCCCGCCCAGGCGGGGCCGGCGCTGCCGGGCCAAGCATGTTTGCCGCCGATGATGGTGTACAGTTCCACCGCCGTCTCCTGCCGGCACTCATCCCAGACCTGATGCCGGATGTCGGCAAAGGTCTCGGTTTGCGGCTGGGGATTGCAGCCGTTGAATGTCATCCAGAAGTCAAGCGACTCCTGCACCGAAGCGAAATCTACCCCGATAAGAGAATCGGCACCTACGCCGCCATCGTAGGGCAGGTGGGTATCGTCCATGCCGTGAAAGTGAATCACCGAGACGGGCTGAGCGGGCTGGCAGGGTTCGTAGTTCAACGTCCCGGCGACAGGAGCGATGGCGGCAATCAGATCGGAGGCTTCGCACGCCAGGCGGTACGCCATGATGCCTCCGTTGGACATGCCGGTAACGTAGATGCGCTGCGGGTCAATGGCGTATTCGCTTTCGAGTTCGGCAATCAGAGCGCGGATGAAACCGACATCGTCCACGTTGTTTTGCTGGGCGTAGCCGCAGCATGTCCCGCCGTTCCAGGTCAGGATGGCGTTCTGAAGTTTGCCTGTGCCGTTGGGATAGACGACGATAAAGCCTTTTTCATCGGCGAGTTCCTCGAACCCGTCCATGCGCCGATGGAGGTCGGCGTTCCCCCCGCCGCCGTGCAGCGACAACACCAGCGCGGCGGGCTGACCGAAATCGAGCGACTCTGGCACATGCAGCCGGTAACCGCGTTCGCGCCCCTCATGGGTGAGCGTGCG
>JACAET010000035.1 GCA_013388685.1 Chloroflexota bacterium | reverse complement strand
TTTCTTGTGTTAAAGCTACAAGGCGAGGGTTGTTATAAATATTTCTCCTGATGATGTTTCTTCAAGTGTTCCACGATATTCTTGACTTTTTGCGATTGGTCCGTCTTGCAAATCATCAACACATCGCCGGCATCCACCACAACGACATCGTCCATGCCAATGGTGACAATCAGCCGTGCATCGTTTACGCTGTACACCAGCGTATTGTGCGTATCCAACGGCAGGTGCTGGGAATTGACCGACACGTTTCCGTTCATATCCGGCAAAAGGACGTCGAAGAGCGAATCCCAGGAGCCAACATCGTTCCACCCCAACCCGCCCGCCGGAATGACCGCCACACGCTGCGCATTTTCCATCACCCCCACATCAATGGAAAGCGGTTTCAAGCCATGCCAAAGTTTCGAAAGGACTTCCTCGCGCTGCGGACCGTCCCAGGCGGCGACGATCTCGCTCACAGCCTTGAACAAATCGGGCATCTGACGTTCCACTTCCGCCAGGATCACATCTGCGCGCCAGACAAACATGCCGCTGTTCCAGGAATGGTCGCCGCTTCGCAGGAATTCCTGGGCAGTCACCTCGTCCGGTTTTTCTTTGAAACGCCTGACCGCATAAACCGGATACCGATAATCGCCATCGAGCGCATCCCCCTGCTGGATATAACCGTAGCCGGTGGAGGGAAAGGTGGGGGTTATCCCCAGCGTGACCAGGTATCCTTTTTCGGCAACATCGAACGCCGTCCGCAACAGGAATTGAAACAAGTCCTGGTTACGGATGTGATGGTCGGCGGTCTGAATTGCCATTATGGCCTGCGGATCGCGCCGCCGGAGCACAGCCGCCGCCAGCGCCACCACCGAGGCGGTATTGCGCGGCGCAGGCTCAATCAGATAATTTTGCGCCGGAATCACCGGAACCTGCTCCTTCATTTCGCGCGCCTGCTCCTCTACCGTGACAACCAGGATTCGTTCGGGGGGAAACAGTTTCGAAAGACGCACGACCGTGCTTTGGAACATGGTCTCTTTGCCGAGCAGAGGCAGCAATTGTTTCGGCGACTCCTTTCTCGAAATGGGCCACAGGCGCGTGCCTCCGCCTCCAGCCATAATGACAGCATAGGTATGTTCGTTCATAAGTCGTGTTCCAATGAGGGCATAGGGTGACATCAACACGCGCACAGGCTTGCCGCAAACCAGGCCGCGGACGACAAATCTTCAGCGTATGCGTGCATCCATCTGCCCGCGCGCCTACTCATCCACCCGGTACTCCGATTGTACCTCACGCACCGCAACATAATTCATCCCGCCAACCTGACGCACCATGCCCTTGAGTTCCATCAACGCCAGCGCGGCGGATACCTTCTCGATGGGCAATTCGGATTGAGTGCGGATTTCATCCACGTGCAACGGCGCATTTGTCAACACCGTCAGCAATTTCGCTTCGATGGCATCGGACGGCATAATCTTACGCGCGGCTTTTTGTTGACCCACACGCGTGATGTCCAATGCCTGAATCAGGTCGTTGACGCTCAACAACGGAAGCGCGCCGTTTTGGATGAGTTTGTTCGTGCCTTTGCTTTGCGGAGCAAGTATGCTGCCAGGCACGGCAAAGACCTCGCGCCCCTGTTCGGCGGCAAATTCGGCGGTAATCAACGCGCCGCTGGTCTCACCCGCTTCTACCACCACAACCGCCAATGATAAGCCCGATATGATGCGATTCCTCGGCGGAAAATTCGACGCCTCGGGCGGCGTGCCTGGCGCGTAATCGCTGATCACCGCGCCGCGTTCCATCATTTGTTCAGCCAGCGCGCGGTGCTCGGGCGGGTAGATCTTGTCTACGCCCGAACCCAGCACGGCGATCGTCCGCCCGCCTGCTTTCAACGCAGTTTGGTGGGCAATTGCATCCACGCCGCGCGCCAAGCCGCTGATGACGGTCAAGCCGTGCGCGGCCAGGAAGGAGGCAAGTTCCTCGGTGATCTGCCTGCCATACGGAGTGACGCGTCTTGTTCCCACAACGGCAACCGCAAACAGATCGTCAGGCAAATATTCGCCGCGAATATACAATACCGGCGGCGGCTGTTCAATTTCCTTCAAGCGCTGCGGATACGCTTCGTCCTGCCAGGTCAGAATCGTGATGCCCTGCCGCTCGATCTTCGCCCAGATCTGATCGAGATCCACGGTTGTGCGCGCAGCCACGAGGCGTTCGATCACTTTCAAACCCAGCCCTGCCTGCGCCAATTCGCTCGGTGCGGCAGTCCAGGCGGCTTCAAGGTCGCCGAAGTACGCGATCAGTCCCTGCATCCGCACGGCGCCGATACCTTTGATCAAATTGAAGCCGACCCAGTATTTTTTGTCGTTCATGAAGAGTAATTTACCACGAAGGATGCAAAGTAGACAAAGGGGAATTTACCGATTGCCCGAACACGGCATGAACCATGTCATAAGGAAACGTTACCCGCTTACCAAGCCGTCCAAAAGATGAACGCGCATGGTCCGCGCGCCCATATCCAGGTCCAGGATGACCGAGGGAATGCCGGGCAGAAGAATCTCCCTGCCGGCGTCATCCTGCACCACATACACGTCGTTTGCGCCCGTTTCCATAATCTCGACCAGTTCGCCCAGCAAATTTCCGTGTTCGTCCACAACCTTGAGACCGAGCAATTCATGTTGGTAATGCTGTCCCTTCGGGAGCGGCACCTCCTCCGCTCTCACATAAACCCATTGATTGCGAAGCGCGCCGGCATCTTCGGGGGTGTCAATATGCTGGAATTTTACGAGCATTCCCGAACCGTGCGGGCGTACGCTGGTCAGGGTAAAGGGGGTATGTGTCTCGCCCACGTACAGGCGTCTGCCCTTTTTCATCCGTTCGGGGAAGTCGGTATGCAGATCCATCAGAATCTCGCCTCGCACCCCATGCGGGCGGCGCAAAAAGCCGACGCTCAAATAAAGAGGCTCGCCTGCTGGCGAGCCCGTGTCGTTTGCCTTCGCGTTAGCCATTATTCTGGCTCGACCACGTCGAGTGTGACCTGCTTACCTTCCTTTTCAGCCGCCACTCGCAACACTGCGCGCATGGAGTTGGCGACCTTGCCGTTTTTGCCAATCACGCGCCCCATATCTTCGCGGGCAACACTCAACTCAATGCGCACCTTTGAGCCGCCGCCCGTCTCGCGCACCGTCACATCTTCCGGATGGTCCACCAGCGCCTTGGCAATGTATTCGATAAGCTCCTTCATGGCAACTCTTTGTTCTCCTCTTCCTTTGGAAGAGGGCTGGCGATGAGCAATCACTTACTCGTTCTGGCAGAGGCGCCGCGCACGGCTTCGGCTTCTGCCGCTTCCTTTATGAGAACATCCACCGCTTCACCCTTCTTGAATCTTTCCCAGCGCGCCAGCGTGCCGGCGGCTTTGAGCACCTGTTCCACTGAATCGGTCGGCAAGGCGCCGTTCTTCATCCAATGGAAGACGCGGTCTTCCTTCAAACGGATTGTCGCGGGCTGGGTGCGGGGATTGTAAAAGCCCAAAATCTCCAGAAAGCGTCCGTCGCGAGGGGACTCACTATCCGCGGCGACGATACGATAGGTGGGCTGACCCTTCAACCCGATACGACGTAAACGTAAACGAACCATCTTACTTTATCTCCTTGAAATGTATTGCGTTTCAGACAGGCATCGAGAGGGGTGCGAAAGGAACACATGCGGGCTGAAATCGCAGGCGCTATTTTACCAGAGAAATCAGCACCATCGGCGTTCTCTTACGCCAACAGCGTAAACGAAATTCTCGTCCCCCGCCCCGTCTCGCTCTCCGCCCAAATTTTTCCGCCGTGCGCCTCCACCAGGTATTTGGCGATGGATAACCCCAGCCCCATCCCGCCCGAATCGCCGGATTTATAGAATCGCTCGAAAACGTGCGGCAAATCGGCAGATTCGATCCCCGCGCCGCTATCCTGGACGAAAACCCGCACGCTTCGCTCTGACCCGTTGCCCGCCTCCACCAACCCAACCTTCACCTTCCCTTGAGCCGGCGTATAGCGCAGCGCATTCGTCAGCAGATTTTGCAACACTTCACGAATGCGCAGAGGGTCAACCTCAATCGCTTCGAGCGCGTTCAATTCGGTTTCAAGGCAAATGCCCTTCTCTTTTGCCTGATCTTCGAAACCCGAAACAACCTCCCGAATCAACATGCCTAAATCGGTCGCCTCTCGTTTCAGCCGCAGGGAACCGCTTTCTGCCAGCGCCAAAGTCCGCAGGTCATCCACCAACCTGGATAAGATTTGCGTCTCCTCCAGGATGGAGCGCAATTTCGCCTCATCCGCAGGGTACAAACCGTCCAGAATCCCCTCTACGTTCCCCTGAATGATCGTGACCGGCGTACGGAGTTCGTGCGACAAATCCGCCAGCATGGCGCGGCGCTGACGGTCGTTCAACTCCAATTTTTCCGTCATTGAATTGAATTCGTGCAATAATGCGCGTACTTCGAATGGTCCTCTTTCCTCCACCCGCACGGTGAAATCACCCTGAGCCACACGGCTGGACGCATTCAACAGATCGTCCAGCGGCATGGATATGCGCCGCAGGTTGCGCACGCCCAAAAATATCACAACAACCAGGATCAACGATCCCGCAAAACCGAATGGAAGGATGAAATCGGGTCTGTTCAGCGGCGGGATGGAATGGAATTCCACGAACGGCGCGAGGGCAAAGCGGAGTAATGCCAAAAAACCGACGCAGGCAAAGAAATTAAACAAGACAAAAAAACAGCCCATCCTGCGGAAGAATGGCTTGCCGTGCATGGCGCGCCAGCGCTGGGGGGCCCATTCTTCGTTGGAGGACCGCCAGGGAGGTTGATGCGGAGGGCGGTAAAATCTCATTAACTATCTCGGTGATCGCGCAGGAGCATGTCTGTATCGAAATCGCCGGTCACAGGGGGCGTCCTGAACGGAAATTGCATGACGTGCCCGCTGGTTTCGACATGGCAGGCGAACACCGCCTGCCCAGCCGACGGCATTTTCACCGATCCGCAAACTTATACCCGACCCCATACACCGTAAGAATATACTTCGGTTCGCCGGTTTCGAGTTCGAGTTTGCGGCGGATGTTCTTGATATGCGCGTCGATTGCGCGTTCGTACGATTCGAATGCAACCCCATGGATCGCATCCAGGAGCTGTGCGCGGGTGAAGACACGCCCTGGCTGACGGGCAAGAGTGGCCAGGAGTTCAAATTCGGTCGGGGTCAATTCTTCAATCTCGCGCTGCTCGGCAGTGACGCGCATACGCGCTACATCGAGGGTCAAATCCGCCACGCGGATGATTTCGGAAGTCAAGGTTGCCGCGTTCTCGATCCGGCGAAACACCGCGCGAAGGCGCGCCACCAATTCCTTGGGGCTGAACGGTTTGGTCATGTAATCGTCCGCGCCGAGTTCGAGCCCGATCAACTTGTCGGATTCGTCCGAACGGGCAGTGAGCATGATGATCGGCGCATG
The DNA here is from genome assembly GCA_013388685.1 of Chloroflexota bacterium. Taxonomy (GTDB): domain Bacteria; phylum Chloroflexota; class Anaerolineae; order Anaerolineales; family Villigracilaceae; genus Defluviilinea. Next base: position 113,980 of record JACAET010000035.1, on the reverse strand, counting down.
GAAGGTTTTGCGGAATTCACGGGTAAAGTCCAGCCCATCGAGGTGAGGCAGCCCCAGGTCCAAGATGACCGCATCCGGTTTTTCCGTCTTCGCCAGCGAGAGGGCTTTCTTTCCGTCATAGGCGATCAAAACGCCAAATCCCGCGCGCTCCAGGTAGTCACGCACGAGTTGGGTAATCTTGGGCTCGTCGTCCACAACAAGGATGGTCTTTTTCATCATGGTACGCAGGTCGAATTGGCAATCCGACCTGCATTATACGGTTATTCCGTCTTTTCTTCCGCCTGTTCCCCGTGCGCCCGCTTATGCCATTCGTCGAACATCGGCGGGACGCCGTTTTCCCAGCGCCTGCTCCAATGCCCATGACGACCTCCCCAGCCCCCGCGCGGACCCCAGACCGCAAAGCGGAATGCCTTCAGCGCGAGGAAGAAGAGGAAGAGTGTAAGGATGAGCCCGAAACACCCGAAACCAAACCCAAAGGGAGGGTGAAAACGGGGACCGTATCCATAGTAGGGGTATGGCAGAGGCACAGCCTCACCCGATGGCGCTTCAATGGTGACGGGCGAACCCTGGGCAACTCCAGCCCGATAGGCAAAGAAAGCAATGCCCGCGACCGCGGCAATCAATATCAACGCCGACAGGATTCGTAAACCGATTTTTCCGTTCATGTTCTACTCCTTTATGCAAACGTATGATCGGAGTATAGATCGGGCTTGTGAATTGATTGTGAAGAGACAAGGGAGGAACGAAAGGCTTCGGAAACCTGCGGATTTCCAAAGTCTTTCTACCCAAACAACCTCCCCAACCCTTTTCCACCCGTTTTCTGGAACATCTTCATCATCTTTTGCGCTTCCCGGAACTGTTTGATCAGTCGGTTCACATCCTGCACCTGCATGCCGGAACCGGCGGCAATGCGGCGGCGGCGCGAAGCGTTCAAAATATCGGGATCGCGGCGTTCTTTCAACGTCATCGAATTGATGATCGCCTCGACCTGTTTGAAATTCGCCTCGATATCCTTCGGGTCAATTTGACGCGCCGCCTGCCCTAACTGCCCGGGCAGCATTTCCATGATCTGCGCCAGCGGACCCATTTTCTTCATCTGTTTCATCTGATCGAGCCAGTCTTCGAGCGTGAACTGCCCCTTCATCATGCGCTCGGCAGATTTTTGGGCAACTTCCTGATCGAAGGCGGCTTCGGCTTTTTCGATCAAGCCGAGCATATCGCCCATGCCGAGAATGCGCGACGACAACCGTCCCGGATCGAACGTTTCGAGCGCGTCGAGTTTTTCGCCTGTGCCGATGAACTTGATCGGCACGCCCGTCACCGAGCGGATCGAGATGGCCGCGCCGCCGCGCGCGTCGCCGTCCATTTTGGTCATCATCAAGCCCGTGATGGAGACGGCGTCGCGGAAGCCCTGCGCAATGTTCAACGCCTCCTGACCGATCATGGAATCGACCACCAGCAGGATCTCCACCGGCGCGACTTTTGCGACGATGGCTTTCAACTCGTCCATCAACTGCGCGTCCAACTGCGACCGACCGGCTGTATCCACGATCATGACGCTGTATCCGCCCTTTTCCGCCTTCTCGAAGGCGCGTTGGACGAGCTCCGGCGGTTTGATACTCAAATCCGCCTCCACCGGGACATCAATGCGTTCGCCCAATTGCTGTAACTGGGTCACCGCCGCAGGACGATACGGGTCACCCGCCACGAGCATCACCCGCTCCCCTTTCGAGCGGAGCAGGCGCGCTAATTTTCCCGCGCCGGTGGTTTTACCCGAGCCTTGCAAGCCTACCATCATAACGACGCGCGGTTTGGGTCCCGCAAGATTCAACGGCGCGGGATCGCCGAGCGTGGCGATCAACTCTTCGTTGACGATCTTGATGACCTGTTGCCCCGGCGCCAGCGCCTTCGACACCTCCGCGCCGACTGCGCGCTCTCGCACGCGGGCGATGAATGTCTTGACGACGCTGAAATGCACGTCCGCTTCGAGCAGGGCGAGACGTACTTCGCGCATGGCGGCATCCACGTCCGCTTCGGAGAGTTTACCGCGCCGGCGGAGCTGGTCGAAGACCTGGTTGAGACGGTTGGTGAGATTTTCGAACATGATTTTTGTGTCGCTCTGGGTGTTGTTCAGAAAGAGAGAGGTCCCTTTCAGAGTAGGCAAGGATTGTAGTGGCGAAGCAGGTTCAGGTCAAGTGGGAGGCGCTCTGGGATTCTCGAACGCAGGGTTACCCTTGCGGCGTAATGGTACGGCGTTACACAAATTTTCCGCTTGCGGTTGACACTTCCCTACCCCGCATGTATAATACCGTCCGCTTCTGCCTCAGCAGCAAGAACCGCTGAGGCGGTTGTTGTCAAAATCCCAGCTTCCCCGTCCGCCGGCGACGAGAGAAACAAGGCTCCGCAGGCAAACGGTGAAGTGAATGACTGGAGAACACACAATGAGATTTGCAATCGTGGAAAGTGGCGGCAAGCAATATCGAGCCGTCGAAGGGCGGACCCTCGAGGTGGACCGCCTGCCCGTGGAAGCGGGAGAACCATTCAACATCGCACGCGTTCTGCTCATGGCAGACGGCGACGATGTGAAGGTGGGAACCCCCACGGTGGACGGCGTCGAGGTCAGGACGACGGTGGTGGACCACTTCAAAGGACCGAAAATTGACCGATTCAAATATCGCCCGAAGAAACGCATCCGCGTGCGGGGCGGTCATCGCCAGCAGTACACCCGTCTGATGGTGAATTTCATCGGCAAGCCGGGCGAGGTTCGTGAGGTCGAAAAACCCGTCAGCGAGGAGATGTCCATCGAGACTGAGGCGGCGGTCGAGGCGGAAGAGCAGAAACAGAAGAAGGTCAAGACCGAGAAAGAAACAAAGCCCAAGTCTTCCGCCAAGAAAACGGATAAGAAGACGGATAAAAAGTAAGAGAGGTTGACATGGCACATAAAACAGGCGGCGGCTCAACCCGCAATGGACGAGATTCGAACGCTCAGCGTCTGGGCGTGAAACGCTACGCCGGAGAGTTCGTTCTTTCCGGTAACATCCTTGTGCGTCAGCGTGGAACGAAGATCAAGGCTGGGTTGAACGTAAAGGTTGGCAGGGATGACACATTGTTCGCCACCTCCGATGGTATCGTAATGTATGATGTGGTGCGCGGACAGAAACGCGCCAACGTCATTCCGCAGGCGGAAGGCTAATCATGAAGAAAGATATTCACCCCACGTATTACCCCGAAGCGACGGTAATTTGCTCCTCCTGCGGGCGTACCTGGACGACCGGCTCCACCAAAAAGGAAATTCGCGTGGACCTGTGCTCGAACTGTCACCCGTTCTTCACCGGCGAATCTCAGCGCATTCTCGACACCGAAGGTCAGGTGGACCGCTTCTACAAGAAGCTCTCCGTCCGCCAGGCATATGTGGAACAGCAAAAAGTCAAGGAGGAACTGAAAGGTTCCCCCGAACGCCCGATTGCCGAATTGGGTCTTCCCGCCCGCGCCACCGAAGCGCTCAAAGCGGCTGGCATCGAAAATGTCGGTCAGTTTCTCGAGAAACTCAGCGGCGGCAACCAGGCAGTGCTGGCAATTGCCGGCTTTGGTCAGGCTTCGCTGACCGCCGCCAAGAAGAAACTGCGCGCCCTCGGGTATGAGCTTCCCGAAGCCGCGGCATAATCCTGCGGCGGGGAGTTTCCCCAAGGGTTGCACAAAACTTAATCTCAGGTAAACTTACAGGCATGGTGCAACAGCGCCGTGCCTGATTTTTTGCCCCTTACGCTTTTCGAGGGGCGGGAGAAGATATGCGGCATACAAACGGTTCCATTGAGGTCGTCTGCGGCTCGATGTTCAGCGGCAAAACGGACGAATTGATCCGCCGCCTGGTGCGGGCGGTCATTGCCAAACAAAAGGTACAGGTCTTCAAACCCGCCATAGACGTGCGCTACGCCGTCGAAAAAGTCACCTCTCACACCGGCTCGAACTTCGACGCCATCCCCGTCGAAAAAGCCGCGGAGATTCGCAGCAAACTCGAAGCAGACACCACCGTCGTCGGCATAGACGAAGCGCAATTCTTCGACCCGGACATCATCCCTATCGTTCAGGAACTGGCGGGGAGCGGCATCCGCGTCATCGTTGCCGGGCTCGATATGGACTTTCGCGGCGAACCATTCGGACCCATGCCGCTCCTCATGTCCACGGCAGAACGGGTGGATAAACTCCACGCCATCTGCATGGTCTGCGGCGACGAAGCCTCCCGCACCCAGCGGCTGGTCAACGGCAAACCCGCCCGCTACGATGACCCCGTTGTCATCGTCGGCGCATCCGAACTCTACGAAGCCCGCTGCCGCAAACACCACGAAGTCCCCAAATAACATCGGGAGGCAAGCCATGCAGGACTATAAAGACATCCTCGCCGAAATCCTGATCGACGAAAAAACGCTTCAAGCCCGCATCCAAGAACTGGGAACGCAAATCAGCGCCGACTACCCCGACGGTAACCTGCTCCTCATCTGCATCCTGCGCGGTGGCGTTCCCTTCCTGGTGGACCTCAGCCGCCGCATCACCGCCCCCCACACCGTGGATTACATGGCTGTCTCTTCCTATGGCGTTGGCAAACGCCAATCGAGCGGCACCGTCCGCGTGGCGATGGACTTGCACACCGACATCCAGGGCAAAGACGTCCTGCTCGTCGAAGACATCGTGGACAGCGGTCACACCATTGCCTACGTCCTCGAACTGCTCCAACTGCGCCAGCCCAAAAGCCTCAAGGTCTGCGCCCTGCTCGACAAAGCCGAACGCCGCGAAGCCGTCGTCCCCATCCACTATCGCGGCTTCCAAATTCCCAATAAATTCGTCTTCGGCTACGGGCTGGACATTGACGAATACTACCGCAACCTGCCCTTCATCGGCGTGGTGGATTTGAAAAAATACCAGCCGCCCCGGTAACCTCATGCCAGACGACCCGCAAGCCCCATCCGCCTACGCCGGGCGCTGGGTCGCCCGCATCCGCGGCCGCATCGTCGCCCAGGGGGGAACGCCCGAACAAGCCTTGCACGCCGCACAACAAAGCAGGCACAAAGAAAAACCCGAAATCCTCTACATGCCCATCCCTGTTCCTCTTCCTCCTCTGCTGAACGAAATACGAGACCTTCTGCCGCAGACCGACATCCACCTTGTCGGCGGCGCCGTGCGGGATATGCTCCTCAACCGCCTCTCCCGGGACCTCGACTTTGTCCTGCCCTCAAAAGCCATTGCCTCCGCCCGAAAAGTCGCCAACGCCCTCCAAGCCGACTTCCTGATCCTCGACAAAGAGCGCGACACCGCCCGCGTCATTTTCACCGACGCCGACGGCACCCGCATCTTCCTCGATTTCGCCTCCTGGCGCGGCAACAGCCTCGAAGAAGACCTCCGCAAGCGTGATTTCACCCTCAACGCCATCGCCTTTGACCTTCAGGCACAAGCCCTCCACGACCCGCTCAACGGCGCATCCGACCTGCGCGCCAAACTCCTGCGCGCCTGCTCCCCCACCTCTCTCGCCGATGACCCCGTCCGCATTCTGCGCGCCGTCCGCCTTGCGGCAGAATTCGATTTCAAAATCGAACCCGCCGCCCGCAAAGCAATGAAAGGCGCCGCTCCCCTTCTGCCCAACGTCTCACCCGAGCGCAAACGGGACGAGTTGTTCAAAATCCTCGAAGGTCCCAAACCCGACGCCGCCCTGCGCGCGCTGGAAATACTCGGCGTCTTCCCCCACCTCCTCCCCGAACTCTCCGCCCTGAAAGGCGTGACCCAATCCGATCCGCACATTTACGACGTATGGGAACACACCCTGAGCGCGCTCAAACATCTCGAAGCCATCCTCACCGCCCTGCGCGTGGGCTACTCCGCCGAAGAAACCAACGACCTGTTCACCGGTCTGCTTACCCTGCGCCTGGGCAGGTTCCGCGAACGGTTTGCCGCACACTTCGCCCACTTCCTCAACGCCGACCGCTCCGTCCGCGCGGCGTTGTTCTTTGCGGCGCTGTATCACGATGTCGAGAAACCCGCCACAAGGTCCGTGGATGAGGCGGGACGGGTGCGCTTCTATGACCACGACACGCGCGGCGCGGCAAGCGCTTCCCGGAGGGCGCGCGAGTTCAACCTCAGCAATGACGAAATCGAGCGCATCGAAATCATCGTCCGTCATCATATGCGCTTTCACTCCTTCGCCAGCCGCCTCGAAAACGACGGTCAGGCGCCTTCGCGCAAAGCCATCTATCGCTTCTTCCGCGATAGCGGCGAAGCAGGCGTGGACCTCGTCCTGTTCGGTCTCGCCGATCTGCGCGGCGCGCGCGGACCGACACTCACACAAGAAACCTGGACCGCCGCGCTCGACATCGCCCGTCTCCTGCTCGAAAACTACTGGGAAAAGCCGCAGGAAACCGTCGCCCCGCCCCGCCTGCTGGACGGAAACGACTTGATGAAAGAGTTAAACCTCACGCCCGGCAGAAAGATCGGTCAACTGCTCGAAGCCATCCGCGAGGCGCAGGCAACAGGCAAAATCGCAGCACGCGAGGAAGCCATCTCGTTTGCGCGGCAGTGGCTGGAGGAACAGGAAAATCATGAGAAATAGGGAAACGGGCAAATTCAAATGAACATTGTTTACTTCGATCTGGAAACTCAGAAAACCTTCGACGAAGTTGGCGGGCGCGAGGCAGGAAAGCTCGGTCTCGCCTGCGGCGTGACCTGGTCCACCGCGCGGGACGATTTTGCCGTCTATTGGGAGCAGGACGCGGCTGCGCTCATCGCCGAATTGAAAACCGCCAACCGCGTCATCGGCTTCAATATCCTCAACTTCGACTACGAAGTGCTCAAACCCTACGCCCCAACCGAAAATTTCCGCGCCTTCCGCTCCACCGACATGCTGCAAGACATCTTCCGCGCGCTCGGCTTCCGCCTGAGCCTGGATACCATTGCCAAAGCCACTCTCGGCGCAACTAAAACCGCCGACGGATTACAATCTGTACAGTGGTTTCGGAACGGCGAACTGGACAAAGTCGCCGAATACTGCAAGGCAGATGTGGACATCACCCGCCGCGTCTATGAATTCGGGCGCGAGCATGGATATATTCACTACTACTCGAAATTGGGTAGTAAGTTAAAGGTGGCAGTCAACTGGCAATAAGAGGCGCCATGCAAAAAACAATCGTCAACGGTATCGAACTGGCATACGCCCGCCGCGGGCAGGGACAGCCGCTCGTGCTCCTGCACGGCTACCCGCTCGACCATCACATCTGGGATGAAGTCACGCCGCTGCTCGAAGATAAATTCGACCTCCTCCTCCCCGACCTGCGCGGCTTTGGCGAATCTGCAACGGTGGCGACGCCGTACACAATGGACGACTATGCATCAGATATCGCCGCCTTGCTGGATTCTCTCCACATTGCGAAAACCGCCATTGCCGGACATTCGATGGGCGGTTATGTGGCGCTGGCATTTGTCCGCCTCTTCCCTGACCGTGTAACGGGTCTAGGATTGATCGCTTCTCAAACGCTGGCAGATTCTCCCGAGCGCAAGGAGGGACGTTACAAATCCGCGGCGGAGGCGGCAGAGCAGGGCATCGGCGGCATCGTGGAGGCAATGACCCCCAAATTCACCAGCGATTCCAACCTGCAAGCCTTTGTCCGCCAGGTGATGCAGCGTCAGACCCCTCAAGCCTGTATCGGCGCGCTCAACGCCATGGCGAAACGTCCCGACTCCACCTCCGTGCTGGCATCCCTGACCTGTCCCATTGTCCTTGTCCACGGGGATGCGGATACGCTGATCCCCGTCGAACGGGCGCGGGAGGCGAAGGAAGCGGCGCCTCACGCCCTGCTGGTCGAGGTGCCGGGCGCCGGACATTTGCCCATGCTGGAGGCCAAGGAGCAGACCGCCCGGGCATTAACTACCCTGTACAAAGGCGCGTAACGGATATTTCGCCCCCGAAGTTCATGTTAATCTGAAAATGAGCCAGAGAGCGCATGACTACACCGGAAAGAATCCTTTTGGCATAAGTGTTCAATCGTAGGTTTTTTAGAAATCCATGGGCACAATCGGCGTTCTCTTACGCCGACGGGGACGTTCTCTGTTGCGCGTCTAATGATTTTCGACCGACTATCTAGAATACGTTCCATAACGTCACGCATCAGAAACCAGACATCCCGCCACGGTTGAGGCGGGATGTCTGGTTTGGCGAATCAGGTTCCGGCGAGGGAAGATCCGCTTGTTATGTCGCAGGGAGAGGTTTGGCGGGTTCGGTCGCCACGCCGGTTGTAGAAGAGACGGGCAAACTTCCGTTTCTGCGTGTCAGGCGGTTGATGTGAGCCACCAGGATGCGGCTGGGGGTCGGTTTGGTCAGGTAATCATCGGCGCCCGCATCAAGGACGCTCGCCACCATGGACGGATCGTTGAGCGCGGAGAGTACGATGATCGGCACCTGGCTGAAGGAACGGACTTCCTTGCAGATTTCCCATCCGTCCATTTCGGGCATCATCAGGTCGAGTATGACCAGATCGAATTTTTCTTCACGGATGAGATTCAAGCCCTCTGTGCTATTGTTCGTCGCCCGAACCTCAAAGCCGTGCGACTTCAGCAAGACAGAGAGCAGATCCGTCACTGCGGTATCGTCGTCAATAACAATGATCTTTGTAGTCATAATTCGGGTTTCCTGTACGTGCGCCAATTATCATACAATCTTTGCGATTTGTACTTTGCAGGATACTAACAGAATAGCGAGTAAAAATCAACCGAAAACCCTGACAAATGAGCGTTAAAAACATCACATTTATCCAAAAGGCTTTGTGGTAAACTTCACGCAATTATTCCGCTATTCTTATCCTTTTATGGAGGGCCGTATGGCAAAAAAGACTGCAAAGAAGAAGGTACATCAACGAACAAACGTAAAGAAAGCAACCGCCCAGAAATGGGTTTACTTATTCGAGGAGGTGAAAGCCGCTGAGAAGTATGCCGGTTCGTGGGAGGGCGTCCGCTCCTTGCTGGGCGGAAAGGGTTCCGGTCTGGCAGATATGACGCGCGCCGGCGTGCCCGTTCCACCCGGATTCACGGTTACCACCGAAGCCTGTAACGAATTCCGTAAAACCGGTAAATTCCCCGCCGGGATGTGGGAGCAGGTGCTCGCCGCAATGAAGAAGACCGAGAAGGCAACCGGCAAGAAATTCGGCGATCCGAACAACCCTCTGCTGGTTTCCTGCCGTTCGGGGGCAAAGTTCTCGATGCCCGGCATGATGAATACCATTCTCAACATCGGCTTGAACGATGAGGTTGTGGAGGGCATGATCAGGCTGACAAACAACCCGCGCTTCGTATGGGACCTCTATCGCCGCCTGGTCGAAATGTTCGGCACCACCGTCTTCAACCTCGACGACGAGGTCTTCGAGCATCCGATGGCGGAATACAAGGAAAAACGCGGCTACAAAGTGGACACCGATATGACCGCGGAGGATTGGAGGGAACTCACCCACACCTTCAAGAACGTTTTCAAGGGACATGTAGGCTTCGACTTCCCGCAGGATGTGTACAAACAGCTCGAACTTGCCACCAAAGCCGTGTTCGAATCCTGGAACGGCAAACGCGCTGTGGACTACCGCCGCGCCACCGGCATTTCGGACGACCTGGGAACCGCAGTCAACATCGTGACGATGGTCTTCGGTAATATGGGAGACGACTCCGGCACCGGCGTGGCGTTCACGCGCGACCCGTCCACGGGGGAGAAGAAGATGCTGGGCGAGTACTTGCTCAACGCGCAGGGAGAGGACGTGGTGGCGGGCATCCGCAACGCGGAACCCATCGAAAAACTTGCGAAGGAAATGCCCAAAGCCTACAAACAGTTCATGGGAATCACCAAAAAACTGGAGAAGCACTACAAAGACATGCAGGATGTCGAGTTCACCATCGAACGCGGCAAACTGTGGATGCTCCAAACCCGCAGCGGCAAACGCACTGCCAAAGCGGCGGTGAAGATTGCGGTTGACATGGCAAAGGAAAAACTCATCACGAAGGAGGAGGCGGTCCTGCGCGTCACGCCGGAGAACGTGGACTCCCTCCTGCACCCGCAGTTCGATGACGCCGCGATGAAGAAGGCTGAAAATGACGGTTCCCTCTATGCCAAGGGGGTCAACGCCTCGCCCGGCGCGGCCGTTGGACAGGTCTACTTCGACGCGGATACCGCCGAGAAGATGGCGAAGGAAGAAAAACAGACCACCATCATGGTGCGTCCGTTCACCAAGCCCGACGACGTGCATGGCATGATTGCGTCTCAGGGCGTGCTCACCAGCGAAGGCGGCGCCACCTCGCACGCGGCGGTTGTTGCCCGTCAGTTCGGGATTCCTTGTGTGGTTGGCGCTTCGGCAATCAAAATTGACCTCGAGAAGCGGCTGATGACCGTCGGCGATAAGGTTGTCCGTGAAGGCGAATGGATTTCGGTGGACGGCACGACCGGCAAAGTCTTTATCGGGAAAATCCCCACCACCTCGCCCTCCCTCGAGGAACAGACCGAACTGCTCACCCTGCTCAAATGGGCGGATGAAATCTGCGCCCGCAAGGACATCCGCAAAGCGCCCAAAGGCTGGCCCACGCGCGGCTTGCAGGTTTGGGCAAACGCCGATTACCCGAAGGATGCGCGCCGCGCCCACTCCTACGGCGCCGTGGGCATCGGTCTCTGCCGGACCGAGCACATGTTCTTCGAACCCGAACGTCTGCCCATCGTCCAGCGCATGATCCTGGCGAAGACCAGCGATGAACGCACCGCCGCCCTGAACGAACTGCTCCCCTACCAGCGCAGGGATTTCGACGGTCTCTTCGAGGCGATGGACGGTTATCCCGTCATCATCCGCCTGATCGACCCGCCTCTGCACGAGTTCATGCCGGACGAGGAAAAACTGCTCGAAGAGGTCATCACGATGCGCGTCAAAGGCGAGACCGAAGGACTGAAGGACAAGGAAGACCTTCTGCGCGCCGTCAAGGGCATGCACGAATCGAACCCGATGATGGGTCTGCGCGGCGTTCGCCTGAGCATCGCCATGCCCGAAATCGTAGAGATGCAGGTACGCGCCATCTTCGAAGCCGCGGCAGATTGCACCCTGCGCGGCATCGTCGTCAAGCCTGAGGTGATGATCCCGTTGACCGGCACGGTCAAGGAACTGGAGTGGATCCAGCCGAGGCTGGAGCGCATTGCCCAAACTGTGATGGAGGAGAAGGAGGTCAAATTCGATTACAAATTCGGTACGATGATCGAAATCCCGCGCGCGGCGGTCACGGCGGGTGAGGTCGCCCAGCGCGCCGAATTCTTCTCCTTCGGCACGAACGATCTGACTCAAATGACCTACGGGTACTCCCGCGACGACGCCGAACGCAACTTCCTGATCACCTATCAGGAGCAGGGCATCCTCGAGAAGAATCCCTTCCAGACGCTGGATCGCGGCGGCGTGGGCAAACTGATGCAATGGGCAATTGCCGAGGGACGCAAGACCCGCCCAAACCTCGAAGTGGGCATCTGCGGCGAACACGGCGGCGACCCCGACTCCATCGAATGGTGCCATCTCATCGGCAACAATTATGTCTCCTGCTCGCCGTTCCGCGTGCCGATTGCGCGTCTTGCCGCGGCACATGCGGCGTTGAAGCACAGCGGCAAGAGCATTGCGGAAGACAAGTAAGACCAGAGATCACAGCATGGAAACCGGGACTCGTGTGCACGAGTCCCGGTTTGATTCAGGGGAGATAAGGTCAATTGAAAGAGAAACAGGAGTCGGTGTGGGAAGAGGCGGGGTTATATCTTCCCCGCCACGTAATCCAGCACGTCGATTTTGGTCAGGATGCCCATGGGTTTGCTGTTCTCCACCACGATCAGCGCCAACCCCGATTTGAGCGAGGGCATGGCTTCCTCGAGGGAGGTCTCGGCAGGAAAGACGGCGCTGGCATTTTGCACGAGCGGATCAATCGGTTCATCCGGGTTGTGATCGTGTTTCTCGAGCATGTGATTGAGCAGATCCACTTCCTCGATGAGACCCACCAGCGAACCCTCCGCGCCGATGACGGGCATCTGTGAAATGCCGTGGGCGTGCATGAGGGAAACCACCTTCCGCATCGAGTCGCCAAGGGCGGCGGTGTAGAGGGTTTTGTCGGGCTTGGCAATCAACAGGTCGCCGAGGGCGGTCTCGCCGAATTCCATCGAGAGGAAACCGAATTCGCGCATCCATTTGTCGTCGTAGAATTTCGAAAGATAGCGCGATCCCGAGTCGGGCAGAATAACCACAGCCAGACGGTCCGGGGTGAGGCGGCGGCAATATTTGAGCGCGCCGGCAATCGCGGAGCCGGACGAACCGCCTGCGAAGATCCCCTCCTGCCGCACGAGTTGACGCGCCCACAAAAAGGATTCCTTGTCGCCTGCGCGCTCGATCCAATCCACCACCGACAGATCGGTGGCGGAGGGCAGAAAATCTTCGCCGATGCCTTCCACTTTATATGTCTTCGGGTATGCGCCTTCGGGGATTTTTCCCTTGTTCTGCCAGATTTCGGTCAGGATCGAACCTTCGATATCCACGCCCACGATCTTGATGTTCGGATTTTTGGATTTGAGATACCGCCCGACGCCGGAGATCGTCCCGCCGGTGCCCATGCCGATGATGACATCGGTCACGCGCCCTTCAGTCTGCTCCCACAACTCGGGACCGGTACTCAACTCATGCGTTTTCGGGTTATCGGGGTTGTGATATTGGTTTGCCAGGATGGCGTTCGGGGTTTCGCGGGCAAATTTCTTTGCCACTTCGTAATAGGAGCGCGGATCGTCCGGTTCGACCGCGGTAGGTGTGATGACCACCTTTGCCCCATAGGCGCGAAGCAAAAGAATCTTTTCGTTGCTCATTTTATCGGGCATGACGAAGATGGTTTTGTAACCCTTCAACGCCGCGGCGATGGCAAGACCAACGCCTGTATTTCCACTGGTTGCCTCGACAATCGTCCCGCCGGGTTTGAGTTCACCCCGCTGTTCAGCCTGCTCGATGATGAACGCCCCCACGCGGTCCTTGACCGAACCGCCCGGGTTCATTAACTCCAATTTTGCGTACAGCGGGCAGGGCAGGTCGCGCCCGATCCGTTTCAGCCGCACGAGCGGCGTATTTCCTATTGCTCCCAAAACATTGTCGTAGACGCGCTTTTCCGAAGATACGGGCAATCCCATGCTCTCTCCTTTGGTGAAATAGGGGTATTTTACCAAAGCGATGAAAAAGAACTCCGAGTTTTCGAAAAAACCGGGGGCTCCTTTGCTATGCTCCGCCCGGAGATCAATCTCCGGGCTGTTCGTACAAAGTCCGCTCAAGCGGACTGAATAGCCGGGTTTTAGCCGTTTTCAGACGGCTTTAGATGAGATAGCCCGGACATTCATGTCCGGGCGGGATGGCGCAAGAATGTTTCTGGATAGACTCCTAATACACCGGCAGACTCTTATCCACTTCCTCCGCCCAGGCGTTGATGCCGCCTTTGAGGTTCTTCATCTTCTTGAAACCCGCGCTGGAAAGGATTTCGATGGCGCGCGCGGAGCGGGAACCGCGTTTGCAGAAGACGACCATTTCCTCGGCTGAGTCCAGTTCCGACATGCGCTGGGCGATTTCGCCGAGCGGGATGTTCTTCGCGCCTTGGATGGCAGAGATCTGCAATTCGTGAGGCTCACGCACGTCGAGCAAGAGCAGGTTCGGGTCACGTTCGAGGCGGGCTTTCAATTCCTGCGCGGTAATGTCCCAGTTTGCGCCCGCGGACGTATCATCCGCATGATGACCGGGAACTCCACAGAATTCCTCGTAGTCAATCAATTCCTTGATGTCGGCGTTCGGTCCGCACACGCGGCAGTTGGGATTCTTCTTGAGCGTGACAAAATCAAAACTCATATCGAGCGCGTTGTATAGAAGCAGTTTGCCGATCAGCGGGGTGCCGATGCCAAGCAGGACTTTGATGGCTTCGGTTGCCTGGAGCGTGCCGACCGTGCCGGGCAGAACACCCAGCACGCCGCCTTCCGCGCACGAAGGAACCAGCCCCGGCGGAGGCGGTTCGGGAAAGAGACAGCGATAACACGGACCTTCCTTCGCATAAAAGACGCTCACCTGCCCGTCGAAGCGGAAGATGGAACCGTAGATGTTTGGCTTGCCGAGGAAAACAGCGACATCATTGGTGAGGTAGCGGGTGGGGAAGTTATCCGTGCCGTCAATGATGATGTCGTACTCCTTCGCGATGCGCATCGCATTTTCGGAGGTATACGGCTCGTTGTAAATGTCAATTTGGATGTCGGGATTCAAGTCAGCGAGACGGTTACGGGCGCTTTCCACTTTCAATTTGCCGACCGTGGACGTGCCGTGAATGACCTGCCGCTGGAGGTTGGATGCATCCACGATGTCGTAATCCACCAACCCGATGCGGCCGATGCCCGCCGCGGCAAGGTAGAGCGCGACCGGCGAACCAAGTCCGCCCGTGCCGATGACTAGCACGGAGGAGTTCTTGAGTTTGATCTGTCCTTGCAAACCGACTTCGGGCATGAGCAGGTGACGGGAGTAGCGCAGGATCTGTTCGTGGGTGAGTTCTTCGATCATTTCGCCCTCACTCTAGCCTTCTCCCCGCGGGAGAAGGGTTGGGGATGAGAGAGCCGCCCGCAATGGAGGGAATCAGCATGATCTTATCGCCATCCCTGACAGGCGTCTCCACGCCCTGCAGGTCTTTGATGTTGTGCTCACCGACGAACAGGTTGACGAACGGACGCAGTTCCCCTGCCTCGTTGAACAGGTGCGGTTTGATGGCGGGGAATTGGGTCGTCAGGTCGTTCAAGGCTTCGGAAATTTTCCCGCCGCTGACGGTCACTTCGCTTTTGCCGCCGGTGTAGGTGCGCAAGGGGGTCGGGATTCTCAATGTGGTCATAAATTGATTTTACTCTCTTCGTTTTATTTTGTAATTTCCACTTCTTCTTCATCGTACTTCGAACGATCCTCCGCGAGTTTCCATGAACGGTGACTGACCGCCTTCCCCTCATTTACACGCGTAATGAGATACGAGAAGAACGGCTGCGCCCATTCCCGGTCATATTCGGAGGGAACGTTCGGGCAATCGGGATGCGAATGGAAGACTCCGATCAAGTCCACGCCCAGTTCTGCCGCCTTCACCTCAGCCGTTATATAATCCTCGGGCGTGATCAGATAGCGATTGCGCCGTGCTCCATCCTCGCGGGCGTTCGGCAAAGGGAAAATCTCCCTCACCTCTCCATCGCCGCCCAAGAGGAAACCAGCCCCTTCTTCCGGGTAGGCACTTTCCAGGTGGGCGGTGAGTTTTTCCACCAATTCTTTCGATATTACCAGCATGTCACCCTCCCCCCTGCCCTCTCCCGGCAGGAGAGGGAGTGTCTTCCCACAAGGACTTGTCGCTTAGATATTTATAGCCCGCGTCGGGGAAGATCGTCACCACGACTCCCTCCTCCAACTTGCTGGCTACACGTAGCGCCGCGACAGCCGCCGCGCCGGATGAAATCCCCACAAACAGACCCTCCTCCCGCGCCAGCCGTTTGACCATCGCGTGCGCCGCCTCGGTCTGGACCTCGACCTGCTCATCCGGCAGAGACTCGTCATAAATCCCCGGTTTGATTGCCGTCGGCATGTGCTTGAGTCCTTCCAGTCCATGAAACGGCGCATCTGGTTGAAAGGAAATGATTTTCACATGGGGCACTTGTTCGCGCAGGTAACGCCCCGTTCCCATCAGCGTCCCAGATGTGCCAAGACCAGCGACAAAGTGGGTAACCTGTCGGTTCGTTTGGGATAGAAGTTCGGGACCGGTGGAGTTGTAATGCGCCTGCCAGTTGGCAGGATTGTTGTATTGGTTGGCATACCAATATCTGTCGGGGTGTTCCTTGGCAAGCTCGCGCGCCTTGAGGATTGCGCCGTCGGAGCCTTCCAGCGGGTCGGTGAGGATCAACTCTGCCCCCAGGGCTTTGAGGATGGACATCCGCTCGGGGCTGGCGTTGGCAGGGATGACAATGGTGACCGGGATTCCCAACGCCGCGCCGAAGGTGGCGTAGGAAATGCCCATGTTGCCCGAGGTCGAGTCGAGCAGACGTTTGCCGTTGCCGAGGTCACCGTTTGCCAGCGCAGTTTGGAGGATGTTGAGCGCGGGTCGGTCCTTGACGGAGCCGCCCGGGTTGAACCATTCAGCCTTGGCAAATACCCGGGTCCGAGGCGACAGGTTTCGGGTCAGGCGGCGAAGCGGGAGCAAGGGCGTGTTCCCCACGTGGGCGGAGAGTCCGCCCAGGGGGAGGGAAGTCGTTTCAGCGAGTCGATAGTCAAGCAGGGTCATACGATCCTCTTTGCGTAGATGACGTTCTCTCCTGGCGCAAGGGAGCGCCGAATACGCGGCACATTAAAACCAAAAGCAGCCAGCGGACAAACAAAAAGACGGCGTACAAACGCCACACGTTGCAATTTTTCGCACGCGGGGTCGTCCTGCCGTCTGGGAAGTCTGCTGACTGCGGAGAGGCCTCAGGCGGTGGTTACGAGCCCCGCCGTAGACACAAGCAATAGGTAGTGATCATGGTTGCCTATTTGATGCCCGCTATTTTACAGTTCTTACCTGAATTGTCAAGTTGAAAATTATGGGCGGCTCATCTTCCAACAGGGTGAAGGAATGAATAATAGTCATCTTGCATAAGTCATCCGACGTTACACTTGCCCTGGCAGGCAAGCGCCAGGGGAGAACGTCGCTTACGCGAGGGTGTAAAGTGCGCCCTCTGGCGCACTTTTACAAGAGGTTACTGAATTGACCTCTCGCATACGCCATTTAACATTAGAACCTGTCTGAAATTTCGCGCCCTGCCGGCTCCGCACGGAGATCAATCTCCGGGCTATTCGCACGAAGCTGTTCAAGCGGACTCATCAGTCGCCTTGAGGCGGCTTTGCAGAAACAGCCGGGGGGTTTAATCCCCGGCGAGGCTGATTAGTGCAATATGTTCACTTTCGATTTGGAATTGCTGGTCGCACCGGGGGGTTGCTTGACAATCCCCCTATCACCAAGTAAAATCACGGACGCTTAACAAAAGAATATCTGCCGAGATAGCTCAGTTGGTAGAGCACGCGACTGAAAATCGCGGTGTCCACAGTTCGATTCTGTGTCTCGGCACTCTCGGCTGAAGGCT
The DNA here is from genome assembly GCA_013388685.1 of Chloroflexota bacterium. Lineage (GTDB taxonomy): Bacteria > Chloroflexota > Anaerolineae > Anaerolineales > Villigracilaceae > Defluviilinea. The sequence goes on along the minus strand of JACAET010000035.1, from coordinate 96,807 downwards.
GGTCGAAATTGCGGGCGTGGTTCAGTGGTAGAACGTCTCCTTGCCAAGGAGAAGGTCGTGGGTTCGAATCCCATCGCCCGCTCAGTTCGTTAAAACGGCGTCGTGGCCAAGTGGTAAGGCAAGGGTCTGCAAAACCCTCATTCAGGGGTTCGAATCCCCTCGACGCCTTTGCGATTCAGGATTGACGACTTGTAATTTTCGATTGACGCCGCAAGGCGTCGTTTGTTTTGAGGGCGGATTCGAGATTGTCATCATCATAAAACACTCTTTGCTATATAATCCATAATGAGCCTGTGAGGCGCGGAAGGTTTCATCGGCTGTTCAGGATTTTGGTATGAAGATTTTGTACGTGGAAGATGAACTTGCGCATGTGGAATTGGCACAACGAACCCTGGAGGATAATCTCAAGGAACCGTTTGTCCTGCTTCATTGCGTATCCTATCGGGAGGCGCTCGATATTCTGGACAAAGAACCGGATATTGATGTCGTTTTATCCGACCTCCGACTGCCGGATGGTTCGGGATTGGATTTATTGGGAAAAATCCAGGAACGGCAAGCGGCGCCGGCGGTAGTGCTGGTTACCGGGCAGGGGGATGAACAGGTTGCGGTTGCCGCGCTCAAAGCGGGCGCGGCGGATTATCTGGTCAAACAAAGCGATTACCTGCATCGCCTACCGGTGGCGATTACGAACGCGGTGGCGCAAAACAACCTCGCGCACGAACAGGCGGCGAAGCGCGAAGCCGAGTTCCGGTATCGATCCCTGGTGGAGCAGACCCCCGCGGTCGTATTTCTGGATAGCGTAGACGAGAACGAAACGACCATCTATATCAGCCCGCGCATCGAGGAATTGATCGGTTACACCCCGCAGGAATGGATAGCCGACCCTCTCATGTGGGAAAACCACCTCCATCCGGACGACAAAGAACGAATTTGCAAAGCAGACAGAGATACACACCAAACAGGCGAGCGCTTTGCTCAGGAATACCGCATGATCCGAAAGGACGGGCGTGTGATCTGGATCAAGGAGGACACCAATCTGATCCGTGATAAGAATGGCACGCCCCTGTACTGGCAAGGGATCATGTTCGACATCACAAAGGACAAGGAAAACGAAGCCGCCATACGCGAGAGCGAGGAACGGTTCCGACGCGTTTTCCACGCCTCGCCCATTGCAACGTGTGTTGTGACGCTTGCAGAGGGACGGTTTGTAGACGCGAATCTCGCCTTCGTGAATCTGACGGGCATGCCCCTGGAACAACTCATCGGGCGCACATCCGTCGAGATCGGTTTCTGGGAGCAGCCGCAGGAACGTGAAGATTTCATCCGCATGCTGAAAGAACAGGGTTCCCTGAAGGGAATCGAACGGCGCTTTAAAAATGTGCCGAATGGACCCAGGGACACGCTGGCATATTATGAACTTGTGGAATTGGGTCGAACAGCTTGCGTGCTGGCAATGTTCTACGATATCACCGAGCAAAAGACAGCCCAGCAGACCATTCGGACGGAACGGGATTTCGCCCTGCAGATTCTCAACAACATGGGACAGGGCTTGACCGTTGCGAACAAAGACGGTAGTTTCGAGTATGTGAATCCTGCCTTCGCGCAAATGATCGGCTACAGCGCGGAGGAGATCATCGGAAGGTCTCCAAAAGATTTCACCGCCCCGGAACAACAAAGCGTGCTGATGGATGAACGTAAAAAGCGGCAAAGCGGCATTACATCCACCTACGAATCGCTGCTCATTCACAAAGATGGGCATGAAGTGCCGGTGACCATCACAGCCGTTCCGCGCTGGCAGAACGGACGCATTCTCGGCACCATTGCAGTCATCACCGATCTGACCGCCCAAAAGCAGACGGAAAAAGCACTCGCTCGTCAGATCAGGGAATTGACGGTTTTGCATGCTGTGAGCGTGGCTGGAACGGAGGGCAATTCCGAGGATGAAATCATCGAAAAGGTCGTGCAGATCCTCGCGCAGATCTACGAAGTATGCGGCGTACTTCTCCTCAACAAAGAAGGGAATTTGCTGCTGCCCCATCCGTCCTATGTCGGGGCCAATGTCGAGCTTTGGCAGGACGGGATGACCATTGACCGGGGCGTTACCGGAAAATCCGTCACGCTTGGAATCCCCATCCGGCTCGGAGATGTCAAACAGGAGCCGGCTTTCATCGAAATTACAGAAGGGATTCGATCCGAACTTTGCGTCCCCATCCGCGTCAACAAGAAGATTATCGGTATTTTGAACGTCGAAAGCAGAAAACCGGATGCCTTCGACGAAGAGGACGAGCAATTCCTGGAAACCATCGCCGGTACGCTCAGCACCGCTTTGGAGAAGGTCCGCCTCTACGAAACGGAACGCATCCGCAGGCAGGAGGCAGACTCCCTTCGGGAGGCAACCGCCTCCCTGAGCGCGCACATCGAAATACAACCCCTGCTCGAACAGATCCTGGCATCCATTCGCACGATCATTCCCTTCGATAGCGCGTCCATTTTCTTCGCCACAGAAAACGGGGAAATGGAAATTGTGGCGGCGGCGGGATTCGCGCCTGAACTCGAGATTATCGGGAGGAGAGTTCCTCATACCGCCAAATGGAGGGAACTGATCGAGACGCGCCGGGCGCTCATTATGTCTGACGCGCAAACAGATCCGCGCTTCGAAAAATGGGAAGGCTCAGAGAACATCCGAGGCTGGATGGGCGTCCCCATGATCTCTCGGGACAAGGTGGTCGGTTTCATCAACCTGGACAGCCACCGCGTCAATACCTTTACAGAGCGCGATGCAACGCTCGCCCAAACGTTTGCCAACTCCGCCGCGGTGGCGATACAGAATGCAAAGTCCTTTGCTGCCCAACGCGAGCAAATCGAACGCGAGTCGGCGATTCTCGACCTGATGCGTTCCGCCTCGTCATCCCTGAACCTGAACGAAGTGCTGGACACCATTCTGACGAAACTAATCAAATTACTTGGTGCAGACGCCGGAAGCATACAACTTTTGGAGGATGACCGGTTGCGTATTGCCGCGGCGGCGGGGTTCGACCCCAAACTATTTGCTCCAAACGGTTATGTACAAATCAAGGATTTCCCTTTGAATCAGGATGTGATTGCCAATCAGAGAGCCATTCTGATCGAAGACACAGACCATCATCCCGAGTTCAAATTGATTGCCGGATTGAAAAGAACCAGGTCGTTCCTTGCTGTTCCTCTGATCTCGAAGGGCAAATCCATCGGTCTGATCACGCTGGATAACTGGAATCCAAGTTACTTCAAAGAACGCGACCGGGAAACCGGTATTTCAATAGCGAACCACGTTTCCATTGCCATTGAAAACGCAAGCCTTTACCAGGAAGCGCTCATGGCTTCGGAGCGCCGCGCCGTCCTGCACCGCATCAGTCAGGACATCGTCCGCTTCACCCAGGATTTGGAACAAGTCTACGCCTCCATTCACGGCGCCACCGAAAAACTGATGCCGTGCGACGTCTTCCGCATCGCCTTGCTGGGCAGAGACCAGCGGGAAATCATCTCCGTGTACACCATGGAGGCTGGAACCCGCTATAACCTCGAAAAACGACCCGCGGAACACGGCCTCACCGGCGAGGTCATTAGTACGGGCAAAAGCATCATCCTCGAGACGCTCGCCGATACCGACAGCTACCCCCACTTCGGCACAGAGCGGCACGTACAGTCCGCCCTGGCTGTTCCCATGCGAATCGGCGACCGGATCATCGGCATGATCTCGGCGCAATCCTACCAGCCCCAATCCTATGGCAGCGAGGAGCAGGCAATTCTCGAAATGCTTGCGACCCATGCCGCCACCGCCATAGAGAACGCCCGTCTCTTCCAGGAGGAGAATCGCCGAACACAGATCATCGAAACGCTGGTGGATATCGCCAACGAAATCGCCACCACACAGGATATCATCCCCGTCCTCGACAAGGTCACCCAGCGTGCCATGGATCTTCTCGATGCAAATCACGTCGCCATCTACCTGCTTCACGACGACAACAACACCCTGAAAGTCATCAGCGCCCAGGGTATTCACAAACAGGAATTCCTGTCTCATACCCTCAAACTCGGCGAGGGGATCACCGGCAATGTGGTTGCCAACGGCAGGTCCGAAATCATCGAACAGGTTGCCAGCGACCGGCGAAAAGTGCACCTTGCAGGCACCCCCCTGGAGGATGCGGAGCATGAAACCATGATGTCTGCTCCGTTGATCCTGCGCGGGCGATGCATCGGGGCGGTCAATGCGTGGAGACTCCGCTCCCACGGCGTGTTCAGCCAGGTCGAATTGAGTTTTTTAACCAGCATTGCGAATCAGGTGTCAGTAGCGATCGAATCGTCCAACCTGTTCAAAGAGACCGTTCGCCGGGCGCAGGAATCCGCCGCCATCGCGGAGGTGGGACGCGATATTTCCTCCACCCTGCAACTGGACGTGGTGCTGAACCGAATCGCAGAGTACGCCATGGAATTGTTGAACAGCGAAAGCAGCGCCGTCTACCTGCTCGATTCGACGGGAACCACCCTGCACGCCATCGCCGCCCAGGGATTGGAAGCGGCGGAAATCATGAACGACCCGTTGGAAATGGGCGCGGGGATTCTCGGCAATATCGCCCTCAACAAAGCCGGCGAAATCGTCAACGATACCTCCACCGACCCGCGCGCGATCATCATCAAGGGCACCGAAGAAACCCCCCACGAACACCTCATGGGCGTGCCGGTTCTCGAAAAGGACCAGCTGACGGGTTTGGTGGTCGTATGGCGCAAAGGCAGGTACAACGAATACAAACCGTCGGAACTCGATTTCCTGAGCAGTCTTGCCCAACAGGCGGCGGCGGCGATCAAAAACGCACGTCTCTACGACGAGGCGCAAAGACGCTTGAAGGAAGTGGAAACCATCAACCGCCTCTCCTCCTCCATGCGCGAGACACAATCGCAGACCGAAATGTGCAATCTTCTGCTCGACGAAGCGCTTGCCATCCTGAACGCCGCGAATGGATCGGTTTGGATCCACGACCCCTCCGTCAACATGATCGTCCAGCGCGCGGCGCGAGGCATTGCCACACGGGTAAGCAGCAAACAACTCCGCTTCGGCGAAGGGATCGTGGGGCACGTGTTCGCCACCGGAAAATATTACATCTCGCCCGACATGAAGAACGATCCGCTCCTCGCCCAGGCAAACCGCGAATCGATCATGGAGGGTTTTGCGGGCGTCGGCATTCCCATTTACTCGACCGACGGCATTCTGGGCGTGCTCATGGTACAACTCGAGTCCAGCCGCCGCGCCGAGGATCACATCAACCTGCTGGGGACGTTGGCGGGAATTGCGGGAAACGCCATTCACCGCGCGGACTTGTTCGAGCAAAGCCAGGAACAGATCCGCAAACTGACAACCCTGCGGGATATCGACTCCGCCATCGCCTCCTCCACCGACCTGCGCGTGACGCTCAACATCCTGATGGATCACACGCTCCGGCATCTCAAAATAAACGCCGTAGATATTCTGCTTTATCATCCCGAACTCCAAAACATCACCTACTTGTGCAGCGCCGGATTTAGGTCCGCCTCTCCCACACGACCGTTGATGAGACTTGGCGAGGGGTTGGCTGGCAAGGTCATCCTGAAGGGAGATATCGAACACATTCCGAACCTTCAAGCCTCCAGCGAGGCAAGACTCGACCCGCTGTTGATGCGCGAGGGCTTCGTTTCCTACATCGGGGTTCCATTGATCATCAAGGGGCAGATCAAAGGCTTGTTCGAACTCTACCACCGCTCGCCGTTCACGCCCAATGACGAATGGATGCAATTTATGCAAACGCTTGCCGGGCAGGCTGCCATTGCCATCGAAAACTCGCAATTGTTCGAAAACCTGCAGCGCTCGAATCAGGAAATCCGGCAGGCATACGACACCACCCTCGAAGGCTGGGCGCGCGCCCTCGAATTGCGCGATCGCGAGACGGAAGGTCACACCCGCCGCGTCACCCAAAAGACCATGGACCTGGCGCGCTACATGAACATCAGCGAGGACGAAATGGTCAACATTTATCGCGGCGTCCTGCTGCACGACATCGGCAAAATGGGCGTGCCGGACCAAATCCTCAGGAAGACAGGACCGCTGACCGATCCCGAGTGGACGGAAATGCGTATGCATCCGCAATACGCGTTCGACCTGCTTTCCCCCATCCCTTACCTGCGTCCCGCGCTCGACATCCCTTATTGTCATCACGAGCACTGGGATGGAAGCGGCTATCCGCGCGGCTTGAAAGGGGAACAAATTCCGCTGGCGGCGCGCATTTTCTCGATTGTGGATATTTGGGACGCCCTGCTTTCAGACCGCCCCTACCGAAAAGCGTGGTCCGAAGAAAGGGTGCTCGCCTATCTTCGCGAAATTTCGGGAACCATCCTCGACCCCGCAGTGGTCGAAGCGTTTCTGAAAATGCTTGCTGAAGAAAAAAATAAAACGGAATAGCGGCACACAGCCATTCCGTTCGAATTCACTGCACGCGCAAGAATTTCCTCTTGCCAACCTGCAACACGCCAGGGTGCGGAAATGGGACGTCTCCGCGTTCCAACACCTCCCCATCGAGGCGTACGCCCTTTTGTTCGATTAAACGCCGCGCTTCGCTTTTACTGGAAGCCAGGTCTCCCGCCAGAATCACATCCAACACGGTCTGCCCTTCGCTTAATCGGTATTCGGGTATTTCGTCGGGTGTTTCCTTTTTTTGGAAGGTTTTGACGAACGCATCCTGTGCAAACCCGGCATCGGCGTCCCCATAGAAAATGGAGGTGATCTCAAAAGCCATCTTCATTTTTGCGTCGCGCGGATGCAGTTTCCCGGTCGCCAGGTCGTTTTCGAACGCTTCGATCGTTTGCGGGCTCCAGCGCGAGGCAAGACGCAGGTAGACTCCCATTGCCGCATCGGGGATGGACATCAACTTGCCATACATATCTTCCGCGCCCGTATTGATCGGCACGATATTGCCCGTGGATTTGGACATGCGCTGGACACCATCCGTTCCCGGCAGAATGCCGGTAATGATGCCCACCAGCGGTTTTTGCCCCAACGCCTCCTGCAATTTGCGCCCGGCAACGATGATATTGAACAACTGATCGGTGCCACCCACCTGCACGTCGGTTTGCAATGCGACGGCGTCATATCCCTGCATCAGGGCATAGAATGTCTCATGCAGATAGATGGCTTCGCCTTTTTCGAGGCGCCTCGCAAAATTCTCCCGCGCCAAAAATTGCTGGACGGTGAAATTTTGACCCAGGCGGATCAAGTCCACAAGAGAGAGTTTGCTCAGCCATTCGCCGTTGTAGCGGATCTTGGTCTTTGCCCGATCCAACACGCGAAAAGCCTGTTCGGCGTAGGTTCGTGCGTTTTCGGCGACCTGTTCCTCGGTCAGGATGGGACGTGCTTTGTTCTTATCCGAAGGGTCGCCCACCAGCGCCGTGTAACTCCCGATGAGAAATGTCACCTCATGCCCCAAATCCTGAAACTGGCGCAACTTGCGCATGGTGATGGTATGACCAAGATGCAGATCGGTGGAGGTGGGGTCGTAGCCGCAGTAGACGCGCAGAGCTCTGCCCTCCTTTTCCGCCTCGATCAGGCGGAGACGCAGTTCATGGGTCATTGCCTGTTTCAAAGCCTCGTCGCCATATTCGGTACCCTGCATCAAAAGTTCAACCTGTTCCTCGATCTTCATTCATACCTCCTGGAAAGGGCAACCGCCCTGAAAATAGACAAAGAAAAACGCGCCCGCGATGGTGGGCGCGTTCATATTCACCATCGCTACACTATGGACGGCGATAATCGTACACGCGGACAACACGATGGACATTCATACGCGTATTATACCCGCGAAGCCGCTCTGCCAACCAGGGTAATTTGTGCGCATCCATTCATTTGCGTACGGATGACGTTATTGACCGAGATCGAACGCAAAAGACCACGGTCCCCTGATCGTGTAGAATTCGTCGCTGTAGACGAGCTGTTCCGCCTCCTCCTGCGACATGGTATCGGGTCTGCTCACAATTTGCATACTCGGCGCTCCGGCGGCATCCACGCAAGCCAGCGTGATGGGAATGCCGCGTTCATTGAGCGACTGTTGGATTTTGGGCATGTAGATGGTGCAATAGTCCTCCGCGCGCGGCGGAGCCGCAATTGCCTCGATGGTAATAACCGCGTTCGAGAGGTTGGCATCCGGAGGGATGTTGAAGAAGGATAGATCGTCGCAACGCATGCCGGATTGCCCTTCCGACGAATCCTGCAAGCGGAGCATCGTGGCGCCGAAGTCACTGACCGAACCGTCCGGAAATTGCAGGGTTGCCCCCCAAATGGACCAATCGGAGGTGTCGAGCAGGGTGTAACACACCTCCGCATGGACCTCCTTTCCGTCGCGCCAGGCGCGGTTGACCTGCACAACGATTCCGCTGGTGGACTGCACGGGGACAAAGGCTTGCGCCTCCACCGTCGGGTAGGAAGGGTCAATATAGGCGGTGGGTTGCGCCGGTTGTTCGCGGGATGAGGGCGCAAGGGTACACGCGGAAAGAAACGCAACCAGCAAAATGAAAAGTCTTTTCATGGGTCTCCTTTGGCTGTCCGCCGAGGAATGCCTTTAGGACAGGTGTACAGCCATGCGTTCGGGAGGTTTCTATTGGTTGAGAATATCGCTGAGCGCGTCCTGCAGGGTTGGAAATTGGAATGGATACCCGAGTTCGAGCAGGCGTTTGGGCAGAGAATAACTGCCTTCTGTAAGCAAGACGCTCATTTCGCCGAGCGGGATCCTCAACAAAAAAGCAGGAAGATGGAACCAGTAGGGACGTCGCAGTTGCCGTGCGACGATTCTCATGAAATCTTCATTGGAGGTGGGTGTGGGGGCAATGAAGTTGAAGGGTCCGCGGGCGTTCTCGTTTTGGAGCAGGAACTTGATGCCGCCCACCAGGTCGGCGATGTGAATCCAGGGGACGGCTTGTCGTCCGTCGCCGAATCTGCCCCCCAAGAACAGCCGCGTCGGAAGCGCCATGAGGGGGAATAAGCCGCCGCGCCTTGCAAGGACAACCGCGTTGCGCGTGATGACGCGCCGCACGCCCAGTTCTTCGACGGAGCGTGTTGCCTCTTCCCAGCCGACGGTAATTTGCGCGAGGAAGTCGGTTGCGGGGGGCGTGGATTCGTCGGCAATGCCTTCGTAGCGCAAGCCGTAGCGATTGATGCCCGAGGTTTGCACGAACACGCGCGGGCGGCGCGAAGCGTTTTGTATGGCGGCGGCAAGCGCCAGTCCGGGCTGGATGCGGGAGTCGACGAATTTTTGTTTTTGTCGCTTCGTCCAGGGCCAATGGTCGAGTCCGTATCCCGTCAGATTGATGACCGCGTCCATTTCGTTGACGCGGCTTCCCCATCCGTTCGTTGTCCTGCCATCCCAGCGGATCTGATGGGGTTTCTTGGGTTGCCTGCGGGTCAGGATGAAGACCGTGTGTCCGTCCTGTTCAAGCGATTTTGCGAGGGCGCTTCCGAGAAAACCGGAGCCGCCAGCGATCAAGATGTTCATGGGTCCTCCCGAATGACAGGTTCGTGTCATTCCGAAAAGCGGATTTTACGAAAAATGGTAACTGGCATATAATCGTGCCTGTTGCGGAGGCAGAATGCACGAACCCGTGCTGGTGCTAAACGCCAATTTCGAACCGATCAATATCTGTACTACGCGCCGTGCGGTGGTATTGCTCCTGGCGGGCAAAGCCGATATGGTCATGAACGGACGCGGTTATATAAAAACTGTCAAGCAATTGATTCCGCGTCCTTCGATCATTCGGCTGGAGATGCAAATTCACCGTCCGAGACCGCGCGTCAAACTGACGCGACGCGAGGTGTTTCGACGCGATAATTATACCTGCCAGTATTGCGGGAAACGCGAAGGGGGGATGACGGTGGATCATGTGATTCCGCGTCACATGGGCGGCAGGCACGAGTGGACGAACGTGGTGACCGCCTGCCCAAACTGCAATCATCGCAAAGGCGGGCGCAAGGTGGAGGAGGCGCATATGCATTTGCACCGCGTCCCGAAGGAGCCTCCCGCGACTGCCATGTATATCTTTGGCAAGCACCTGAATGAGTATCGCGAGTGGGAACCTTATATCAACGGATGGTAGAAGTCAACAGCCGCCTCGAAGGCGGCTGTTATTTTGGCAGGAATGCGGCGGTACTTTTATAGCTCGATGGTCATGAAATCCTGCGCCACGATGATTTTGCCCTTGTAGGTTCGGCTGGCTTCGGCGGCGATGTCGCCTTTTGCGAAACGCCCTGTTGGGTAGTGGATGAGGTAGAGGGTTTCGACCTCCGCCCGGGAGGCAATCTCTCCCGCCTGTTCGGCGGAGGAATGTCCATACGCGGCGCCGCCCGCCTCGTGAATGAGGATGTCGGCCCCATCGGCGAGTCGAACCGTTTGTTCGCACGGCTCCGTATCGCAGGAATAGGCGAGGATTTTTCGGGTCAATTTCGATTCGACCCGGATGCCGATGGTGGGAACCATATGATGGACAGGCGAGGAGGTAATCTTGAATTCGTCGCAGTCCAGCACGAAGGCTTTTTCGGCTTCGGGCAGGCGGTAGAACGCCACGGGGAAAAAGTTGGGCCACTCCGCCCAACTGTAGAAGCCCATCAGGTCTTCGAGCCGGTCCATGGTGAAATGCAATCCGTAAATGTTGATGGGCTTGGTACGTCCCATCAGCCACATGTCCATGAGCAACAGCGGAACGCCCGAGACGTGATCCGGGTGAAAGTGGGTGATGATGATGTCTGTCAGCGCGTTGAAATCCACGCCTGCCTGCTCCAGCCGGACAACGGGATTGCTGACACAATCCACCAGAATGGAGCGCGTCTCACCAACGATCGCAAGATGGGTGTTCTCGTGACCCGGGGTGGGAACTGCGTTGGATGATCCGAGGATGATAACCTTTGCCAAATGCGGAAGTCTCCTAAAGGAACGGGAACACCATCTTGAGCAGGATGGGGGTGAGATAAATTTCGATCACGGCGGCGATTGCCAGCAGAGGGATCACGACGCCGATAAACACCTTGAACCAATCAGCCAGGGACAGCAGGAGCGTCTCGCCCAAGCTTCTATCGGTATCCGGTGAGACCAGCAAAACGCCAACCCGATAGGTTGCGGCAGTGGCCAGGATGACCGCCGTCAATTCAAACACCCCGTGGGGCAGAATGCCCGCCGCGAACGTCAGGAAAGGCGAAAACCCCACCAGGCTTGCCGCGCCCAACACCCCGCCCACGAGAGCGAAATTGGCAATGAACAGTACAAGACCAAGCGTGCCGAACGAGACCAAGCCCATCAACAGAAAGACGAGAGTCGTACGGGCGTTGTAAAAGAACAAGAACGGGGCGGGGATTTGCCGATCCAACCCATCCAGGTTTACCAGGTTATCCCTCACCAATAACCTGAAATCATCCAGACGTTCGGGCGAAAGTTCCACATATGCCGGAATGTTGAACATCACCCAGGCGTAACTGGCAAAGATCGCAATCAAGCCGAGCGAAAAGACGATGATCAGCGGATACCGCAATTGTCGCAAGGTGGCGGGTATTGCCCAGCGATACCAGTCAGGGAGGGATTTTGCGCCGCCGGTAAAACGATCGCGAAAGACTCGGTACATGTTCTTGAAGTTCAACATGTCAATTTCACGTCCCAGCAAGTATTCGCGCTTAAAATGAGCGAGACCCAGCCGAACCAGCAGGATGGCAAGCAGGGTTACGGCAAGGATAGCGTACCACAAAACGTCTTCATTTCCCCAGAAGATCAGGATCGTCTCGCCTTGCAGCATGAATGCCACAGGCACCACAACAAAGGAAGCCATGAGGTTTGCCGAACGAATCGTGGTCGCCTGCACCGAAATCACAATGGCGGAACTGACCATCAACACCGCGTGTGCAAACGTCAATAACAGGATCAGGACAAGCATATAGGGGCTGGGAAACGCCACATCCCGCCGCGAAACCAGAAAGAGATAGATCCCGATAGAGAGATAACTGAATACCAGCGGCGTAACGATACCTACCAGCAGTTTTCCCAGATACAGGTGGCGGTCTTCGAGAGGCGACGAGAGCAAGGGTTCGATGGTACCGCGTTCCTTCTCGCCCACAAAAGCCTCCAGGGCAACCACAAGGGTAAAGGAGAGGGGAAAGAAACCGATGACCAGGATCACGAACGGAATCAGGTTATCCAAAATCAAATCCCCCCCAAAGCGGTTCATAAAACCGATTGCCTGCCGCGTCGTATCATCGGCAATGAAGGGAAAAACCGTCACCAAAAGGGTCATCGGCACAATAATACGCCAGTCTCGGAACTGATCAATAAATTCGCGCCGCGCCACGAGCCAGATCGCTTCCCAATTACGCCGCATACGCCGCCCCCTGCGCATCCGCCATAGTTTTCAAATAAACCTGTTCCAATTTTCTGGAAACCTCCTGGAAGGAGACCAGGGGAGCCTTGCAGAGCGTCAACGCGTGGACTATCTTCGGGTTGACCGCCAGCGGCGCCTCCACCCGGAACCGCAAACTGGTCGCGCTGCAGTAAGCCAATTCCGCGCCTGCGGGGAGTTCCAACCCGCCCGCGTCGAAAGGCTCCGAAAACCGCGCTTCGTACTCCACCGGTCCGAGCACCCTGCGCTTTAATTCATCCAGCGATCCGTTCAGCAGGATGCGTCCGCGGTAAATAATCGCGATCGTATCCGCCAATGCTTCGGCTTCGGCAAGGTTGTGCGTGCAGATGATGATGGTACGCTTGGAGGAACGCAGGCGGGCGATCTCGTTCCGCACCAACTGCGCGGATTCGGGATCCATCGCCGAGGTCGGTTCATCCAGCAATAACACGGACGGGTCGTGGATGAGCGCGCGCGCCAGCGCCAGTTTTTGTTTCATCCCTTTCGAATATTCGCCCGACCTCCGGCGTGCGGCTTCAGCCAGCCCAAAATAATCGAGCAAGTATTCCGTCCTCTGGCGGCGGGTTCCGGCGTCCAATCCGTACACCTTGCCAAAGAACTCGAGGTATTCCGCACCGGTCATGCGCATGTACAAACCGTGTTGTTCGGTTAGCACGCCGACGTTGGCGCGCACCGCCTGCGGCTGTTTGACGACATCGTAGCCAGCCACGCGCGCCCAGCCGCGCGTCGGGGAAATGAGCGCAGTCAACATACGGACGGTGGTGGTTTTTCCGGCGCCGTTCTGCCCCAATAACGCCAAAATCTCTCCGGGCTGGACGCCGAGTGAAACTCCATCCACCGCCCAGAAATCGCCGTTATATTTTTTACTCAGGTCTTCACATTCGATCATGGTTCTCTCTCAGGTTGAGCATAGCATAGAGGATTTTAGGGTCAATAAGACAAGGGTCACCCCAAATATCTTATCACCAACCGAGGGGATTAAACCTTACGATGCCGCAAATACAGCGCCGCTGCCGCACAAACTGCCACCATCCCCATGATGGTCTGATTGATGTTGATGCCCGCCACAAGCGAGGCGTCGAGCCGCAAAAAGTCCAGGAAGAAGCGCCCCACGGGGTATACGACCAGGTAGGTGAGGAAGAGGTCGCCGGTTTTCAGGGAAGAAGCGAAGCGGCGCGAAATCCACAGCAGCAGGAACATGTTCATCAGATTCCACAGCGACTCGTAGAGAAAGAGCGGATGATAGTATTCCACATCAAGGTAGCCCGGCAGGCGGTGGGCGGGGTCAATGTAGAGTTTCCATGGCAGGCTGGTGGGCGCGCCGTAGAGTTCCTGATTGAAAAAGTTCCCCCAACGCCCAATTGCCTGCCCCAGCGCCAGTGAGGGAGCGCCGATGTCGGTCCACTCGGCAAAGTTGACGCCGGTGCGGCGAGAGTAAATGAACAGCGTAATTAAACCGCCGATGATGGCTCCGGGAATGCCCAGCCCACCCTTCCAGATCGCCAGCGCATCCAAGGGATGAGAGAAGTACCAGGCGGCTGTCACCCCAGTGGAGGGCGAGGGCGTCAGAATGTGCCAGAGCCGCGCACCGATGATGCCGCCGATCAGCAAATAAACGAAAAGATCCCACACGATCTCCGGGTCATAACCGCGGCGTTTTGCCTCCCGTCTCGCCAGGAACGCGCCCGCCACTGCGCCGCTCATCAGAATAATGCCATAAAATCGCACGAACAAGGGTCCAATATTAAAACCTTCGGGCATGTTTACCTCTAATTCTTTTGATTCAGCCTTGCGTGGACAAGTTTACGAACATGCCAAATCCGCTGTAAGGCTGTAAGGTTTGCAAACACCGCCAGAATCCCCAAACCGACATAGACAAAACTCAAAATCAACGCCGGCGCAAGGACGAGATACCGTTCTGCCCGCGTCAGCAGACCCACCCTCGCCTCATACCCCAGACCTTCCGCCCGCGCTTTGACATACGAGACCAGCACCGACCCCGCCGCCGCGCCAAAAGTCAGCATTCCGCCCATCACATCTCCAGCCGACAGAAAGTGATACAGCAAACCGCCATAAATGATTAATTCAGCATAGCGGTCAGAAACCGAGTCCACGTATGCGCCCCAGTCGCTGGCTTCCCCGCGCAGACGCGCCATCGTGCCGTCCAGGGCGTCAATGGGCGTCATCACCGCGATGAGGATGCCTCCGGTGAGAAGTTCACCGCGCGCCAGAAAATAAGCGCCGACTGTATTTCCCGCCAGACCCAAGAGGGTCATCATGTTGGGCGTCAGCCCCAGGCGGAGGAACAACCTCCCCAGCGGGTCGAGTACCCATTTGAACCACAGCCGCAAATAATCGGTGAATGTCTTTCGGGTTGTCATCGCCTCAACGGTCTTCTCCATTTATCTCCTCTTCCTCATCCAAAGGTCCCAGTAACACATCCCGTTCCTTGCCGCCCCCCAGCGACGGCCCCACCACCCCCATTTCCTCCAATTGATCCAGCAAGCGTGCCGCACGCGGGTACCCGATGCGCAGACGCCGTTGCAACAGCGAAGCCGACGCCCGCTGACTTTGCCGCACGATGGACACCGCCTGTTCGATCAGGCTTTCATCCTCGTTCTCGTCGGGTTCGGTCAGCAGTTTTTCCCAGGGGGGCGCCGCATCGGCGGGTTCGGCAGTTTTCTGCCAGTGGGCAATGACGCGTTCGATCTCCATATCGGTGACGAAGACGCCCTGCGCGCGAATCGGGCTTCCCACTTCCGGGTTGAGGAAGAGCATGTCGCCGCGACCCAGCAGGTTTTCCGCGCCGGTGGTATCCAGAATGACGCGGCTGTCCACGCCCGAAGCCACGGCAAATGCCAGGCGTGCCGGGAAGTTCGCCTTGATCAACCCCGTCACCACATCGGTGGAGGGACGCTGGGTGGCGACAATCAGGTGAATCCCTGTTGCGCGCGCCATTTGGGCAAGGCGCACCAGGTTATGCTCCGTCTGGTCGGGAGCCGACATCATCAAATCTGCCAGTTCGTCAATCAATACCACAATGCGCGGAAGCGGCGTCTCCTCCTTCTTGCGGGAAATTTTGCGATTGTAAGTCTCCAAATCGCGCGCGTGCGCGGCTTCCAGCAGGCGGTAGCGGTGTTCCATCTCCACCACTACCCAGCGCAAGACGCCCAAAATGCGCTCCACATTCGTCTCCACCTTGCCGTACAAATGCGGCAAACCGTTGAAGCGCAACAACTCGACCATCTTCGAGTCGATCATCACCATCCGCAGGTCTTCCGGCGCGTTATTCATCGCCAGGCAAACCGCCAGCGAAGTGATGCAGATAGACTTGCCGGAACCCGTCGCCCCCGCAATCAACAGATGAGGCATGCGCGCCAGATCTGCCACCACCGGCTGACCGGAAACATCGCGCCCCAGCGCCAGCGCCAGCGGCGCGCCAATCTTGTGAAACGCCCCGGTCTCCAGCAGAGGGCGCAGGCGCACATTGGACTGGTGAGAATTCGGCACTTCGATGCCCACATACGGCTTGCCCGGCACCGGCGCCTCAATGCGCAAACGTTCCGCCGAAAGCGCCAGCGCCAAATCCTTCTGCAAAGACGCAATCTGCGCCACGCGCACCTTGATCTGCTTTTCCTCCTCCTCGCTTGCCCCCGCCCGCTTCATAAAACCGGGTTGCACCGCAAACTGAGTCACCGTCGGACCCACCCGAAAACCGATGACCGTCGCAGAAATGCCGAACTCCGCCAGCGTCTTTTCGATCATCCCTGCCGTCTGGTTGATAGTCCGCTCGTCGGGGCGGGAGGCTTGGTCTGCCAGCAGGATGTTAAGCGGCGGCAGGCGTTCGTCGCGGTTTTGCGGCTCGACCTTCTTCTCCTTCTGCTCCGCCATCTTCAGGGATTTTCTGAACTCGGGCGGCAGCGGCGTGGATTTTTTCCTCTCCGCCCGCGGTTTTTCCTGCTTTTCTTCGGGCGCTTCTTTCTGGACCTCGGGCTGGGTTGCTGTTTCAAGCGGCGGAGTCTCCTCTGCGACCTTTGCCAGCCAGCGCTCGATCCATGCCCACAGGTTGAAGCCGCTCATCACCGCCAACAGCCAGAACGCGAACAGGAGGAATGTCCCCCACAACTTGCCGGCACGCCAGAACAGGGCGGTAATACCCCAGCCGATGCGCCCGCCATACCGTCCCGCCTCCGCGTCGAGGACGGAATTGCCCCCCATTGCCGCGAACAAGCCCAACGTCAGGAAAGCGGCGATCTCGAGGGAGAAGAATTGCATCCATCCCAACGGGCTGGCACCGCGCCGCAGGAGGGAAAATCCGGCGTAGCCAATTCCCAGCAGAACGAGATAGGCGCCCCACCCCAGCCAAAGCGAAAGCAACCCCACCCAGCGGGTAAGGAGCGCGCCGCCCGTCTGCCCGCGAAGCGCCATAAACGTCATGACCGCAAAGGCAATCAGGAGAATGCCGAGAATATCGCGTACGAACCGCCCAAAATGCAACTGAAGACGCACCAGCCAGTCCAGCCAGTCGCTGCGGGATTCGTGGGCGTAGCGGTGATCCTGCCGTGAGGGTTTTGTCATTGGGCGTCCGTGAACATGCTGAAGCCCAGGCGTTGATGCGCCGGGTCGACGCGCAGGACGCGCAATTGGATTCTTTGCCCCACCGAAAGAAGATCACGCGGCGATTGTCCTTCCTTGAGAGGCATCTCGCTGGCGTGGATCAGTCCCTCCACGCCAATAGCGAGGCTGGCAAAGGCGCCGTATGAAAGTACGTTGGTCACGGTGGCGGTGACCACTTTTCCTTCGGGGAATTCGACTTGCGCGAGTTCCCAGGGATTTGGAATCAAACGCTTGCGGCTCAAAGCGACGCGGCACCGTTCGGATGAAATATCCAACACCTGCACCTCCATTTCTTCGCCGAGACGGACAAGTTGCGCCGGGTGCGTCACTCTGCCCCAGGAAAGTTCGGAGATGTGAATGAGCCCCTCCACCCCTCCGAGATCAATGAACACGCCGAAATCGGTAATGTTCGTCACAGTCCCGCGAACCCGCATGCCCGGCGAGAGGGTGTGAAACAATTCCACCCGTTTGCCGGGTTCCGACAGGGCGGCGCGTTCCGAAAAAATAATCCGTTCGTCCTCGGGCGCGCATTCGATGACCTTGACCTTCAACTCCCTGCCCAGATATTTTTCGAGGCTTCGTTCGCGGTCTTCAAGCGTACCCGCCCCCGCCAGTTCGACGAGATGCGAAAGCGGCACGAACCCCGCCAACCCGTCGCCCTCCACCAGCAGACCGCCGCGATTGTGTCCGGTCACTTTCATTTGGATGATACGGTCGTCACGATAAAACCGCCGGATAGCATCCCAATCCACGGGAGTTGCCCTGACAGGGGGCTTACCCGCATTGTCTGGTTGCTCCAAAACCGGCGGGTGAACCGGTTTCGGGTGTACGGGCGAGAACTTCTGTTCTTCCGCCAGCACCGATTCCCACCACCCTTCGTCCACCACCGGCATTTGATTTTGAAGTTTCCTTTTGCCGTTATCTTTTTGGCGATTCATTGAGCCCTCCCGGTAAAATGGTTTCGCTTTTTTCCATCTCGAGGATGGCGCGCGCGACCGCTTCCACAGCGACGCGTTGTTTCCGATAAAGATCCGCCTCCGACATTGCCAGACGGGCGGCGACCTCACGCACCTTGCGCCCCTCGATGAATTTCATCTCCAGGATATTGTAGAGGATCCATTCGCTGGTGAATTTTCGGTCGCCCGCCGGTCGAACCTGATCCACCGCCCGGCGCAATAATGCCCGCAAAGCATTGGAGGCATTGCCGTCGTAATGCTCCATGAAGGTTCGCACGATCTGCAAGCGCATCAGGGGGCTGTTCGTCAATTTGGGTCCGCCCCAATAATGCGTGAGCGCGTCCTTGACCCAGTCTGCCAGGTCGGATTCTTCAAAGACGGGTTGGGGCAACAGGTTGGAGGCGGTGTCGTAACGTCCCGCCGCGCGGATGCGCTGGAGCAGATCCATTTGCGGTTGAAGGTCTTGCAGCGAACGGAACACATGCTGTTGCAAACGTCTGTCTTCCAGGGCAAGCGCCACGCGTTTTGCCAGCAGCCAGAGCGCCTCGCGCTGGTCGCCGTCCAACGGGCGTTCGGAGTTGCGGGCAATTCCCAACAACCCCAGAAACGGGGGAATTTCATCACGGTCTCCGGTCACCTTGCGCTGATGCAGGGGCAAAATCCAAAAATCACCCCAAATAAATTCATGATGCCCGGCTTCGCCGTTAGGATTCACAACTCGAAGAGCGTCGTTCAGGTTTTCCTTCTCCAGCAGGGAACGATTCCCCGCCACCACGTTCAAGGTCAACGCCTCCCCATCCAGCGCGGCAACGAACGCGCAGGGCGATTGCAAGTGATCGCGTACGGCGGCAAGCACGCTTTCCAAAAACTGCTGCAGGTCGCTCTGGGTGAGCAGACGCTCTTCGATATTTTGAAGCAGTTGGATATCTTCACGGTCCCGCCCGAAGAAAAGAACCCGTTCCCAGAACGGGAAAAGCAGGGTGATGGTATGTTCGAATAACAGGACGGTCACCACCATGACCAGAGGCACAAAGCCCGAATACGGTTCGCCGCCAAATAACTCTCCCGCGCGCCGAACAATGGTCATCAACGCCAGCGCCGTCGAGGCGGTGACCGGTCCGCGCAGGAGCCACTTGAACAGACGGCTCTTGACCACGCGGTCGGGCCACGAAACGCCGAAAAACGCCACGGCATATGCCATGGTGACCACCAGCGCGGCGACCAGCACATTGTTCACCAGAACGGCGGACCAAAAGACCAGGGGGAATTGCGCCGCAAAACCGGAACCATATAACAGGTACGGATAGGAGCCGAGAGCCGGGGCGGTTGCGCCCGCCATCAGGTAAAGCATCCGTCGCTGACCGGCGCGCGTCAACATGCGGCGATAGGCGCGAATGAAGTTATAGCCCGCCCAGGCGATAATCCCAATGTAATAGACGGTGAACACTTCGGTCCATACTGTGCGCTGCAGGTGCGGAGCCGGTTTCCCGTTCGTCACCAATCCCCCTACCAGCAGCCCGCCCGCCAGAAGGACGAGAAAAACCAATGAAAGCCCATACACGAGACGAACCGCCATGCGCCGGCGTCCACGCGAGGGGCGCCCCGCCGTCACCAGCAGGGCATCGGATAAATGCAGGTAAGCGGGAGGAAGAAAGATAATCCCGATCCACTGCAAACGCAGAAGCAGTTCGATTTCCCAACTTGGAACTGTCTGGTTCTGCAGGGCTTCGGTGGTAAAAACGACGACGACGCACAGCAGAATGATCGCAAACGAACGCGCCACGCGGTCGCGCAAATTGAATGACAGGGCATACAACAGCAGCGAAAAAGCGGTGATGGCTATACCGGCGTATAAAATGTCGTTGAGAACTTGAAGCCCCGCCAGTACATTTTCGTACCAACCGTTAAACATGAGACCCTTCCAGCGCCTATTTTAATGCTCTCCCAAAGAACAATGCCACATCCTGAGTCGGATAGTAGCGGTCATTATACCCGCAGAATTCATATCCAAACTTCTGCGCCAGGCGGATGCAGGGATGATTCTTGGATTGCATTTCCAATACGATGCGGGGGACGCCTCTTTCCACAGCCCAAGCCTGGATCGCCATTAAAAGAGCCGAGGCGGCGCCCTGACGTCTGACCTCCGGCACGACAACCAGATCCGTCACCCAGACGACACCCGAGGCGCCTCCCTCCACCGCGCTCGAATACCCAACCGGCACATCGCCCTGAGTCGCCACCAGAAGGACATCCCGCTTCGACCACTCATCCGCCAGAGCGGACGGATCGCGCGGATACGTTACGGTCACCGCGCGCGGCAGCCGCACCTCATGAAAGTCGGCGGTCACACGCTTCATTTCGGTTCGCAATGCCAGCTGCCAGACATATTCGCTCGAACAGGAATGATCCATCGCCATCAGGCGTGGAAAATCGCCCGAAACGGCAGGTCTGATTTCAAAAGAAGTCATTCGATCTCTCACTCATTTGCCACGCGCACAGCGATGATACACGGCTCGACGGTCACCCCGACGTTATCAATGATGACCAATTGGAGAAAATAATCGCCGTTCGGCAGAGCGGTGGTATTCCACTGTCCCAATTCGTTCTCTTTTACCGGGTTTGCGCCAGCCGAAATCGTCGTCCATGCCGCCGTGCCGACCGGGGCAAATTCATATTTGTAAAAGCCGAAATTGGGAATGCTTGCCGTCCCGGTAAGCGTGACAATGCCTCGAATCTCCTCGCCGGGTTTGGGCGATGTCAGAATGATTTTATCGGGAACGCATCCGCTCATGCCGGTTTGCGGTTGGGGGGTGACCAGAGGCAGGCTGCTTCCTGCAGGAGCCGTCGTCACGGGGGTGGCAAGCAAGTCGAGCGTGGGCGTTGCCAGCATATCTGCCGCAGGCAAAGACGGCACAACAAACGTGGCAACATAGAATTCGACGAAAAAGAGGAGCAAAACCAGAAACCCGAAGGCGGTCGCCTTTCCCAAACGATTCAACGCGAACTCGCGTTCGAGCGAATATACGGCATCGCGCCATTCGCGCCACGCACGCCACATCCAACGAAAGGCGTACAAACCCAGAATCGCCAGACCGATGTAGATCAACGGGCTGTATTCGGCAAAGAAACGAAAGATCAAACCCATGACAGGTTGGACCAACCTACAAAGAACGCAACACGCCGCGTACGATGGTTTCGATTTTGGGAGTGATCACCTTGCCCGCTTCGATGACCTCTTCGTGCGTCGTCAGGGTCGAACCGTCCAAATTGGCTTTATTGCTGATGCCCGAAAAGCCCAGCACACGCAAACCGCCATGACGCGCCACAATCACCTCCGGCACGGTGGACATCCCCACAGCGTCCGCTCCCGCCATGCGCAGAAAACGCAGGTCGGCAGGGCTTTCGAACGAGGGACCGCTCAAGCCGCAATACACGCCCTCGCGCAGGGGAATGTTCCGTTCCCGCGCAACCTTCCTGGCGAGGTTCATCAAATCCGGGTCATAGGCACGGCTCATATCCGGAAAACGCGGACCGAGTTCGTCAATGTTCGGTCCCATGAGCGGGTTTGCGCCGGACATTCCCACCAAATTCAAGTTATCGGTGATCAACATCACGTCGCCGGGGACAAACTCAGGGTTGATTCCGCCCGCCGCATTGGTTACAAACAACATTTCCAAACCGAGTCTCTGCATCACGCGCACAGGCAGAGTGACCTGCGACATGCTGTAACCTTCATAGTAATGCACGCGCCCCTGCATGACAAAAACCGTCTGTCCCGCCAGCTCGCCGATGACAAGCCTGCCCGCATGCCCGGGAACTGTGGAACGGGGCCAATGAGGCAGATCGCCGAAAGGGATAAAATCGGCTTTTTGGACGGAATCAGCCAAAGCGTTAAGACCCGAACCGAGAATCAATCCAACACGCGGTTGATGGGAGGTGCGCCCGCGTATTGCCCCTGTTGCCTCGTCAATTTGTTGCAGTGTAATGTATTTGTCCATATGATTTTTCTTTTCAGATACGATAAGGGTCATTGCCCCTTCATTGCATTCGCAAAAAATTATATCACTGATGTTACGCAACCATCCTGCAGGATACTTTGTACTTCACGAACGCGCGTATGAGGCGATCTCCATCTTCGAATGTGCCACGGCGCGCCACGCGCAAGTGACGCAGGTCTTTCATGAACACGGTTCTGCATTTCCGCTGGTCGTTCGAACCAACACCTAACTTGCAACGTTGTAAGTAACCCATCTCAAATGGCATAGTCATGCAGGTTAAAATACACATACCGTATGGCAATCTTGAAATTGAATCGAACCCACCAAATACAACTCATCGCCGCCGGGGTGGTATCCATCGTCGCCCAAGGCTTTCTCATTCTGCCCGACAACCTGGCGCCTTACCTGCCTCTGCCCGATTGGGGGATTGTTGCTGTGGGCGTGACGCTCTTCGCGATTGCCACCATCTGGACGGTCTCCGCCATCCGATCCCTCAATGTAGGATGGCGCGGCAACGCTCACTTCATCTTGAATCAGGCGATCATCGTCATCGGCATCTTTCTGCTTTCGGACTCTTCCGCTTCGTTCGTACGGGTGGGCGGATTCGTCCTTACCAGCCTGATCACCGCCCTGACCGTCTATGGCATTCTCGCCAACACCGCATCGCCGTCGTTGACGGAGGTCATCGAAGCCCGACTGCGAGAAAAGGAACTGGAAGCCGCGCGCCTGCTCAACGATATGCAAAACATCGAGGCGCTCAAGGAACAAGCGGCAATTGCAGAGAGAAAACTCAACGCCGAAAAACAACGCACCGCCCAGTTAACCCACTTGATCGAGTTAAGCCAACAACTCAATCAGGAACTCGACCCGCCTATTGCCGCGCAACTTGCCGTTAACTCGCTGGAACGCGCCATAAAATGCACCATCGTTTCCCTGATGACCTATGACGCAGACAAAAAGGAATTCGTTGCGCTGGTTTCCAGCGGTCCCATGACCGGCATCATTCCGCCCGGCTACCGCCAGGAGGCAGGCAAAGGGCTTTATGGTCGTCTTGTCCACCAAAAGAAAACCATCATCGTCAACGACACGACCCTCGACCCCGATTTCATCGCCATCAACAATGAGAAAACCCGCTCCATCATTCTTGCGCCGCTTGTCTCGCACGGTCAACTCATGGGCATCCTGGAAGTGCGTTCCGATCTCTCCTATGCCTTCAACAACATGGATATTGCCAGTGTGGAAGGCGTTGCCACCGAACTGATGCGCTCCTGGGAACGCGCCAGTCATCACCAGCGCCTGACGGAACTCATCCAATCGGGCATCTCCCTGACCACCCTGCTGGACCCGCAAGCCGCCGTGCAAGAGATTGCCCTGCTGTCGCGTAAAACCTTCGATGCCCGCTTCGTCTTCGTCACTCTGCTCGATCAACAGGGCGACTACTCACGCACAGCCCATGCCGGCGACGCGCCGCGCCTGCTCAAAGCATTGCAGGACAAGCCCGCCGAGGAGCCTCTTTTGCAAGCCGCGCTCAACGCCGCAAAACCGTTTCGCGTGCGCGACCTGCGCAAATACACGCGCCAGAGCAACCTGGATATTGATAGCACAAACCTGCGGAGCGTACTGGCGATACCGATCCGTCTGCATCGCCTGAGCATTGGTACGATCCTTGCCTTTGGAAAACACGAAGGCATGTTCTTCTCCGAAAGCGACGAATCGCTTGCCGACCTGCTCAGCGCACAAGCCGCCGCCTCCGTGGAAAGCGCATGGCTGTACCAGGAGTTGAGGAACAAGGAAAGCATCACCTCCATGCTGCGGCAACTGAGCGAGGATGTGATCATGACCGAGGATGTGAACAAGGCGGCAGAAACGATTGCGCGGGCGGCGCACAAAGCCGCCAATGCCATGGAAACCGGCATTGTCCTCATCACGGCGGAAGGCAGCATCCAAGCCGAGGTCGAATTGGACGCCCGGGGCTTTCATACCCGCCGCGAACACCCCATGAACATCATCTACCAGGCGATCCAGATGAGGCAAAGCATGTTCCTGACGACCGAAAAGGGCGAACTGGCGTGCTATCCCCTGCTGACAAAGTCGCGTCCCGTTGGCGCGTTGTGGCTGTTGATTCCCGAAATCCGCGGTCAGAATTTTGCGAACGTACAACTCCTGGCAAATCAGGCGGCGGTCACGCTCGAGCGTGTAATTCTGCTCGCCGAATCGCGCCGGCAGGCGCGTGAAATCGAAGCGGCCTATGAAGAGCTCGAAAAGACCTACGACCAGACCTTGAAGGCGCTCATGTCTGCCCTGGATGCCCGCGACCGGGAAACGGAAGGTCACAGCATGCGCGTCAGCAGACTGGCATGCCTGTTGGGGGAAAAGCTTGGGCTCAACAGCGAACAACTCAAGGCATTGGAACGAGGCGCCCTCCTCCACGATATCGGCAAAATCGGCATCAGCGATACCATCCTTCACAAACCCGGAAAATTAACGGATGACGAATGGCGGATCATGCGCCTTCATCCCGAAATCGGGGCGCGTATCGTCGAAAGAATTCCCTTCCTGCAGGAAAGCATGTCGGTTGTCCGTTACCATCACGAACGCTGGGATGGCAGCGGGTATCCGCTCGGCATCAAGGGCGGCGAAATTCCCATCGCCGCTCGAATTTTCGCCGTCGTGGATGTATTCGACGCCTTGACCAGCAGTCGCAGTTACAGAAAGAAATCCACGCCGGAGGAGGCGCTGCAGTATCTGCGGGAACAAGCCGAGATTCTCTTCGACCGGGAGGTCGTGGAAACCCTGTCGCAACTTCCCTATGCCGATTTCGTCGAAGGGGGAAGACTTTCGTGAAAAATACAAGACCCGTCACTTCATTTGCCCCGCATGAGATCAGGCGCTTCATTACCCCTTTGACCATCGTCACCATCGTCATTCTGGGCGGTGTGGTCGCAACAGCCCTGTTGGAAAAACCGAAGGGGAATTCCCTGCTGGCGGTGTTCGGCGGGCTTGGAATCGTTTATATCTTGACCGGTCATACGCTGATCGTGCGCTCCACTTTCCGCGCCGGAACATACCGCCTGATGAACTCGCTCCTCACAGGGCTTGGGCTTGGCATCCTCACCCTTCTCCTGCCCGACGCCATGATCGAAGTTCTGTATCTGCTGACGGTGTTCAGCGCCGTCGTGATGGCGACAATCTCGGGGCGTTCCTACGCCTATCTGATTCTGCTCCTGCTTGCGACAATCAGTCTGCCGGTAAAATTACCGCTGTTGAGAGCTCTCGATCCTCTTGTCGGATACAGCACTCCTTTTCTGATTTCCATCGTTGTCGTCGAAGTCATCGTGCGCATCAAAGATACCACGCAGGAGAATATCCACAGGCTGGAGACAATCAACAACTTCAGCCGCCAGATCATGCAAACCCTCGATACCGAGACAACGCTTTCTTTGTTGAAAACAACCATCCAGGAGGCGCTGGAGGCGGATACGTATTTCATCGGCATCCTGCGCGACGACGTGATCCAACTCGAACTTTTTTACGATGAAGGAGAATATTTCACCGGGATGCAAGTCCCGCTCGAAGGGACGCTTTCCGGCTGGGTGATCAAGAACCAAAAGGAATTGTTTCTGCCGGATATGAGAGAGGAGGTGGGGTTGGAAGGCGTTGAAAGTTACATCATCGGCAAAGAAAAAGCGAGTCTCGCATGGGTTGGCGTACCGCTCAAAGCCGAAAATGTGACCGGCATTCTGGCGCTGGCATCCTATACAGCCAATGCCTTTGACCGCGCCGACCTGCAGCTTCTCGCCAGCCTCGGTCAGCACGTGACCCTGGCGCTCGACAACTCGATTCGCCACGCCCAGGTGGAAAAACAGGCGCAACTGGACAGCCTGACAGGCGTCTTCAATCACGGTTATTTTCTCAAACGGCTCGCCGAACAGGCGGAGGAAGCCTTACAATCCAAAACGCCGCTCAGCCTGATCATGCTGGATATTGATTACTTCAAGCAATATAACGATACATATGGTCATCTGGTGGGCGACCGCATTTTGACTTCTCTCTGCACAGCCGTACAGCGCAATATCAAGCAAACGGATGCCGTCGGCAGATGGGGCGGCGAGGAATTCGTCATTTCACTGCCGGGCGCCTCCGGCGGCCAGGCATATCAAATCGCCAGGAGAATCGGCGAAACCATGAGAAGCCTGCGCGTGGAGGACCGCGACCGTCGTACCGTTCCCATCCCGACCGTAAGCCAGGGAATTGCCGTATATCCGAGCGAGGCGAATGAAATCTACCGCCTAATTGACGTTGCAGACAAACGCTTATACGTCGCCAAGGGAAGGGGCAGAAACCAGATCGAACCGGGGAAAGAATTCTGGCAGGAGTAAGCCCGGGGTTTCACTCATCCGGCATGAATCAACCCAGTACGCGCCGGAAAGCCGATACAGCCGTCTCCACGGCGGCATCGTCTATCCAGTAATGCGTTACCAGACGAAAACGACGCCGGTCGTCTGGCTCAACCAAAACACCGAACACCTTCATTTTTTCCGCCACCTGCCAGGCGTCCAAAGGAATCTCGTCAGCCAG
Source organism: Chloroflexota bacterium (assembly GCA_013388685.1). Taxonomy (GTDB): domain Bacteria; phylum Chloroflexota; class Anaerolineae; order Anaerolineales; family Villigracilaceae; genus Defluviilinea. The sequence goes on along the minus strand of JACAET010000035.1, from coordinate 70,214 downwards.
GGTAAAGTAGACCATATTGGTAAACGGCGAGCCCGGATCCAGGATAACGCCTCGCATCGGGCGCAATCCGCTGGCAAGTTTCCGCGCTCGTTCATGATCCTCCCCCAAACGGGATGTCATCTTTTCCAGTGAAACGATTCCAGCCGCGGCAATCACTCCCACCTGCCGCATTCCGCCTCCCAGCATTTTGCGCAAATGGCGCGCTCGTGCAATGAATTTCCCGCTTCCGACAAGCAGCGAGCCAATGGGGGAAGCCAGTCCCTTGCTCAAGCAAAACATGACCGAATCCGCGGGAGCCGTCAATTCCTGCGCGGTCGTATGTTGGGCGACAGCCGAGTTGAAAATGCGCGCGCCGTCAATGTGCAACGCAAGGCGATTCTCGCGCGCAATCGCGCCCACCCGACGCGTATACTCGGCCGTCAAAGGAACGCCGCCACAGATATTCTGGGTGTTTTCAAGACAAATCAAACGGGTGATGGGGTGATGCACATCTTCACTTCGGATCGAATCGAGAATATCTTCAAGCGCAAGCGTCCCGTCTGTTTGATTCGGGACCGGACAAGGCTGAATTCCGCCCAAAGCGGACATCCCGCCCGCTTCGTTCAAATAGATGTGAGACTTGCTCCCCAAAATGACCTCGTCGCCCCGCTGACAGTGTACCAGCAAAGCCAGCAGGTTTCCCATCGTTCCCGAAGGGACAAAGAGGGCGGCTTCCTTACCCAGGATGTTCGCCGCCATCGCCTCCAGCCTGTTGACGGTCGGGTCGTCGCCAAAGACATCATCCCCCACCTCAGCCTCCGCCATTGCCTCGCGCATTTCGGGCGTCGGCTTGGTTACGGTATCCGAACGAAGGTCTATCAATTCCATGCGATTCTCCTCGAGCGCCGGTCATAGTTCGAGCCATGTTGGGCTGTGCGGGTCCATCATGACAGTCCCACAAGGCTCAAGACCGCAAAGCGTTCAAGACCAGCCTCAATTCTTCGGGCAGAGGCGCCTCAAACTGCCTCGGCTCCTTTTCATTTGGTAAAAGGATTCTTAGACGGTACGCGTGAAGAAAATGCCTCCCGATACTGATTGTCGGGCGCTTCCTTCCATACACCGTATCCCCCACGATGGGGCACCGTAGAAAGGCGCAATGCAATCGTATCTGGTGTGTTCGCCCGGTATGCGGATGAAATTCCAACAACGTATGGTTTTCGAATTCTTCGACCGTTTTATATTCCGAGACCGCTTCACGTCCCTGCTTCTCCGAAACAATTGCCATCTTCCTTCTTTGTTTTGGATCGCGCCCAATGTATGCCTCGACTCGACCCGAAGGAGTCGGTGGTTTGCCCTCGACAAGCGCGAGATAGGTCTTCTCCACCTTTCGCAAGCGGAACTGATCCTGCAACCAGCGGTGAGCGCGTTCGTTTTTTGCCAGAAGGATCAACCCCGAAGTCTCCTTATCGAGACGATGGACGACACCGGGGCGTTCCTCGCCGCCAATCCCCTCGAGGGGGGGCGCATATCCGAGTATCGCGTGGACCAGCGTCCCCGAAGAATGACCCGCCGCCGGGTGGACAACCATACCGGCCGGTTTATTGACCACAATCAAATCTTCGTTTTCGAATACAATGTCGAGCGGAATATCCTCGGCAATCAGGCTTGTCGGAGCGGCGGGGGGAACCCGAACCGTCACGGTGGAACCGGCTTCCAACGGTTGACCAGCCTTCCACGCCGCGCGACCGTTCACCTCCACCAAACCGCTTGCGATCAATCTCTGAATCCGGGAACGCGAAAACTCCGGTAACAGCCCCACCAGGAATTTATCGAGCCGTTCAGGAGCCTCTTTGTCGAAACGAAAATTCAATACGGTCTCACTCACTCGTCGCTTCGTTCGGCGCGTCGCCTGAAGGCGGCATCTCCGGCGCGAGGGGTTCCCGCCGTTTGCGGCTGCCAGCTCTTTCCGCAATCCAAATACCCAGGAACAAGACCGCCGCGCCGACGGTGATGCTCGCGTCCGCCAGATTGAACACGGGAAAAGTCCCGACGGAAATAAAATCCGTCACATGCCCAATGGTGAGTCGGTCGATCAGATTGCCGAGCGCCCCTCCCAATTGCATGCTCATGGCAATACGCAAAGACCAATCCGCCTTTTCGACCTGCGGATAATAGTAAAGGATCAATCCGATCACGAGAAATGCGAGCACGGTAAAAACCATGCCCCCCTGTTGAAAAACACCAAACGCCGCGCCCGTGTTATACCAATGGACAATACGCGCATAGGGCTGAAGCCATTCCAAAGATGGGGGAAGCCACGTACCGCCCAGCGGAATGTTCACACGCACCAGGTTTTTCGTCCATTGATCGAACCATACGATCAGAAATGCAATGCCGAGAATCTGCCAGTATTTGCGTATCAAATTGATCACTCGTCACCTCGAATAAGCCGACCCATTCTACCATTACTCTGCGACGTACACGCGCGGCACGCGGGCGCCGATGCTCGTTAGCACTTCATATTCATTCGTCCCCGTCCATTCCGCAAAATCCTCCACCGTAATACCCTGCCCCAGCAAAATCGCCTCGTCGCCGACGCGCACATCCGCCTCGCCCACGTTCACCATAAACTGATCCATACAAATGCGTCCCACCTGTGGATACTTCCTTCCATGGATGACGACTTGGGAGCGATTCGTCATACGCCTGAAATAACCATCGGCATAGCCGCACGGGATGGTGACGATTCGGGTCTCGACCTCAGCCTGCCACAACGACCCATAACTGACGCTTCGCCCGGGGCGCGTTCGTTTCGAATAGGACACCTTTGCGCGCCAGGTAAGTGCGGGCTGTACGGGAATCATCCGGTCTACCTCCGCACCCGGGTACACACCATAAAATAATATCCCGGGTCGAACCATCTCAAAATACGCCTCAGGGAGATTGAGAATTCCTCCCGAATTGCAAACATGCCTGATCGGGGGGACCGGCAGATTCAACCTGCCATACACCTCGAGAACTTCCCGGAATCGTTTCAATTGCAAGCGGGCATGCATTTTATCCGCCGATTCCGCATTGGCAAGGTGGGTATATATTCCCTCCACGATTAAGTGACTACACGCCGCAGATTTTCGAATCAACCACTCCGCTTCATATTCCCGCACCCCCACCCTTTCCATGCCGGTATCGATTTTCAGGTGAGTAACGATACGCCTGCCAGAATTTCGTGCGACTTGCTCAGCGGCATCCAAAAGTTCCACAGACGAGCCTGTCAAGGTCAGATCGTACTCTGCAAAGTATGGAACCTGTTCCGGCAACGTGCCGCCTGCCACAAGTATCGGTTTTTTTATCCCTAGTTTTCGTAACTGGATACCCTCTTCAAGGATAGCCACGCCAAAATAATCCACATACGGCTCGATGAAAGGGGCAACACCTTCCACCCCGTGACCATACGCATTCGCCTTCACCATCGGCATGATTTTCACCGAACCCACACGCGCGCGAATGGCTTCCAGGTTCCTTCTCAATTGAGAAAGATCAACTTCGAGGTAAACGGGACGAATGAAATTCGACATAACAACATCATCATTCTTGTCTCGCGGACTCGCCTTGAGTCCGCCCGGGGAACATCCTCCGAACACGACCCAACCGGGGGAGATTCAGAACGCTCCGCGCAAGGCGGTTTCGCGCCCCTGTAAAGGCAGGGTCAGGAATTAGACAGCCAGTGGTATTCCACATCCGGCTCGTTCTCCGGCGGATCGCTGAAACCGAATCTTTCCGCAGTAAATCCGTTCTTTTCATAAAATGCACGCGCATTAATATTTATCTGCAGTGTATAAAGCCACAAATGTTTGGGGGATCGTTCTTTCGCAAAATTCAACAGACATATCCCAATCCCCTGCCGCCAATAATCGGGATGAACATACAACTGATCGATAAAATCATTTTGCATTGCGATAAACGCCACGGGGCGTTCAGCAAACCCAGCCACCCAGACCTCGTTCTTTGTCAGGATTCGATCTCGAAAATAATCTCGATCTTCATAAAAGAAATGACCCTTTTGACACTGAAAGCCCGGCAGGGATTTTTCGCGCGCGATACGCCACAGAATGGTAACAGCATCGAAATCCTCCGGCTGGTATGTACGAATGATCAATCGTCCTGGCATGTTTTGAGTCTACCCATAAAACAATTTGAGCCAAATGGATGGCGCCGCCCATTTGGCTCAGATTGGCAAGGGAGTATGACGGCTTAGTAATCGCGTCTGCCTTCGCGGTCGCCGCCCTGCCTGCGACCTCCACCGCGAAAGCCTCCCGGGCGTTCCTCGCGCGGACGGGCAAGATTCACCGTCAAAGCGCGTCCGTTGAAGTCCTGACCATTGAACTTGCTGATGGCCGCCTGCGCTTCGTCGGGGGTGGACATCTCGACAAAACCGAAGCCTTTCGAGCGTCCGCTGACACGGTCTTTTATCACCTGCGCGGATTTCACAGTGCCCGCCTGTGAAAACAGGGTCTGCAATTCGGCATCCCCGGTGCTATAGGGCAGGTTTCCAACATAAAGTTTCGCTTCCATGAAATACTCTTCTCCTAGGTGTATGCCAGGCAGTGAAGCCAACTGCCAGCGGCGAAACGGAATCAACAATGCATGACCTACGGGATCACAGACACCCAGGCGCCAGGAAGTGAAAGACCGTTCCCCTTCTGATTGCCTAGACCACCAAATTTCATGCACTTACACCCCGATTCTAGCACAAGAGGAATTACAAGACCAGAATCTCGAAGACGAAAATGATGGCTGCAACAAAGCCCAATTGATGGTGCGCTGAGGGAGCGTTCCTCCGGGACCAAAGGATCGCCGACACGCCGAAGTGAAGAGACATGCGCGCACATCGAATGTGGTATGTTTTTTTCTGCCCGCTGTGACATTTCTGGTTTAGCAAGCCAGATTGTTACAGCCGTACCCGTAATGATGATTGCAACTAGACAATGATGAGCCTTTCAGGTATCATTGGCGAGATTGTGCGCCCCCTCACGAAGGCGCCGTATAAAACACCATACGCCCGGATAAACCCTTATCCGGGTTCTTGTACGTAAATCGAATTCTGGCGTGGAGGAATAATGACAGACCTGATCAAGCAAATTGCAGGCGACTTGCAAAGGCAAATCGAGGCGTTTGAGCCCGAAATCGGTGTCAGTGATATCGGTACCGTGGTAGAGGCGGGCGATGGAATTGCGCGCGTAAAGGGGCTGGCGAACATCCGCTCTCAGGAACTGGTGCAATTCGCCAATGGGGTGATGGGGACGGCGTTCAACCTTGAGCAAGACAGCGTTGGTGTGATTGTCATGGGTGAATACGAAGGCATCGTCGAAGGGATGATGGTGCGTGGGACGGGACGCATCGCCTCGGTACCGGTGGGAGACGCCTTGATCGGACGCGTGGTCAACGCCCTCGGCGAGCCGATTGACGGCAAAGGTCCCATTGCGACGACCGGTTTCCGTCCGCTGGAGCGCATCGCTCCTGGTGTGGTGGAACGCCAGGACGTGGACACCCCGGTGCAGACCGGCATCAAATCCATCGACTCGATGATCCCCATCGGACGCGGCCAGCGCGAGTTGATCATCGGCGACCGTCAGACCGGCAAGACCGCCATTGCGATTGACACCATTATTAATCAAAAAGGCAAGGACTTGATCTGTATCTACGTGGCAATCGGTCAGAAAAAAGCCGCGGTGGCGCGTACGGTCGGCATTCTCGAAAAGTTCGGCGCGATGGAACACACCATTGTGGTTGTGGCTTCTGCCGAAGAGTCGGCGGCTCTGCAATATATCGCTCCGTATGCAGGCTGCGCCATTGGCGAAGAATTCATGGAGACCGGGCGCGACGCGCTGGTGATTTATGACGATCTCTCCAAACATGCCTGGGCATACCGTCAGGTTTCTCTGCTCCTCCGCCGCCCGCCCGGACGTGAGGCGTATCCCGGCGATGTGTTCTACCTCCACTCCCGTCTGCTTGAGCGCGCGGCGCGCCTGGCGAACCAATATGTGATTGTAAAGAAGGAGTTCAGCGGCGAACTCGCCTCTGAAAGCGACGGCGTTGACCGCCAAGTGTACCGCGGACCAATGTCTGCACACGATGCCGAGGCGGCGCTCAAAGCCCTGCCCGATGCGGAGAATCTCAAGATCGTGAAGGTCAAAGGGACAGGTGGCTCCCTGACCGCCCTCCCGATCATCGAGACCCTGCTTGGCGACGTGTCTGCCTACATTCCCACAAACGTGATCTCCATTACAGACGGGCAAATCTATTTGGAAGGCAACCTGTTCAACGCAGGCATCCGCCCTGCCGTGAACGTAGGGATTTCGGTCTCACGCGTGGGCGGCGACGCACAGACCAAAGCCATGAAACAGGTGGCGGGGCGTCTGCGTCTCGATATGGCGGCGTACCGCGAACTGGCGGCGTTTGCCTTGATGGCGTCCGACCTCGACAAGAACACCCAGAACCAGCTCAATCAGGGTCAGCGCATGCAGGAAATTCTCAAACAACCGCAGTATTCCCCGGTGGAGCTCGAGAATCAGGTCATCCTCATTTTTGCGGGTACAAACGGTTTTGCCAGCAACGTTCCCGTCGAAAAGATGGCGCAATGGCAGGCGGATTTGATCCGGTTCATGGAAACCTCCTATCCCGAAATCGGCAAAGACATCGTCGAAAAGAAACGAATCACCGATGAGACGAAGGAAAAACTGATCAAGGCGCTGGAAAGTTTCCGCGCAGGATGGCAGGCATAGGCCATGGCATCGGCTCGTGAAATGCGGCTCCGAATTCGGAGCGTAAAAAACATCTCGCAGGTCACACGCGCGCTTGAAACTGTCAGCGCAAGCAAAGTCCGCAAGGCAATCGGCGCGGTGACAGCCACCCGTTCCTATGCGACCAAAGCCTGGCAGGTTCTCAAGCACGTCGCCGAACAACCGGGACGCGACAGCCTGCATCCACTTCTTGCCCAGCGCAAAACCGTGAACAAGACTCTGGTGGTGGTCATCACAGGCGACCGCGGTCTGGCGGGCGCCTACAACTCGAACATCATCCGCTTTGTCGCTTCTCGCTTCGAGAACCATCCGGTTCCGATCAAATTCATCGCGGTCGGACGAAAGGGACGCGACATGCTCATCCGCCGCCGCAAGAACGTCATCGCAGACTTCAGCAACCTGCCCGCCGCGCCAACCTTCGCGGATGTTTCCGCCATCGGGCGCCTCGCCGTTGACGAGTTCATGAAAGGCGAAGTGGATGAGGTGTATCTCGTTTACACCGACTTTGTCAACATGGCGCGGCAGGTGACCACCGTCAAGAAACTCCTGCCGCTGGAACTTGTCGGCGAAGGATTGGTCGAGGATTTTGGCGGGCAGCATAACGGTCCGCATGCCGCGTATGAATACGAACCGGATATGAGTGAGATCCTGAACGAAATCATTCCCCGTTTTACGGCATTGCAAGTCTATCAGGCGATTCTCGAATCGCTGGCGAGCGAGCATGCGGCGCGCATGATCGCCATGCGAAACGCCACCGACAATGCAAAGGAACTGGTTGGCGCCCTGCAACTGGCATACAACAAGGTAAGACAACAAACCATTACAAACGATATACTCGATATTGTCGGCGGCGCCGAAGCGCTTGCCGCGACGAAATAACTGGAGGCAATCATGGCAAACGCAAACGGCCGTGTCGTGCAAATTCTGGGTGGCGTGGTGGATGTGGAATTCCCGGAAGGCAGCATCCCTGAACTCTTCGAAGCCATCGAAGTGGATCGCGAAGGAAAGGATCCCCTGGTGCTCGAAGTGCAAAAACATCTTGGCAACGGGTGGGTTCGCACCGTCTCAATGGACTCGACAGACGGGTTACAGCGCGGCGTTCCCGCCCGCGCCACTGGCGCGCCCATTACCGTGCCTGTCGGACCTGTCACCCTGGGACGTATCTTCAACGTGCTGGGCAGACCCATTGACAAAAAGGGAGAGGTGCATGCCAGCCTGCGCTATCCCATTCACCGCCCGGCGCCCGCCTTCGCGGAACAATCCACGCGCGTGGAGGTGTTCGAAACCGGCGTGAAAGTCATTGACCTGATCGCCCCATTCACCAAGGGCGGCAAGACCGGCATCTTCGGCGGCGCTGGTACGGGTAAAACCGTCATCATCATGGAACTCATCCGCTCGGTGGCCACCGAACACGAAGGAAACTCCGTCTTCGCTGGCGTTGGCGAGCGCACCCGCGAAGGAACGCAACTGTACCGTGAAATGATCGAATCCGGCGTCATGAAAGATACCGTCATGGTATACGGACAGATGAACGAACCATCGGGTGTGCGTTTGCGCGTCGCGCTGTCCGCCCTCTCGATGGCGGAATATTTCCGCGACCAGGGACGCGACGTCCTGCTCTTTATTGACAATATCTTCCGGTTCTCCATGTCCGGCTCGGAGGTATCCGCCCTGCTCGGACGCATGCCTTCCGCCGTGGGATACCAGCCCACACTCGCCACGGAAATGGGCGAACTGCAGGAACGCATCACCTCCACCCGCACTGGCTCGATCACTTCCATGCAGGCGGTGTACGTGCCTGCCGACGATTACTCCGACCCCGCCCCCGTGGCGACCTTCACCCACCTCGATGCCACCATCGCCCTCGAACGCTCCATCGTGGAAAAGGGCATCTATCCCGCTGTTGATCCGCTTGTTTCCACATCCCGTATTCTCGACCCGAACATCGTCGGCGAGGACCACTACCGCACCGCCCGCGAAGTCCAGCGCGTGCTTCAGCGCTACAAGGACCTTCAGGATATCATTGCCATCCTCGGCATTGACGAACTCTCGGAAGACGACAAACTGATCGTTTCCCGCGCCCGCAAGATCGAACGCTTCTTTTCCCAGCCGTTCTTCGTCGCGGAACGCTTCACCGGCATCCCCGGCGCCTATGTTCCGCTCAAAGAGACCGTGCGTGGCTTCCGCGAAATTCTGGACGGCAAATGCGACGACCTGCCCGAACAGGCATTTATGATGGCAGGCACCATCGAAGACGTGCGCGCCCGCGCCGCCAAGATGGGATAAAACGGGCAGTCCAGTGGCTGGTATCGTATCATACGACGCCGGACACCTGACGCCGGAGAACGCTTATGACCATTCGTTGTGAAATCGTATCCCAGGACCGCACCGTATTCGAAGGCAATGTGGACATCGTCATCCTTCCCGGTTCGGCGGGTGAAATGGGCATCCTGCCGAAACATGCGCCGGTGTTGACCACGTTGAAATACGGCGTTGTGAAAGTCCGCCGGGGCGGAAAAGAGGAGTTGTTCACCGTTGCCGGCGGTGTGGCAGAAGTCCAGCCGGATATCGTCACAATCCTGGCGGACGCGGCGGAGAACGTGGCAGAAATTGACGTGGAGCGCGCCGAAGCCGCCCGCAAACGCGCCGAAGAGGCTCTCGCCAAAGGTATACCGACGGATACGGACGCCTACCTCGCCATCGAAGCCGCTCTTCGCCGTTCCAACCTGCGCCTCGACGCCGCCAAACGATACGGCCGAGGCAGGACGCGTCTTCCGGGATCGGAGTCCTAAACCGACGTGGCAATGTTTTATAAAGACCTGGGCATAGACCTGGGCACCATGTTTACCCGCATCGCCGATGGCACGCAAGTGCTGCTGTCGGAACCGACCATTGTGGCAATCGAAGTGGAAGATCAAAAGATGGTTGCGGTCGGTCAGGAGGCGCGTGACATGTATGGGCGCGTGCCTGAAAACATCGAAGTGGTGCGCCCGCTCAAAAACGGCGTTATCGCGGATTATGAAATCACCGAAACGCTGCTCTCCTATCTACTGCAACATGTCAGCGGATCCATGCGCATCTTTCGTCCGCGCGTGATGATTTCGGTACCGAACGGCATCACCAGCGTAGAAAGACGCGCCGTGCACGAAGCGGTTCTGGAGGCTGGCAGCCGCGACGCATCCCTCATTCAACAGTCGCTGGCGGCGGCTCTCGGCGTGGACCTGCCGATTAATTCGCCGTCGGGCAACATGGTCATCACCCTTGGCGGAGGATGCACCGAAGCCGCGGTCATGGCGATGTACGGCATCGTCTCGGCGGAGACTCTGCGCCTGGGCGGCATGGAACTCGACGAAGCCATCGTGAATTACGTCAGGAGAAAATACGGCGTGGTGATCGGGCAGGTGACCGCGGAACAACTCAAAGTCAGGATCGGAGCCGCCGTTCCGCAGGATACCGAAAACAGCATGGAAGTACAGGGGCAGGATCAGGTCACGGGTTTGCCGCGCCCGGTCACATTGACAACCGGCGAGATCGTCGAAGCCCTTCAGGAGCCTTTGAAAGCCATCATCGAAACGGGGCGGCGGGTTCTCGAAAAAACACCGCCCGAACTCGTCGCAGACATCATCGACCGCGGCGTGGCGCTGTGCGGCGGCGGCGCGCTTCTGCGGGGCATTGACAAACTGCTCACCAAATCGCTGGGCATTCCCGCATACCTGGTGGACAATCCGCTGACCTGCGTAGTGGAGGGAGCCGCCAAGGCAATTCCCATGTACAATATTCTGCGGCGCAAACTGCCGCAGGTATGAAAATGAAACGGTTTCCTGAGAGGGAACCGTTTTTCGTTACGCAGGACGATGGAAACAGCCCAATTGCCGTGATACGATTGCCCACAGACATCAAACCTTTGATTCGACGCCCATTGACGGATGTCATATCAGACCGGTGACGATTTCGACAGGTCAAAATTTGCCAAAATCACTATACTTTATTCGAAGGAGCTGGAATGAAAAATTTTCTTGCGGTATCGGATCTTTCATCAGAGGAAGTGCAGGATTTGCTCGACCTGGCTTTCAAGCTGAAGGAGGAATATTTCAAGAAGGGAAACCCGCCGTATTTCAAAGGCAAGGTGTTGGGAATGATTTTTCAAAAGCCCAGCCTGCGGACGCGCGTCTCATTCGATATGGCAATGCGGCACTGCGGCGGTGACGCGCTCTACCTCTCGCCGAATGAAATCGGGCTGGGGAAGCGCGAAGCCATTTCGGATATTGCCCGCGTATTGTCGGGGTATGTCCAGGCTTTGATGGCAAGGGTGTTCGACCATGCCCACATTTTGGAACTGGCGAAATGGTCTGAAATTCCCGTTATCAATGGCTTGAGCGATTACAATCACCCCTGTCAGGCAATGGCAGATGCGCTCACCATTCAAGAGAAGTTTGGCAGGGCAAAGGGGTTGAACGTCACCTTTGTGGGCGATGGGAACAACGTGGCGGTCTCGCTTATGCATATCTGCGCCAAACTGGGCTGGAACTTCACCATTGCCAACCCGGAAGGCTACGACCTTGCGCCGCGAGCCGTCGAAATGGCAAAAGAAATCATCAACGAGACCGGCAGCCAACTGACCTTCCTTCGCGACCCGCACGAGGCGGTACAGGGCGCACACGTCATCTACACCGACACCTGGACCTCGATGGGACAGGAGGAGGAAGCCGCCCGGCGCGAAAAGGTCTTCCCGCCTTATCAGGTCAACGCGCAATTGGTCAGTGAAGCGGACAAGGACGTGATCGTCATGCACTGTCTGCCGGCGCACCGCAACCAGGAACTGACCGACGACGTGGCGGATGGTCCGCATTCGGTCATCTTCCCACAGGCGCATAACCGCCTCCACGCGCAAAAGGCGATACTGGCAAGGCTCTTTGGCGTACGATAAGAAAGAGGAGCAGGAATTGAAGATCGGTTGCGCTTGCCTGTGCCAATACAGGCATTGCACCTATCCTTCCGTTCCGCTCCGCTTCGGGGATGATCGTGGCGGGCGGCGCCGGAGGAGAACGTCCAATACGCTTGCCCGATGGATTGTGCAACAGAACGTATCATTCTCAATTTGACCAGGAAACCATGAATACACAAGACTTTATAAAAATCGAAGAACAATACGGCGCGCATAATTACCATCCGCTCGATGTCGTCATCGAACGAGCAGAAGGGGTGTGGGTCTACGATGTGGAGGGAAAGAGGTATCTGGATTGCCTTTCCTCCTATTCGGCGGTGAATCAGGGACACGTCCACCCGGAGATTCTCAAGGCTTTGCTCGAACAGGCAAAACGGGTCACGCTGACCTCGCGCGCCTTCCGCAACGACCAATTGCCGCTTCTTTACAAAGAACTCTCCGAGATGACCGGCTATGAAATGTCCCTGCCGATGAACAGCGGCGCCGAGGCGGTGGAGACGGCGGTCAAACTGGCGCGCAAGTGGGCGTATCAGGTCAAGGGTGTGCCGCGCCATCAGGCGGAAATCATCGTCGCCGACGGCAACTTCCACGGGCGAACGGTCACCATCATCTCGTTTTCCACGGAACCGTCTTACCGCAACGATTTCGGTCCATTTACGCCGGGCTTTGTGGTCGTGAACTATGGCGACGCCGAAGCGGTCGAACGGGCAATTACCCCTCACACGGCGGCGGTGATGCTTGAACCCATTCAGGGGGAAGCAGGTGTGATTGTCCCTCCGGCGGGATATTTGAAACAGGTGGCGGAGATCTGCAAGAGGAATAATGTCCTCTTGATTGCCGATGAAATTCAAACGGGTCTCGCGCGGACGGGGAAACTGTTTGCCTCACACCATGAGGACGTCCGTCCCGACGTGATGATCGTGGGCAAAGCCCTGAGCGGCGGCTTTTACCCGGTTTCGGCGGTGCTGGCAGACCGGGCGATTCTCGGTTTGTTCCAGCCCGGCGAACACGGCTCCACCTTTGGCGGAAATCCGCTGGGAGCGGCGGTGGCACGCGCGGCGCTGCGGGTAATCCGCGAGGAGAAACTGGCGGAACGCGCGCAACAATTGGGCAATTACTTCATGGAGCAGTTGGCGGAGATTTCCAGCCCGCACGTGAAGGAGGTGCGCGGCAAAGGCTTGTTGATCGGCGTCGAATTGAAGGCGGAGGCGGGAGGCGCGCGCCGCTTCTGCGAGGCTCTGCAAACCAAAGGCATCCTTGCAAAGGAAACCCACGAACATGTCATCCGTTTTGCGCCGCCGCTGGTGATTGACAAGGCGACCATTGATTGGGCGCTGCCATCCATTCTTGACGTGTTGAACATGAAATGAAATGGACTGACTTTCGAGGTCTTTATGATCGTGGAAGTCTCAGGAGGTATCATGAACATCGGTATTCCAAAAGAAAGGCGTCCGTTCGAGTTTCGGGTGGGGTTGTCGCCGGCCGGCGTGGCGATTCTGACACAGAAGGGGCACCCGGTTTACGTCGAGCATGAGGCGGGCGTGGGAGCGGGCTTCAACGACCTGGAATATGAACAGGCTGGCGCCCGTATCGTCTATTCTTCCGATGAAGTTTTCGGGCGCGCCGATTTCCTGCTTAAAGTTGCGCGTCCGACCAAGGAGGAGATCGAATGGCTGAGACCAGGGACGACGGTTGCCGGGCTGTTACACCTCGCCTCCACCCAGCGCGACAAGATTGATCTTCTGCTGGAAAAGAAGATTACCTCGGTTGCCTATGAACAGATTCAACTGGCGGATCATTCCCTGCCCGTTCTGCGCCCGTTCAGCGAGATCGGCGGAAGCATGTGCGCCACCATTGCGGCTCGCTTCCTGCAAAACAACCGCGGCGGGAAGGGGATTTTGCTGGGAGGGGTACCCAGCGTACCGCCCGCCGAAGTGGTGATATTGGGAAGCGGCGTGGTTGCCACCTATGCCACACGCGCTTTTCTGGGGCTTGGCGCTCATGTGACCGTGATTGGCATTGACCTGGCAGGCTTGCAAAAACTACATGAACGCTTCCCCGGCATCGTGACCATGATTTCCTCCGAACGAAATATCGAAAAGGCGACCGCCTTTGCCGACGTGGTGGTGGGCGCCGTTCTGGTTACAGGTCAGCGTGCGCCCATCCTCGTCACCCGCAAAATGGTGCAGAATATGAAACCGCGCTCGGTCATCATTGACGTGAGCATCGACCAGGGCGGCTGTTTCGAAACCTCGCGTCCAACCACGCATGAACTGCCCGTTTACGCGGAAGAGGGCGTCACGCACTATTGTGTGCCGAACATGCCCAGCGTGGTGGCGCGCACGGCCACACACGCTTTTGTCAACGCCGCCATGCCATACATCGTCCAGATTGCCGATAAAGGCGTGGAAGCCGCCGCCTCCGCCGACCCCTCGCTGGAAAAGGCAATCAACACCCACCAGGGTCAACTCATGCACCTGAAGATTTTCGAGGAGGCGGCAAATGGACTGGACTAACATCTATCAATCGCGGATCACCACGCCGCAGGACGCCGTACGCGCCGCCATCAAGTCGGACAACCGCGTCTTTCTGACGGGTAACGTATCGGTCCCTCAAAAGGTGCTCGCGGCTTTGGTCGAATACGCCCCCAATCTTCAAGACGTGGAGATTTGCCAGGCGCTGACCATCGGTCCGGCAGATTATGTCAAACCCGAGATGGCTGGTCATCTGCGGGTCAACACATTGTTCATCAGCCACAACGTGCGCCAGGCGGTTCACGAGGGACGCGCCGACTTCACCCCCGTTTTGCTTTCGGAGTTTCCGCTCCTTTTCAAACGCGGCTTGTTGCCGCTGGACGTGGCAATCATCCACGTTTCCCTGCCCGACGAACACGGGTTTTGCAGCCTGGGCGTGGAGGTGGGTCTCACCAAATCCCCTGCAGAGGCGGCAAAAGTCATCATCGCCGAGGTCAACCAGCAAATGCCGCGCACGCTCGGCGATTCATTCATCCACGTCAGCCGCCTGAACTACATCGTCCCGGTGGATTACCCGATCGTAGAAATGCCGATGACCGACGAAGGAAACACGGATGTCGTGGAGAAAATCGCCGGACACATCTCGGAGCTCATCCCCGACGGCGCGACCATGCAATTGGGCATTGGCGCCATTCCGGATGCCGTGCTGAAATACCTTCAAAACAAAAAGGACCTCGGCGTCCACAGCGAACTGTTCTCCGACGGCGTAATTGACCTGGTCAACATGGGTGTGATCACCAACGCCCGCAAAACCCTGCACCCGGGGAAGATCATTGCAGGCTTCATGCTTGGCACAAAACGCCTGTATGACTGGGCGGACGATAACCCCCTGATCGAACTCCATCGCACCGAATACATCAACGACCCCTTTGTCATCGCGCAGAACGAACGCATGGTCGCCATCAATTCCGCCATCGAAGTGGACCTGACCGGGCAGGTTTGCGCCGACAGCATCGGTCCAAAACTGTACAGCGGCGTAGGCGGTCAACTCGATTTTATCTACGGCGCGTCACGCTCCAAGGGCGGTGTACCGATCATTGCCCTGCCAAGCGCCACGAAACTCAAGGACGGTACGCCGGTCACGCGCATCGCCGCCATGCTCAAGCAGGGCGCCGGCGTCGTCACCACCCGCAATCATGTCCGTTATGTGGTCACCGAATACGGCGTCGCGGATCTGTACGCAAAGACCATCCGTCAGCGCGCCCGGCAACTCATCAACATCGCACACCCCGATTTTCGCGCAGAACTGGAAAAACAGGCGAAAGAACTGCATTACCTGTAACCCCGCTCGATCCAACCATAACCCCATTCGAGCAACTCACCGCAGGGCATGGTGTTCCTTCCTGCGGTGAGTATAATTTTAACGGAGGAAGAGTTCAATGACACGCAAAGCAAAGATCGTCGCAACCATCGGACCTGCCAGCCAGGATGAAAAAACGCTCGAGAATCTGATTCTGGCAGGAATGAACATCGCCCGCATGAATTTTTCCCACGGCACACACGAACAACACGCCGAAAGAATTGCCCTCATCCGCAAGGTGTCCGAAAAACTGGGGCAATCGGTGGGCATCCTTCAGGATCTGCAAGGACCTAAAATTCGCGTCGGACAACTGGACGAGCCCATTCCGCTGACCGAAGGAGAGATCGTCACTCTTTTCGCAACCGGCACAAACCCGCCGGAGAACGGTGGAAAGAAAATTCCGGTGGATTTTCGCCAAATCTTCGATTCGGTGCGGACCTCGGACCGGCTCCTCCTCGACGACGGGCGGCTGGCGCTGGAGGTGGAGTCGGTCAAGGATCGCCACACCTTGACCGCGAGAGTCATCATCGGCGGACCCCTTTCCTCGCATAAAGGCATCAACCTGCCCGGCGTGCGGCTGCGCATTTCGGGCTTCACCGAAAAGGATGAAGCCGACCTGGCGTTTGGCATCGAACAGGAGGTGGATGCGGTTGCCATTTCCTTTGTCCGCACAGCCGACGATGTCAAGAAGGTGCGCTATGCCATGGAAAGATTTTCCCGGGGTAACCGCATGCCGATGCTGATTGCCAAACTCGAAAAACCCGAGGCGCTCGACAACCTCAACGAAATTCTCGATAACGTGGACGGCGTGATGGTGGCGCGCGGCGATCTGGGGGTGGAACTCCCGCCGGAACGCGTGCCTGCGCTTCAAAAACACATCATCCGCACCGCCAACGCGCGCGCCAAACTGGTCATCACCGCCACACAAATGCTCGAATCGATGATCTCCAACCCGCTCCCCACCCGCGCGGAAGCCTCCGATGTGGCAAATGCCGTCTTCGACGGCACCGACGCCGTCATGCTGTCCGCGGAAACCGCTTCGGGCAAATACCCGGTCGAGGCAGTCCAGATGATGGATCGGATTGTCAAAGAGGCGGAGTCGCACTTCTTCGAGTGGGGAACCGAACAGGCGGTGCAGGGATTCGAGCACAGCGACGCGGCTTCGATGGCGCGCGCCGCCCAGGCGCTGGCAAACGACAGAAACGTCAAAGCCGTAGCATGCTTCACCACCCAGGGTCGCACAGCCTGGCTCATGTCCAAAATCCGTCCACGCGTACCGATCATGGCCTTTACCCCCGATCCTAAAACCTACCGCCGCATGGCGTTCATGTGGGGAGTCCGCCCCCGACAAGTGCAATTTGCAAACTCACTGGAAGAAATGCTCGACTATGTGGATACCGCCCTCATGCACTCCGACGTTGTCCAACCCGGCGATCAGGTTGTGCTGATTTGCGGCTTTCCTGTGGGAGCCGTCCGCCCGCCGAACATGGCACTCCTCCATGCAGTAGGAGAGATATAATCCTCCCCACCTCACTCTCGGACCCTGCGCCTGAGCGCCAGAAAATCGAGCGGCTCCACCCTCCCGCCTGGACCGGCTTCGAGTACGCTCCCGCCGTGTAACCGCTCCCATTCTTCCGGCAACCCCAGCGCCTCCGCAGAAATCGTTTGCGGCTTTTCCGAAAAGTTTGCCAGCACAGCCACCTGCTCGTTTGTCTCCTCGCGCAAGAAGCCAAGGACATGCTCG
The DNA here is from genome assembly GCA_013388685.1 of Chloroflexota bacterium. Lineage (GTDB taxonomy): Bacteria > Chloroflexota > Anaerolineae > Anaerolineales > Villigracilaceae > Defluviilinea. The sequence goes on along the minus strand of JACAET010000035.1, from coordinate 52,912 downwards.
TTGTCTGTCGAAACAACCTTGAGTGAACCGCAGGAAAAAACGCCGTGTAATTTTCGTAATCGAATCAAATCCTGCAACCCTTGAAATACGCGCCCCTCGATGGTGGAGGGGTCGTTTCTTTTGGCATACTTGTCCCAATCTGCTTTGGGGCGGTGAACCCAGCGGCTGTCGTTTCGATGGGCGGGATGTTCATGATAGCCGTAATCGTTGAGCGTGCCGATTTCATCGCCCAGGTAGAGGAGGGGAATACCGCCGACAGTGAGAATGACCCCATGAATAAGCAGGATACGGCGAATGGCAAATTCGACCTCCTGCGGTCCCTCCTCCGTCAGCGCTTTTTCCAGCCCAGCCAGTGAGGCACACGTTCCGCTGATGCGGCAGTCGCCGGTCTTGGGGTTTTCCTGGAAAGGCAGACCGCGCGCGAAACTGCCGGGGAACCTGCCGCGATAGAACTCGTTGAGAAAGTTGCGGTGGTCCGAGGCATTGATTCCCAGCACGGCGGCATCTTCGTCCGAAAACGTCCAGCCGATGTCGTCGTGCACGCGGACATAGTTGACCCAGGCGGTCTGCGGGTGAATCTGAAACCGCTCTGCCAGGGCTTTGGAAAGCAAACGCACTTTGCGCGTTGCCAGCGAGTTCCACAGAAGAGCCATCAGCAGGGGGTTGTAGGAGATCTGACACTCACCCGGGTCAATGTATTTGACCACGTCATCCGGGTGGACGATGGCTTCCGATTTGAAGAGGAGACAGGGCGCGGCAATGCGCGCAGCGGCGTTGAATGCCTGAATGAGCGTGTGCGCCTTGGGCAGGTTTTCGCAGTTGGTGCCCATCTCCTTCCAAATGAAGGCAACGGCGTCCAGGCGGATGACCTCCACACCCTGGTTGGCGAGGAAGAGCATTTCCTCCACCATGCGGTTGAACACAGCGGGGTTGTCGTAGTTCAGGTCCCATTGATAACTGTGGAAGGTCGTCCAGACCCATTTTTGCATTTGGGGGTCGAAGGTGAAGGCGCCGGGATGTTCGTCGGGAAAGATTTCCCTGAGATTCTGTTCGTAGAGGTCGGGCAGGCTGCGGTCGGGGAAGATGCGGTAGTAGCCCTGAAATTCCTCGTCGCCGGCGCGGGCTTTTTTCGCCCATTCGTGTTCGTCGGAGGTGTGGTTGAAGACCAGATCCACTGCCAGGCTGATGCCCGCCTGGCGCAGTTCACGGGAGAGTGCGGCAAGTTGGTCCATCGTGCCGAGCGAGGGGGCAACTTTGCGGTAGTTGCTCACGGCGTAACCGCCGTCGTTTTCGCCGGCGGGCGAGTCGTAGAAGGGCATGATGTGCAGGTAGGTGAGGCCGAGTTCACGGAAGTAGGGGATTTTGGCGCGCAGGCTTTCGAGATTCTCCGCGAACAAATCCACGTAGCACACGCCGCCCAGCATGGTGTTGGATTGGAACCAGAGCGGGTTGCCTTCACGCAGGCGGTCGAGTTCGCGCAGGTCGCGGGAGCGGGCAAACCATGCGCGGGCGAGGCTCATCAGCAAATCTTCGGCGTGATAGAAGTAATCGTAATGATCGCCGTAGAGTTCAAGGTGCAGGCGGAAGAGGCGTGTGAAGCGTTCCTCCAGCCGCGTTTTGAGTTCGTGCCAGCCTTGCGGGTCTTGTTCGATCTGCGGCTTGAATTTTTCCTCCACTCTCGGCAGGAGGCGGGCAAGGGTGCGTGTGGCTTCGCGTTCGTGTTGGATGGTTTCGGACATGGTTTTTTGGGTACAGGGTATCTGATGTTTGTTTGGGGAAGTATTACAGCGCAACGTCTGACGCTAGAGAGCGTTTCTTATGCGATGGCGTGCTGTATAAAAAGCGAATGGTACACTGGTTTAGGGTGTGGGTTGAATGAGGAGCCAGCGGTATTGGAAGGGTGCAAGGGAGAGCGCGCCGCCTGCAAGATGTTCGCCGGTTAGGATGTCCGTTCCGTTGTGGGTGATCTTTGCTTCCACTGCCTGGTCTGAAAGGTTTTGGAGGATCAGCAGGGTTTCATCGCGGTAGTTTCGCTGGTAGGCGGCGACGGCGCTGGTGCCCGCGTTTAGCCAGGTAAAGTTGCCGTGTCCGAAGGCGTGATGTTTCTTTCGGGTGGCGATCATGGTTTGGATGGTGTGCCACAATGAGCCTGGTTCGCGCAGTTGTGATTCGACGTTGACTCGCGCCGGTCGGTGCGCTTCCTCCTCGATCAAGGGGCTGTACCAGGACTTGAGCGGCGCTTCGGAAAACCCGCAGCCTGTTCCGGCGTCCCATTGCATGGGTGTGCGGACGCCGTTGCGGTCGTGAAGCCAGATGTTGTCGCCCATGCCGATTTCGTCGCCGTAGTAGAGGATGGGGGAGCCAGGCAGGGTGAAGAGGAGCGAGTAAGCCAGTTCGATTTTACGGCGGTCGTTATCCAGCAGGGGCGCCAGGCGGCGGCGGATGCCGAGGTTGAGTCTCATGCGCGGTTCGGGGGCGTATTGTTCCCACATCCACTGGCGTTCCTCTTCGGTGACCATTTCGAGGGTCAGTTCATCGTGATTGCGGAGGAAGATGCACCACTGGCAGTTTTCGGGGATGGGCGGGGTGCGGTTGAGGATTTCGACCATGTCGTCCACCCGTCCCTTTTTGAGCGCCATGTAAATGCGGGGCATGATAGGGAAATGGAAGCCCATGTGGAATTCGTCGCCGTCTCCGAAGTAAAGGCGCACGTCTTCGGGCCATTGGTTTGCTTCGCAGAGCAGGATGCGCCCAGGGTAGTTTTCGTCCATGAAGGCGCGCAATTTTTTGAGGTAGGCGTGGGTTTCGGGCAGGTTTTCGCAGTGGGTGCCTTCGCGTTCGAAGAGGTAGGGGACGGCGTCTGCCCGGAAGCCGTCAATGCCGAGGTCGAGCCAGAAGCGTGCGACATTGATCATTTCCTGTTGAACGGCGGGGTTGTCGTAGTTCAGGTCGGGCTGGCTGGCGTAGAAGCGGTGCCAGTAGAATTGACCGGCTTGTTCGTCCCAGGTCCAGTTGGAGGGTTCGGTGTCGAGGAAGATGATGCGGGCGTCTTTGTATTTTTGGTCGGTATCGCTCCAGACGTAGTATTGGCGGTAGGGGGAGTTTCGGTCGGCGCGGGCGGCCTGGAACCAGGGATGTTGGTCGGAGGTGTGATTCAGCACGAGGTCCATGATGATGCGAATACCGCGCCGGTGCGCTTCTCGGAGCAGGGTTTGGAAGTCATCCAGCGTGCCGAAGGTTTCGGCGATATTGTAGAAATCTGAAATGTCGTAGCCGTCGTCTTTGAGGGGGGAGGGGTAGAGGGGCATCAGCCACAGACAGTCCACGCCGAGGGTTTGGAGGTAGTCGAGTTTTTGGGTGAGGCCCGGCAGATCACCGTGACCATCGCCGTTGCTGTCTTTAAAGGCGCGTACGTAAACTTGATAGAAGACGGCGTCTTTGTACCAGAGGGAGGGCGTGTTGGTTTGTTGGGACATTGCAAATGTTCAATGCGAGGAGGGATGTGATGGGGTTGTTGGGTATTTGAACAGGAGAATCAGGGTCAGGCCGGTCCATGCGCCGGGCAGTGCGCCGGAGGTGAGCAATCCGGGCAGGAGGGTCAAACCTGTGGTCCAGCCAATGAGGCTCATGACGATCCACCAGCCTGCCCACTGTACTTCTTTTTTGAGGATGAGCCATTGCGGGATGCCGAGAGAGAGGCCCATCAGCGGACCGAGGGGAACGCCCATGCGAGAAAAGAAAAGGAGGAACAGAATGTATCCGCCGATCCAGCCGGCGGCGCTGAAAATTCCCCAGCGCCAGGCATGGTGGATACGTCCATGTAAGACAGCCCATTGCAGGGCGGCGATGGCGGCTCCGGCAGTGACAATGGGGATGGCCGCGAAGAGGAGAGTTCCGATGACCCATCCGGCGGTGGATGCCATGATCCAGTAGAACCAGAGCGCCCAGTCCAACGCAGCCACTCTTTGATTTTTCATGATGCGAGAGAGGCGGGCAGGTTACCCTTTTACCGAGCCCGCCAGCAAGCCGCGCACGAAGTAGCGTTGCAGTCCGAAAAAGACCGCCAGCGGGAGGAGCATGGAAACGAATGCTCCGGCGGTGAGCAGATGCCAGTCCTGTCCGCGGGCGCCAATGATTGCCGCCATGCGCTGGGTGACCAGTTCGAATTCAGGGTTGCCGCCCAGAAAGATCAATGCCACCAGATAGTCATTCCAGACCCACAAAAATTGAAAAATGGCAAACGATGCGAGGGCTGGCACGGAAAGAGGCAGGATCAGACGGGTAAAGACGGTGAAGTGGGATGCGCCGTCAATGAACGCGGATTCGAGAATATCGCGCGGCAGGGAACTGATATAGTTGTAGAGCAGGTAGGTTGCCAGCGCCAACCCAAAGCCGGTGTGTGCGAGCCAGATTGCCAGGAAGGTCCCGTTGAGGTTCAGCGCGCGGTAATCCCGCAGGATGGGCACCAGGGCGATTTGAAGCGGTACGACCAGGAGCGCCACAACCATGATGAACATGGTTCGCCGACCGGGGAAGGTCATCCAGGCAAAGGCATAGGCGGCGAAAGCGGCAATCAGAATGGGGATGACCGTGGACGGAACCGTAACCGCCAAACTGTTGAGAAACGCGCCGGACATGTTGTCACCGGGGACCACCTCGACAGTGCCGTCTGGCTTGGTGAATTCGAAGTTCTGACCGCCGAGTACCTGCCTGTAGTTGTCGAGGGTGAAATTCCACGAAACGGTCCAAACTTGTTCCTCAACCTGGATTCTCCCAAGACGCTTATTGCCAACCCATCGCAGACGTTCGCCGTCCGGCGTGCTGAGTCCCGCTCTGAACTCGTCGAAGGTTCCGCTGACGCCTTCCACTTCCATGATTCCGTCGGGGTTCAGTCCGGCGGCAGCGGGGTCAATTTCGCGGGTTACTTTCCATTCCCGATGAGGGAAGATATTCCACCAGCCGGAGACGGCGATGTCGTTGCGGTTGCGGAACGAGGAGACGAAAATGCCCAAAGTTGGGATCGTCCACAGGATGACGAGTAGCAGGAGCGTTCCGTTGACGAACAATCCGCCAAGGAATTTTTGTCTTTTTCCGCTGTTCATTGGAACGCCTCCCGTTCCCTGAATTGTTTCAGGTTGTAGTACATCACCGGAATGACGGCGATGAGCAGAACAATGGCGATGGCGGCGCCAAAGCCGGAGTTTCGATTGGTGAACGCCTGACGGTAGAACTGGGTGGCAATCACATGAGTACCAAATTGCCCTCCCGTCATCACCCAGACCACATCGAAGATTTTCAGGGTGAAAATGACAATCGTGGTCCAGACCGAAATGATGGTGCCGCGAATGGACGGGATCATGATTTGGAAGAAAATCTGGAATTCGTTCGCCCCATCAATGCGGCTCGCTTCCAGTATCTCCTCGGGGATGCCCTTCAATGCAGCCGAGAAAAGCACCATGGCATAGCCAGCTTGCAGCCAGACCACAATGACAATCAGAAACAAATTATTCCAGGGGGAAATCGTCACCCACTGGGGCCAGGCTTGCGGTTGACCTCCCAGACTGGTGACGAGTGTATTCAATAATCCCACCTGCGGTTGACCAGCGGGACGGTATTCGTAGATAAAGTTCCAGATGATGCTGGCGCCTACAAATGAAATCGCCATCGGTAGAAAGATGAGGGACTTTGCCGTTTTTTCGATGCGGCTGCGATCTGCCAGCACGGCGATGATTAACCCAAAAACGACCGAAAATGTGCTTCCAAAGATGATCCACAGCAAATTGTTGCGGAATGCCTCGCGCATCAGACTTTCAGTGAAGACCGCCACGTAGTTGTTCAAGCCCACGAAGGAGTCGCTGGTCAGTTGTTGGAAAAGATTGAGACCTTCCGAAGGTCCGTTGCGGTCAAAAAGGCTGATCCAAAATGTGCGCAGGGTGGGGATGGCAAGATACCAGGCAAGGATTGCCATGGCAGGTCCCACAAACACAAAAGGCAGCAGGCGGCTCTTCCACGGATCGGGCAGCCGTTCGACGATATCGTTGAAGATCCAATACAGGACTGCCACGCCGCCGACACCCCAAAGAATGGCGGTAAGCGCGATAACCGCTCGAGGCGCATTGCTGTCGCGAAGAAAGATGAAACCCAGATACAGCACATAAAACGCAATCAGCGGGATACCCGCTGCCAGGAAGATTCGTCCAAGCAGCGACACGATCTCGGCGGTTAGCGATAATTTTTGTCCGCCCGTGTTGTTTATGGATTTCATGTACCTGCTCCTTAGGGTGTAAGTGTATGCATGAAACCAGGTAGCGTGCTTTCGAACCCGGTCAATTTACTTTATATGTCACCAAAGAGCGCAAATCATGCAGGACAATTCTATTGAGTAAGCAAAATATGGGTATTTGATCAGGGTGGACGGTAAATGCCGTCCACCCTGATTGAAACGATCGTGAAAGATACTATTTGGGCCAGGTGGCGTCAATTGCCTTCATGGCTGTATCCAGGTCTTCGGAACCGGCGACGTAACTGGTAATGTGCTCCCAGAACGAGCCCGCGCCGACTTCACCCGGCATCAGGTCCGAACCGTCGAAACGGAAACTGGTTGCCTGGGCGACCAGCTCGGCAATGCCGCGTTCCAATTCTACACCATACATATCGGGTGTAGCAGTCTTGTGCGCGGCGAGAGCACCGCCGCCTTCGAGCCAGCCGCTTGCCGATTGCGGCACAGTGAAGTATTCCATCAAGGCGCGCACTTCGGGGCGATCATTGAACATGACCATCACATCGCCCGCCACCAGGAACGGTTTGCCGTAGGCAGGGTCAACCGGCGGCAGGTAGAAAAAGCCGTAGTCCACACCCGCCACGGTGCCGGAGGGGAAGAAGCCGGTAATGAAGTTCCCCTGCTTGTGCATCCAGCACTGAGGCGGATCCTGGAACATCGGGGCGGGAGAGTCGCCAAAGAAGGTGGAGACAATCGAGGAGCGTCCGCCGAAGACATAGGCATCGTTGAACCAGATTTCGCTCCAGGTCTCAATGGCTTTCTTCACTTCGGGAGAGTCGAAGGGCAGTTCGCCAGCCACCCATTTGTCGTAATTTTCGAGCGAAGTGGTGCGCAGCATCATTTCCTCAGTCCAGTCGGTGGCGGGCCAACCGGTGGCAGCGCCAGACTCGATGCCGATGCACCAGGGGGTGTCGCCATCATCAGCGATCTGCTGGTTGAGCGCCATCAGTTCATCCCATGTTTCGGGAATTTCGTACCCTGCCGCGTCCCAGGCTTTCTTGGGGTACCAGACCAGGCTCTTACCGTTGAAGCGGTGGAACACGCCCGCCTCCACGCCGTTGAGGGTTGCCATGTCGCGCCAGCTCTGGTTGTATTGGCGGCTCAGCCATTCTTCCGACATGAAGGATTTGACATCCACCACTTTACCGGCCGCCACATATTGCGCCGCTTTACCGGGCTGAGGGAAGTCTGCAATGTCGGGGGCATCGCCGGCGTCCACGCGTACCGAAATGGTGGCTTCGAATTCTTTGTTACCGATGTAGTTGACCTTGATGCCGGTTAATTCTTCGAACTTGGCGACCGACTGCTTCATCTTGACGCCATCGGGATCGTTACCTTCGAAGGCGCCGTCCACGGTCACAGTCGTGCCTTTGTAAGTGCCTTTGAGAGCCTCTTCCAGCGCGCCGCCCGGCATTACATCAAAATCAACCTCGGGCATGGGGGGTTGTTCTGGTTGTGTGGGTTGTTCGGGCATCGGTGTGGCGGTGGCTTTGCCGCCGCATGCCGCCAGCAGTATGGAAGCCGTCAGAAGCAGGCTCAAAAGGATGAGCAAACGTGATTTATTCATATTCTCCTCTTTCTATGTTAGGTTTGATTCGCAGATCATTGGATGGGTGAGTTTGATTGTTTGTGGAACACGCACCTCCTTTACAAATACAAAGTCCGGCAGATATCATTGAATCGCCTTGCACGATTTGCGAACAATGAGTTCCGTTTCCAAAATAATGCGATTGGTTTGCCTATTCTCCCTTCCATTGATCAAGTTCAACAGCAGGGTACAAGCCTTCTGGGCGAGCGCCTCGGCGGGAAGCCGTATGGTGGTGAGCGGTGGATCGGAGTACATTGCCCAGGGAATATCATCAAAGCCAATCAGAGAAATATCGCCCGGAATGTGCAACCCGGCTTCACGCAGGGCGGCTTTTGCGCCGATTGCCACATTGTCACTGGCGACAAACACGGCTGTGAACCTTTCACCGCTTTCCAAGAGCGACTTCATGCAACGATAGCCGCTTTCCGGATCGAAATCGGCAAAGCACACAAGTCGTTCCTTGACAGATGCACCTGCCCTTGCCATCGCATTCCGAAACCCCTGCACCCGCTCCGGCGCAGCCGTATATTCTGGCGGCGCATTCGAAATACAGGCAATCTCGCGGTGACCAAGATCAAGAAGATAGGAGGCTGCCTTCTCGGCGGCTTGTACATTGTCCACATCCACAAACGGAAGCGTTGAACCAGCCACGCTTCCCATCAGCACTGTGGGAATATCCGCCGTCTCCAGCGCTTTGATCGCCGAGTCGTTCAAGCGGGGAGTGGAAAGGATCATCCCGTCAATCCGCTTGGCGCGCGCCAATTCGAAATAGGCAGACTCCTGATGTTCCGTCTCCACCCAGTCAATCAAAATGCGAATATTATGCTGTTTGGCTGTCGTCAACAGCCCACTGATGATTTTTGGAAGAAACGCGTCGGTGGCAATATGATGATGCGTGCGAGTCAACACCAGACCGATTGCCTTCGTGCGCCGGCTGACCAGCGCCTGCGCAGTCGCATCGGGAACATACCCCAGTTCGTTTGCCGCTTGAATAACCTTTTGGCGCGTCTCCGGGCTGATCTGAATCCCCTGGACGTTGTTCAGCACCAGTGACACGGTCGTACGGGATACGCCAGCCAGTTTCGCCACATCGCGGCTTGTTACACGGTTACGATACACAGTGATCCTTGGCTAACACGTGTTACTAACTCGTGTTACTAGTGTAGCATTTTTCGAGGGTTTCTGTCAATCCCCGTTGAAAATTTTAAGGCGACCCAGTACTCGAAATCACCAAACCGACCCCAATCAAAAGTCCCCCTAAAAGAAACATGGGCGTAATAGGTTCCCCTAAAAACATCCACCCCAACAGGGCGCCAACGACCGGCTGAGCAAAGAATGTCAGTGAAGCCGCCGCCGCCGGCAAGTTGGCAAACGCATAATTCCACAGAAACATAGCCAGGGCGGTGGAAATAATACCCAGAAACAAAATCCCAAAAATCACCCCAGTGGTGATTTCTCCACCCCCCTGCTGCTTCAACTCAAAAGCGCCGAACAAAACACTGGAGGGGATGCCCCCTATCAGCATCACCGCACTGGAAGCGATCAAATCGGCAGATTGTGCCACCTTCCTCACCAGCACCGAATAGAGCGCCCAGGTTAGCGCGGCGGCGAGCAGGCTGAGGTTGCCCAAAAACAGCGACGAAGAAAGATCCGCCGTGCGCGGGTCAATAACCGCAATCACACCCAGCGTCGAGACCGCCAAAGCGAAAATTCCACGCCAGGTTGTCTGTTCCCCAAGTAGAAACGGCGCAAACAACAGCACAAACGCCGGCGTGGCAGATGTCACCAGCGCGCCGTTTGAAGCCGTGGACAGTTTCGTCCCCACAAATTGGAAACCCAGCGAGACGCCATACCCCACAATCCCCACCAGGAAACTCTCCCGCATCTGCCGCGACGTAAGCCTGCTTCGCCTCCCAGGCAGAATGACCACGCCGAGAGTTGCCGCCCCCAACATCAGACGGATGGCGAGCAGGCTGAACGGCGGGATGACCTCCAACACCACCTTGCTGACCACATACATCCCGCCCCAAATGGAGGCGGCAATCAACCCGCTGACGAGGCTGATAAGCGTTTTGTTCTTCATGGAGCGGGGATTATACCTGCGGGGGGCGTTTACTCGTAAGACCTGTTCTGCCTGTTTCGTTTGACTTCCCCGCGCTGTTTCTTCTCCCTAAGACGTCTTTCGCGGGAAGCGGGGGCGGGGGTTGTCCTTCGGCGCGGCTTGGGCGGTGAGGCGGCTTTTTGCAGAAGGTCGGTCAGCCGCCGGAGAGCATCTGCACGGTTTGCCTCTTGCGTGCGAAAGCGGCGGGCTTCGATGAGCAGAACACCGTCAGCGTTGACTCGCCGTCCCGCCAGGCGAAGCAGGCGTCCCTTCATGTCTGAAGCGAGGGAAGGAGAGTGGACCACGTCGAAGCGCAGTTGTACCGCCGTCGCCACCTTGTTGACGTTCTGTCCCCCGGGTCCCGAGGCGCGGATGTAGCCGAATTGCAGTTCGCGTTCGTCCAGTCGAAGAGCGGGCGTGATTTCGAGCATAAGAAATGCCCCTCTCGAAACGAGAGGGGCAGGGGTTAGAACATCAATTCGTTGATTTTGTCGAGAAGTTCGGGCGCGGGGCGCAAATCCGCGTCGGTGAGCTGGTTGAGCGGCGTATCCACGAGATTGTAGGTTTCCGCCAGCGACGGTTTTTCGGTGTTGACGTAGATCAGACCGGTAACCAGCCAGTTGTTTTGCTGGGCTTCCTCGAGCGCGCGCAGGGCTTCGAAACGGTTGGTAGGGTCGTATCCCTTTTCGAGATTCTTGAGAATGACAATCGAGCCGTCGTGCATGGCAACTTCGCGCACTTCGCCATCCTCCATTTCGCGTTCGAGCATGATCTCACTGCGCGGTGCAATGTAGGTAATATCATGCAGGGGTTCCTCGTGATCCTTGCCCCAGGCATAGGAATGATACGCGTTATCCTGATTGTTGAATGTCACGCAGGGGCTGATAATGTCGAGCACAGCGATGCCCTTATGCGCAAAGGCGGCTTTGAGCAATTCCTTGACCTGCCTGGGATTACCCGCAAAGGAACGGGCAATGAAGGTTGCGTTCGAGACGAGCGCCTCCATGCAGATATCCACCGGCATGTACGGGTTGACCCCCTGCTTCTTCAGCGAGAGCCCCTTTTCCGCGGTGGCGGAGAATTGCCCTTTGGTCAGTCCATAGACGCCGTTGTTTTCCACGATGTAAATCATATTCACGTTGCGGCGCATGACGTGTTTGAACTGCCCCATGCCGATGCTGGCGGTATCTCCGTCGCCCGAAACGCCGATGCCCTTCAGGGTATGGTCGCCGAAGAGGGCGCCCGTGGCGATGGACGGCATGCGTCCGTGCAGGCTGTTGAAGCCGAATGAGCGATTCATGAAATAGGTGGGGCTCTTGCTCGAACATCCGATACCGCTAAACTTGACCACCGTTTCAGGCAGGACGCTCATTTCGTACATGGCGGTGATGATTTGATTGGAGATGGAATTGTGACCGCAGCCCTGACAGAGTGTGGTGGGGTTGCCGCGGTAATCGTTCTTGGTGAGTCCCACGCGGTTGGTGGTTGCTGGCGCGCCAGCCATGGGAAGCGCAGACATTATTTGACTCCTTTCCTGCCGCCTTTGGCGGTCTTTGTCTTCTTCACGGTGCCCCGCTTGGGAGGCGATTGCTTGACAACGGTCTTTGTTTTCGCCGCGGGCTTTTGGACCGATCGGGCGGGCGCGGTCTCCGCGTATTGCGAGAGGATGCCTTCGCGAATCCATTTGGCGGAAGCCGGCATGCCATCGCCGAAGGCGACGGATTTCATCTTCATCACGTGCTGAGGATACGCCAGAGAGAGCAGTTGATGCAACTGCCCGTCCCGGTTCATTTCCACGACGAAGACCTGATCGTAAGCGGCAAGGAATTCGTCCACTTCGCGGGTGAAGGGGTAGGCGCGCACACGCATAAAGTCCGCTTTGATCCCCTGCTCGCCGGCAAGCAGGTCGCGGGCTTCGATGATCGCCGATTCGGTGGAGCCGTAGGCGACAATTGCCGTTTTCGTGCCGGGCGATCGGTAAACAACAGGTTTGGGCATGTATTGTTTTGCGGTGACGAACTTTTTCTTCAGGCGCATCATGTTGCGGTGGAAGGTTGCGGCGTCCTCGGAATATCGGGCGTATTCGTCGTGCCCCGTGCCGCGCGTGAAATAGGAACTCATCGGGTGCTTGTTTCCGGGAAATGTGCGATAGGGAATGCCGTCGCCATCCTTGTCAAGGTAGCGTCCCCAATTGCCCTTCAATTCCTCCAGGTCTTTTTTGGTCAGCACCTTTCCCCGATCCATGGGCGTTTGGGGATATTCGAACGGCTTGCTCATCCATTGATTCATGCCCATATCGAGGTCGGATAGAACAATGATCGGCATCTGCAGGCGTTCGGCAATATCGAACGCCTGCCAGCCAAAATCGAAACATTCATTGATATTACCCGACATCAGCACAACCGTATCGCTGTCGCCGTGTCCCATATTGGTGGCAAAACTTAAGTCCGCCTGAGAGGTGCGGGTGGGCAAGCCGGTGCTGGGACCGATGCGCTGGATGTCCCAAATCACCACCGGGACCTCGGCATAATAAGCCAGTCCGACGAATTCGGTCATCAGGCTCAAACCGGGACCCGAGGTGGATGTCATGGCGCGCAAACCGCTCCAGCCCGCGCCGATCGCCATGCCGATTGCCGCCAGTTCGTCTTCCGCCTGAAGCACGGCATAGGTATGTTTGCCGTCTTCGCGCTTGCGAAGCATCGGGAAGTAATCGTTCATCGCCTCGACAAGCGACGTGGCGGGCGTGATCGGATACCAAGCCACGAATTGCGCGCCGCCAAAGATGGCGCCAATGGCGGCGGCGGTGTTGCCATCCGCCATGATCATGCCCTCGGTTTTGTTCATCGGCTCGAGGGAATAGGGATCCTTTTTTTCGAGATTGGCTTTTGCCCATTCGTAACCGGCGGTGACCGCGCCCATATTCATGGCGATCGGTTTCGCCTTTTTCTTGAAATGGAACTCGATGGCGGATCTGATTCTTTCGATGTCAATACCGATCATGTACGCCAGAATGCCCACATAAACCATGTTACCCACCAGATCGCGAAAGTCGGTGGGGATGTTCGGGTCGCTCCTGACGAGCTCTTTGATCGGCATCGGGTAGACGGCTATATCGGCGCGGGTGATGGGAAGCCTGATATCGTCGGCGTAGAAAAACGCCCCGCCCGGCGCGACCGACTCAAGGTCACGCGTGAACGAATCGGGATTCATGGCAACGACAATCTCGTTGATATCACGCCGTCCCAGATAACCGTCCTTGCTTACGCGAATCGTATACCAGGTGGGCAGTCCCTGAATGTTGGAAGGGAAAAGATTCTTGCCGGAAACCGGGATGCCCATCTTGAATATCGCTCGCAGGATAGTGTTGTTGGCGGTGGAACTGCCGGAGCCGTTCTTGGTGCCAACAATGATCGAGAAATCGTTTACGACTTTGTTCATAGTGCTCCTAAGTTGTTGTCCGTCATCCCCGAACCTGCCTGCGATGACGGAATGAAATTACGGCCTGTGATAGAGAAGATCGGTATGCGCAATCAGGGCGCGATAACCTTCCTCGAAATTGCCTTCGCAAATTGCGTCCACCATCTTCCGGTGATACTGCCAGACCTCCTGCAAATATTCATAGCCGCCCGTGAAGACATTCAGCCCGACGCTTTCGTAGGCGTCCCAATACGCCTCCAAAATCCCGGTTACAAAAGGATTCTCGAGGCGGCTGTAAATCAACAGATGCAGGCTTCGATGTTCTTCGTGGGGGACGCGTATCGGCGAACCGCCCAATTTTTCGAAGGCGCGTGCGATCAATGTTCGCAATTCGGACTTGTCCTCCGCGGTGAGTTTTTCGACGGCTTCGTTCCAAAATGCGGCTTCGACATGGTTACGAAGTTCTGAATACTTGCGGAAGTGTTCGTTGTTGAGCGCCAGGGCATACCCAAGACTTTGACGAACAGCGGGCGCAAAGGAATACTCTTTGCGCTTCGTCCCCAGCCGGGGCTTGACCTCCACCAAACCAAGCGCGCGCGCCACCTCAAGCTGTTCCCGCAGAGAGGCCACACTCACCCCCAGCTCGGCGCTCAAATTCTTGAGAGAGGGCAAGCCATTCTCCACCTCATCGTGAGTGGCGAGATACCGGAGAAACTCGGAAATATCAGGGAAAGACCGTTCTCTTACAATCATAGTTACGATTAATCAGATAAATCGGAGTATACAACTTTTCCTGATACAAGTCAAGGATAGGGATTCGTTACGGAAAAACACATATGAAATGGTTTTTTGCGCACTTGTGTAGCGTCTATCCGTGGCTTTGTTCTGCGCCTTGCCCGGTAATGAAAGGAGAACCGAACTTCTAAATGACGTCAATTCGGGATAAGCGGAAAAAGAGCGTCCCGAAGGTTCGATTTTGGCGACAAAATTGCGCTCTCTAAAACCTTCGGGACGTTTCAACAGTCCATCCAGAACTTAGGCTAAATAACATGAATTTGGGACAAGCGGGCGGACGTTAGAGAACGTCCCCTACGCATGGCGTAAAAGACTACACAGGGCGTAAAAGACGCTCTAGAGCGTCGGGCAATGCTTTGTTCCCTATCTCGAGCTGACGTTAAATACGGTTCAAGGCAGATTCCAAATCGGCGATGATATCATCAGCGGATTCGATGCCCGTCGAAAGCCTGACCAACCCATCGGAAATTCCCACCCGGGCGCGTTCCTCTGCCGTCAGACTGCGATGTGACGAGGTCATCGGGTGAAGGATGAGTGAGTAGACATCTCCAAGTGTTGTTGCCGGCAGGCAGATCGAAAGCGATTCCATGAAACGAAAGACCCTGTCCTTGTTACCGCCGTCAATTTCAAAAGAAAGCACGCCGCCAAAACCTTTGCCGCGAAACAATTGCCTGGCCAGCGCGTGCTGGGGGTGATCTGGCAATCCAGGGTAATGGACTTTTTCGATGCGGGGATGAGAGCGGAGCCATTCGGCCACACGCTGTGCGTTATCGCATTGCTGGCGCATACGCAATGGAAGGGTCTTGAGCCCGCGCAAGGCAAGCCATGCCTCGAACGGACCAAGTACGCCGCCGATCAATTTGTTCAATTCGAGGAGTTTTTTCCTGTTCGAGGCGGAGGTTGCCACAATGCCCGCCAGCACGTCACCGTGACCGGAAAGGTATTTGGTTGCAGAATGGATGACATAATCCGCGCCGTGTTCAACAGGATTGAGAAGGCAGGGAGAAGCGAAGGTGTTGTCAACCAAAAGCAGCGCGCCGGAATTGCGGGCAAGCGCGGCAAGGGCGGGAACATCGGCAATTTTGAGAAGCGGATTGGAGATCGATTCTACATAGAGGACAGAAGCTCCGGTTTCCCGAAGGGCAGACTCCACCTCAGCATGGTCGGCAACATCCACCATGCGAACATGCACGCCAAGGCTGGAGAAAAGGTCCTGCAGCAGAGTGAAAGTCGCACCATAAACATCCAATGCGGCAACGACGAACGCGCCGGCTCTGACACCCGCCGCCAACAATGCGGCATGGATCGCCGCCATGCCGGAGGAATACGCTTGCGCGGCTTCGGCATTTTCGAGGGAGGCGACCGCATTCTCGAAGGCTTCAACGGTGGGGTTGGAGTAGCGAAGATAAACATGCCCCGCCTTTCTATGGTCAAACACTGCGTCGAGATCGTCCATACTTTCGTACAGGTAACCGACGGTATTCCAAATGGGCGTGGCGACCGGACGAAAATCCGCCGGCAGGACGCGCTCCCCAGCGTGCACAGCGCGGGTTTGAAAGGATTTGTTGGAGAGGTGACGCATACGCATGCTCCTTTTCGATGTGAACCAAGTATAAACAAAAAGGCTGGCAATCAATGTGCCAGCCTTGGAGTTTGGCAGGTCTCGCGGTTTTATGCGGCTGCCGGTTTACGGAACCAGGTGCGCCATTCGCGGTTTTCCCACAAGACAAGAATGGGAGCAGCAATGAAGATGGAGGAGTATGTTCCGCTCAAGAGACCGATCAGCAGAATTCCCGCAAATTCGCGCAAGGTAACGCCGCCGAACATGGCGAGCGCCAGCAGGAGAAATTCCACAGTCATCAACTGGGTGTTGATGGAGCGCTGGAGGGTCTGCACGATAGAATGGTTGACGAGGGTTTCGAAATCGAGGCGCCGGTGGATGCTCGAATTCTCGCGAATACGGTCGAACACCACGATGGTATCCTGCATCGAGAAGCCGATCACGGTCAGCAGGGCGGTGAGGAAGAGGGAGTCGATCTCCCAGCCCCACAGCATACTGCCGATGGCCGTCGCGCTAAAGATGATGGCGACATCGTGGACCATGGCGAGGATGGCGCAGATGCCGTAGCGGAAGGCATGCGTTACGCCGCGGAACGACCAGGCAATGAACAACACCACCAGCAGGGAGGAAACGACCACTGCCAGCGTGCCGCGCGAGGTGACCTGTTCGCCGATGCTGGGTCCCACACTGTCAAAACGCACCACATCCACTGCGCCGATGGTTTCGCCCAGTGCGGCAAGCACCGCGTCACGGTCGGCGTTTTCGAGGAAGCGCGAACGAATGATGTAACTGCCCGTCTCACTGGTCTGCACTTGAACGTCCTCGACGCCAAGCCCGTCGTATACCTCATAAATCTGACCCGTTTCCGGCGACTGATCCGCAAAACGGACTTCGAGCAGACTGCCGCCCGTAAAGTCAATCGAAAGCGGGATGCCGCGGAAGAGAATGATTGCCAGCCCAATCAGAATGAACAGCAGAGACAACCCGAAGAAATAGTAGCGTTTTCCAAGAATATTCATATCGTCCAACTTCCTAAATGCCGAACCAGCGTTCGAGATTTTTGGGTTTGAATACATCCAGGGCAAGGGCAAGCAGTGAATGTGTGATAAACAGCGAGGAGAATAAACTGATTCCCACGCCGATCAGGAGCGTGATGGAAAAGCCCTTGACGATGGTCGCACCGAAGGCGCTGCCAAACCACAATAGAATGAGGGCAGTGATGACGGCGGCAATGTTCGAATCGCGGATGGAGGGCCACGCACGGCTCCACGCCTGACCGAAAGCCTGCCTCATCGTCCGACCGGCGCGCAACTCCTCCTTGAATCGTTCGAAGACGAGGATGTTGGCGTCGAGGGCGGAGCCGGTGCTCAGCATGATGCCGGCGATGCCGGGCAGGGTCATGGTCACGCCGATCAATTTGAAGACCGCAAACAGGATGACCGCATACATCAAAATGGAGATGTTTGCCGTGATACCGGGCAGGCGGTAATAAATGCCCATGAACAACAGAACGATGGCAAAACCGATCATGCCAGCCACCAGGCTGCGCTGCAAGGAATCGGCGCCCAGGGTGGGACCGATGATACGGGTCTCCACTACTTTTAGAGGGATGGGCAGGGAACCGTATTTCAACTGCACGGCAAGCGCATTCGCCGATTCGGAGGTGAAACTCCCGGTGATCTGACCGGCGCCGTCTGGAATGGCGCTATTGATGCTCGGCGCAGAAATGACGCGCTTGTCCAGCGTGATCGTGAGTATCTTGCCGATGTTGGCAGCGGTATGGTCGCCGAAGATTTTGGCGCCCTCCGCCGTCAGCGTGAAGTCAATGGCGTAATTGGTGCCGAGTGCATCGGGAGAAACAGCCACGCTTCGCAGGTCTTTGCCGGTCATGATGGTATGGTAGACGGGTTGTTCGCTCTCGCCGTTCGTTGCCGGGGACGCGCCGGTGGATGAGTCAACTCCATAGTCTGTTTGAAGAATTGAGCCTTCTTCCGGGCGAAAGTCGCCGGTATCCACGAATTCGAGCAAGCCTGTTTGCTGGATGATGTCGAGGATGGCGTCCGAGTCCTCCACGCCGGGGAATTCACCCACGATGCGGCGGTCACCCGCCACCTGGATTTTGTTATCGCTCACGCCGAGAGCATTCGTGCGATTTTCGACAATGCTTCGCGCAGTTTCCATTTCGTCGGCGGTGATGCGGGTGGTTTCCGGCAGATCAGCCTCCAAAAGGACCTGCAAACCACCCTGTAAATCAAGACCGAGTCGGGCTGTGGTGTTCAATTGGAACAGTATAGAACCGTCTCGGGGGTTGGTGAATTTGATTTCATCGCTCAGGTCCACCCACAAGGCAAGCCCGACAATGACGAGAATCAGGATGATTCGGTGGATGATGTTACGTATCATGCAATGGGTTCTCCGCTCAAAAAAATGCCAGCCTGGGGCTGGGCGGGGGTGATTATACTCCCATTGATTGGGCATGGGTAGGATGATTTGGCAAATGCACTACGGATACACCCACCCCGCAAAAAGGGCGTCCAGGTCGCAGGCGCATGTTTGTTCCGCCAGCGATTGCATCGTTTCGGGCATGGCAATCTGCCAGGAAAACGTTTCGGTATACTTCCGCATGAAGGCGTCGAACGTTACGGTTCCCATTTCCCCGCGCAAAGCATCAAAGAACAACGCTCCCCGCCCATAAACGATGGCGCCATATTCACCGCCTTGATAATCAGCCACCGGCATGCCGATCGGAATCTCCGCCTTGTTCACACTCTCCCAACGGCTTTCCAGCCAGGAACGAAAACCGTCCTCACCGTCGCTTCCATTCACATCGGCATAGTATTGAAGAGTAACGAACTGTGTCAGCGACTCATCCAGCCAGGGATCGTCGAGCTGGTCATTGCCAACCAGATGATAGAACCACTGATGCCCCACCTCGTGCGCCACCGTGGATTCCATATACTGACTGGCGGGCGCGCCGCGATATTCCCCACCGACGCCATAAATACGCGAGGCAATGGCGGTTATGCCGGGGTATTCGATGCCGAGCGCCAGCGTGGGTGTGGAGACGATGTCGAACTCTGTATAGGGATAAGGCGCATAACGGCGGCTGAACACCTCGATGGCGCGGGAGGCGACCTCCAACGCGAGTTGCGCGCCGTCCCTCATCTCTTTGGGGGCATAACTGCGGATGGTGACTTCGCCGAACGTTTGCGAGATTTCCTCGTAGTGTGGGCTCGCCGCCAGATAGAAATCGCGCGCGGGACCATTCGCAACAGTCAGGACTTGAGTCTGGTCCTCCTCCACGCGCCGAATCTCCCGCCCCGACGCGATCACCATCAAACCCTTGGGCGCGCGGATTCGTACCAGATAAAACGCCGCATCCGCGAACGAGATGTCACCGTCCGGCGGCGGGAGTTCGGCATTCCAGCCTTCGTCATTGAAGACACAGATGACAGGGTAGGCGTGGGCAAGAGCCAGCACATCGTCGTTGTAGGCGAGAACGCCATAGTTCAGGTTAACCGTTTGCGGAACGTTTACAGCGAAATCCATGCGAACGACAACGCTCTGACCGACCTCCAGCGGGGCGGAGAGCGGCACGATCATCAGGCTGTTCGCCAGTTCGTAGCGGGGTGACGCGACTCGACCGTCCACCCTCAGGTTGGAGACCGTCATTTCGCCGCCAAGAATATTGGGGAAGAGGCGGAAGTGGATTTCCTCCAGCGGGATGGCTTCTGTGTTGGTATAGCGAACCGCTTCGGTTCCTGTAATCTGATCCAAACTGCCCGCGAGGGTAAATTCGATGTGGTACACGCTGGCGCCTCGGAGTTCGTTCAAAACCGACTGCGCCGAAGCGACCAAGCCATCCTGGAAGAGGGAGCGGTCGTCCCAGGGGACGGTCATGGGATCCGGTTCAGGCGTGGAGGTGGGAGAGTCCGGCTTCGGCGCGGGAAAATTGCAGGAGACGAGGATCAGACTGAGGCTTAAGAGGGAGGCGAAGAGACGTTTCATCCGAGCAGTCCGTTCAGGGAGTCTAATGCCTTTTGCAGGATCTGTTCGGGGGTCAGGTGGTCTGTGTCAATGAAGATATGGGCGTGCTGGCGGGCATGGGCGAGGCGGCGGAGTTGTTCGTCGTATTCTTTTGGCTGCCAGTCCAGTTTGCGGCGGGCGGTGCAGACGGGGTAGGAGGCGTGCAGGTAGATGAGCAGGTCGGGTTTTGCGATGATTTGCCACATGGCGGGGACGTAGGAATGCTCTTGAGCGATGTGGCGGCAGGCGTAACCGTGTTGTTCGAGACCCGCGATGAGGGTGGATTTGCCCGAGCCACACGGACCGACTACGCCTATCAGCGGACGTTTACCGGGAGGCTCCATCAGTGGTTATCCTGCACGAATTTCGCCAGCTGACCTGGACTGCCCATCACTGCCAGGGTGTCGCCAGGCTTGAGCAGGTGTGTATCGGCTGGGGGCATTTCGCTTTCGCCGTCGCGCCGTAGAAGGATGATGTGCAGGCGGTAATGGTTTTCAATGTACCCGACTGTCTTCCCGGCAAATTTTGCAGATGGGAAAACCTGCAGGCGCGCCAGGCTGAGTTGCTGTCCTTCGATGGAGATGGGGTTGGTCACGTCGGTGCCAGCCGCGGCGGCGGCAAAGACGGGCGCCGCCATTTCGGTGGCGCTCAGGGCTTTGAAGCCGAACTGGTCGTGCAGGGCGTGGGCGAAGTCCTCGTCGAAGATGCGGATGACCACGTCAATGGTGGGGTTCAGGCCGCGCGCTTTGAGCGCGATTTGCAGGTTCATGGCGTCGTTCTGGCTGGCGAGGATGATGGTGTGCGCATCTTTGATGTTGGCGGCTTCGAGCGCGATGGCGCGCGTGGCGTCATCCTGAATGACAGGCACGCCCATTGCCTGTACGGCGCGAAACGAGTCGATGGAGGGGTTTTGCTCGATGACCGCTACTTCCCGCCCCATGTCGTGCAGCTGCTGGACGATGCGGTAACCGAGATGCCCCAGACCGACCAAAACGATGTGATTTTTCATGGTGGAGGCAACAGCCATTTCCCACTCCTTGCTCCGCGCACGGCGGTTGAACAGCAGACCGCCGAAATCGGCAAGTCCCTGCGCCAGAATGATGACGCCAACAAGCGGCATGACAAAATGGAAAATTTGCAAAAAGACGTTTTTGGGAAAATCACGGACGACCTGCAAAAACGCCGCGCTCAGGACAATGAAGACCGCTTCCCCCGTACTTTGAACTGGTTCGCCCGCCCAAACCGCCACATCCCTGTATGCCAGCCCACCGCCGAACACTACAGCGGTGAACATGATCAGCGGCAGGCGGAATTCCCTGAGCAGGATGAGCGTATCGCGCCAGCCTGCCCGCCATTTCCGCCAACGAGCTTTCATGTCCGCATAAATCCTTCGATGGGCAGGCGCACGTTCATGCGGCGGACGTTGTCGCCGCTGAGCGGCAGGACTTTGAGCGCCACCACGCTGATGTCGTCGGCGGGGCGGTTGTCGTCGAGCATGACGGCGTGTGCGAGGAGCGTATCGGCGATGTTTTGCGGGGTGGGGTCTTGATCCTCGTGCATGGATTGCAGGACTTCCATGGCGTTCATGGGCTGTCCGCGCCGTTCGCCCGCGTGGACGAGACCGTCGGTGTGGAGGATGACGGTGAGCCCTGGTTCGATTTCGATTTCGGTGATGGAGGGGCGCACTTCACGCGAGACGCCCAAGGGGGTGCTTTCGGAGTCGATGCGGTCAATCTGCATGTCGCGGCAGATGAACATGGGGGAGGGGTTGTTGCGGGTCAGGACGATGGTGCCGCTGTGCAGGTCAATGGAGGCAATATTGAGGGTGCAAATGACCTTGCCGCGTTTGTCGGTGAAGAGCGCGTCGGAGGCGGCGCGGGCAGCGGCGCCATCGCGGACGCCCTCCGCCAGCAATCCAATCACTTTGCGGACAACCATCTGCGAGACGGCTTTCGCGCCGCGCCCGGAGGTCTGACCATCGGCAAGCACCACCGAAAGCCCGCCGTTGGGGCGTTCGATGACTTCCAGCGTGTCGCCGCTTTCGGACGTCGCATATTTGTTGACTTTGGCAACCGCAATTTGAACTTCCATACCTTCATTTTACTATGGAGGAGACCGCAAGAACATGGCAAAGAATGGTATCGTGCGGCGAGAAGGTTGTGATTCCGAAGAGCATCCTTGTCAAGCCGCGTCCGAAACCCTGCACGCGCGGAAAAACGCCCTCCGGCTGACATCCAACGCGTTGCGGAAACGGCACAACCGCCTCTTGACAGATTGCACATTCCCTTCTAAAATTTAGTCATACCTAAATTTTATTTTTGATGATCAAAATTATGCAGCCGGCAGCCTTCCGCTTTGAATGGCGGCGGTCAACCCTCGCACCTGGAAACAGCCGATGAAACAAAAACTCACGATCTCGATTCAGGATTACATGAAGACCATCTACGAACTCACCGAAAACGGTGAGAGCGCCAGCACCAATGCACTGGCACAAAAACTCAAGGTCAGCGCGCCGTCTGTCACCGGCATGATCAAAAAACTCGCCTCCTCGAAGCCTGCGCTGGTCGAATACCAGAAACATCAGGGCGTAACGTTGACAAAAGAAGGCAGAAAAGCCGCGCTGGAGGTGATCCGTCACCACCGCCTGCTCGAAGCCTGGCTCGTACAAACGCTCGGCTATTCCTGGGACGAAGTGCACGAGGAAGCTGAGCGGCTCGAACACGTCATCTCGGAGGATTTCGAGCGGCGCATCGCCACCGCCATGGGACATCCCCTGCGCGACCCGCACGGCGAGCTGATCCCCACCGAAGACCTGAAAATGCCCGTGGACGAATCAACGCCGTTGTCGTCGCTGAGACCCGGACAAAACGGCATCGTCACGTGCGTCAAAGCCGCCGACATGGAATTGCTCCGCCATCTGGAGAGCCTCGGCTTGGTTCCCAGTGCGGAGATCGAAGTGAAGGAATACTCCCCTTTCGACCATAACCTGACAGTGAAAGTCGAAAAAAAAACATCCGTGCTTGGCTTCAATATCACGACGAAGATATTTGTTGAAATCACAAAATAAACTTTACATATTAGAAGGACTTTAGAAAATGAACGAAACAATTTTTAGAATTCTCGCTGCAACCATTTTGTTCACAGGCACAGGCATCTCCATTTACTTCCGCATGAAAGCGGATCGCGAATCGGATGAAAGGCTTTCCCGCAGGGCAGACGGAACGCTGATGATGCTGGTCATCCGCATTGGCGGGTTGGCGCTTTGGCTAAGTCCCATCTTGTATCTGCTCAACCCGCAGTGGATGGCATGGTCGAAAATCGGTCTGCCCGAATGGGCGCGCTGGTTTGGCTTTGGGTTCGGGCTGGTCAACATTGGGTTGATCTACTGGCTGTTCAACAGCATCGGCAGCAGCATCACGCCTGTCAGCGCGACAAGGAAGGAACACAAACTCGTCACTCATGGAATTTACCGCTGGGTGCGCCATCCTCTTTACACTGTTGGCTCTTCGCTTTACATCTCGTTTGGGCTGATGGCGGATAACTGGTTCATTATCCTGCTGGCTGTGCTGGCGTTCATTGCCATGGCAATCCGCACGCCCAAAGAGGAAGCCAACCTCATAGAAAAGTTCGGAGACGAGTATCGTGAGTACATGCAGCGCACGGGAAGATTCCTGCCGAGGCTAAAGTAAAAAAGTACACAGGACACAAGAAGACAGGTGATGTATGTTGGAAATCTTTTTCAAAATCTCGTTCTTTGTCATCTTTTTCAGTTTTGCGTATGTGATGTCTTATTATTCCAAACGGGCTAAATCGCACGCCGAAGACTCGAGCAAGCGTATCAAAAAACACAATGAGAGCGAAGTTCCCCTTTTATTGAAACTGCGCACGCTCTTTGGCATTCCTTTTTACATCGGCGTTCTCGTGTGGACCTTCGCGCCGAAGTTCATGGAATGGTCTGCCATCCCTCTCCCCGTTTGGGCGCGCTGGGCGGGATTGGCGCTCGGCATTTTCTCGATCATTCTCAATGCCTGGAGTCACAGGACGCTCAGCCAAAAACTCGGCGCGGACTTCGACCCTGCTTTGCGCCTGCTCAAAGTCCCCTCGCTTGTGACCGAAGGTCCATATGCACGCGTGCGGCATCCGATCTACCTCGCGTTCCTGATGATGCAAATTTCGGTTCTGCTCCTGACCTCGAACTGGTTCATCGGCTTGTGCGGAATCGCCATCATTGTGTCAGTTCTCGTCATCCGTGTGCCTGAAGAGGAGAAACTGCTTGTCGAACAGTTCGGCGACGAATACCGTGAATACGTGAAGCGGACAGGCGGGTTTTTGCCGAAGTTGAAGTAGGCAGGCACACAAGTATAGTCGTAGTTTCAGTCTTCAAACCACAATCCACATCCTTATCAGTACATGGAGTAAGAGGCGATGAACAACAAATTTTCAAGGAGAGACTTTATCAAGGTCGGCGGGCTTGCCCTGCTCGGCACGGCGGGCGCGGCTGCCGCCAACGAGACTTTCGGGGGGAATGCCGCAGATCACAACCACAACTCACAGGCTAAGCAAGATTCTCCTCATACGCATGTCCTGTATCAGGGCGACCATGGCAACCTGCCCGGCACCGTCGGCGAGGTGGACCACGAAGCAAACGGTTTCAATCCTACCGATACATTGACCGACTTCGACTACGGCGAAGTCTTCACGTTACCGAACGGACAAACGCTCAGAGAATACAAAGTGGTGGCGGTCAATAAAAACATCGAAGTTCTGCCCGGGCTCGAATTCCCCGCCTGGACGTATAACGGGCGCATCCCCGGTCCCACACTGCGCGCCGCAGAAGGCGACCGCATCCGCATCCATTTCAGCAACGGAAGCAACCACCCTCATTCCATGCACTTCCACGGTTTTCATCCCGGCGAGATGGACGGCGTACCAGGAACGGGACCGGGAGGACTCGTCGAACCGGGAGACAGTTTCACGTACGAGTTCGACGCGGAGCCGTTCGGTCTGCATCTCTATCATTGCCACGTCTTTCCGCTGGCGCGTCACATTGCCAAAGGACTCTACGGCGCGTTCATCGTTGACCCAAAGGGAGGGCGTCCGCCGGTGGATCGCGAATTCGTCATGGTGCAGCACGGGCTGGACGTGGACTTCGACGACGAAAACGATTTCTATGCGGTCAACGGCATTCCGTTTCACTATCAAAACCATCCCATCCAAATCCGGGTCGGCGAGAAGATCCGCATCTATCTCGTCAACATCCTCGAATTCGATCTTCTCAATTCGTTCCACCTGCACGCGAACTTCTTCCACTACTACCCCACCGGCACCAGCCTCACTCCCTCAGAGTTCACCGACACGATCGTTCAGGGACAGGCGCAGCGCGGCATCCTCGAATTCACATACAGATACCCCGGCATGTACATGTTCCACGCGCACGTGACGGAATTCGCCGAACTCGGATGGAACGGCATGTTCGAAGTATTGCCTTAGAGGTGACAGTATGACCCGCTCAATTTCCAAACCCACGACCACACGCTTCAACTTTCGGACCTTCATCCTGCTTCTCGTCCCGGTCATTCTCCTCGCCGGAGTGATCGCGCTCTTCCTCTCCACCGGCGGCGGACTCGATCTCGAAGCGCCCGTACCTGTCGAACACCTCGACATCGAACGCTACACTCTCGAACCGAACCGCATTACGCTCCACGTCCGCAACACGGGACCAGATGAACTCACCATCGCGACTGTGATCGTCAACGACGCGGTCATGCCGTTTACGGTGAGCCCGGACGCAACCATCCCGCGCCTCGGTCGCGCGGAGGTTCAAGTCAACTATGCGTGGTCGTACGGCGAGGCATACGGCATCAAAGTTATGACCGGCAACGCGATCCCCTTCGAGGTGGAGATCCCGGTCGCGTTCGAAACGCCGCAGCCCTCCGCCGCCACCTTTTGGGGCTTCACGCTGATCGGCATCTACGTCGGCGTGATCCCGGTCTTTCTCGGAATCTTCTGGTTCCCCGCGCTGCGTCAACTGGGCCGCCGCGCCATGACCTTCCTCATGGCGGCGACGGCTGGCTTGCTCGTCTTCCTCGGTTTGGATACGCTTGCCGAGGCGCTCGAATTTGCGAATGCCGTGCCTTCCTCATTTCAGGGCATAGGCTTGATTGGCATCGGCGCGGTGGGCACGTTCCTGCTGCTCGATGCGATCTCGAATTCACAAGTCAACGCATCGGGCGATGAATCGCAAAGAAGGTTATCCGTTGCGTTTATTATCGCGGTCGGCATTGGGTTTCACAACCTCGGCGAAGGGCTTGCCATCGGCGCGGCGTACAACGTCGGTGAAATCGCGCTTGGAACGTTCCTCGTCGTCGGCTTCATCATCCAGAACATTACCGAAGGGCTGGGCATCATCGCTCCCGTGTTACGCGATAGACCGGGCATCAGCACACTCGCGTGGATGGGTCTCATCGGCGGCGGTCCTGCCATCCTCGGCGCGTGGATCGGCGGTTACGCTCCGTCGCCCTTCCTCGCGGTGTTGTTCCTCGCCATCGGCGCGGGCGCGATCTTTCAGGTCGTCTACGAGATCGCAAAACTCATTCAAAAGGACACCCAACGCGAAGCCATGCCGATGACCGTGTTCAGCGGCGTGCTGACCGGCATGTTATTGTTGTGGGTCACGGGCTTGATGATCAAATGAATTACCTTGCGCGCCGTCCCAAAGGTTCAAATGACACGGCGGTTTTTCTTCGGGAAAACCTTCGGGGCGTTGCATGTAAATTGATCAAGTAATTTGGGAGACAGCACAATGAATTTCTGGATTTGGTTTCCGATTCTCCTCCTCGCGGCGACCTTCCTTCCGCGTTATGGACTCCTCACGCTGTACAAGGACTGGCGAAGCGCAAAGGAACGCGAACAACTGGAGGACGCGCTCAAGCATCTCCTCGACCGCGAGGGACAAGGCAGACACGCTTCGCCCGAATCCCTTGCCGGGACCCTGAACCTGCCGCGCGCAAAAATAACCCGTCTCATCGCCGACATGGAATCGCAGGGGCTGCTCGAGACGCATGGCTCGCAACTCCATCTCACCGCGGAGGGGACGCGTTGGGCGATGCACGTCGTCCGCGCGCACCGGCTGTGGGAACGTTACCTGGCGGACGAAGCGCGCATGCCATTGAATAAAATTCACGACGCGGCACAAAAGCGCGAACACTCTTTTACCGAAGCGCAGCTCAACGACCTCGATGCGGCGCTGGGTCACCCCACCCACGACCCGCACGGAGACCCCATCCCCACACGCGAGGGGAAAATGCCGTCAGCGGAGAGTCAGCCCATTACGGCGCGGCAGGATGAAGGTCCGGTGAGAATCGTTCATATCGAGGACGAACCAGCCATCGCGTACGAACAGATCCTTGCGGCTGGACTCCGCCTGGGACAAGTCATCCGAATTATAGAAAGAACGCCGGGACGAATCGTGTTGAGCGACGGCGAAACGGAATATCGTCTCGCGCCAGCCGTTGCCGCAAATGTGGGCGTGGCGACATTGCCCGAAAGCGAAATCGCAAAAACGAACGCGGTGCCGCTTGCCGATCTTTCGCAGGATCAGCGCGCCGAGATCGTGATGCTCGACGACTCGGTGCAGGGATTCACGCGCCGCCGCTTTTTGGATCTGGGTCTTACGCCCGGCGCGACGATCCATCCCGAACTCGGAAATTTCTTCGGCGACCCGCGCGCCTATCGCGTGCGAGGCACGTTGATCGCGCTGCGCAAGGACCAGGCGGCGCGGATTTGGGTGAGACCCGTTTAGGTATACAAGTAAACACGTAAACAGATATACCCTGTATAGGGCGCTTGTTTTCCTGTGTACTTGTGTGCCTGTCTACTCCAAGAGAGAAAAACCATGACAACAAAACCAACACTCCCAACTGAACACTGCGACTCTTGCCCCGCGTTCTACAGCCTGGAACAAATGGGATTCAAAATCGGAAACTTCGATCGCGTGGTTGCGCTGGCGGGCAACCCGAACACCGGCAAGTCCACGCTCTTCAACGCGTTGACCGGACTCAAACAACACACCGGCAACTGGCCCGGCAAGACCGTCACCCGCGCCGAAGGCGGCTATCAATTCAACGGCGTGCGCTACAAACTGGTTGACCTGCCCGGCACATACTCGCT
The DNA here is from genome assembly GCA_013388685.1 of Chloroflexota bacterium. GTDB lineage: Bacteria > Chloroflexota > Anaerolineae > Anaerolineales > Villigracilaceae > Defluviilinea. The sequence goes on along the minus strand of JACAET010000035.1, from coordinate 24,975 downwards.
CCTCTCCGCCTCGCAGGATGAAGAAGTGGCGCGCGACTTTATTTTGTTTGGGCAACCCGATTGCACCATTGTCGTCACGGATGCGACCGCGCTCGAACGCAATTTGAATTTGGTCATGCAGGTGATGGAGATCACCGACAAGGTCGTGGTCGCCATCAACCTGATGGACGAAGCCAAACGCAAGGGACTCGAGGTGGATGCGCGCTCGTTGAGCCGCGATCTCGGTATCCCTGCCGTGCCGGTCACAGCGCGCACCAACGAAGGGATTCATACCCTGCTCGCCACCGTGGCGGACGTGATCAGCGGTGAGATCATCACCAAGCCGCTGCGCGTGGAAGGCACGCCTGAATTCCAAAAAGCCGTACGCGAACTTGTCCCCATGATCGAAGGGATTGCGCCCGGCGTTCCGAACGCGCGCTGGCTGGCGATCCGTTTGCTGGACGGGGACTCGAAAGTGCAGCAGGCGCTTCTCTCCGGTGAACTCGCGCAACGCGTGGCGCGGCAAAAACAAGCCGAAGTGCAATTCAGCCGGAAGATGTCGGTGGAGGGAAGGCAGTAGACAGATACACCAAAAGACAGGTACACAGGTAAACAAGTTACGAGTTACAACCTGTTTACATCTTCACAGAGAGACAACCATGCAACACACAACCATTCAACCCAATGACATCCTTGCGAAGGCAGAAACTCTACGCGAAACCCTCTCCACCAGTTTCCGCGACGAAATGGTGAAGTCGCTGTACAGCGAAGCGGAAAAAATCGCCAAACGCGCCGTAAAGACCGTTCAAGAAAAGAAGTACGACCTCGACCAGAAGATAGACCGCCTCGTCACCTCCCCAATCACCGGTCTGCCAATCATGCTGATTCTTCTTGGCATCGTCATCTGGCTCACCGTCTCTGGCGCAAACGTTGCATCCGAGGCAATTGCCAATGTCCTCTTCGGCATCGGCGACGGGGGACGCGCTTTATTCAATCAAATCGGCATGCCCTGGTGGATCACCGGCTTCCTTTGGGATGGCGTTTATCTCGGTCTTGCGTGGGTCGTCAGCGTGATGTTGCCGCCGATGGCGATCTTCTTCCCCGCCTTCACCTTCCTCGAAGACCTCGGCTACCTCCCCCGCGTTGCCTTTAACCTCGACTGGCTGTTCAAGAAAGCCGGCGCGCACGGCAAACAATCCCTGACGATGGCGATGGGCTTCGGATGCAACGCGGCAGGAGTCGTTGCGACGCGCGTGATTGATTCTCCGCGCGAACGCCTGATCGCCATCCTGACCAACAACTTCGTTCCCTGCAACGGACGCTTCCCGACTTTAATCATGCTGGCCACCGTTTTCGTAGCCGCCGCCTTCCCCCCAGCCTTGACCTCCTTCGTCGCCGCAGGGGCAGTGGTCGGCGTGGTGCTGATCGGGGTCGCGTTCACGTTCCTGATGTCGTGGCTGTTATCCCGAACAGTTTTGAAGGGCGAGGCTTCCGCATTTACGCTCGAACTGCCTCCCTATCGCAGACCGAACGTAACGCGCATCCTGTACACCTCCCTCATTGACCGCACCATTTTCGTACTGTGGCGCGCCATGCAAACCGCCGCGCCCGCCGGCGCGATCATCTGGATTCTGGCGAATATCCACCTCGGCGACTCGAACCTTGCCCGCATGATCGCCGATTGGTTGAATCCGTTCGGGCTGCTGCTGGGGCTTGACGGTGTTATTCTGCTGGCATACATCATCGCCATCCCTGCCAACGAGATCGTCGTGCCTACGATGATGATGGTGTACATGGGCGCCGGCATGATGGTGGACGGTCCCGGCACGAGCGCTGGAATCTACGACCTGCTCGTCAACGGTCACGGCTGGACAATGCTGACGGCAGTCAATCTGATGTTGTTTGCCCTGCTGCATAATCCTTGTGCAACCACCATTATCACCATTTACAAAGAGACCAAGAGTTACAAATGGGCGGCGGTCAGCGTGCTCATCACGCTGGGCACGGCATTTCTGGTCACCCTGCTCACCGCAAGTTTTGCGCACTTCATGGGTTGGGTGTGAAGTAACAGACTTCCGAAATCTTGAAGACTTCGGAAGTCTGATTACTGCACACTGATCACTTCCTTCACTCATCCCCCGCCATCAACTTAATCCTCTCCCACGGCTTCAAGCCTTCATCCTCCGCCAGCAGGCTCTTCAAATCAAATAATTCATCGCGCAAGGCGGCGGCGCGCTCAAACTCCAGATTCTTCGCCGCTTCCTTCATCTGCTTTTCCAGTTCGTGAATAATCTGCTTCAACTCGTTGCGGGGAATGGCGCCTTTCTCCCTCACCTTGTATTCGCCTTTCATCTCCGCCACAGCCTTCTGCGAGAATTCCTCGGTCAGGTCGTGGATCGCCTTGTGGATGCTGATCGGCACGATGCCGTTCTCTTCGTTGTATTTCATCTGCTTGGCGCGGCGGCGGTTGGTTTCGTCAATGGCGCGCTTCATCGAGTCGGTCACCTTATCCGCGTACATGATCACGCGTCCGTTGACGTGACGCGCGGCGCGCCCAATGGTTTGTATCAGCGCCGTCTCCGAGCGCAGAAAGCCTTCTTTATCAGCATCGAGAATCCCCACCAGCGACACTTCAGGTAAATCGAGCCCCTCGCGCAGCAGGTTGATGCCCACCACCACATCGAAAACCCCCAGGCGCAAATCGCGCAGGATGCCGACCCGCTCCAGCGTTTCCACCTCCGAGTGCAGGTAATGGACTTTGATGCCCAACTCCTGCAAATACTCAGACAGGTCCTCGGACATCCGCTTCGTCAACGTTGTGACCAGGACTCGCTCGCCTCTTTCCACCCTCTGCTTGATCTCTCCAACCAAATCATCCACCTGCCCTTTGGTGGGACGCACCTCCACCTCGGGGTCCACCAGCCCCGTTGGGCGGATGATCTGCTCGACGACCTGCTCCGCTTTGCCCATCTCGTACGGTCCCGGCGTGGCGGAGGTGTAGATGGTGGTTCCCATCACTTCTTCGAACTCTTCAAATTTCAATGGGCGGTTATCCAGCGCGCTCGGCAGGCGGAAGCCATACTCCACCAGCGTCTCTTTGCGGGAGCGGTCGCCGTTGTACATGCCGCGGATTTGCGGCACGGTCATGTGACTCTCGTCAATGACGAGCAGATAATCGCTGGGCAGGAAATCAATCAGCGTCCACGGGTGGGTGCCCGGGGCGCGGCGGTCGAGGTGGCGGGAGTAGTTTTCGATGCCGGAGCAGTAGCCAACCTCCTTGAGCATTTCTAAGTCGTAGCGGGCGCGTTGTTCGAGGCGCTGTGCTTCGAGATGTTTACCGGTTTCCTTGAAGAATTTCAGCCGCTCTTCCAATTCGGCTTCGATGTCGGCCATTGCTTCTTTCATTTTGTCGGCGGCGGTTAGATATTGTTTGGCGGGGTAAATCGAGACTTCCTGTAGTTCTTCATACATCTCACCCGTGAGCGGGTTGAATTGCATGATGCGCTCCACCTCATCGCCGAAGAAGGCAATGCGGTAGCCGCGCTTGTCCTCGTAAGCGGGGATGATCTCCAGTGTGTCGCCGCGCACGCGGAAGGTACCGGCGCGCAAATCCATATCGTTGCGCTGGTACTGCGATTCGATCAATTGACGGAGCAGCGCATTGCGGCGGTACAACTCCCCCACCCGCAGGGTGACCGTGCCTTTGCCGAATTCTTCCGGGTTCCCCAAACCATAGATGCAAGAGACGGATGCAACAATAATGACGTCCCGCCGTGACATGAGAGCGGTGGTGGCGGCGAGGCGCAGGCGTTCGATCTCTTCGTTGATTTCGGTCTCTTTTTCGATGTAGAGGTCGTGGCGCGGGACGTATGCCTCCGGCTGGTAATAATCGTAATAAGAGACGAAATAGGAAACGGCGTTCTCCGGGAAGAATTCCTTGAACTCGGCGTAGAGTTGAGCGGCAAGCGTCTTGTTGTGCGCCATGATGAGGGCAGGACGCTGTAATTCCTGAATGACCGACGCGATGGTAAACGTCTTGCCGGTGCCGGTGGCGCCAAGCAGAACCTGGTGTTTCATGCCTTTTGTCGCGCCGTCCACAAGTCCGCGGATGGCTTCGGGCTGGTCGCCCATGGGTTGGAAGGGGGCTTGTAGTTTGAATTCCATGGTTGTTGGGCTTATATTGTTGAACGGGTGTTCTATTGTATCACAGACAGGAAAAGCCGCCGGGTAGAGTCGGCTGGGGGAAACAGGAACAGGCGGCGGGGCGGAGTGAGGCGTCTCGCAAGGTATAATCGGTCAAACCGTTGGAGGAGAGGTTTTGATGAAAACTATCGTGTCTGTACTCGGTGTCCTGTTGATTTTGAGCGGCGCGGTTTGGGTCTTGCAGGGAGTGAACATCCTGCCGGGCAGTGTTATGACCGGACAAATCCAGTGGGCATATAACGGGGCGATTGCCATCCTGATTGGGGCGGCGGCGATCTGGTACGCGAGACGCAAGTAATCCCATGAAACTCGAACTCCTTCACGAAAAGGCGGCAGAGAACGCCAAAGAGACGCCCATTCTCTTTGTGCATGGAAAATGGCACGCGGCTTGGTGCTGGCGCGAGCATTTCATGCCTTGCTTTGCCCAAAAGGGCTACGATGCGTATGCCTTGAGCCTGCGCGGACACGGCGGGAGCGAGGGGCATGAACGCCTGCGCTGGCATTCGATTGCCGACTATGTGGAGGACGTGGCTTGGGCGGTACGGCAGATTGGAAAGCCCCCGATTCTGGTCGGACATTCGATGGGCGGGTTCATCGTACAGAAATACCTGGAGGCGCATCACGAAATTCCTGCCGCCGTCCTGCTGACGCCTGTCCCCTATTACGGACTTTGGCAGTCCACCTGGCAGGTCTTTCGCCGGCATCCGCTCATTGTCCTGCGGGTGCTGGTAACGATGAGGCTGTACCCGGTGGTGGAAACGCCGCAACTGGCGCGCGAAGGTCTGTTCTCGAAAGACCTGCCGGCGGAGGCGCTCGAAACCTATCACCGTCAACTTCAGGATGAGTCCTTCCGCGCCTACTTGGACGAACTGGGGCTGAACCTTGTCCGCCCGCGCCGCGTCAAAACGCCGCTGATGGTCATTGGCGCAGAGAATGACGCCGTCGTTCCCCTCAAAACCATCCGTGATACCGCCCGCGCCTACAGGACAGAGGCGATCATTCTGCCGGGGCTGGCGCATGATTCGATGCTGGATCCCCAATGGCAGGTTGTGGCAGACCGCATCCTGGGTTGGCTGACAGAAAGAGGTTTGTAGGCGGTGGAAGAAATCCGCATTGGCGACCGGGTGCAGATTTTCCTCGATGAGAAAACCTGGGGGCGCGGCGAGTGGTTCAGCGGCACGGTGGTGCGCATCGAGCCGTATTCCCGTCACCGCAGTTTTTACTGGGTGGAACTGGATGAGGGCGCCCAAGCCGCCATCGGCACGGGCATGAAACTCATCTCGGTATTCAACCCCAAAAACATCCGAAAAATTTAGAAACGTCGGGATTCGATGGTGTTTCGATAAACCGCCGATTCTCGTAATTTTGCCGCATTCCCCATCGTCTCGGAAGTATTGAAACTGAACCTTGATGAGGTTTTCCATGAAAAGAAAGTTGGTCTTTCCGCTCCTCCTCCTGCTCCTGTCGGTTCCGGTTTCCTCCTGCGCCGGATTGATTCCGCTGGACGACGAAGAACCCGCAACGGGAACGTTCGGTCCGCAAATGACCTTGCAGGAACATCATGCCCAAACGCTCGAAGCCTTATGGACGATCCTTCAGGAGAATTACATCTACTACGATACGGCGAACGTGGATTGGACAGCGCTGAAGGGAAAATATCAGGCAGAAATCCAGCGCGGCTTGACCGCCGAAGAGTTCGACCAACTGCTCCGCCGCCTGGAGGACGACCTGCCCGAATCCAGCCTGCTCTATCAGTCGCGGCGGGAACGCGTCGAAACCGACATCACGGACAACTCCACCTACGAGGGCATCGGCGCCTTCGTAGGCTTCGACCCGAACCCCCAGCCCCACATCATCCTGCTTGCCATTATTGACGGCTCCCCCGCCGAAAAAGCGGGGTTGAAGGCGCACGAAAGCATTCTCGCCATTGACGGAAAACCCGTTCTTCTGGAGGAGGGCATCAATGCCGTCCAGCGCGTGCGCGGACCGGCCGGCAGTACGGTCACATTGACCGTGCAAGCGCCGGGTGGGGCAAAACGAGAGGTCGAAGTTCAGCGCGGCAGGCTGACGGCAAACGTCCGCCTGGAGGCAGGACAGATCGTCGGAACCTCATACGGGTACCTGCTCTTTCCGCCCGTTCCCTACGACAACCTGTTGAACGACGTGGTCGCGGCGATGGAAACGCTGACCACCAATCAAAAACTCGAAGGTCTGATTCTGGATCTGCGCATCGCCGGTTCATCCGGCAGTTTCCCCTTGGATACCCTGTATTCCCTGTTTCACAACGGCGAACTCGGCGAATTCTACAACCGCACAGACGAGCAAATGATCGAAATACCGGGAGAGAACGTATTCGACTCTCAAAATGTGCCGCTGGTCGTACTGGTCGGCAAACACACCCAGGGCTTTCCGGAAATTCTGGCAGGAAGTCTGCAAATGCACGAACGCGCCGTGATTATCGGCGAACCCACCACAGGCGCGGTCGAAACGTCCACGGTATTTCTCCTCCCCGACGGTTCGCGCGTCTATATCGAAACGACTTCCTTCATCCTGCCCAACGGCAGGGAAATCGGCATCACCGGCATCCTGCCCGATATACCGATCGAGACAGGGTGGGATGAAATCCTTCCAGGCAAAGATCCCTCGCTGGATGCCGCCATTGTTTATTTCAGGACAAGAGAATGAAGAAGAATATTTTACTCACGCTTGCCGCCGTGCTGGTCACCGCCTGCATGCCGCAGGATACGCAAATTCCGCAAAGCCCGCTCTTGCCGCTTCTCGAACGAAAATCCGGCTTGATCGCCTACATCGGCACGGACGGCAACATATACCTCTCGGATCAAGCCGGCGGCAAGCTCGCCCAACTCACCGACGATTCGATCCTCTCGCAAGACCCAAATGCTCCGTTCCGCTATTACCAATTCCCCGTATGGTCGAAGGACGGAAACCGCCTGGCCTTTGTCGGCTTGAGCACCGAAGGCGAGATCACCGAGACAAAACTATTCGTCCATGATCTCGAGGAAGAAACCACCGGGCAGGTATATGCCAGTCGAAGCGAATACCCTTTCTACCTGAACTGGTCGCCCGATAACGCCAACATCGGCTTCATCACCACCACCGCCCCTCGAACCAACATCATTCTGAAGAGCGTTCCGGCGGCAGGCGGCGAAACAAAAATTCTCGACGCCGGCTCCCCCTATTACTGGTCCTGGGCGCCCGACGGAAGCACGCTGATCGTCCATGCCGGCAGCGAGACCACCGCCACCCCCGCTCATCTTTCCTTTTTACGGATGGGTGGAACCGTCATGGAATATGCGCTGGAATGGACGCCCGCTTCCTTTCAAGCCCCAGCCTGGTCGCCAGACGGAAGCCGCATCGCCCTGACGCGTCGCACGGAAGGTAAAAACGAACTCCTTGTCACCGATGGAACCGGCGTAAACCCGCAGGTGATCGGCACATTCATCGCCAAGACCGCCTTCGCCTGGTCGTTCGACAGCGCCAAACTCGCCTATCTCGACGCCCAACGCGCCCTCTCCGACGGCACAGTCGGCAGCCTGCACGTCCACGATCTGGAGACAGCCGAAGAGGTGGTGGTGGACGAAAACATCATCGCTTTTTTCTGGTCGCCGGATAACCGCGAGATTGCCTACTTCATCCTGCTGCCCATCACCCCCGAGGAAGGCAGCGGGTCAACAGAACAGCAATACGCCCTGCAACTCAAAGTTTTGGATGTGAAGACCGGCCAAAGCCGTGAACTGTATGCCTACCGCCCCACCGACCAGTTTCTCAACATTCTCCCTTACTTCGACCAGTATCATCAGTCCGTCACTATCTGGTCGCCGGACAGCAACAACCTCGTACTCTCCTACCTCGCGCCCGACGGAACGCCTTCCATCGCAGTCGTCGCCGCCTCGGGAACGCTCGAACCCCGCCCGCTGACCACAGGATTCATTGCCTTCTGGTCGTGGAAGTGAAGGGAAGGTCCATCGCTCAACATAAAGCCGCCCTCGTGTAGGAGGGCGGCTTGTGATTCAAAAACAGGCCTCGCATGTTCAACGGAAAAATCGTATACCGACCGCTCTCCGATCAGGAACTCCGCTTTTTCATTTTCGCCCTCGGTTTTGCAGCGCTTTTGCGCTTCGGCTTCGACTTCGGCTCTTCCGATTTGCCGTTCTTGCTTTGTTTTCCGTCAATGATGGTCTCCTCCACCAGCGATTTCAGCAGTAGTTCGCTATCCACCGCCTCTGCAGAACCAGCCGCAGAGCGGATGACCTCGATGCACTCCCTGCCGGTCAGATCGTTGCGCTCGAGAAGCGCATGCGCCACTGCGTGGACCTCCGCCGTATGCGCCAGCAGGATGGTTTCAGTCTGCTGTTCGAGCCGCTGCCAGAATTTTTCCACCAGTTCAGTCTTTTCCTTCCCAACGTTCATTCCCTGCGACATATCCAGCGGTGGACCGAAGTAACCGTAGTGCGCCAACTGCCACAAGCGGGCGCGAATGTTCTGGAAGTCGCCGGTGGCGCCGGTCCAGTATTCGCCGAGGAACAGCTTGGTTGCCACATGCCCCGCCATCGAGACAAGGATGTCTGCCACGAAGGTTCGGAGCGGCAGGGAGTAGATGTCGTAATTGGGGACGGGCAAAACGTAACCGAGAGCCTCCGAACGACGGATAATGCTCACGCGCACGATGCGTTCGTCGGGACGCAGATAATATTGCACCACAGCGTGACCCGCCTCGTGGTAGGCGATCTGCCGGCGCTGATCCTCCTGCATCTCCTCCACGGGGTTTTCCAAGCCCATCGCCTGTTCTTGAAAGGCAAGTTCGATGTCTGCCTGAGAGACGCGGTCGCGACCGTCGAACAAGGCAAGGCGCACAGCGTCCTTTGTGATGGCAGACATGATACGGGCGGGCGTTGCCCATGCCGTATCGCTGACGATGGCTTCGATATCCACTGTCTCATCGGTCTTGATTTTGTTCAGGTAGTATTTCACCATCTCGCGGCGTCCGGCACGATCGGGCTTGTTGACCACCACCGTGCGGTCGAAGCGACCGGGACGCGTCAACGCCGGGTCGAGCACATCGGGTCGGTTGGTGGAACCCATGAACAGGATGTGCCAGTCGCGCGGAGGGACGGGCTTCTTGCGGAATTGATACCAGCGGGCGCGGATTTTCTCCCAGCGGGAAAGTTCGTTGATGCCGTCCATTTCATACAGCAGGCGGGTGAGCGCGCCGGACCCTCCGCCAAACATGCCGCCCATACCCACGCCGATGCCCGTCTGCCCGCCCATCACGCCGCCGCGTGAGGCGCCCACGGCGTCAATTTCATCAATGTAGGCAATGCAGGCGCCGTATTCCTTCGCCAGTTTGCGCGCTTGCCCAATGAAGCGAATCATCTTGAGTACATCCACACCCCAGAACATGGCGCGGAATCCCGAACCCTCTATCGAGATGAAAGCAATCCCAGCCTCGCCCGCCATAGCTTTGGCAAGGAGCGTCTTGCCGGTACCGGGTTCGCCATAAAGGAGCAATCCGTTGATGAACTGACCGCCCATCTTTTGGAATTGCTGACGGTCGGAGAGCAGGGAAATCCACTGCCGCACCATTCGGATCAGGTTGGGTTGTCCTTTGTAATCGTCGAACGTGACCTGTTTGGGGTCGCCAGGGCGGATGATCTCGACACGCGACTGCGCCATGAACCAGAAGATCGCCACGAATTGAATCACAACGAAAGCAATGGCAAAAACGATGCGCAGGGCAAATCCAAGCACCACGAGGATGATGTTCAGCACTTCGGGGTTGATGACCGCCCAGTAGAGCAACCCATTGAGGGCAGACCAGCCTACAAGTCCAAAGAAGAAGCGGGCAGGCTTCCCCGATGCCGCCCAAACGAAGACGCGCAACTGTACGTAGAGAAAGAGCAGTCCTAATATGACGTATCCGAGAATGAGCAGTCCATTGAGAATGAGAAGGCGGGCGCTCTCAGAGACGATGGCAGCGGAAACAAGGGCATTCACTCCCGCCCAGGCGAGAAAGCCAAGAATACTCCACCAGCGCCAGGAGCGGACATTGCTCAGCACATAGCCCAGCGCGCCGAGGGAGAGCGGGTTCAGCCACCAGGCAACCGCAATGCCGAGGGTCAGCACGTCCGCCCGGGAGGCGCGGGAGGCGTTGGTGTATAACAACCAAATAACGGGAATGGAGACAAAAAGCGTAAGGACAAGTCCGGCAATCCAACCGACCGCTCCGTAGAAATCGGAGGATGCCCGCGCAGAATACGCCGCGCGTGCCTGTTTTGCCTTTTCTGCTCCACGCACCAGCGGTTGTTTGACCCCTTGTGGAACGACTTGATTCGACATACGTCACCTCGCAAGGAAAACACGAACTGGGGCGAGTTTACCCTAAAACGGATAGAGAAACCAAAGCGCTGGATGAATTCTTAATCATTCCTAATCCGTTGCAGGATACGGTTCGGACAGCCGGGACGGGAGGCTTCTTACATCACCCACACAACAGGCGGATGATCAACTCACCTTACGCAGGAACGCGAGATCACGGTCCCTCAGTTTCAAACAACATGTTGTACTTTTCCAAATCAGTCGAGCAATCAATTTGCCTTGAAAACCCGGAGTTTAATCACGGAGTCACGAAAACACTGAGAAAAACCACAATAAACCCCTTGCATACGTCAGCCGACGGTACACTTGCCCTCCCGCTTCGCTTCGGGGATGCTTCGCAATGGCGGGCAAGCGCCAGGGGAGACTGTCTCTTACGCGAAGGCGTACTGTGCGCCCTCCGGCGCACTTTTGCAAGAGGTCTAAGCATAAAATCATCGGTTAGACTTGCGATATGAATGCTATCCTTTCCCTGCTCGATGAAGCCATCGCCTGCCGCGCGCCTCTGCTTGCCCCTCCACACGAGAGCGCCGTCCACCTCTTCAACGGATTCACCGAAGGCTTCGCAGACCTTGTGCTGGATGTGTACGGTACTACACTGGTCCTTCATGATTACGCCGAACATCCCAACCTTGCAATGATTCGAGAAGCCGCAGCCCATGTACACTCTTCTCTACCCTGGCTGAGCGCCTCCATCACCAAAATCAGAAACGGGAAAACCCTCGATGAAAAACGCGGCGTTCCGCTCTTCGGCGAAAGACCCGACCGCAAAATCCGCGAACACGGCGTGTGGTATGCCGTCAACCTCACCCTCAACCGCGACGCCAGTTTCTACCTCGATACCCGCAACCTGCGGAAGTGGCTCATCGAGAATGCGAAGGGCAAAACCGTTTTGAACACTTTCGCCTACACCGGCAGCCTGGGCGCCGCAGCAATGGCGGGCGGCGCCGAACGAGTCATCCAAACCGACCGCAGCCGCGCCTTCCTCAACCTCGCTAAAGAGACCTATTCCCTCAACGGTTTCCCCATCCACAAAGCAGACTTTCTCACCACAGACTTCTTCTCTGCTGTTGCCCGCTTCAAAGCATCGCGTCAACTCTTCGACCTTGTCCTGCTCGACCCGCCCTTTTTTTCCACCACAACAAAAGGCAAAGTGGACCTCGTCCACGAGAGCGCGCGGCTCATCAACAAAGTGCGTCCATTGGTGAAAGACGGCGGCATGCTGGTTGCCGTCAACAACGCGCTCTTCGTCAGCGGAAAAGAGTATCTGCAAACCCTCGAAGAATTGTGCAGCGATGGCTACTTGAACATCAGAGACTTGATCCCCGTCCCTCAGGACTTCATCGGTTGCAACATGGTTGGCAAACCAATCGTCGATCCAAGCCCCTTCAATCATTCGACCAAAATCGCAGTGTTGGACGTAAGGCGCAAAATTACAAATGTGGAGTGACTTCCTCTTTGATCAACCCCAGCAACTGCTTTCGCAGCGCCAAAAAGGCGGGCGAGGTTTCCATTTCGACCTGACGCGGGCGCGGCAGGTGGACCCGAATCTCAGCCTTGATGGTGCCCGGGCGCGCCGTCATCACATACACACGATCCGAAAGCAGAAGCGCCTCCTCGATGTCGTGCGTCACAAATAACACCGTCGTGCGATGCGTCTCCCAGGCATTCAACAACAACTCCTGCATCAAGCGCCGCGTCTGCGCGTCGAGCGCGCCAAACGGTTCATCCATCAACAACATCTGCGGACGATACACCAGCGCCCGCGCAATCGCCACCCGCTGGCGCATCCCGCCCGAAAGTTGATTCGGGTACGCGTTCTCGAATCCACGCAGCCCCACCAGCGAGATAAACTCCTCCACCAGCGATTTTTGCGCGCTCAACTCCATGCCAGATTTCTGCAGCGCAAAACGGATATTCTCCGCCACAGTGAGCCAGGGATACAACGTGTAACTCTGGAAGACCATTCCCCGCTTCGCGCTCGGACCTTCAACCTGCTGCCCCTCAAAAAGCAGTTTCCCCGCCGACGGTTCATCCAGCCCCGCTGCCATCAACAAAAACGTGGACTTCCCACAACCCGACGGACCAATGATCGAAACAAACTCGTTCTCCCCCACCTGTAAATTCAGGTCACGGATCGCCACCACCTGATCTTTGCCGCCTGGGTTATACACCTTCCAGATATTCTCCGCACGCAGCATTGCCTACATCCTCCTCTCCGCCCAGCGGAACAAGGCGCGATAGGCAAACTTGAAGACGTAATCTGTAATCAACCCCAAAATACCGATCACTAGAATGCCCAGGATGATCGTATCCGTCTGCAGAAAGCGCTGGGCGCGCATGATTCGGTATCCCAAACCGACATTCGCCGCAACCAGTTCCGCTACGACAAGATACGTCCATGCCCAGCCCAGCGTAATACGGAGCGTATCCCAAATACCGGGCAAAGCCGCAGGCAGGATGACCTTCCGCAAAATTTCCCACTTGCTCAAACCAAACGTATAACTGACCTGAATCATTTCATACGGCACGGTCTTGACGTTATCCATCACCATCAAAACCTGCTGGAAAAACGTGCCGATGAACAAGATGATGAACTTCTGACTGTCGCCCACCCCCGCCCACAGGATGGTCAGCGGTACAAACGCCACTGCCGGCATGTAACGGACAAAATCAATGAAAGGCTCGAAGAGCCCTTCGAAGAAACGGAAATTTCCCATCAAAATGCCAATGGGCAGAGCGAAGAGGGTCGAAAGGATCCACCCCACTGAGATGCGGTATACGCTGGCGCGCACATCCACCCACAATGTACCGGCTTGAAATTGCGATACCACTTCCTGCACGACGGCTGAAGGCGGCGGCAGGAAAATCGGCTGCACCCAACCCAGCGAAGTGACCAGCCACCATGCCAAAAAGAACACTGCAATAAATGCAGCGCCTGCTCCAGCATAGAGAGCCGGCGGTATATCTGCCCGCAGATCGAGCAGGCGGCGTTTTCGTTTGATAAGCGGGGGTAAGTTCATGCGGATATTTTACACAAAAGACCTGACAGGTCTTCGAGCGACCTGTCAGGTCCCAATTTGAGATTTACGGGTACGCCGAAACGTCCACGATACGGGTCAAATCGGGGATGGTATCGAACAAGCCGATGGATTTGGCGACTTCCGCAACATCCTTGAGAATGGCGGCAAATTCGCCGGTCAATTCGGCTTTATTCTCGGCAAGCGAATAGAACTGTACGCCGTCGAAGGCGGTCTGCAATTCATCAGCAGAGGCTCCCACTGCTTTGGCGATAATGGCTTTGCCCTCGCTGGGATTGCTGTTGTAAAACGCCAGCGCCTCATCCCAGACCTGAAGCAGGGCGGTCACAACCTTCGGGTCCAGGTCTGCGCGGACGGCGAGCACATCGGAGATCAGGCCGGGGCGTTCGGCGGCGGTGTAGAGCAGTTTGAGGTCGCTGTTTTCGGCTAAGGCGGCAGAGATGTACGGCTCGTAGGTCACGGCTACATCCACCTGACCGGCGATGAGGGTGGCGCCTGCATCGGAGGCGGGCATGAAGACGGGGGTGATGTCTGTCAGGCTCATGCCGTTTTGTGAGAGTGCGTAGTTCAGAAGCAGGTCGCTGGTGGTGCCTTCTTCATAGGCGGTTTTCTTGCCTTTCAGGTCGGCGATGGAAGTCACTGCGCTGGGCGCGAGGATGGCGTCGGCTTCGTAGGAGGCGTCTTCGAGCAGGACAATCCTCAGGTCCAGCCCGGAAGCGAAGAGTTTGATGGCAGTGTGCGTGGCAAGGTTGGCGGCATCCATATTCCCGGACGCAAAGGCGGCGTTGACTTCCTTGTCTTCGACGAAGTCAACCAGTTCGACCTGCAAGCCGTATTTTTCGAAGATGCCCTTCTCCTGGGCAATCCACCAGGGACCGTAGCCGATCCAGGGCTGTGTGCCGATGCGGATGACCTTCGCCTCGGCGGGCTTGGAGCCGCAGGCTGCCAGCACAACAGCTGCGAGGAGGACGAAGACCAACAAACGATAGAAACGGGGTGACATTTTTCTTTTCTCCTTTTTGGAAAATTTCACTGCAACGAACGCAGCGATTTACACAATTCGGTTCTTCCGTAATTACCAGAACAAAACCACAGATGAACACAGATAAACGCTGATGATAAAAAGCATTCAAAAATCCATTTCATCTGTGGTGAATCCTGTCAGAAACGGAAGAGTTCACAATTCGTTGATCTGCCGAACGCGCGTGCGCCTCGAGACCTTCCGCACGGGCAAGGACGGCGGCGGTTTTGGATAACTCGCGCCCGCTGGCTGCGTTCAAGCCGACCAGGCTGATGATGCGGACAAAATCCCACACGGTGAGCGGAGAGGCAAAGCGCGCAGTGCCGCCTGTGGGCATGACATGGCTTGGACCTGCCACATAATCGCCAAGCACTTCGAACGAATACTCGCCCATGAAAATGCCGCCAGCCGACATGACCTTTTCGCTCCACGCCCAGGGGTCTTCGACAGCCAGGCACAGGTGTTCGGGGCCATACGCGTTGGAAAGCGCGATGGCTTCGTCGAGGTCTTTGGTGAGAACGATGCCGCCTCTATTTTGCAGGGACTGTGCGACGATGTCGGCACGGGGCAGGGTTTCCATTTGTTTACTGACTTCCACCTGCACGGCTTCGGCAAGCCGCCTGGATGGCGTGAGCAAAATGGCGGAAGCCAGCACGTCATGTTCTGCCTGCGCGAGCAGGTCGGAGGCAACCCAGGCGGGGTTCGCCGAATCATCTGCAATGACGACGGTCTCTGTGGGACCTGCCAGCCCATCTACGCCGACATCGCCAAAGACTTGCTTTTTTGCCAGGGTGACGAACAAATTACCGGGACCAAAGATCTTATCTACTGCACGGATGGATTCTGTGCCGTATGCCAGCGCGCCGATGGCTTGGGCGCCGCCCATCGCGTAAACTTCTTCCACGCCAACGAGCGCGGCAGCAGCCAGAATAATCGGGGCGAGTGTTCCCATCCCGTGCCGGGGCGGGACAGCCAGCACAATGTCTTTCACGCCTGCCACCTTTGCAGGCACGGCAGACATCAAGACGCTCGAGGGGAGAGGCGCCGTCCCGCCGGGGATGTACAGTCCCACGCGTTGGATCGGGCGAATTAACTGCCCCAGCACGCCGCCCATTGCCTGGGTGAGCCAGGAGGTCAGCGGTTGTTTGGTGTAGAAGTCCTGAATGCGCCGGGCAGCCAGTTCGAGGGCGGCGCGCTCGTCCGACGAAATCGAATCAAGCGCCGTTTGCAAATCGCGGCTGGGGACGAGGAAACGGTCCGGCGTTGCGCCGTCCAGTTTTTCGGTCCAGGAACGAAGCGCCGAGTCTCCTTGCGTGCGAATGTCGCGCAGGATGCGCGTCACCGCCTCGCTGGGGGTGAGGCGTTCGCGGAAGATCGCTTCGATGCCATCCAGCACGGAGGCGGGAACGGTCTCATCGCCGAACGGCAAGCGCCGCAGGATGGTTTCTTGTGCAGTTTTGGGGTCAAGGATTTTCAACATGGTGCCTCTGGAAAACAAAAACTCCCGCCGGAGCGGGAGCCTCGAAATGGAATACGCAGAATTACGCGCGCCTAAGCCGCCCGTCCGGTGGAGGGAGTTGCACCGTGATGATGATGCAGACGGTTGTTGCGCATATTGGGCGGTATTGTATGGAGAAGCGGGGGGATTGTCAAGTGAATAATGCCGCCTGCCGATGAGAGTTCCCTGAGAACTAGAACAGCCTGCCCTGTTCCGGTTGAACAGGCTGTGCGCCCCATGGCAGGGCAGGGATACTCACCCGCTGCGAGACCCGCCGATGGAGTTCGCGGCACAGGTTTGGCGCGATCAAATTATCGGGGGAATGGCAAAACACGTACACATCCGCGTCACCCTGCAATTGGGAAGAAAAATAATCCGCCCATTCGTCGAGAAACGGACGGTTGACCTGCAAATCCGGATGACCGATATATCGGACGAAGACGAAATCGGACGTGCGCTTCGGGACGACGGGGAGGTCTGGTTTGCGCTCCCGGGCTTCGAGCAAAGCCTGATATATGGATCCTGTTAAGATCGCGTCCCCGGACAGACTCCGTATCGGACGCGTGTCAATCGTCACGCGCGCCATGTTATGTTCCGCAAGCAATTCGTCGAGCGCTTCATCGTACGGGGGATCGAACCAATCCAAATGGCGGACTTCCACCGCAAGGCGCACGTCGGAGGTCCAGGCGGAGAGAAAGGCTGACAGGTCGCCGATCAGTTTCGGGGAAAATCGAGGCGGGAGTTGCAGGAACATCGGACCCAGCCGAATACCGAGCCTTTTCATCACCTCCGCGAACGCGCGCGCGTCGTTAATGTGATCCGTCAGTTTCCCTTCGTGGCTGACTTGCTTTGGGATCTTCGGGCAAAAGCGAAATGTCCCGGGCGTATCCGCAACCCAAGCCGCGAGGGTCTCTCCGGCAGGGACGGCATAGAAGGTGGTATTGCCCTCGATGGTTGTCAACCTGCGCGCGTACTCGCGCAGGAAATCGGCGGGTTTTGTGCCTTTCGGGTAAAAATTCCCCACCCATCCCTTGAACGACCAGATCGGACAACCAACATACAGCATGAAACCATTATAATGTCCTCGTCAACCGGTCGCGCGGAGGAATATGAAGAAATTGATCCAGGTCATTGACTTCATCGAGGATTTTATGCGCTGGGCGAGGCGCCGCAGGGATATTCGCGCGGTTGCGCTGACAGGTTCGTACGCCCGTCTGCAGGCAAATCCGACCTCCGATGTGGATTTGGTCATCATCGTCAACGATCCGCAAAAATATCTCGCCCAAACCGAATGGTTGAGGGATTTCGGGGTCGTCATCACCAAACGCATGGAAGAACACGGAAAACTGACCTCCCTGCGCGTGTGGTACGAGAGCGGTCTGGAAATCGAATATGGCTTTACCACGCGGGAGTGGATCGCCGCGCCGCTAGACGCCGGAACGAAACAGGTGATCGAGAATGGTCTGCGGGTGTTGTTCGAAAAGGAGGTATTGCTCAAACCTCACGAAAACCCGCGCGCGTAACCTGATCTTCCCCGTCCCTCTCGCCATCGGCAGGATGAAGCATCGCTGCAAGGGAGGCAACGGCTGGTGGTCTGTGCATTTTCCCGACTGCGTCTCTTGTGGTATCCTTGAACAGGATACCGGAGTTGTTCATGACCATATCTGTCGAATTCCACGGCAATGCCGCCAGAATCATCCTGAGCGGTGGGATTGATTATGCCACACAGGACGAATTCAGAAACGCCAACCGACAGACTCTTTCTGCCGGGGAGGCGACGGAGATACAGGTGGATTTCGCCCGGGCAACCTTTCTCGACTCATCCGGCATCCGGGCATTGATCCTCTTCAAAAGAGAGGCCGATTCCCTGAACAAGTCGCTGGTATTGATGAATTGCAACCCCTACCTGCGTGAAATCTTTGAAATCGGCGGGTTCGATAAATTCTTTACGTTTCGTTGAAACGCGGCGGACATGTCCGTTTTCGTATCCAAGTAAAATGGGATAGAGCGAAAACACCATGAAACTCGAATATACTGAACTCCAAAACGGCATTCGTTTGATTAAACTCGAAGGCAGACTGGACCTGAATGGAACCTACAGCATCGAGGTCCAGTTCGTGAACCGCTGTGCGGGCGAGGGGATGCGCGTGCTTGTGGATCTTTCGCAGGTGGATTATGTCTCATCAGTCGGCATTCCCATGCTGGTCAACACCGCCAAAACGGTCGTCAGCCGGGGCGGGAAGATGGCATTTCTCAGCCCGCAGGAAAACGTGGTCAAGGTTCTGGAATTGGTGGGGGTCACACAGTTCATTCCCATCTATCATGACCTGGAGAATGCGGCAAAGGGCTTGCTGTGAGTTGACGCCAGCCCGGCACGCCGAACACGGATCCCCCAAACGGGCAAAATAACCGAAAAGTGTTAGATGGTATAATGTCCGCTCGTATGATTCAAGAACCTTCATCGAAACAAAAAACCATTGTCTGCCCCACATGCGGGACACGCTTGAGCGAAAATGCAACGCGCTGTCTTGTGTGCGGTACCGAATTGACAGCCAAAGCCGCCCCCAAATCGAAAAAACTCGAAACGGAAATGCAGGCGAGCCGTATGCCCGAAATCACCCTCAGCCTGCCTGCCGCGCTGGGCGCGCTGGTGGTCATCCTGCTGATCGGCGCGGCGAGTGTGTACCTTGTTCTCAGTCTGGGGATTGGCGGACAACAATTGGTTGCGCCCACACCAGCGGGAACCGCGACCTTTACCCCAACCGTTACATTTACTCCGACAGAAACCCCCACAGCCACCCTCATCCCTACGCAAACGCCATTGCCGCCCTTCGATTACACCGTACGTACCGGCGATACCTGCGGAGGGATCGCGGTTGCGTTCGGCGTATCGGTTCAAAGCATCGTCGTACTCAATAACCTGCCAGCCAACTGCGACATTGCCGCAGGGCGAGTCCTCAAGATTCCCTATCCCACTCCCACGCCCGCCCCGCCGCCGACAGCGATCCCCAATGAAGCAACCCAAACCGCACAAGCCTGCGAAAAAATTTCCTATACGGTACAGGCAAATGACACGCTTTCCAGCATTGCGGCGAATTACAACGTCCCGCAGGAAGCGATCAAATTTTATAACGGACTATCCACCGACAATGTCTTTGTAGGAATCCCCATCATCATTCCGTTGTGCGAACGATTCGCCACCCCCGGACCGACACCCACAGCGACCCTTCCGCCTCCCTACCCCGCCCCGAACCTGCTTCTGCCTGCCGACGGCGCCGCCTTCACTCTGGCAAACGACGTAGTGACCCTGCAATGGGCGTCCACTGGCGCCCTGCGAGATAACGAAGCCTATCAGGTGATTGTTGAAGATGTGACTTCCAGCCAGGGGCAGCGCGTCATCGCTTATGTCACCGACACGAAATATATCGTGCCGACATCCCTCCGCCCGAACGACAACCTTGCGCATGTGATCCGCTGGTGGGTCACCACCGTCCGCCAGACCGGCGTAGACGAACAGGGACAGCCAATTTACGTCTCGGCAGGAGCGGTCAGCGAGAAACGCGTCTTCTCGTGGACGGGCGTGGCAGTGATAACACCGGCGCCTTGAGACAACCCTGCCATGTGCCCATCCCCGTCGAAACATCCGGCGGGGATTTTTCTTTCCCTGCCGTCCTGCTATGGTTTTCCCACTAGTAGTCGGTTGAAAATCATTCAACGCGCAGGAGAGATCAATCTCCGGGCTATTCGTACAAAGTCCACTCAAGCGGGCTGAATAGCCGCGCGTTAGCCGTCTTCAGGCGGCTTTGGATGAGACCGCCCGGACATGAATATCCGGGCGGGATGGCGCAAGAATATTTTTTGGATAGGCTCTTAGCGCTTGACAAAGAGCATGATCCGCCTCGCCCAACAGCCCGGTTTTCACAACGCCACCCCACCCAGACAATACGAAAGCCATAGATCCGGGATTCGCACACCTTGACACAGAACAAGCGTTCGGGTATCATTCATAGCACAAATGAGCGAAGAATGCTCTGGAGGCTTCTATGATGATGGTTCGAAAAAGCAAAGGAATTACCGACAAGCACATCAAAGTGTTGGAATTCGTAAACGAGTACCAACTTAGAAATGGACGTCCACCCTCCATACGGGAAATCGGCGAAAAGGTTAATATCTCCTCGACCTCGGTTGTGAATTACTATCTCCTTCAGCTGGAAAAAATGGGGTATCTGGAACGCGACAACCGGGTCTCGCGCGGTGTACGGCTGACCGAAAAAGTCAATCAGATCGTTCAAACAGGCAATACGCTACACGTTCCCATCCTGGGTCCCATTGCGGCAGGCATTCCGCTTCCCGAATTACAGCCCGGTGTAAGCTATACCACTGACAGCGAAGCAGACGCCATAGCCATCGCTCGTAGCCTTCTTCCCGCCAAGGAAAAAGGCGATGGGCTTTATGCCCTTCAAGTTCAAGGGGACTCCATGATTGATGCCATGATCAACGATGGTGATATTGTGGTGATGAAACCCGCCACAGAAGCGCGGAACGGAGAAATGGTAGCTGTCTGGCTTCCCAACAACAACGAAGCGACCCTGAAATACTTTTTCAAGGAAAAGGACCGTTACCGTCTTCAGCCTGCCAATCCGACAATGAAGCCTATCTACATCAAGAAGACCGAACCCCTTGAGATCAAAGGAAAAGTCGTCATGGTCATCCGCCGGATGGACAAACCTCTGGCAGCATAAATAGCCCCCGTTCGGATATGACACTCAAAAGGGTATTTGTCCCATTCATCCTGCCCCAAAATGTGAAATGAAGCTCGCGGCATTGCGGAACAGAAAGAACGTGACATACAAAAAGACGGCTACTGTAAGCCGTCTTTTTGTATGTCGTTATCATTTACTCAAGAACAACCGTTGCACCGGCTTCCTCGAGTTTCTTCTTGGCATCGTTGGCCGCTTCCTTGCCAACGCCGGTCAGGACCTTTGAGCCGGCGGTTTCAGCCATGGTTTTGGCTTCGCCAAGTCCGAGGCTGGTCAATTGACGGATAACCTTGATGACGTCGATCTTTTTCGCACCGGCATCCTTGATGACCACATCGAATTCAGTCTTTTCCTCGACGGGTTCGGCTGCCGCTGCAGCCCCGGCAGGCATGGCTGCCATAGCGACCGGGGCGGCGGCAGAAACGCCCCACTTTTCCTCGAGCTTCTTGACCAATTCAGCCGCGTCAAGCACGGACAATGTGGAAAGTTCTTCCACGAGTTTATCGAGTTTTTCAGACATTTTACCACTCCGTTAGTTTTGAAATGTATTTTTTTTTCATTGCGTAATACAACCCGATTACGCCGCGGCGGGGGCTTTCTCCGCGAAAGCCTTGATGACAGCCGCCAAGCCGCGTGCAGGCTCGGCGATGGTACGGACCAGTTTTCCGGCGGGCGCCTGGAGAACGCCCAACAGCTGGGCGCGGACCACAGGCAACGGCGGCATATCAGCCAATGCTTTGACCTGCGACGCGTTCAATACCTGTCCGCTCATGAATCCGCCCTTCACCTTGACGAATTCATTGCCCTTGGTGGCTTCGCTCAATGCTTTGGCTGTGGAAGCCGGGTCGGAAAACGCGAAAGAGACGGCAGTGCTTTTCTCCAGGAAATCGGCGGGAACATTCATGCCATTTTCTGCAAACGCCCGACGTGCAAGTGTGTTTTTCACGACATGGAATTCGCCGCCAGATTCGCGAATTTTCGCACGAATAGCGTTCAGATCTTTCATCCTTACGCCCGTATATTCCACGAGAATCACAGCCTGACTCTTTTTGAGCCATTCGGAGTATGCGGCAAGCACTTCCGTTTTACGTTCTTTTGAAACTGCCAAAGGATATCACCTCCTTTCAATAAAAAAAGTCTTTGTCACTTTGCGGGCAAAGACTTTCGGCAAACACAAAAAGGATGTTTGCTTATTGTCTTCACCTGAGCAGGACCATTAAGTGACGCCCTCGTGGCATCACACCCGCCTTCATCGGCGAAGCGACGTACATGATTTGGGCTTTATTCTACCCGACAACCTCGAGTTTGTGGGTTTCGGCAGGATTGATTTTGATGCCGGGTCCCATAGTGGTTGTAATCGTAATGCGCTTGATATACTCGCCTTTTGCGCCGGCGGGTCGCGCTTTATGTACGGCATTCATCAACGCAGAGAAATTATCGTACAGTTGATCGGTACTGAAAGAAGCCTTACCGACCGAGACATGGATATTCGCCGTCTTATCGAGGCGAAATTCAACACGACCAGCCTTTGCCTCCTTGATCGCGCGGGGCAGATCCGCAGAATTGACCACCGTACCCGCTTTCGGGTTTGGCATCAAACCACGCGGACCAAGAACACGTCCCAAACGCCCTACCTTTCCCATGGCGTCGGGCGTGGCAATTGCCACATCGAAGTCGAGCATGCCGCCTTCGATTTTCTTCAAAGTTTCATCGTCATCTGCCACCAGGTCGGCGCCGGCAGAACGCGCCGCCGCAGCGCCTTCACCTTGCGCAAACACCAAAACGCGGACAGTTTTGCCCAACCCATGCGGCAGAACTACCACATCGCGTACTTGCTGATCCGCCTGACGCGGGTCGAGCGCGGTGCGCATGTGAACTTCCACCGTAGAATCGAATTTGGTGATACTGGTATCTTTTGCAAGCGCAATCGCCTCGCGGACAGAATATTCCTTCTCCAGGTCCACCTTAGCCAGCGCGGCTTTGTATTTTTTTCCGTGTTTAGCCATTGTTACCTCCGTGGTGCAAGCGTGGCGTTGCATCCGCCACTCCCACAAATTAATCTACGATTGCAATGCCCATCGAGCGGGCAGTTCCCTCGATCTGTTTGATTGCGCCCTCGAGATCGATCGCATTAAGATCTTTCATCTTCAATTCAGCGATCTCCTTCACCTGCGCACGCGTCACTTTACCAACCTTGTCCTTGTTTGGCACTTTTGATCCCTTTTCCACCTTCGCCGCCTTGCGCAACAATACTGAAGCGGGGGAGGTTTTCAAAACAAAAGTGAACGAACCGTCGGTATAGACTGTGATCTCTGCAGGAAGGATTTCACCCGGTTTGCCCGATGTGCGGGCATTGTATTCCTTGCAAAAAGCCATGATATTGATACCATGACCTGCCAACGCCGGACCTACCGGAGGAGCCGGATTGGCTTTTCCAGCCTCGAGCTGGAGACGAACGATTGCCTTGAACTTTTTTGCCATTTTTTTACTCCTTGTGGTTTTAGCGGGCGATTTTTCGGGATGCCCTCCCACCGTTTCAGACTTTGAACCTCGGGAATTTACTCATCCCGGACGAAGTCTGTCATTGTTTGATCATGCTTTTTCTACCTGAAGAAAATCCAACTCCACCGGCGTTTCACGCCCGAAGAAAGACACATTCACCCGTACTTTTGTGCGTTCCATGTCGATCTCCGAAACAACGCCACGAAAATCGTTGAACGGACCGTCAATGATGCGAACGCGCTCTCCGACCTTGTAGGTAACCTTGACAGTGGGCGCATCGGCTTCCATGCGTTTGATGATTTGCGCCACTTCCTCCGGGCGGAGAGGCGTGGGCGTATTTCCCATTCCTACAAAGCCCGTAACGCCGGGGGTATTGCGCACCACATACCAGGATTCTTCCGTCAATTGCATATTGACAAGAACGTAACCCGGAAAGATGTGTCTCTCCACCGAACGTCGCCTGCCATCCTTGACTTCGATTTCTTCCTGTGTGGGAATGACAACATCAAAAATCTTGTCTTTCATTCCCATGGTCTCGATACGTTGCTCTAGGTTATGACGCACCTTGTTCTCATAGCCCGAATAGCAGTGAATCACATACCAGGCAGGGCCCTCCACTTCGACGTCAGACAGAGCGTCCGCAGAGGCAACAGGTTTGTTCGAAGGGACAGGCTCTGATTGGTCCCGATCCGCCTTCGCAGCAAGTTCATCTGCCGCGATGGAATCGTTCCCCGACTCAACCGCGTCCTTCGTATCGGTCACTGACGGTTGGGGTTCGATCCCATCATCGGATGAGCGTTCGATCTGGTCTGACGATTCCTGTAAAGTCATTCGTCCTCAAATTCCGTGTGTCGTTATCCGAGCAACAATCCCAGCAGACCACGCGCGGCCCCGTCAGCAAACCCTAACAGAATGCCGACAATGATCATGACCAGAATAACAAGACCGGTTAATTGCAAGGCTTCGCGTCCTGTGGGCCAGGAAACCTTGCGAAGTTCGCCAATGGTCTCACGAAAATACGCCTGGATCGGATTGGATTTCTTACCTTTTGCTTTCTCAACCAAGGTTGCTTCTCCTTGCTTCTTCTAAATGGGTCGCTCTAAAAAGCCGCCTTTTACAAAGCGGCGTTCTTCAGGCAGGCCAGGCAGGACTTGAACCCACAACCGCTCGTTTTGGAGACGAGTGCTCTACCAATTGAGCTACTGGCCTGGACAGTCTGACACGCTATGATCTGATACGACAAGACCAATCGAATATCAGACTATACGACTACTTCGTTTCCCGATGTGTTGTATGTTTCTTGCAACGCGGGCAATATTTGCTAAATTCCAGTCGGTTCGGGTCATTACGACGGTTTTTTTCAGTGGTGTAATTGCGTTCCTTGCACTCGTTACATTGAAGCGTAATGACCGGCCGAATATCTTTCTTTTTGGATGCCATACGAACTTACCAGCTTTCTCCTACTCGATGATTTTGGTGACGACGCCGGCGCCGACGGTCAAACCGCCTTCGCGAATGGCGAACTTCGAACCCTGCTCCAACGCCACCGGCACGATCAACTCCACCGTCAGGTTCACG
>JACAET010000014.1 GCA_013388685.1 Chloroflexota bacterium | reverse complement strand
CTCATGCCCATCACCATATAGTCGGGTTCGGCGGTCATCACACGCTCGACGGCGTATTGAATTTCCACGCGGATTTGTTCGAGCAGGCGCACAAAGGCTTCGTCGCTATCCAGTTTTTGGTCGCGGATGTGAATGCGCGAGATGTGCGGCGTGACGCCTGGCACGGTCATGCGGTAAAACTCAGGTTCCACAATCGTGTTCGTGCTGGGAATGATGACGCCGAATTTTTTTCTGTAGCCGAGTTGGTCTGTCATGGGGGAGGTCTCCTTTTGAAATGCGACCGCCGACCGCAAACGACCGACCGCCTGATGTGGTCTGTCGTCTGTCGTCCGCCGTCAAATTTGGATCGTTTCTGTCTTGACCAAAACACCTAAATGTTATAACATTATAACATTCTGGAGAAAGATGTCAATTATCCGCAAAGGCTATGCCGACACGCCGAATGGTCAAGTTCACTTTCGTCAACTCAAAAACGTTGACAGGGTTCCGCTCGTCCTGCTTCATCAAACTGCCAGTTCGGGGATGATGTTCGAGCCGTTGATGACATTGCTCTCGGACTCGTTCCACACCCTGGCATTGGATACTCCAGGATTCGGCGCCTCTTTCCAACCCCCAAGCGGATTCAGCATCCA
Source organism: Chloroflexota bacterium (assembly GCA_013388685.1). Classification (GTDB taxonomy): domain Bacteria; phylum Chloroflexota; class Anaerolineae; order Anaerolineales; family Villigracilaceae; genus Defluviilinea. The sequence goes on along the minus strand of JACAET010000014.1, from coordinate 7,765 downwards.
ATATATTTCAGACGTCCTTTATGCCGCTCTGCGCCAGCTTGGCGTGGAGTCTTGTTATCTGTTCGGGCATCACACGGGCGCGGCTATCGCCGTGCAGATGGCGCATGACCATCCCAACTTTATTCAAAAAATGGTCTTGTCGGGACCGCCGCTGTTGAACGAAACGCAAATCAACGAACTGAAAGCCAGCCTGAAACCATTTGCCATCGCAGAAGACGGCTCGCATCTTACCCAGGTCTGGGAGCGGATTCGGAAGCGGGATTCTGCCCTCCCGTTGGAAACGGTTCATAGAGAAGTCCTCCTCACCCAGTCTGCGAGAGAGGCGGCGCAGGGGGCGTATCAGGCTGTTTTTGAGCAGCCGTTTCAAAGTCAGTTGGAGGCGCTGGAGATTCCGATTTTGGTTATGGCAGGGGAACATGACACGTTGCGTGCGAGTCTCGAACCCACCTATTCCATCTTGAAGAACGGCATGATGAAAGTGATTCCAAATCAAGGACCCTACCTCTGCGACCAAAATCCGCAGACGGTTGCGGATGTGATTAAGGAATTTATTCGATAGACCGCTGATCGCCGATGGCAGACGCAGTCGGTGGTCAGCGGTCAAAATTCCAATAAAGGAGAGAGTCATGCTGACCGTTTTATATTTCATCCTTGCAGGTCTGTTTGCATTTTTAACCTGGCAGGCAGTTCAAGCGAATCGGAAAGTCCGTTCTTCGTACACGCTGCTTCTTTTGCTCGTGCTGGCAGGGCTTGTCTACGATGTCTTTATCATTGCGCTGGGGCGTTTTGTGGGCGAAGGGAACGTCTTGAAGACTTTGAATGCGGGACGTTTTATCATCCACGCGCTGGTCACGCCCGCCATGATCATTTTCGGTTTTGGCGTTTTGCGCAAGGCGGGCGTGGGCTGGGCGCAAAGCCGAACAACTCACATCGTTGTATGCGTGTTCGTGACCTTGCTGATTGCCCTTGGCGCGTATTCCGACATTTTTCGCCTTGACCTGCAAGCGCGCGTCGTGGCGGATACCCTGCGGTACGTCAACGAAGGCGGCATCAAAGGTCCGCCCATCCCTGCGGTTTTGTCCATTCTTTTTTTGATTGCGGCGGGTATTTCGCTCTGGCGTAAAACGGGCTGGCAATGGCTTACTTGGGGCGCTGTGGTGATGTTCATTGCGGCAGGCATGGGCATGGGCGATCTGTTCTACATCGGCAGCCTGGGTGAAGTGGCGCTCGGCTTTGCGAACGTGTATACGGCAAAGAAGTTCTTATCATAATCAATGACCGCAGACGACAGACCGCACCCCCCTCCGCCCTAGCGGGCGCCTCCCCCAAATTCCGCAGAGAAAGTTCTGATAGCAACCAAAACATAAGAGCGGAATTTGGGGGAGGCAGGGTGGGGGGACGGTCAGCGGTCTAAAAAGGAGACTCGCATGGAAACCTACACCCTCAGCCTTGCCCTTGAAGATTTCATCCCCGTTATCCTCTCATCCATTGGCTTGTACTTCGTCAGCCGCATGGTTCAAAGCGTGGATGCCCGCCTGGGCCGCATGGCGTTCATCGGTTTTGTTTTGGTGAGCATCGGCGGCTTCCTCAAAGCAATCTGGAAACTGGTCATGGCGGCGACCGAGACACGGGTCAATCTTGCCTGGTTCGATAAGGGCATGTTCATGTGGATGTCGGTTGGCTTTACCCTGCTGGCGTTTGCGCTGTGGTTCATGAGCGAGATTCGCAGCGGCAAGCGTCAGCCCAACCGCATCTGGCTGGGACCTGCCATCGTGCTTGGGCTAAGCCTGTTTGCCATTTTGTTCACGGGCTTTCCCGACCTGACCGTCAACACCTGGCGTTTCATTCTGCTCGGCGTGATGACGATTGGAAACGTGGTCATGGTCGTACTGCTCATTCAACAGGCGCGCTACAACAACCTGAACAAAATGGCATGGCTTTTTCTTGCCAACATCGTCATCGTCTTTGTCCTCAGCGGACTTGCCCGTATGCCGGAACAATCCATTCCCCTGCAATGGACGGAACAACTTTTGAACACGTTCGGTCAGGGCGCATTCGCCTACGCCGCGTGGAAACTGGCGGGAGCGGTCTCTGCGCCAGCGATGCAGCCAGCCTGACCGCCTGTCCCTTTCCCAATGGGAGAGGGATAGGGTGAGGGAGAATCTGCCGTCTGCGGTCTACCTGAAAGGAAACAATGTCTGACCTACAAGCCAACTACAAAGGCGTCTTCGACAACCGCCTCGGATTTGGAAAACGCCCCGCCCTCCTGATTGTGGACTTCATCAACGCCTATGTGACGGCAGGCTCGCCTCTTTTCGCGCCCGATGTGGTTACTGCCGTCGAAGAAACCATTCCGCTCCTCCGCCTTGCCCGCCAAAAACAGCTTCCCGTCTTGTTTACCAAGGTCCTCTACAACAAAAACTTCCGCGACGGCGGCATCTTCGTTCAAAAAGTCCCTGCGCTCAAAACAATGGTTGAAGGCGAACCGCTGGCAGAAATCGTCCCGCAGTTGACACCCATTGAAAGTGACATCCTCATCGTCAAGCAATACGCCTCCGCCTTCTTTGGCACTTCCCTCGCCGCCGCCCTCACCTCCCTCGGCGTGGACACCCTGCTCCTCACAGGCTGCTCCACCTCAGGCTGCATCCGCGCCTCCGCCGTGGACGGAATGCAATACGGCTTCCGCGTCATTGTGCCGCGCGAATGTGTGGCGGACAGGCATGCGGGTCCGCATGAGGCGAATTTGTTCGATATCAACTCGAAATACGGAGACGTTATAAGCAAGTCGGAAGTCATGAATTATTTGCAAAATCTATAAGACCGCGGACGACCGCTGATAACTGTTCACTGGTAACTCACGGTCTGCCGTCCGCCGTCTGCGGTCAAGTTAAAACACATCACAAGGAATCTCAACATACGCCCATGAAAGCCCTTCAAGGAATTCGCATCCTCGACCTCACCCACATGCTCAGCGGACCCTACGCCGGCATGATGCTCGCCGATCTCGGCGCGGAAACCATCAAAGTGGAGCCGCCCGTCACAGGCGAAGGCACGCGCCGATTGTTGGAAAAAGACCCGAAGAACAGCCTGAACGGTTTCGGCGCGTATTACATGACTCTCAATCGCAACAAAAAAAGCATCACGCTCGACCTCAAATCGGAAAAAGGGTTGCAAATTTTTTACGAGTTGGTCAAAACCGCCGATATCGTCCTCAGCAACTTCAGCGCAGGCGTGACCGAGCGGCTCAAAATTGACTACCCCCACCTCTCCTCAATCAATCCGCGCATCATCACCTGCACCATTACAGGCTTCGGCGAAACGGGACCCAACAAAGACCGCACTGCCTTCGACATGGTCGCGCAGGCAATGGGCGGCGGCATGAGCATCACCGGTCAGCCTGGCAACCCGCCCACGCGTTCGGGCATTCCCATCGGCGACCTCGGCGGCGGGCTGATGGGCGTCATCGGTGTGCTGGCGGCGCTGCAGGCGCGTCACACCACCGGGCGCGGACAACACGTGGACATCTCCATGCTCGACGCGCAAATCAGCCTGCTCAACTATATGGCGACCATGCACTTCCTTTCGGGCGTCATCCCCGACAAACTCGGCAACGGACATTTCGTCCATGTCCCTTACGATACCTTTCAATGCTCCGATGGCTACCTGATCATCGCCATCATCGCCGATAATTTTTGGGAGGCGCTCCTCACCCTCCTTCCCGCCGACGACCTCAACACCGAAGAGCATAAATACCAGCCGGGGCGGCTCAAGAACAAACAGCTCATCCACCGCCGCCTGAACGAAATTCTCTCCACGAACACACAGACATACTGGCTCGAAAAACTGCGTTCCGCCCGCATCCCCTGCGCGCCCGTATACAACCTCAAACAAGCCCTCCACGATGAACAGGTGCTTGCCCGCAACATGATTGTGGAAGTGGCGCATCCGCTTGGCGGTTCGACCAAAATGCCGGGCAACCCCATTAAACTCTCGAACACGCACGAGGATACGTTCACCCCGCCCCCATTGCTGGGTCAGCACAACGAGGAAGTTTTCTCCACGCTGGGGCTTTCTCACGAAGACATTGAAACGTTGCAAGCCGCTGGAGTCATCTAACAACGACCACAGACAACCCACCGCCAACCGCTTATCTCCCATCCCTTTGGGAGAGGGCTAGGGTGAGGGGTCTTCCGTCAGCGATCAGCCGTCAATCAACCCATACCATGACCATAACCCTTTCCCACGTCAACCCTCAATCTACCCGCGTTTTCATGGGCACCATTACAGACGGCGCCGATGTTCACTCTGCTCTCATAGAAGTCGCCGAAAAACACCACATTCACACCGCCACCTTCGAACTCCTCGGCGGACTCCGTGAAGTGGAATTCCGCGCCTTCGATTTTGACTCGCAACAACGTAAGACCCCGCTCCGCTTCGAGCGCGCGCTGGAAATTGTCGCAGGTCATGGCACAATCGCCCTGCTCGACGACAAACCGCATGTTCATTTACATCTTGCCGTCGCCTATCAAGATCCTGCCTCCCCCAATGGCATCGTTGTGCTTGCGGGTCATTGCGCCAAAGCCGCCGCCTTTGGCATCGAATTCACCCTCACCGTGTATGACGGCAACCCCGTCCGCCGCGCCAAACACGAAGGCACGGGGCTGATGCTCTGGGATTTACCCAAACTCTGACCGCCAACGACAGACCGCCGACCGCACGGATTACTGTTCACTGATAACTGCGGTCGCAATCACAATTACCATTTACCAATTACTCCTCCCCTCGGAGCCGCCATGCTCATCCAACCCAACCTCACCAAACAGAAACTTTCCCAAAACCTCCCCGTCTATGGCGTCATCTCCACCTCCGATGACCCGCAGCTTGCCGAACTCTTCGGCTTGGCAGGCTTCGACTACTACATGCTTGATGCCGAACACGGACTGATTGACCCCGCCCAGGCAGTTAGCGTCATCCGCGCCTGCGAACGGACGAACATCACGCCCCTCATCCGCATCGGACCGAAAGACCCCAAACTTGTCCTGCAATATCTCGACGCCGGCATGATGGGCGTCATGATGCCGGGACTCGAAACGGTCGAAGAAGTCAAAATGCTCGTGGACGCTGTCAAATACCGCCCTGAGGGCAAGCGCGGCATGGGTATCTCACGTGCCTCCGCCTACACTGCCTACAGCGGAACGTCCGCCCCCGAATACATCAAGTTCTCCAACGACAACACCATGGTCATCATCCAATTTGAAGATGAAAAACTTCTCCCGCACTTCCCTGCCATGTGCGCCGTGAGCGGAGTGGATGCCTGCACCATCGGACCCCGCGACCTCTCCCTCAACATGGGCTTCCCCGATGGACCCAACCATCCCGAAGTCCAGACCGTCATTGACCGCGCCATTGCCATCATGAAGCAGACGGGCATCTCCGCCGGCATCACCGCGGGGACGCGCGCCGACGCCGCCAGACAAGTAGCCAGAGGCGCCAGCATGATCCTCGCCGCCGCACAATCGTTGGTATTCTCGGCATCGAAAGAATTTCTTCCCGAGCAATGACGGACGACGACAGACCGCCGACCCTATCTTTCCTCTTCCCTTGTTCTCACTCGTCTGTCGTCCACGGTCAGCGGCCATACAACACGCAACTCAACAACTTTACCCAACACCAATTTACGCAAGGAACCTATGCCAACAATCCGCGTCTCCGCCATCCAATTCGCCGTCACCGAAGATGTAAATGCCAACCTGGCCACCGCCCTTCGCATGATTGACACGGCGGCGCAACACAAACCCCACATCATCGTCACTCCCGAATTCATCAACCACATTCTCTGGTTCGAAGACCTCGATCACTGCTGGCGCGTCTCCCTCGACCGCGATTCGGAGTTCCTCAAAGCCATCGGCTTCAAAGCCAAAGAACACAATTGCTACATCAAGGTCAACGTCACGCTTCGACGCGAATATCCCAAAATCACCGGCACGAACATCCTCTTCGACCCCGGCGGCGCGCCCATTGCATTCACCGATAAACAAATTCTGATGGGCAACGAAAATAATTTCCTCACCCCCGCCGATGAACCCGCCCAAGTCGTTCGAACCCCCATCGGCGCTCTCGGCATGTACTGTTGCATGGATGGCGTCATCCCCGAACCCGCACGCGCCCTCGCCGTTCGCGGTGCGCAGATTCTCCTCAACAGCCTCAACTCCTTCGCTCACGATGAGGCGTCGCTTCACATCCCCGTGCGTTCGGGTGAGAACAAGGTGTTCGTCGTTGCCGCCAACAAAATCGGCGCGCTCGTTCCGCCGCACATGGCGCAAGCCGTTGCCGACCGTCTCAAGATTCCCGCCGATGCGATTGCCGGCGCGGGCGAGAGTCAAATCATCGCGCCCGATGGAACCGTTCTTGCCAAAGCCCCCAAACGGGGAGAAGCGGCGATCTACGCCGACATCGAAGTGGATGCCGCCCTCAACAAACGCCGTCCCGACGGAACCGACCTCCTCGCCTCCCGCCGCCCGCCTCTTTACACCCCGATTGCCGCTTCGCCCTCCCCGCGCCGAATCTCCGCTGGAGCAGACACTGCCATTGCCGCAGTCTACCAACCAGCATCGAACGACATCAACGAAATCATCGCCGTCATCCAACAAAACAAAGATATTCAGCTTATCGTATTGCCTGAACTTCTCCCTTCTCCCCTCGGGAGCAGGGCTGGGGATGAGGGCAATGTCATCACGAAAATTCAAACCGCCCTCCAAGATTCCGGCACCCACCTCGTCACCTCCATCCAACAAAATGACTCTCACCTCGGCCTCCTCCTCAACAAGGACGGCATCCTCCTCCGCCAGCCTCAGCTCCACCTCTGCGGACGACACCCTTGGGCGACAGAGTTGGGAGATCAACTCGAAGTGATAGACCTGCCCTTCGGACGGCTGGCAATCGTCGTTGGGGGCGATGCGATCTATCCCGAAATCTTTCGTCTTGCCGCGTTACAGGACGTGGACGTGGTTGCCGTCACCACCCAGGTCCTCGAAGACTGGGAAATGACCCATGGCTTTCTCGAACGCGCCGCTGAAAACCGCATGAACCTTGTCGTCGCCACACAACCATCGAAATCCGGCACAAGCGCCCTCTTCGCCCTCGACAAAGACTTCACCCTGTGGACGCAATGGGAGAAACCCTTCAACGGCAATATCAACCACCCAATGGTCGTTCGCGCTCCGAACGCGCCCGGCTTGACGCGCGCTGAGATCTATCCCGCCCAGGCGGCGAACAAGGTCATTTCCCAAAAGACCCATCTCATCGAAAATCGTCCCTGGCGGCTGGCGAAGGGAATTATCACGGCATAAATTTTCGCGTTGAGCGGAGCGAGAGCGAAGTCGAAGCGCAATTTCAAAAGCAAAGACCGCCGACCGCGAACAGCCGACAAAATCGGCGCGCGGTCGGCGGTCGGTTATTCAACTACTTTCCTGCAATTCCAACCACACTCTTGCCGCAAAACACATCGAAGGTCTCCAGCGTGCCTTCTTCACCGAAACCACTCAAACCCCAGGCGGGACGCGGCGCGTCGACATTTAATTCGAGCAGGCTCACCCCATTGACCTTGACTCCGCCCGTGTTCATTCGACGGGCAATCTGCATGGCGTGGGCTTCGTCTTTCGAGAAGACATAGCCGCCGAGTCCGTAGGGAGTTTGGTTGGCGAGGTTCACGGCTTCGTCGTCGGTCTTGAAGGTGTGGACGGTGGCGACGGGTCCGAAGATTTCT
>JACAET010000032.1 GCA_013388685.1 Chloroflexota bacterium | reverse complement strand
TGCGGCTGCCACCAGCCCGATTCGATGTACGACACCGCGCCGTTATCCCATTCGACGATGACCACGCCCGTATCGTCCACATCGAAGTCTTTGTAGTATGTTCCGATTTTGGCATACACGGAGACGGGTTTGGGGTCGCCCAATAAAAATCTCGCCGTATCGAGGGCGTGAATGCCCATGTCTGCCATCGCGCCGCCGCCCGCGAATTGCTTTTGGGTAAACCAGCCCGAAGGTCCCCAATGCGTATGCACGCCATACCCTTTCGTGCGGAGGATGCGCCCCAGCCTTGCGGATTGTTCCTTCAACCACAACACATCGGGGTCGAATCGCCAGCAATGCGCCACCATCAGCAACGCGCCGGATTTCTCGGCGGCTTCATTCATCTGCTCCGCTTCGGCGGCGTTCATCGCCATCGGTTTCTCGACCATCACATGCACGCCCGCCTTGAGCGCGGCAATCGTCTGCGGCGCATGCAGATAATTGGGCGTCGAGACAACCAGCGCGTCTACGCCGCCCTCTTTCAACAGCGCTTCCACGCTTTGGTATTGACGCACGATGCCAAAGCGTTTGCCAAACTCCGCCATCGAGTCCGCTTTGTGATTGACAACGGCGGTCAAATCCAGCCCCAGATTTTTTGCCGCCTGCGCGTGAATTTTGTTGATGTAACCTGTGCCTGCAAATGCGATTTTCATTTCTTCACCTTAATCCTGAGCGTGGCAATTTGATAAGGCTTCAAATTCAGGATGATCGAATCATTCTCCACGCTCAAAGCGGATTCGTTTTCCTCCAGCAGATTCGTCAGCCAGGCCGAATCCACTGCGACTCCCATCCTGACCTGAACCTGCCCCCGCTTTCTCTGGCTTTCATACAAGCGGACGATGATTCCATCGCCATCTTCGGCTTGCTTCACGGTTTCGATGATGACGTTTGGCGAATCGCAAGCGACGAGAGAGGGCAGACCGCTGACCGTTGACCGCTGACTGCTTGTTACGGTCGTTGGTCGGTCGTCTGCAGTCTTGTATGCGATGATGGGGTCATTGAGAAGATACGCCTCCCTCTGCGTCTCTTCATTCCACAAACCGGCGTGCGGGTAGAAACTGTATGTGAATTGATGCTCGCCAAAATCTGCCAGCGGGTCGGGCAGGGTGGGCGAGCGCAACAAGGTGATGCGCATGACGTTGTTGTGAATATCGTGTCCGTACTTGCAATCGTTGAGCAAACTCACGCCGCAGCCGCCTTCGGAGAGGTCCACCCACTTGTGAGCGCAGGTCTCGAAGCGCGCCCAGTCCCAGCTGATGTTGCGGTGCGTGGGGCGGGTGACATTACCCCATTGGATTTCATAGGTCGCCTGCGGAGCCAGCACATCCACCGGGAAGGCAACCTTGAGCAGGGTATGGCGTTCCTGCCAGTGGATGTGCGTGTCGAAGTCCAGCCGCGGCGAATTGTGATTGAGTGAAATGCGCTGGGTATATTCGCTGTTGAGAATTTTGCGTTTGATTTCGACGGTCTGGCGCAGTTCGCCGTACTCAACGAATTGAATCGAAGTTGCAGGTTCCGCCAGCCACATTTTGTCATCATAGAAGATGTCCACATCCCAGGCATCCCACGATTTGGGGCGGTCTTCGAAAGCCTGGAATTGATTGGCAATGGCGTTCGGCGGCAGAACTTCGCGCCGGGCAGATTTATCGTAGATGCGGGTGACATCGCCCGCAGAATTGAATTCGACGCGCAGGAAGTTGTTTTCAAGCACCAGACCGCTGACGGCGGACGGTTGTCCCTCACCCCTGCCCTCTCTCCCGGCGGGAGAGGGGGACTCTGTCGTCTGCGGTCTGCCGTCTGCGGTCTTCTTCAACGCAACGACGCTATACGGACTCATCATGCCCGCATCCAGCCAAACGCCAGAATCCGCTTGCTGGACGGGAACAGGCTCTCCGTCGAGGGTGAAGCGCTGGAATGGGTCGCCGGGGACGAAGACCAGGGCTGGTTGCGTGAACGAAGTCGGGTTGACGAGAATCAGGTCGGCATCCAGATGATTTGCAATTGAATTTAATGCTTCATTGCAAAGTTGCGTCATATCCGTTGCGAGTTCGGCATATTGCGCCTGCGATTCTTCATACACGGCGGCGATGCTGGAGCCGGGGATGATGTCGTGAAACTGGTTGAGGCAAATTGTCTGCCATGCGTTGCGAAATGCGGTGATTGGATATTGGTAATTGGTAATTAGTGAAGCGAGTGTGGCGATGAATTCAGTGTCGTGCAGGAGAAATTCGCTTTTGCGGTTGGCGCGTTTGTTGCGGGCCTGGGTGGTGTATGTGCCGCGATGATATTCGAGATACAGTTCGCCGTTCCAAACCGGTGTGCGATTCTTTTCGGTCAGTTCACGTTCGAGTGTCTCGAAAAATGTTTTGACGCTGGATTGTTTGACCTGCGGCAACGATGGGAAGTGTTTCATCACTTCGATATTTTCGAGCATCTCGCGGGTGGGACCGCCGCCGCCATCGCCAAAGCCATACGCCATGAGCAAATTTTTGTGCAAATCTTTTTGCAGGAAGTTCTGCCAGGTGCCGAGCGCTTCGCGGGCATCTGCCATGGCGTTGTAGGTGCTGGCATACATGCCCGGGTCGGGGACGGTGCTGAAGTGAGTCAAGACCTGCGTGCCGTCAATTCCCTGCCACAGGAAGGTGTCGTAGGGCAGGCGGTTGTACTGGCTCCAGCCGATTTTGATGGTCATGAAATATTTCAAGCCCGCCTGCTTGATGAGTTGCGGCAATGCCCAGGCATACCCAAAGACATCAGGCAGCCACAAGACAGGACTCTCCGCATCCTTGCCGAAGTGTTCTTTGAAGAATGTGCGCCCCAGCAGGAATTGACGCGCCAGCGATTCGGCGCCGCTCAGGTTGCAATCGGCTTCGACCCACATGCCGCCCATCGGCTCCCAGCGCCCTTCGTGAATGCGTTGTTTTATGGCTTCGAATAATTGAGGCTGGTCTTCCTTGATGAATTGATACAGTTGCGGCTGTGACTGGCTGAAATGGTAATGGGGGAATTGCTCCATCAGGCGGATGACGTTGTAAAACGTGCGTTCCGATTTGCGGCGGGTCTGACCGAGCGTCCACAACCAGGCAACGTCAATGTGGGCATGACCCGTGGCGTGGATGACGACATCCATCGGCGCTCCCGCTTGGGCAATGCCGTCCTTCAAAATTTGAGCGGCGGGCAGGACGCTGTCGTAGAACTCTTGCGGGTTCTGGGACAAAAGGCGGGTATCGAGCGCGATGAAGGCCTCGTTGAGGGCGTTGAGCAGGAGATGTTTGGCGGGGTTGTTGTCGTCGAGGTTGTTCGCGGTTTCGAGCGCGATGCGTGACAGCGCGATAACGTCACGGGTGGGTGGATGGATTTGCACAACCGCGCATGGACGCATATATAGTTTGGTATGGAAGTCGCCGTCTGCCGCGCCGCCGAGTCCCGTCCAGCCGTGCAGGGCGAGCGTATGCTCTTTGCCGTCGCGCCATTCGGGCTTGAGCAGAATTTCCTGATGGTGGCGGTCACAGGCGGCGTAGGGGACCCCGTCAATGTACGCGAGACATTCGGGATGCGAGAAGTCGCCTGCGTCACCGAGCGGAAGATACAAGGCAATCGGTTGTTTCGCATCCATCCATTCGGGAATGGTGAACGTTGTTCGCAGCACAAAATCCTGCATCCACGCACCCCAATAGGCGTTGGCTGTGATTTCCGTCCATTGCGAGTCATCCACGTGTGAGTCAACGGGCGGCGGCGCAAGCGGATTTTCTAATTCACGGTACTTGAAGGGAGGCAGGGTTTGGCGCTTGATGTACACCAGTGGCGCAATCAACTCGAGGCGTTGTTTGATTTTTTCAGGAGTCCAGCGTTGTTTGTGATACATAGTATTCCAGAGATGAAGGAAGAAAAATGTTGACCGCTGACGGCAAACCAGGTCGGCAGTCAGAGTGTGTGGGCAATGCCAAATGCGAGATTGTGCCTTTCGCAATAGGCGGGCAGGAGTTTCAAGGTGCGGTCAATCATGTCTTGTGGAATGTTGTCCAGCGGGATATTGCACGCTTTTAAGGCTTTCTCCAGCGGCGCAGTGTCTTGCCCTTGTAGTTTTGCAATCAACAAAATGGCGGGACCGACCAAATCGCCGTGCGGAAGCCCGTGTCCCATTTCGTTTTCGACGGCATAGGCAAAGTAGTGTTCGCTCCCTTCTTCGGGGCGGGAGTGACCGATTTGATTGCACAACTGCACTTCCATTGCCAGACAGTCGCATAAAGTTTTCAATCCATCTTTATCGCCGCGCCCGGCCGCTTCGGCGCAATCGAGTACGCCGCTCAAAATGGACTGGGCGTTGTCGTACACCCAGGGGATGAATTCCATGCCTGCAGGGTTTTTGCCTTGTTCATACGCGAACTTCCAATCCCAGCAGCCGGTGGCAATGGACATCACATCGGTGATGCCTGCGGCGCGGAGGGCAGCGGGGGCTTTGGCGATGGTGTCGAGGTCCAGGATGAGATGTTCGGGCGTTTTGGTTTGGATGTAGTAGACGCAACTGTCCCTCACCCTTAACCCCTCTCCCAAAGGGAGAGGGGGACTCTGGCGGATGCCAGAAGCGGAGGTGAGGAACGCATCCACAGACAAGGCCGTGGGTAAGACAACCAGCGGCAAACCCAGTTTGGCGGCAAGGTATTTTGCGGCGTCTGCAGTCAGCCCGCCGCCGACGGAATATACGACCGCCGACGGTTGACCGCCGACCACCGTCCGCCGTCCGTTGTCTGCGGCCAAAAGCGAATCCCAATGTTCGGTCGTCGCTTCGGTAACTTCGATTTTGGAGACAACATTCAGCCCTTTGAGATTCTCTTTCACCGCGTTCCAGGCAGGCGCCGAGGTGACGAGCAGAACGTTTCGTTTCTCTTCGATTTCGGAGAAGGGCATCATCTGCACAAAGGGCAGGTTGGGGATTTTATTCATTTCTCAATGCTCCAAATGTCCTGCCGATCACCTCCCACACCAAATCGGGATTTTCGGATGCGCCGTCCCAGGCGGCGTTGCCGCGCATCCCCCATACCGCAATGGATTGTGCGCCTCTTTCGACGGCAAGCCTGAATCCCGTTTCGAGTTCATCTTCCCGCCCCGATGGGATTCCAAAGCCCTGCGCCCAAAAATGCGGCGTCAACCCGCGCGGTTCGCAGACTGCCATCGTCTTTTCCATTTGCCCGCCGACGAAGGTCTCGCAATCCCTGCCGTGCAGATACCAGTAGGGGTCGGTGCCGAAGATGTCCAGCCCGCGAATGTCGGCGATGCGATTCCAGGGGAGCGATTCGCTGGCTTCGTCATCAACGGGTAACAGCGTGATGGCGTTCTTTGCGCCTTTGTCGCGGGCGTAACCAATCATCTCGGTCAGGAAATCCACCATCAGGTCTTCGCGGTGCTGGCGCATTTCGGGGATCAACGAATCGGGCATGGATTGACCAAAGCGGCTCTGGAATGAGTCGCGGCATCTCGGGCAGAAGCAGGCAAAGGCGTCGTCGGGGGCGAAGCGCAGGTCGTCCCAATCGGGGAGGTAGAGATGCGGCTCGTCCCAGAAAATCGTATCCGCGCCGAGGTCAACCGCGGCGTCAATCCAGAGTTTCATAGCGGCGCGGGTTTCAGGCGCGGAGGGACAGGCGGCGGGCGCGCGCTGCCCGGTTGACAAAATCTGGCAGGCCTCGGGGTTGCGCGGCACGAAGGCGCTGAATTGCTCGCCGCCAAACAGTCCCATCACCGCCCAGGGGTTTGCCCAACAGCCCAAGCCAGCATCGCGCGTCATCTTGAAAAATTGCGCGGTACGCTGACGGGCAAAAATGAGTTCATTCTCGCTGAAGCAATGGACAATGTAGGTGCAATGGTGCGCGAGGATGTCTTCGAGGTCGCGCTCGAAGTGATGCCGCCAGCCGTTGGCAAAGTAGGAGACGCCGGTTTCGGGTTTCATAGTTAAAGTGTTAAGCAAATCGTCGAATGTTCCTTTATCAGGCATTGACCGCCGACAATAGACCGAACCATCGGCGGTCAATTTGTGGCGCGAAATATCTTTTAGCGTTTCACTTCGTCCACCGCGGTCAGATAGTGATGATGCGAAGTCGGATGGTATTCGATGGTTTCATCGCACTCGCACGGGTCGGCGTGGACGATGAGTTCGACCAATGCGGGAAATTCATGAAAAAGAGCGTGACGCACTTCTTCCGTGATGTGATGTCCTTCCAACACGGACAAATTGCAATTGACCGTGACGTGCATTTCGCCCCACAGACGATGACCCACCCAGCGGATTGCAACGCTGTGAACATCCATCACGCCATTCACATGTGAAGCGATGTGCTTGAACTCTTCGTAAAGTTCGGGGTCAACGGCGTCCATCAGGCGATGCCACATATCCTGCGCAGTTTTCCAAACGATACCGAGAATGGCGATGCCGATGCCAAGCCCAATGAGCGGGTCGAGGATGGGGTAGCCCAGCCAGACTCCGATTGCGCCAACGAGAACCGCCAGGGAAGTAAAACCATCGGTGCGGGCATGATAACCGTCGGCGACGAGCGCGGCGGAGCCAATCTCTTTGCCAACGCGAATGCGGAAGACCGCAACCAGTTCATTACCGAGGAACCCGACGATGGCGGCGGCGGCGACCCAGCCTAGATTCGTTATCGGTTCGGGGGTAATGAAGCGCAATATGGCGTGACGAATGGCTTCGAAGGCGCTGTAAGCAATCATCAAAACGATGATGACGCCCGCAATGTCTTCGGCGCGGCCATAGCCGTAGGTGTAGCGTTTGTTGCGGGCGCGGCGCGAGAGCCAGAAAGCGAGTCCGAGCGGGATGGCGGTCAGCGCGTCGGAAAAGTTGTGGATGGTATCGGCAAGCAGGGCAACGCTTCCGCTGATGGCAACGATGACCACTTGAAAAATCGCCGTGATGAGCAGCCCCGCCAGCGAAACCTTTAACGCCCATATGCCTTTGTCCGTTGCAAGATGGGGGTCGAGTGCCGCTTGCTGATGCCCGTGACTGTGCGGCGTGAAGAGATGTTGCAGCCAGTGAATCACGGGATGGTTCGAATGTCCATGATTGTGGTCGTGCTGATGGCCGTGCCTGTGTTCGTTCTCATGTTCGTCGTGGTGTCCCATTGGGAGCCTCCATAAAAAAAGATGTGGAGGTTATAGGGTTTTACTGAGCGGGAACCCTCAACCATGGAACCGCGCATTTCTTCGACCACAGACCACCGACCGCGGACTATCGCACGCGGTCTATTGTCAGCGGTCTGCAGTCAATCGTCACTCACTTACCTCATTCTTCCGTATCACCTCCGCATACCATTCGCCCGAATCTTTGAGCGTGCGCTTTTGGGTTTCATACTCCACGCGAATCAGCCCAAAGCGTTTGGTGTAACCATGCGCCCACTCGAAGTTATCCATGAGCGACCAGACGAAGTAGCCGCGCACGTCCACACCGTCCTGCATGGCGAGGCGGGTTTGGATGAAATGATTCTT
>JACAET010000026.1 GCA_013388685.1 Chloroflexota bacterium | reverse complement strand
TCATCATGAATTTGATCAGCAATTGGATCACCCGCCGCTATCGGGAGGTGTACGAATGAACGGATTTTTTGCAAACGAGGACGGGCGCTTCACTCCCCGCCTGAACCTGCGTCTGCGCTACGGACGCATTTTCCAAATCGTCAGCCTCGCCGCCGTGACCATCGGCTTGTTTCTGCTCTCCATCCTGCTCATTGACATCATCCTGGACGGCTACAAATGGCTGCGTCCCGAATTTTTTACAGAGTTTCCCTCGCGCTTCCCCGAAAAATCGGGCTTGCGCTCCGCCCTGCAGGGCTCACTGTGGATGATCAGCCTGACCTCGCTGATGGCGTTTCCCATCGGCGTGGGCGCGGCGATTTATCTCGAAGAATATGCCCCCGATAACTGGCTGACGCGCTTCATCGAAATCAATATCTCCAACCTGGCGGGCGTGCCGTCCATCATCTACGGCTTGTTGGGCTTGGGCTTGTTCGTGCGCGGGCTGGAATTTGGGCGCAGTGTGCTGGCCGGCTCGATGACCATGGCGCTGCTGGTGCTGCCCATCCTCATCGTCTCGGGGCGCGAGGCGATTCGCGCCGTGCCGCAATCGGTGCGGCACGCTTCGCTCGCCCTCGGCGCCACCAAATGGCAGACCATCCAGAACCACGTCCTGCCCTATGCCATGCCGGGGATATTGACAGGCACCATCCTTGCCATCTCGCGCGCCATCGGCGAGACCGCTCCGCTCATCACCATTGGCGCGTTGACCTACATCCGCTTTGACCTCAAAGGGCCAATGGACCTGTTCACCGTCCTGCCGATTCAAATCTTCAACTGGGTTTCGCTGCCCAAAGCCGAATTCCAGGAACTGGCGGCGGCGGGAATTATCGTCCTGCTGGCGGTATTGCTCAGCCTGAACGCGCTGGCGATCCTGCTGAGAAACAAATTGCAAATCAGGTGGTAACACATGTTCGAAAATCTCGATATCGCTCTCTCCGTCAAAAATCTCAATGTACGCTACGGCGATGCCCTGGCGCTGGAAGACATCACGCTGGACATCCCGGCGCGGCAAATTACCGCCATCATCGGTCCCTCGGGCTGCGGCAAATCCACCTTTCTGCGCTGTTTCAACCGCATGAACGACCTGATTCCCACCGCCCGCGTGGATGGCGAAGTGCTGTTCTACGGACAGAACATCTACGACCCGAAAGTCAACCCGGTGGAGGTGCGCCGTCATATCGGCATGGTCTTCCAAAAACCGAACCCGTTTCCCAAGTCCATTTATGAAAACGTCGCCTACGGGGCGCGCATCAACGGCTACAAAGGGAATATGGACGAACTGGTAGAGCGCAGTCTGCGCGCCGCGGCGTTGTGGGACGAAGTGAAAGATAAACTCAAGCAGTCTGCGCTGGCGCTTTCGGGCGGGCAGCAGCAACGCTTGTGCATCGCCCGCGCCATTGCCGTCGAACCGCAAGTGATTCTGATGGACGAACCCGCCTCCGCCCTCGACCCGATTGCCACGCTCAAAATCGAAGAATTGATGCAGGAACTGAAGAAATACTACACCATCGTCATCGTCACCCACAACATGCAGCAAGCGGCGCGCGTCTCTGATTACACCGCCATGATGATGCTTTCGAAGGAAGGCGAGCGCTCGGGCACGGTCATCGAGTACGACAAGACCAACACCATCTTTACGAACCCCAAAGATAAACGCACCGAGGATTACGTCACGGGGCGGTTTGGGTAATGAAAACACACCGGTGTTTACACACGCAAACGCGCGCTGCCTGCATACCTATGTACCTGTGTATCTTATGGTAGTAAAATGGACAAATCTGAGGTGCTTATGCTTCGTAAAACTTTTGACATCGAAATGCAACAAGTCAAGGATGAAATCCTCGTGCTGGGAAGCATGGTCGAACAGGCGCTACTGGATTCGGTCGATGCGCTCAAAAAGCGCGATATCAAAGCCGCCGAAAAAGTTTTTGCAGAGGATCAAGCGATCAACGAAAAACGTTTCGCCATCGAAAACAACTTGATAACGCTCATCGCCACCCAGCAGCCGATGGCGCGCGACTTGCGCCTGCTGGCATCCTCTCTGGAGATCATTTCCGAACTGGAGCGCATGGGCGATTACGCCAAGGGGATTGCCAATATCAACATCCGCATGGGCGACGAACCTCTGCTCAAGCCGCTGATTGACGTGCCGCGCATGGCGCAAAAGGGCGTGGATATGCTCCACCGCGCCCTGACCGCCTTTGTCAATGAAGATGCGCAAACGGCAAGGACGCTTCCTGTCGAGGACGATGAGGTGGACGCGCTCTATAATCAGGTCTACCGCGAATTGATGACCTTCGTCATCCATGACCCCAAGACCATCGAACGCGCCAACTGGCTGCTGTGGGTGGCGCACAACCTCGAGCGCTTCGCCGACCGGGTGACCAACATCTGCGAACGCACGGTCTTCATCGTCACGGGCGAAATGAAAGAAATCAAAGCCACCGACGACGAGTTTTGGAAGAATCAGCCGAAGTAATAACCTTGGCGTATCGCTGTTAACAACATAAGCGCGGACATTTCATTTCACAATGCCGCGCTTTTCAGTCCTTTAGAACGTCCCGAAGGTCTTACAGTGTGCTGTTTTGGCGGCAAAACCAAACCCTTCGATATACTCAGGGCAGGCTTTTGGGACGTTTGTCCGCTTATCCCGAACTGACGTTATTACAGGAAGGTTGCGCGAACCGATGAAAACTGTCCTCTTTCTCTGCACGGGCAATTCCTGCCGTTCGCAAATGGCGGAAGCAATCGTAAATGCGCACTATGGTAGCGAATGGAAGGCATATTCCGCTGGCACAAAGCCCGCCGGGTACGTGCATCTCAAGGCGATTCAGGTGCTCAACGAAATTGGCATTGTCCATGTGGGCATATCCAAGCACATTGACGAACTGCCGACGAAGGATTTCGACCTGGTTGTGACGGTCTGCGATTCGGCGGCGGAGGAATGCCCCGTCTGGCCAGGGCGGGCGGGCAAACGCATCCATCACAGTTTCGTGGACCCTGCTAAGGCGGAGGGAACGGACGAAGAGCAGATGCAGGTCTTTCGTCGGGTGCGAAGCGAAATGTTGGATGTCATTCCCAAATTGTTGAAATAAATCCAAAGCCGCAATCAATTGACGGGCTGAGTCATCGAATGGTATTCTTCGAGAAAAAAAGGATGCCGACATGACCAGCCCGTTTGATATTCTCTTCCAACCGCTTCGCATCGGACCTGTCACCGCCCCCAACCGCTTCTATCAAGTGCCACACTGCAACGGATTCGGCCACCGCATGCCGCACGGAATGGCGGCAATGCGCGGCGTGAAAGCGGAGGGCGGCTGGGGCGTGGTTTGCACGGAAGAGACCGAGATCCATCACACCAGCGACCTCTCGCCCTATTTCGAAGGGCGCATTTGGAGCGATGACGACATCCTGCGCTGCGGCTGATGACGGATGCGGTGCATCGTCATGGCGCGCTGGCAGGTATTGAACTTTCCTACAACGGGATTGACAAGGTAGAGAGGGTGAAAGTAAAACCCTGATGGCTATCTGGATTTTTCCCTTCTTCGTAAACTCCATACAACAACACCTAATATTACCAAGCATTCCAAGAAAATAACAGCCAGGCTGGGCAATGCTTTTTCAGACTGTCCGCTCACGATTTGGACAATTGCTTGAGTCAATGGGTAGGTTGGTAAGAATTGGAGGTATTGAATAACAGGATTAGGACCCAGCATTCCAATGAATGCTGGCAATGTCAGTATAAAGACAAACAAGCTCCCATAGGAATTTAATACGTGTAAATTTCCAGATAAACTTCCAAGCAATACCCCTAATAAGCTAAGGACAAAACTGCCCAAAATTATCAACCCAACTGTAAAGAGGATATTGCCCGATACTCCCCCCTGTACCATGAGAATAAGACTGCTGCTGATCATACAATACAGAACGCCCACCAAAGCCTTGCCAGCAGCAATATCGTAATAAGACGCTGGAGATAGCATTAAGGCGTCAAGAGTTTTTCGTTCTTGCTCTTCTACAATAAGAGTTGGGACCAACATCACGCCATTGCCCACCAATCCCATGATCAACCATAGAATAATTGCATACTGATCTATAGAAAGATCCCCTCGGAGTGAAATGCCAGGCAAAACGTCTGGCTTCAAAACCGTTATGGTTGATTCTATTTTCAGAGAATCAGGCGATAGGATTTGTATTGTCTGCTGAATCAATGATAATCCGACCTGACCTTCCCTTGAGTTGTCCGCTAGAAGAAAATCTACTCGTGGTTTCCTGTCATTTGCAAGCAGGAGATCGAAATTTTCAGGCAGAATAACGCCAACCTCAACAAAATCATTTTTCACTGCCGTATTAAGAGATTCTGCCGAGTCGAAGACCTCGGTTTCCACCAGTTCAATTTGCTTTAATGTCGAAATTAATTGAGATGGATTAGGAGAATAGACTCCTATTTTTAAAGTCAATTTGTTTCCAAAGAATAATTGAATACATAACGCGATAATTAACGGGGTGATTATAATTACCAATAACCTGGGAGTTCGAATCGAATCGACAATATCTTTCCATGCCAAGATAAATATTCGTTTGACGCTCATTGCTCGGCCTCTTGTCCAGCCAATTTTACGAAAACATCTTCTAGGGTGGCTTCTTGCGAGTGAATTGTCAGAATTTTTCTTTCCTTAACAATAGAAGGTAGGCGGTTGATGTCATTTATGTCCGACACAGGGACAACAGCCTTCTCTCCATTGGTAAATGTCATGATTACGGTGCGCTCTCCATGTAGAAGTTTCAGAGACTGCGGAGTATCAAGCGCCATTAATTCACCATTTCTGATAAAAGCCACCCTTTGGCAGAGAGTATCCGCCTCTTCCATGTTATGAGTAGTCAAAAATACAGTTGTCCCTCTTTCAGCCAATCTTTTCATGATCTCTCTCGTTTCTCTGGCAGACGTAGGATCAAGCCCTCTAGTTGGCTCGTCAAGAAAAATAACATCGGGCTCATGCAATAACGCTCTGGCAATTAAAAGACGCTGTTTCATGCCGTTAGAATAAGTCTCAACTTTTTCCTTGCTGCGATGTTGAAGTTGGAATAATTCCAGCAGTTCATAGATGCGCGTTTTCTTGATGCCGAATAAATCTGCAAATAATTTTAAATTTTCAAACCCAGACATTCTTTCATACAAGTTTTGTGTATCAGCGACCACTCCAATGATGGGTTTGATTAACCCTTGTTCGGAAGCGCTATTAAACCCGGCAATAAAACTTTCTCCGCTTGTTGGGCGAAGTTGTCCAGTTAACATGCGGATCGTAGTTGTTTTCCCTGCCCCATTGTGTCCAAGAAGCCCAAAAATTTCTCCTTTAGATATAGAAAAGGAAATATTATTTACTGCTGTTTTATCCTTGAAGTCCTTGCGTAATCGGTATACTTCAATTATTGTTTCCATATTACCTCGCAAAGAGATTATATCTGTAATTGCAATTCAGCATCTGATACAGCAGATATCCTTTGCTTTGTATCTGCAAATCACTTTTGATCTTCCGATCGGGAATTTGCTTCCTGCCAGCAATCATGTATATATGGCGAAGATGAATGCTGGCAGGGGTTGATTTTCTTTCTAGCGGCAGAGCATCTTGCCTGTGGTGAAAGTGCAGTACAAAATTACAGCAATCGTGATCCCGGCAACTACGATATATACCACGTGCATGTCTATTCACCTCCTTTCTAGTTGAGATGACGCAGTCTAATTTTTTTTTGTCAAGGTTAATAAAAGTGGAAATTACAAGTCATCCTGAAATCCATCACGTTTAATGTTCGATTGTTCATTCTGTTGTCACATCCTGAGAAATGAATTATCGTGTGGTGCGGGAGTTCGGTGAGGAGAAAGTCGAGGGGGCGCCGTTCAGGGTTGAGAGGATAACCATTCCGTAGGGGCGAGGTTCTCTCACCCTGTTATTGGGCGGGGAAACCCCGCCCCTACGTTCACCACACCCGTTCCAGATTCGGGTTATCGAGCGGTTTGCGTCCCACCTTTGCCATGTCAATCCACTCGCCGTGCACTTTCACCCGCACCACATCGGCGGTGAAATCGGTCACGGTCGAACCGTTGTTGTTGAACAGCCACGAACCGACGGCGTAAATATCGGCTGGAACACCCAATTTTTCGAACTTGCGGATTTTTTCAGGATTGAACCCCCCGGAGACGACGATCTTCACATTACGGCAATACGACCGCGCCGCTTCTTTCCAGACCTCCGGCAGGCGCCACGTTTCCCAAGCCGAATCCAACGCCTGACGGACGTTGAACACCAGCCGCGGGTTGACGCCGAGATCGAGCGCCGGGTCGCCCAGCGGCGCCACCGACACATCGCGCACGCTCCCGCTGGTATCCAGCCGCACGCCGTATAAAACATATTTGGCGGCTTCGGCTTCATCGCCGGCGTCTTTCAATTCCCTGTACTTTGAAAACATTGCCTCGAGAACACGCAGCGAATCGCGCACCGAATCGTTGTTGAAATCCACCAGTGCAATGCGCGGAATGCGCGCCGGCAAAATGCGTGCAAACTGCATCATTGCTTCTGCCGTATCGCCGAGGAAGGAAGCGATGGCGGCGTGGGCAACCGTCCCGCCGCCGGCGCCGCCCCACCAGTCGCCCTGGGCGTCGGTGGAGACGAAGGGACCCAGTTCATGGGCAAAATCGTAATTGAAGCGCTGGACGGCGATGTTATAAGCGTAGCCGTCTGCGGCTTGCACTTCGTGCAGGTCGAAGCGTGCCGGAAAGAACAGCACCGGTTTTCCGTGCGCCGCCACGAGCGTTTCGTACACGTTTGTTGCCACGCGGCTGGCGCGGGTGAGGATGCCCAGGGTGGGAGTTTCGAGCAGGGCAAAATCGCGGTAACGCCCGCGCACTTTGATGACCGGTTCCACATGCAGCGGGTTGCCATCCGATTCGACGATGGTCCCATCATGCACTGCCCATACCTGCAGTTGATCGGAAGTATCCACAAACGAATTGCCGTTCCAATAACCGGTGCAGTGCCGCAGCATGGCGAGCGCCTTATCCATGCCGACGACGATCGTCTTGCCGACGCGGCGGGTGAACCACTGCATTTCCACTTCGATGTTTCCGACGGCAATCTCTTCCGGCGACATGCCCGGCGGCAGGTTGTGATATTTTCCCGAATAGGTGTATCCCTCTGCGGCGAGGGCGGTGAGCATGCGTCCGATGTTCTCGAAGTATTTGTCGGAATACCAGCCGCGGCGCATGCGTTCGATGTCGAGTTTGAAGGTTTCGTTGGTCAGGCGAGTTTTGTTGAAAATGGACATGGTTTCTCGATTCCACTTTGAAGCATACGATTAAAGAGTCTATTGCAAAAAGGTGAAGATCGAACCACTGAGTCACGGAGACACGGAGAGTCATTGAATGAAAGGGAAACCCCGTAACTCCGTGTCTTTGTGGTGAATCTTCAAGGTTTTTGCAGTGGAGTCATTAAAAAGCGAACAGGCGGATAGACACGCGAGGTGTGTTCACCTGTTCCGGTTGCTAAAATTCTGCCGTTGCGCGCACGATGTGCATGCCGGCTTGTGCAAAACGCTCGTATGCTGCGTTTGCTGCGTCGGTGTGGTCTACCACGCCAGGCACGACCACGGGAGAGGCGCAGTCTTCGAGCAGGTATACCTTTTTTGCCAGTTGCGGGTCGGTTGCCTGAATGTCGTCGAGCAGGTCCGAGACGGTCCATGCGACGCAGTGAGACTTTGCCTGCCCGGCGATGATGAGCCGGTCGAAACGTTGTAATTGTTCGATGAATGTTATATTGCGCACGCCGAGCGTCTCGCCCATGGGACCGTTCAGCACTTCGGGACCGATGGCAGAGTAATTTTCGGTGAAGGGTTTATCGCCTTTGAGCTCGATGTCGTATTGTGCGGCGCGGGCGATGGAGTGGAAGAACAGCACCTCCTCCACCGCAGAGACCAGTGCGTGACCGATGCCGCCCAGCATGGCATGATAGGGCCAGATGGTGAGGGCGTATTTGCCTCTCTTTTCCAGTTCTTCGGCGTAGTGGATCATCATCTGCTGACCGTATTCGGGGGCAATGCCAAATTGCGAGGCGAGGGCGTGGTTGAATTTCCATTTGCCGCTTTGCAGGTCGGCGAGGGGAATGTCGGTGTAGGGGGCGGGGTGGTCTCCGTTTGCATCCACGAAGAAGATGGGGTGGAAGACCTGCAGGGTTTTGTGGGTGTCCATGGTGGCGGTGATGTGGGTGATGCCGCCCAGGTTGCGGTAGATGAACTGGCACAGGCGCGTGTTGTCTTCCACGGCGCCGCGCCCGCTCCGCCCGCCGACGAAGAGTTCGAATTCGGGAATGCAGAAAGTGTTTTGCACATCAATCAGCAGGAGCCAGGTGCGGGTCTGATCGGCGGAGGTAGGCTGAAGTCCGTGCAGACGCGCCCAGTCCCGGGCTTGTTTGGCGCGCTCCTCGTAGGGTATCCGCCAGACGGCGCCGACTTTGGCGGCGTCGAAAAATTCGGGCACAGGAAGTTTGTCCATATCGTCTCCTTCATAGATTGTATACCCGTATAATTGCATGTCAAGTGTAATTATCCCGGCGTTGACTTTTTTGCCTGATACCTTTAGACTCTTGCCATCTTCAGCCGCAAGGAGAATTTATGGCGTCTCAATTTCAACTCATTATGCGGACGGGTCCGACCCCCGGGGCAATCTTCACACTGGAAGGCGACCAGCTCAACATTGGGCGCGATTCATCGAATGAAATTGTCATCAATGATGCCGAAGTGTCACGCCGCCATGCCCGCCTGACGTTTCAAGGCGGCAAATATGTCCTGGAAGACCTCGGCTCGACCAACGGGACTTTCGTGAATGGGCAGCGCCTGGCTGGACCGCGCGTCCTGAAAGCGGGTGAGGTTGTCTCTTTCGGAGAGCAGATCGTGCTGGTCTTCGAGGTGGTGATGAACGATCCCGGCGCGACGATGGTGTCGCCGCGCGCCGCGGCAGTGCCTTCGGTTTCCCGCCCGGCTGTTCCTCCGCCTCCTCCACCCGCCGATTATGTGGGGAGTGTACCTGCAAGCCCCGCCCCTGCGGCTTCGCAGGCGGAGCCTGCCAAAAAGGTCAATCTTGTGCCGATTCTCGCCGGCGTCGCGTTGGTTCTGGTGATCTGCTGTTGCGTCAGTGTGCTGCTGTGGGTGGATTCGGATCCGACGGGCGCACGCTGGTGCATGTTCCCCTTCAATCTCATCGCTCAATTGCTTGGCAGCATCTGTTCGTAGAGGAGTCCATATCCATCACCGACCGGGTCCCCGCAGACATTTTCCCTCTGCGGGGACTTGCGCGTTATGTTTTGCCGGGTCTGACGGGCAACCATTTCTGCCACACCGTACAAGAAATGTTCGTACAATCAACCGCCTTTCCGCCTTGGCATTGTCAGGGCGGAATCCTTCCCGTTCGTTTCGCGGGAAGGTTCGCTCGTTTGGGAGACAAGCGGTAGAATAGGATTACGATTGGAGACACGCAATGACCCAGAACACGGCCGCCTCACCGCGCTGGAGCGCCACGACCAAACTGTTTGCAGGTCTGGCAATGTTTGGCATTGCGGCGTTTCTGATTTATCGTTTTTCCAATCTGATTCCGCCGCTGTTGATGATTTTCATCATCACCTATCTGCTTCACCCCGTGACCGCCGCGCTGGCAAAGGGACTGCACATCCCCTGGAAACTGGCGGTCAACATTGTTTATCTGTTCATCCTTGCCGCTTTGATCGGCTTGCTCACCTGGGGGAGCGTGGGGCTGGTGGGACAGGTGCAAAGCCTGGTCAGTTCCATTCAGGGCATCGTGCGCGACCTGCCAAGGTACATTTCCGACCTGTCCACGCAGGTCTTTGTCTTTGGTCCGTTTACCCTGGATATGCGGAACTTCGACCTTAACGCCGTCAGCCAGCAGGTGCTTCCCATCCTTCAGTCTCTGCTGGGGCAAACCGGCAATCTGATCGGCACACTGGCAGGCGGAGCCGCCACCACCATCGGCTGGACGCTTTTCATCCTGACCGTCTCGTATTTTGTCATGTCGGAGAGCAGCGGCTTGCGCGAGAACATCCTGAAGATTGACGTTCCCGGGTATACCGACGACCTGCGCAGGCTGGGCGACGAACTCAGCCGCATCTGGAATGCCTTCCTGCGTGGGCAGATCATCATCTTTCTGCTGGCGCTGGTCATCTACTCCATCCTCCTGCCTGCGCTGGGGGTGCGTTACGCCATCGGCATCGCCTTTCTGGCGGGGCTGGCGAAATTCCTGCCCTACATCGGTCCCGCCGTGACGTGGCTCATTATGGCACTGGTCACCTATTTTCAGCCGGTCAAACCGTTCGGGTTACAAGATAACGCCCTGACCTACATGCTGATCGTGGTCATTACCACCTCGGTCGTTGACTGGTTCATGGACAACTTCATCACCCCCCGCATCATGGCGCGGACCTTGAAGGTGCATCCCGCCGCCGTATTGATCGCCGCCCTCATCGCCGCCAACCTGCTGGGACTGCTGGGCGTGGTAATCGCCGCGCCCTTCCTGGCCACTTTCACCCTGCTGGGCAGGTATGTGATGCGCAAAATGTTCGACCTCGACCCCTGGCCCGAAAAGGAGGCAACGCCGCCTCCGCCCGGCATAACCGACTTGATCAAAAGCGCCGCGCAATCCATAAAGTCGCGCGTTGCCAAAGCAAAACCCGCCCAAAAAACCAAAAAGGGGTAGTATGTTAAAAACGGTGTAAAGTAATGCGACCTTAAGGTCGCGCTACCTTTTTTACACACATCTCGCAATACGACCCAAAAAGGAGAAGCCGAATGAGCAACAATCATAACGAACCCAAAACGGAAACCATCGCGGAGACCGAAAATTATTTCGCCTGGAAAGCCGAGGAACCCGACGGCGAAACCACCTACCACATCGAACTGAACAACGTCACCGTGCACTTTTTCGAAGAAGAGTGGAAAGAATTCCTGCAATTGGTACAAAATCTGGGATGATCTCCGGGAACGAGAAATTCGACCTCTGGCAAAAGTGCGCAAGAGAAGTTCTCTAAGCAGCCGGTCGAACATCATTCGACGCGCAGCGGACGTTCTCCAACGTCCCCGTTGGCGTGAGCGAACGCCGACTGTGCCAATGAATTTCTAAAAACATACGACCAACCCCTTAATACCGGATGACAACATGAAATACCACAACGCCATCACCGATATACGCGGTATCGAAGTGGGGCATGCGCAGAATGCCGAAGCGCTCACCGGCTGTACCGTCGTCCTCTGCCGCAAGGGAGCTGTCGCAGGCGTGGATGTGCGCGGCGGCGCGCCCGGCACGCGCGAAACCGACCTGCTCGACCCCGTCAATCTGGTGGAAAAAGTTCACGCCGTTGTCCTTGCCGGGGGGTCCGCCTATGGGTTGAGCGCCGCCGGTGGCGTGATGCAATACCTGGAAGAGCACAAAATCGGATTCAATACTGGTGTTGCAAAAGTCCCCATCGTTCCCTCCGCCATTCTCTATGACCTGAACCTCGGTCGCGCCGATCTTCGGCCTGACGCCGCCATGGGATACCTTGCCGCCGCCTCCGCCTCTTCCGCCGCGCCCGCAGAAGGCAATATCGGTGTGGGGACGGGGGCGTCGGTGGGGAAAATGTTCGGGATCAGCCTGGCAACCAAAACCGGAGTCGGAACCGCTTCCATCTCCATCGGAGGCGGTATCGTCGTCGGCGCGCTAGTGGCGGTCAACGCCTGGGGCGATGTCATTGATCCGCATACGCAGGAGATCATTGCAGGACTCCGCTCCGGCAAAGTCGGTCCGTTGCGTGTGGGAGGGAAAGACCGTTTTGCCGATACGCTGGCGATGATGAAAAAACCGCTGGGACGCAGTTTGCTGGGGTTCGCCTCGCGGGCGAATACGGTCATCGGCGTGGTGGCGACAAACGCACAATTGACCAAAGCGGGGGCGACCAAGGTGGCGCAAATGGCACAGGATGGCATTGCCCGCACCGTTCGTCCGGCTCATACCATGCTCGACGGCGACTCGATTTTTGTCCTCTCGACCGGCGCGCGCAAAGCGGAGGTCACCGCAGTCGGCGCATTTGCGGCGGAGGCGGTGGCGCAAGCGATCGTGCGGGCGGTGAAAACGGCGAGACCAGCCGGCGGCTTGCCGGGAACCGCAGACTAAATCTTTCATGGATCATCTCAAGCGTATTCCCGCCATTCTCTCCGGCGCGCTGGCATCCTTTTTTGTGCTGGGCTTTCTGCAGAATTTTCATCCTTCCGTGGGGGCATTCGTTCTCTTCACCGTGTTGTTCAATTTGATCTTCACGCTGCTGTTCGAAGCGGCGTTGACCGGCGCCATCCCCGCCCTGCGGAGGGGCATCAGGGAAAACCTGATCGCTGTTTTCGTTCTGGCGCTTGGTTTTTTGTGGGTGGCGCTAACCTTCCGCCTGCTTGGTCGTTATCCCGAACTCTTTTCATTCGATTTCTTTATGCCCGATGCGCGGTTCATGCCCGCATACGTTGTTCTGACGGTCTTTGCACAGACGGGAGCGCTCCTGCTCCTGAAAAAACTGGACCTGACCGAATGGCGCGCCTCTCCTTTCGTCCTTCGGATGGGGCGCAGTCTGCCCGGACTTTTGCCCGCCTGCGCGGTGACGATCTCCACCTACGCCCTGGCGACCGCCTTCGTGGAGGTGGAACCCCGTTTTGCCGATAACTATTTCGATACCGATTCTCCTTTCTGGTTGAATTTTCTCGCCGCGCCTCCCGACCAGATGATGCCCATGCGCGCGGTCCACCCCCTTGCCCTGCTCATCCTTCGTCCGCCGGTGTGGCTGATTTCGCTGTTTTTGGGCGGGGATACGTTCCACGCGGCGCTTGCGCTCAATTCTCTGTTTGGCGGCGTATGTGTGTATCTGGCTTGGTCGTTTTTCAAACGACGAACGGGGCACACCACCCATGCCGTGTTGCTCGCCTCGCTGCTCGGCTTCTCGACCTCGCATCTGCTCTTGAGTGTCTTTCTCGAGTCCTACATCTTTTCAGCGGCGGCTCTCCTCGGATTCTTGATGTTGTTGCAATCCGGGAGGGAGAAACTCTCCCAACTGGTTCCGGTGGGACTGCTGGCATTTGGGATTACGATCACGAATTTCATTCAAACCTGCATTGCCCTCTGGTTTGTCAGGCGGCGGATGAAAGTCATCCTCCTGTATATCTCGATCACGCTGGCGCTGGCGGTTCCGCTGGCGTTCGCTCAAAATCTCCTTTACCCGTCCAGCGATCCGTTTTATATACCGAAGTACCTGCTTGAAGAGAACGTGTACGGGCATAATCTGTTGGAGACTCCCGCCCGCACCGTCAGCCGCGCCCATGTTCTTTTCAGAAGCATCGCGCTCTTCAGTGTGGTGGCGCCGCGTCCGTTCATCCTGCTCGAGGAAATCGGCTGTACCTTCCCGTGCTTCAATACCATTCGTTCCTTCCGCGGGGTGTATTTGTATGCCTCCTATGTCGGTTTGGGAAGCCTGCTTGCCCGCACCTGGTTTGTCCTGCTGGCGGTTGCGGCGGGAATATTCGTTAGGAATTTTTTCAAATCGCCGAGGGACGTGTTCCTTCCGGCAGCGCTGGTGTCGAACCTGCTGTTCAATTTCGTCCTGCATATGAACTATGGCGACGACCCCCTGCTCTATTCGCCGAACTGGACTTACGCCCTCGTATTATTCTTTGGCATCTCATTCGAAAAATTCGCGGATAATAAATTGCTTCAGACCGCCCTGTTCCTCTTTTTAGCCGCCCTCATGGTCAACAACCTGGATTTGTTCCGTAAAATGCTGGAGGCGGTTCTGCCGTTTGCGCCGTGACCGGAATTGGGGTCTTCCTGGCGGGGCTTATCCCGGCATATTTTCTGGCGTGTTATCTTACCTTTCTGTACGAAGGTCTTTTTCCCTTTCTTTTCATCAGCCTGTTTTGTCAGATTTTCTGCGGCGTTCTCCTGCGTTTTCTGGCGCAGGGCGGTTTTTTTTCGCTGAAGTGGCGCGAAGAACCGGGGTCGGTTTTGCTTTTGGCGCTGGCGGCATGCCTTCCCCTTTCGGCGGCGCTCATGTCCCTGATGTTTCCCGGCTTGTTCGACCGGCGTTTGCTCTTTATGGAAGGCGGTTTGTTCGCGACGTTTTCAGGATTGGCGGTTGTTTCGATGCCCGCCGCTTTATGGCTGGATCGCCGCATGCAACAAATCGGACTGTATCGAATCGTTGAAGCCAGCGCACCGGTTCGAGCCGCACGCCGAAACAGGGCTGGGCTCCTGCTCTCGCTGTTGTTTTTCAGCACCTATTTCATTTTTGCACAGTCGCTGAATTTTCCCGGTTTCTATACCCGCGACCAGTATTTCGAAACGGACATTTCCGATTGGATCGCCCGCCTTGCCTCTTCACAGACGAACGGGATTCTGCCGGTGCGCGCTGTTCACCCTGCGGTGTTGCTGTTCCTGCGACCGATCATCTGGTTATTATCGCTTCTCCTGAACGCCGACCGATTGCAGGCTGCGTTTTTGTTGAGCGCCATGGCTGGCGCGGCTTGCGTATTCATTGTCTGGCTGATCGTTAAAGGACGAACGGGAAGTACATTCCACGCCCTGCTTTCGGCGTCCCTGTTGGGCGCAAGCGCCTCTCATCTGCTGTTGAGTTCCATGCTCGAGACGTACATCTTCTCTGCCCTGGCGCTGCTCGCTTTTTGCCTGCTCATGCACAACGACAGGAACTCGCTCAGGTCAACCGTTCCGCTCGGCGTCGTCATCTTCGGAATCACCGTCACGAATCTGGCGCAGGCCTGCATTCTATACTTCCTGAAATCGCCGCGCATAAAGGTTGTGTTTCAATTTCTGCTTGCGGTGGTTTCCTTGACCCTTTTGCTCAACATTCTCCAGGTGCAACTGTACCCCTTTACCAAGCCTTTGTATGACCCCTCCAATCTGCTGTCCGAACAGAAGTACGGCTCGAATCCGTTCGAGGCGCGGCAGTGGGAGGGGCGCCTCCACCTCATTGCACGCTCGGTTTTGCTTTACGGTGTCGTTGCCCCGACCCCCTATATTCTCAAAGAGGAACTCGGCGCCGCCGTGCCGAACTTCCGTACGTTTAAGGTCGCGAACGGAGAACTGCAGGTTGCCGGTTATAAAGGCTTCGCGGACATCGTTGCCAAAACGTGGATAATCCTGCTTGGCGCGGCGATCCTGCTGTTCGTGTTCGACCTTTTCACCTCGCCGCGAAACATGACATATCCCATCAGCCTTACTTTGTGCATGGGCTTCAGTTTTGCGCTCCATTTCCTGTATGGAGACGATCCGATGCTTTATTCTCCCAATTGGGTATATGCGCTCGTCCTCTTTGTCTCGGCTTCGTTCGAAAGAGGGGCGGACAACAAATGGACCCAACCGGTGTGGGTTGCGTTTCTGGGGATGATGGTTTTCGCCAATCTCGGTTTGATCCGCCTGATCCTGACCGTGTCCCTCCCTTCCTATGGCGGATGAAGCAAAACGGGACGGTCTGCAACTCCACAGACCGCCCCGTTGCGCGATGAACGGCGCAATTTACCTTTTCCCTTTCAATTCGTCCTTCAAAATGAGCGTCATCAGGACGCTCACAATGCTGACGATCAAACCGCCCACGAAGGCATTCCACCAGACAGGTTCGCTAATGACCAGCGCAATGCCAAACCACTGACCAACGACGGTCGTCAGCCAGAACAGGAAAGTGTTGATGACGAGCGTGAACAGACCCAGCGTCAGGACGATCAACGGGCAGGTGAGCAACTTGAGCAGGGGGCGGAACAACGCGTTGACAACGCCAAAGATCAACGCCAGCCAGATCAAGGATGCCAGGTTGCTCAACAGTTCGATGCCCGGCACGATCAACACCGCCAGATACAGGGCAACGGCATTAATCAACAGGCGCAGGATGAATTTTGTCATTTTTACTCCTCTTTGAATGTCGCTATCCTTAAGTACGGACGGCGGCGTTCGAAGTTGCGGGTTCGGCGCGCATCCATAACAGCGTGCGTCGTTCCGTGAATCCGGCTTTGCGAATGGCATCCATCATTTCGCCGCCGGGATATTCCAGCGAGAGGCTGGATTGATTGGAAAGCGCGCGGCGCGCGTGAACCAGCAGACGGGTCAACGCTTCGGGTTCGGACCTTTCGCCCGCCGCGGCAATCAGCGATTCGAACCTGCCGCCATGCGGCGCCCAAGACAGCGTGGCGAGCAATTCGTCGCCGCGCACCGCCGCCCATTGTTTGATGTTCACGTCCACGAAGAGCAGATACAGCCAGTTCATGAAACCGGGTCGAAGAGAGTTGAGGTTGAAGCGGTAGTACCAGCCCAGGGAGTCGGGGTGGAGGCGGCGAAGCCAATCCTTCTGCAGAGACCAGAAGCGAGGATGTCGCGGCACGATCCGAATATCCCCTTTCTCCTGCTCGAAATGAGCATCGGGCTTTGCGGTCCAGGTGGTGCGGCGTGCCACTTCCCGAAACCCAAGTTCCCGATACAGGGCGATGGCGCCCGGGTTATCGTCCCGCACGTGAAGCCACATGGTGGACGCCTTCTTATCCCAGCCATATTGCAGGGCGCGCCGGGTGAGAATGCGGGCGATGCCGCGTCGGCGATACTCATGATGCACCGCCACGTTTGCAATGAGATAGATGCGCCTGCCCCGGTCGCGAAAAGGAATCAGGCTGGCGTTGCCGACGATGCGCCCATCTTCCTCCCAGACGAAGCCGGTCAGGGGCAGTGACGCCGTGTCTGTCATGCGCGCTGCCCAGTTCAAGAACCCGTCGTCGCGGCTGGCGCGGCGCATGTCGGCAATATACCGCTGACCGTCGTTATCCAGCGTTTCGGAAAAACACAACTCGATCAGATCCGCCACCGCCGACAGGTCCCGAAACATATTCATGGAGCGGACATGCGGGTGGGCGTCTTTCGGCTGTACAGGAAGGGTAACGGAACTCATTGGTGGAATTATAGCCGCGTTTCCACGCCGGGATTCCCATCGCGGCGCCTGCATGGGGTAGAATCGAGGCGCGAACCCGTAAGGATCGGCATAACGCCAAAAGGTCTTCACACAGGCTCATGAATACGACATTCGGCGCGTGTTCCAAAACATTTCTGACCCGCCTGACGCCCCTCTATTGGGCGGGGGTGTTTGCGGCGTATGTTCTGCTCTCCAGGGACTGGGCTGTGGTCCGCGCCACATCCACAACACAGGAACACCTTTTTGGTTTGTTCGGCTTCTGCGTATTTTTCGCCATCCTGTATGCCGCCTATACCGATTACCGAAGCCTGTCCGCGCCGTCCCTGCGAAACCTGATCCTCATCGGGCTTCCCTTCTTCGTCTGCCTGTTCATGCTTGCCGCCGTGGCGGAACTCAGCCAGAAATCCTGGGATTACAAACAGTACGAGGCCGCCTTTCGGGCGGCGGCGGCGGGCGATAATCCCTACCGAAGCACGCGCTATCTGTATCCCCCCTTCTTTGCCGAGACCATGATCGCTGTATACCGGCTGGGGGGCGTTCTACTCCCGTGGATCGGCATGGAAACCGGCGAAGCCTCTCTGTGGATGTTCGTTTTCTACATCCATCAATCCGCGCTCCTGTTCGCGCTTTTGTGTTCCTATCATCTTTCCCTGCGGTTTGCCGAAACTGCCGGGCTGAACCCTCTAACGCGGGTATTCTTCGTCAGCGGGCTGTTCCTCTTCAACGTGCCCGTCTTGCGGACGATTTTGTACAATCAGGTCAACTTCTACATTCTCGTGTCGTTGTTACTGCCTGTCGTCGCGCTGAACCGCCGCCCTTTCCTGTCGGGCGCGGCGATTGCCGCAGGCGGTCTGATCAAGTTATACCCTTTTGCCCTGGTTGCTCCCCTGCTTGCGACCCAAAAATGGAAAGTGTTGACCGGCGTCCTCGCGGGGTGCGTTTTCATCGTTGCGCTTGGCACAAATCTCTTTCGCGATCTGACATTATGGAAGCAGTTCATCCTCTTTTACCTGTCCTTCCCCGTGGAACGGGAAAGCGCGTGGTTCCGAAACAGCAGCATCCTCAGTTTTCTGCGGAATCTGCTGGACATTCTCCGCGCTCCCGATGTCGCGTTGACCCCCTTATTTGGACTGATCGCCATTTCGATTCTGGGTTGGATTGCGCTTCGCTTCTTCCAACGGGAGAGGCTGTACGCACCGTCCCCAGCCGACTTCACACCCGCGGCCGGAAACGTCTCACCCCGCGACATCGGTCACCTGATGGACTTTTCCGTCCTCTCGCTTTTGATCGCCCCCTCTGCATGGGAACACCATTACGTCCTTGCCATTCCCCTGGCGATTTGGGCGTTTGCCCTCTCGCGCAGAACATCGCCCGGGCTCCTGGTCGTCGCATTGACGTTCGTTTTTATCATGCCGGTTTTCAACGTTTTTCCCTTGAGTTACCTGCGCACGGCGGGTTTGATACTTCTCCTTGTTTTGACCTCTCCGAAGAAGGCATCGGTGGGATGATCCATGCGGCAGACACATCGGGCCGTGGATGAAGTTTGTGTGGGCATTGCAAAACCTCTGCCGGTTGCGCGCTTGGCGCAGCCCCCAAACCGGTCTGTGAACTAGATCGAGGCTGCGCTCCCTCTTTTTCGAACCTGACCCATCACTCGATCTCGTAATGAAACGACGGTCTTCCGCACCTGCGGGATGCGCAAAGCCAGGAACAGAACGACGACGAGACCATAGATCAGCGGGCGCACAATCTCGCCTTGCAGAGCGAATAAATCGCCTTTTTTACTCCAGGCATAATGGAGTATGACAAGCGGGGCAATCAGGTATACGGTTTTATGCAGGCGCTTCCAATTTTTGCCGAGGCGAGCCTTCCAGATGTCGAAGGAGGTCCATGCCAGGGGAATGAGCAGCAGAAACGCCAGCAAGCCGACGATCAGCCGCGGCTTCTCGATGAATTCCCGAAACACAAAACTCCACGCCAGACCATAATCCAGATCCAAAAAGATCAACACGTGTATGGTCACATACATGAACGCATACAACCCCAAGGCGCGGCGGCGTTTGAGGGGTTCGTTCCATTGGAAGAGCGTATGAAGCGGCGTACACGCCAGCGACAGCACGAGTAATGTCAGCGCGTGACGTCCCGTGCGTTGTTCCAGCGCCTGAATCGGGTTGGCGGTCAGGTTGTCCGTAAAGAATTGAAAGACCAGCATCGCAAGCGCAGACCAGGCATACCCATGCACGGCAATCTGAAGGGGCGTGTAACGGCTGAAGAGTTTTTTCATGAAGGTTGATAAAGCCGCTCGTGTCTTAATAATACACGCTCAAATCCATGCCGTCGTAGAGATGCGCCACTTCTTCTGCATACCCGTTGAACATCAGTGTTGGGCGGCGCCCAAACTCGCCGATGCGGCGCTCTGTTGCCTGTGACCAGCGCGGATGCGGCACCTCCGGATTGACGTTGGAGTAGAAGCCGTATTCATTCGGTCCGACCATGCTCCAGAGCGTGGTTGGCTGTTCCGCCACCAGCTCGATCTTTGTGATGGATTTGATGGATTTGAAGCCATACTTCCACGGTACCACCAAACGAATCGGCGCGCCGTTCTGGTTCGGCATGGGCTCGCCGTACAAGCCTGTCGCAAGGATGGTCAGGTCATGCATGGCTTCATCGAGCCGCAGTCCTTCCTGGTAGGGCCAGGGGTAAAAGGGGCTTTTTTGACCGGGCAGCTCCTCGGGGCGATAGACCGTTTCGAAGCGCACGTACTTTGCGTCGGAGGTGGGTTCCACTTCCTTCAGCAGGCTCGCCAGCGTGAAACCCGTCCACGGGATGACCATGCTCCACGCCTCCACACACCGCAGGCGGTAAATGCGCTCCTCCTGCGTGAAGCGGCTGAGCAGGTCTTCGATGCCGTAGGTCTTTGGCTTGTTGACCAGCCCATATACTTCCACCGTCCAGGGTTTGGGATTGAACTTCTGCGCCAGCCGCGCGACCCCTTCCTTGTCGGTGGTGAACTCGTAATAGTTGTTGTAATGGGTGATGTCTTCGAATGAGTTGACAGGATCGCCCAGCTCGTCGGTCAAGCCCGAAGCGGTGACAGGCGCTTCTGACTCAGGGACGGCTGATTCGGTCACCGACGGCGCGCACGCCGCGAGCAGCGCCGCCCCGGTCACCACCCCGGCGGCTTTGAGAAAATCGCGTCGTGAAAGATACTGCTCGTAAGGCGTGATCTCGGACGATTTGACGGGGACGGATTTGAATGTATTGGTCATGTTCTCACCTCTACAACCATGATTTTCTTCGCGAACACTTGGAATGGACTCCTCCGGCGGAAGCCGGTATCGGTCTAAAACCTGAGAATGCAAACCAGGCAGTCTTTTTGTGGTTTGCCGATCATTAACCGAGGGTACGCAGAGTCTTCGTATCGTACCACTTCGTTTCTAAACGCGTGTTTGTGTTGCCCTGAATATATCTTCAGCGATGATCTGGAAACAGATATGTTCCGCAGATCACAAAAACCGCGCGCAGTGGATGCCCTCTCGCGCAAATGCGGCGCCAGGGGAGACCGCCGAATACGCGCTTTCGTGAAGTGCTGATGCTGTGTATATGCGGATTTGATGCCCCCATAGGGTAAAAACTTTCTTAAGAGGAGATTATAAAAACGATAAATTCATCCGCGCCCGGCGCTTCATTCCCGTTTTACGACGGATTGTAAACAACCACCCGGTTGCGCCCGCCGTTCTTGGCGGCATAGAGCGCCCGGTCTGCCGCGCGCAGAAGGCTTTCTTTGGTTTCACCGTGTTTCGGATACCAGGAAATCCCCATGGACATGGTGACATTGAGATTGAATCGCCCAAAAGAGATGGAGAGCGAGGCAATCGAACGATGGAGCGAACTCACCCGTTCCTTTGCCACCTCGATGGTGATGTTGGGCATGACCAGCACGAATTCCTCCCCTCCATACCGGCAGACAAAGTCGCCCTGGCGGCTTTGTTTGGTAACGGTCTCTGCCAGCGTCTTGAGCACCAAGTCGCCCGCTTCGTGACCGTACGTGTCGTTGACATCTTTGAAATGATCGATGTCCATCATCACGATGCACAGCGGATAGATCTCGCGCACGGCGCGCGCCAGTTCGCGTTCGAGGGTCTCTTCGAGATAGCGGCGATTGAATAAATTGGTCAACGCGTCGCGGATTGCCTGTTCGCGCAATTGACTTTGCAGTACGCCGATTTCGATCAATTGGGTTTGAAGCCTGTCCATGGCGTGGCGCAGGTCCTTTTCCACCTCCTTGCGGTCGGTGATGTCACGGAAGATGATGAGGCGCCCGCTCAGGCGCTGATCGTCATCGTAGAGCGGAGTCACCCGCAGGTCCAGGTAACGAGACGTTCTGTTGGGAAACCGCAGTTCGGTGCGGGTTTCCATGCTGTTCAAAAGAAGATCCGCATTGCCGTTCCACAGATGTATCATATCCGAGACCTTCCTGCCGAGCAGGGAGGCTGGCTCTTCCTCCAGGAAGGTCTTCATGGCGGGGTTGATGTCCACGATGCGGCCCTGTGCGTCCAGCACGAGGATGCCGTCGCTCATGTTCTCGATCAGGCGGCTTCGGGCAATGGGGATCACATCCATGAACTGATGACGGAAGATGGCGTAGGCGTACACCATGCCTGCAATGCCGAAGGTGGCTGGGGCATAGTCGGGCTCGGCGGACGAGCCGGGTCTAAGGTGAGTGTATGTACTGAAGACAAACGGGACGACGGACCCCAGAATAATTATCAGGTATTGTTTCCTGAAGAAGGAATTGGCGTGGCGGTAACTGATTCCCAGCAGAATGAAAGAGAGCAGGATGAGCGTGTAGGAGTACGCCGTGTTGATCCAGAAAAAGACGCCGCGCCGGATTTCCAGGATGGCGTAACCGCCCTGGCTGGTCAGCTCGATGGAAGGGAAAAAAAGGCTTGGTGCCGTCCACAGGAAGGTCAATGCGAGCGCCGGTTCGACAAGTATGAGCATAAGAGTCCGAAAAGTGATCCAATCATCCCGGCGGGTGATGCGCAGGATAAAGATCAGGAAAAATCCCGGCACCATGACCACTCCCATGTACATGATCTTCAGCCAGAAGATCTTGTGTTCCAGCGGGACTGCCACCCAACTGAGCGCATAGAAAAAACCCCATAGGCACATGCCCAATAGCATGCCTTGTAATGCCCGGGACCCCGGCGCACTCCGCCGCCGGACAATGAAAAGCACGATCAATGTTGTGAACGCAGAAACTGCAAGGAGGATGGAGTAGGGATGATACTGGATCATGTCGAACCCGGTCTGCGCGCCCCGTTATGGGCTTTTCATTTTATCTTACTTTGAGGTTGTATTCGAGTTGCAATCGGCTGACAAATTGCCCGGCGGCGCGTGCATTTTCTCTTTGTGTTCCCTTGGACACTCATAAGATGCGTCCGACGTTACACCGGTTGGACATATTGCGCCGCCACATAGCCGCGTTTGCCGCCCGGTTCGCTGACTTGAATCCACTGGTTCGGTTTCCCGATTTTCGTTTTCGCCGTATTGACGGGTTCGATTACGGTCAACCTTGTACCTGCTTTGAGTATCATTACCAGCGAGCCGCCCATGGAGGGGAACTTTCTCAAACGCAGACCGGCGCTGCCGACTTCGCCGGAGACCTTTACAACAAACTTTTTGGGTTTGGGCATCGCGGGAGGCGGAGGGGATGATACAGGCGCGGGCGTTTCTGTGACCGGCGGCGTGACGGGTGCTTCCACTGCGGGACCAGGCGACTGCGCGGGTGTCTTTTCCAGGAACCATGCCGCGGCGAATCCCTCCCTGCCATCCGGCGTGCGCACGCGCACCCACTGGTTGACTCCGCCGACTCTTGCCGCTCCGTCCGACTCGGTCAACAGCAACGGCGTCCCCGCGGGGACTGTGGCAACGACGTTCGCCATGCTGGAGGTGTCAATGCTCGAACGGATGTTGAGCCCCCAGGTTACTTCGGCTTTGACGCGGGCGTAGGTTCCGCCGGGGGTGGAGGGGGCGGGTGTCGGCGAGGGAAGAGGCGTTCCGGGCGTCGAAGGGACCGCAATCGGTCCGCCGGATCCGTACGCTTCGTATAAGATGACGTGCGAGATGGCGCGCTGGAGCGTGTTGCCCTGCGCGTAGCGTTTCATCAAATAGTCTTCCTTTTCTGTGCCGGGGTTGTAGGGCCAGGGGTCGAGCATGAGATAATCGTCGCCTTTGCGGGCATATACAACAACCCAGTGTGTCTGGATGCCGGGCGCAGGGGATGAATCCACCTGTACGATGGCGGGTTGACCGGCGGCGAGGGCGGCGTCAATTTGGGGAAGCGGCGCGTCGCTGGTGGAGCATGGGATGAATGCCTTGAGCGCGACGTTCGGGTAAATCTGGCTGACTGCGCTCCAGCGGATGGCAGAACTGACGAAGCCGCCGGCGTTCTTGAGTTTTTCGTTGAGGGTGTGGGGGGTTTCAGGGTATCCATGCCCGCTCAGGAGCATGGCAGTGGCGGTCAGGGCGCAACCGACATACCCGATGGTGTCTCCGGGGTCGCCGAAGCCAAGCAATTCGTTCTTCCATTGCGGGTCCTGCTGGGATAGATAGACAAGCTTGAAGGGCATGGGTCACCTATGGGTTGATCAGCGGATAACGGTAGGGCGATTATACAGCCAAATAAAAGAGCCGCGCTCCTCACGCGGCTCAATCAATTGTCCCCTCACCTTGCGCCGTCGCGTGAGATCATGGTCTTGTACTTCAAGCGGCATGACTATCACGCTGCGGCAAACTGCGTTTATCGGTTGACCATGACCAATTTACTCCACCTTCCCGGTGATTGTTGCCATCTTCAACTCGCCGATCGCCTTGGTGATGGGGATCTCGCGCGGGCAGGCAAGCGTGCAGTTATAGGCGGTGTGGCAGCGCGCCAGACCGTCTGTCTCGGCGATGATGTGCATGCGCTCGGCGGCGGCTTCGTCGCGACTGTCGAAGATGAAGCGGTGGGCGGTCACCAGCGCGGCAGGACCGTAATACTGGTCGCTTGCCCAAAACGAGGGGCAGGAGGTGGTGCAAGCCGCGCACAGGATGCACTTGGTCGTTTCGTCGAAGCGGGCGCGCTGTTCGGGCGATTGGAGCCGCTCCCGTCCATCCGCGGGAAGCGGGGAGTCATTGATAAAGTACGGCAGAATCTTCTTGTAATTGTCGAAGAACGGCTCCATGTCCACAATCAGGTCTTTGACCACCTTCAAGCCGAGCAAAGGTTCGACGGTGATTCGGTTGCCCACGTCGCGTACCAGCGCCTTGCACGCCAGCATGTTGCGTCCGTTGATGCGCATGGCATCCGAACCGCAAACGCCGTGCGCGCATGACCGGCGGAAGGACAGCGCGCCGTCATGGTAGCCTTTCACCTTTTCGAGCAGGTCGAGGATGCGGTCGGTCTCTTCGGCTTCGAGCGTGTAGGTCTCGTAGTGGAAGGTTTTATCCACCTCGGGGTTGTAACGAAAGATTTTCAGCGTAACCTGCATGTTTGCCTCACTAATAAACGCGTTCCTTGGGTTGATAGTTCGTGATGGTTACCGGCTTGTAATCAATGTTGATTTTGCCGTTCTGCTTCCAAACCAGTGTGTGCTTGAGCCAGTTGGCGTCATCGCGCTGGGGAAAATCCTCGCGGGAGTGCCCGCCGCGGCTTTCCTGCCGGTTCAACGCGCTGACCGCCACCACTTCCGCCACATCGAGCATGTTGCCCAGTTCCCAGGCATTGAGCAGTTCGGTGTTGAAGATGCGTCCCGTATCCTGCACGCGGATATGTGTGTAGCGTTCCTTCCATTCGGCGATCTTTTCGAGTGCACGTTTCATTCCCTGTTCGTTGCGGTAGATGCCGACTTCCTCGAACATGACCTTCTTCATCTCGGTGGAGATGTCGAAGGCATTCTCTTTGTCGGAGCCGTTCCGCAACGCTTCA
The DNA here is from genome assembly GCA_013388685.1 of Chloroflexota bacterium. Taxonomy (GTDB): domain Bacteria; phylum Chloroflexota; class Anaerolineae; order Anaerolineales; family Villigracilaceae; genus Defluviilinea. The sequence continues at coordinate 11,370 of JACAET010000026.1, read as the reverse complement.
AACTGCGACTTTGCCTCCGCTTCGGGTTCCTGAGGCAGTTTCTCGAAATCGGCGTGCTTCGCGTATTCGGCGGCTTTGAGCCCTGCGTACTTGCCGAAGACGACCAGGTCGAGCAAGGAGTTTGTCCCCAGCCGATTCGCGCCATGTACAGAGACACAGGCGCATTCGCCCGCCGCATACAAACCGGAGAAGACCGTGTTGTTACTGTCAATGACCACCTCGCCGAATTTGTTGGTGGGAATGCCGCCCATGGTGTAATGCGCCGTCGGCTGGATGGGCATCATTTGGGTCACCGGGTCAACGCCAAGATATACGCGACAGAAGTCAATGATGTCGGGAAGTTTTTGCAGGACTTGTTCGGCTGTGATGGTGTAGGGGGAGCCGTCGGGGTTGGTGCGCCCGTCCATTGCCGCGTACTTGATGACCGATTCGGGGCGCACATCGAGCCAGACGTAGTTCTTGCCGTTCACGCCGCGTCCTTCGCGGATTTCGGTGTAGATGGCGCGGCTGATCACATCGCGCGACGCCAGATCTTTAACGGTCGGCGCATATTTGGGCATGAAGCGCTCGCCCAATCCGTTGATGAGGACGCCGCCCTCACCGCGCACGCCTTCGGTGATGAGGATGCCGAGTTTGTAGATGCCCGTCGGATGGAACTGGAAAAATTCCATGTCTTCGAGAGGAATCCCCCGGCGGAGGAGGATGGCGGCACCGTCGCCCGTGTAAGCATAGGCGTTGGAGGTCACTTCAAAGATGCGCCCGTGTCCGCCGGTGGCGAAAATCACGGCTTTGGCGTGGAAGGTGTGCAGTTCGCCCGTCGCCAATTCCACCGCCACCACGCCCGCGGCTTTCCCGTTGACCGCGATGAAATCGAGTACCTGGTACTCGTCGAAGAAAGTCACCTTGTTCTTCAGGCACTGCTGGTACAGCGTTTGCAGAATCATGTGACCGGTGCGGTCTGCGGCATGACAGGCGCGGCGTACGGGTTTGCCGGTCACATTATTGGTGTGACCGCCGAAAGGACGCTGAGAGATGCGTCCCTGGGGGGTGCGGTCGAAGGGCAGTCCCATGTGCTCGAGTTCGATGATGGCGTCAATGGCTTCGTTGCACATGAACTCGATGGCGTCCTGATCGCCAAGATAATCGGAACCTTTGACTGTGTCGTAGGTGTGCCACTCGGGCTTGTCCTCCTCATAGTTGCCCAGGGCGGCGCTGATTCCACCCTGCGCCGCGCCGGTGTGCGAGCGGGTGGGATAGAGTTTGCTGATGACGGCGGTCCTGGCGGTGCGTGAAGCGTAGAGACCTGCCATGAGTCCCGCGCCGCCCGCGCCGACCACAACCACATCAAACTGATGAACGTTTGCCATGAATGACTCCTACGATGTCCAGATAATATAAAGCCCCATGAGGCTGAATGAAATGACCATGATGATGCTGATGATGCGGGCAATGTTCCTGCCGCGGGCGGAGACGATGTAATCGTCTGAAATGACCACCAGCCCGTGCACGCCGTGCGCCACTGCCACGAAAAGAAGCAGACCGGCCGTCACCTTCCAGAACGGGCTTGCCCAGGGAGCCAGGTCTGGCACGTTCGTGCTTTGAACATGGCTGGAGTTGGGCATGAAGCCCCAGCGCAAAACGTCTGCCATGTTCATCTGCGTGCGTGCGCCCATGATCAGCGCGCCGATGATGGCGATCAGGATCAACGCATACATAGCCAGGGCGGACAGACGCGTGAAGATCCACATCAGCATCTCGAAGTTCAAGCCGCGCTTCGAAAGAGGAAGAGTTCTGGGTTTTGTCGTTGTCATTTCAACCTCCCAGCGCAGCATTGAGGATCACGAACACCGCAATCCCAAAAATGGGTAGGAAAACCGCCCATTCCACCCAAATGGCTTCCCGCTGATACTCGATGAGTTTGGGGAACAAATCGCAAATCGTAATGCGCAGTCCGTTGATGGCGTGAAACAGCGCACAGAAAAAAATAAAGATTTGAAACACCCAATGGGTGTAGATGGCGTTCAGGAAACTGCCAACGCTCCCCCCTACAAATGAAGCCAAAACATGCACGGCGACGAAAATCCCCATCCCCAGCCCGCCGATGCGGTGCAGGATAAAGGTCAGGTACGGACCCTGTCCCTGATACCGCAAGCCTGTAGCCAGACTGACGTTTCTTTTCAGGCTCATCCATGCCTCCTTGATTTGATGATTTTGGGAAGTTGATGCATTATCTCATTCCCGCTCGATGCGCCAAAAGTGACAATACTCATAGGTTATTCGTTTCAGACATCCTCCAAAAAAGAGGGGCTTGACCCTTATAATCCAGATTACAATTCCGACAAAGCAGTCCAATTCTAACTCAAATTTTATTGCTGGCAAATCATCTCTACTTTCCGGAAAGATTTACATTCGGAGGCGTTTATGTCTGAAACGATCAGCAGGCGGGATTTTATCAAAGTGACCACAAGCATCGTCGGGGGAATGATTGGCGTGGCAATCGGCGTGCCTGCTGTCTATTATTTGATTGACCCTGCCTTGCGCGAAGGCGCAAAAGAAGCCTGGATTCCCATTGGCAAACTGGAAAACATGGAAATCGGCAAACCTTACGCGTTTTCCTTCACCCGCGTGCAGGTCAATGGCTGGGAGAGGACTTCCACCAGTCACGGCGGATTCGTCATCCGCAACTCGGACGACCCGAACGACCTGTTCATCCTCAATAGCCGATGCACGCATCTTTCCTGCACGGTAAACTGGTCCGAGAACGATCAGGTGTATCTCTGCCCATGCCACGACGCCAAATTCGGCGAGCAGGGCGAAGTGCTGGATGGTCCGCCGCCCCGCCCGCTCGACCGCTACGACCAATTCCGCGTCACCGAGGACGGCACGCTCGAGATTTTCTACCAGGAAGGCTAAATCATGTGGAAAAAAGTTTTCGACTGGCTGGACGAACGCCTCGGACTGAACGACCTCTACACAAACCTGCTCGATCGCCCCGAACCCAAAGGCAACTGGTGGAACACGCTCGGCTCTGCCAGCCTGTTTCTTTTTGTTTTACAGGGGCTGACCGGCATCTTTCTTACCGTTTACTACACCCCCTCTCCCGACCACGCCTACGACAGCATTACCTACATCATGAATGACGTCGCCTTTGGCTGGCTGATCCGCGGCATCCACCACTGGGGCGCCTCGCTGATGGTGCTGATTGTCTTCATCCACATGCTGCGAGTCTTCGTCACCGCCTCGTACAAATACCCGCGCGAAATGACCTGGTTCATCGGCATCGGTCTTTTGCTTACCACCATTGGGATGGGCTTCACCGGCTACCTGCTTCCCTGGAATCAGCGCGCTTACTGGGCAACCACTGTAGGCACACAAATCGCCGGGACGGTTCCTTTTATCGGCGAGTTCATCCTCAAAGCCCTGCGCGGCGGACCCGACCTGAGCGCCCTCACCCTGCAGCGCTTCTTCTCCGCCCACATCTGGATGATCCCCGCCATTCTGGCGGCGCTCATTGGTGTGCATCTGTACCTCATCATCAGGCACGGTGAATCACACTTCCCGAAGAAGGACGAATAATTGTGTGTAGCGAACGCTCTCTAGCGTTCATATCGGCGTTAGAGAACACCTCCTGCACAGGAGAAATCATGGACGACGAAATCAAACAGAAAATCAACGAACGTTATCAACAGGAATTGAATCGCGGCGAACGCTTCTGGCCCGATAGTATTTTCAAGGACATCATCGTTTCGCTTGGGATTTTTATTGTTCTCGTTCTGCTCGCCACTTTTGTTGGCGTTGCCAACGAGCCCAAAGCCGACCCGGCAGACACAAGTTATTTGCCGCGCCCTGAATGGTATTTTCTCTTTCTTTTCAAGTTTCTGGCACTCTACGGGCAAATTCCCGTCATCGGCAAGATTGAGTGGCTGGCAACGGTGCTTGTTCCCTCTCTCGGCATCGCGCTGTTGACGTTCCTGCCGCTTTTGGATAAATCCCCCTACCGGCATTACTCCCGCCGCATCTTTGCGCTGACCTTCATGGGAACGATCATCCTGGACATGGTGCTGTTGACCATCATGGCAAGCCTTCCCGTCCCGCCCGATGCGGAGGAACTTGCGGCTTCCACGGCGCTGCAAGCCACTGCCGGGCTGTGGATCCCTGCGGCGGTGCTGACGATATTGATCCTGCTCTACGCCTTCGGGCGAAATCTGTACCGGGAGTCGACGAGGCGGAATCTACCGCTTTGGGTGGCGGTGGCAGGCGCGGCGGCGATGGCGGCGATGACCGTCGTCGTCAGCGTACGAGCCGCGGCGTATCCCAAACCCGAAGAGGCGGAAGTCCCCTCCACGCTGGTGGATCAGATCGTTGCCGGGCAGGATTTGTACTCCGTCCAGTGCGTGGAGTGTCACGGCGACGACGGTTCGGTGGCGGTCATCGAGGGTGTGGAAGGGCTGGAGGGCGAGAAGATCACGCCTATCAACAGCCGTGACGTGCTGTACACCATCACCGATGGGGCAATGTATGAGGTGATTGCCTATGGGCGTCCTAATGCGGGCATGCCTCCATTCGGCAAAACGTATGGTGGTGAACTCTCGCGCAGTGAAATTGACTACATCATTCTCTTCATGCGCTACACCTGGGATGACCGCTTCGAAGCGCCCGTGATCCCCGAACTCTTCCCGCCGCTGGCAGAGGGCGAAGCGCCTTCGTATGACGTGCATATTGCGCCGATTGTCAAACGCTATTGCGTTTCCTGTCACCATGCCGGCAAGGACAACAACAATTACCTGATGACCTCTTACAAAGAAATCCTGACCACCGGCGATAATGCAGACCACAACATCATCGCCGGGGATACGAATAGTTATCTGTTGCAGGTCATTCAGGGAACGCCCATCACCGATGCAAATGGCAAGGAAATCATCGGCGTTATGCCGCCAAAAACCAAACTCAAAGCCAATGTAGTGGATGTCTTTGTGCGCTGGGTCATGAACGGGATGCCAAAAACGGCTGAAGAGGCCGCGGCGCTCTCGGTCACGCCTGAAGCGCAGACAACGCCGACGCCATAATGTATTTTCCCTTGCCAGAGATCAAAAAGTCGGGACTTTCACATCCCGACTTTTTTCATTTCCTGTCTGCGTGTCTACCTGTTACATATGCCTGATAATCGCATCCCCAAACTCGGAACATTTCACTTCCTTCGCGCCGTCCATCAACCGCGCAAAGTCGTAGGTCACCGTTTTGGCGTTGATCGCGCCTTCCATGCCCTTGACGATCAAATCCGCGGCTTCGCTCCAGCCCATGTAGCGGAACATCATCTCACCGGAGAGAATCACCGAGCCGGGGTTGACCTTGTCCAGGTCGGCGTATTTGGGCGCGGTGCCGTGAGTCGCCTCGAAGATCGCGTGTCCCGTCTCATAGTTGATGTTCGCGCCCGGCGCAATGCCGATCCCGCCCACCTGCGCGGCAAGCGCATCCGAAAGATAATCGCCGTTCAGGTTGAGGGTGGCGATCACATCGTAATCGCGCGGACGAATCAACACGAACTGAAGCGTGACATCCGCAATCGAATCCTTGATGAGCAGTTTGCTCTTCCATTTGCCGCCGCCGTGCGTATCCCACAGCGCCAGCGCCTCCTCCACCTCCTTGCGGATCTCCGCCTGCTTATCGGGCGCCATCATATCGTAGCCGGGGTCAATCATGCGGGCGTTCTCTTCCACACTCAGGTTCGGGTTGGCTTCCTTATTGCCTAAAATCCAACTCTCACGCTCCGTCACAATCTCATTGCGGAACTCACGCTTGGCAAGCGTATACCCCCAATCCTTGAACGCGCCTTCGGTAAACTTCATGATGTTGCCCTTGTGGACAAGGTTCACGCTTTTGCGCTTGTTCGCCAGCGCCCACTGAATCGCCGCGCGCGCCAGCCTCTCGGTCCCTTCAACCGAAACGGGCTTCACGCCAAACCCCGCCGTATCGGGGAAGCGAATCTTGGCATACTCCTTCGGGAAAGTCTCCTTCAACAACTCCCTGAACTTCTTATTCTCTTCCGTGCCCTGCTGAAACTCGATACCCGTGTAAATATCCTCCGTGTTCTCGCGGAAAATCACCATATCCACAAACTCGGGATGTTTAACGGGAGAAGGCACACCGTTGTAATATCGCACCGGGCGCTGACACACATACAAATCCAGCAATTTGCGCAGCGCCACATTCAACGAGCGGATTCCGCCGCCGACGGGCGTGGTGAGCGGTCCTTTGATGCCCACCAAAAATTCCTTGAACGCCTCGGTCGTCTCATCGGGGAGCCAGGTATTGAACAACTTGAACGCCTTCTCGCCCGCATACACTTCCATCCAATGAATCTTGCGCTTGCCGCCGTACGCCTTCTCCACCGCCGCATCGAACACACGCACAGACGCGCGCCAGATATCGCGCCCCGTCCCGTCGCCTTCCACGAACGGGATAATCGGATTATCCGGAACCTGTAACTTGCCGTCTTTGATTGAAATCTTCGCCCCGCCTGCGGGGACTTTTACGTTTTGATATGCCATTGTCCTTCTCCTTACAAAATGATGGCGGGATTATATCACCCGCATTCGGCGCGCTTCAGTGACAAACATCATGAGATTTTCCCCCGCTTCATTCCTAAGGGACGGCTGTCCCCGGTTCGGACAGGTTTTCTCCCCTCTTGACACCTCCCTGAAACGGCGTAAAATTCGCCGCAATGTACGGACTGCTCCGCCTCGAACGATTGTTTCCCCAACCCATCTTCGGCAAATTGATTTCCACCATTTGGAATTCAGAGAGTCGCTTCAAGCGGCTCTCTTTTTTATCCCTTGCTTTTCCCTCTCCCCTTGGGAGAGGGCTAGGGCAAGGGCGCAACTTGACACTTGAAACTTGGAGCCCCCATGCTCGAACTCCCCGGCCTGATAGACCCTCACGTCCACGTGCGCGAACCTGGACAAACCCACAAAGAAGACTGGGACACCGTCACCCAAGCCGCGCTCGCCGGTGGCGTGACCACCATCCTCGCCATGCCCAACACCAAGCCGCCCATCTTCGACGCCTCCACCCTCGACCTCGCGCTGAATGCCGCCAAATCAAAAGCCCGCTGCGACTATGCCCAATTCCTCGGCGCAGGACCCGACAACGCCGATACCGCTGCCGCCCTCGCGCCCCAAACCGCGGGGCTGAAAATGTACCTCGACTCCACCTTTGGCGAACTCCGCCTCGACGACATGACCCTGTGGATGCCACACTTCGAAAAATTCCCGAAAGATTACCCCATTGTTCTGCACTCCGAATCCAGAACCATGGCGGCAGGGATTCTCTTCGCCGCCGTCTATGACCGCCCCATTCACATTGCACACGTTTCGCTCAAAGAAGAAATCCTGCTCATCAAAGCCGCGAAGGAACGCGGCATCAAAGTGACGTGTGAGGTGTGTCCGCATCATCTATTTCTAACCGCAGACTCCTCCTCTCTCACTCTGGGAGAGGGGCGCAGGGGTGAGGGCAGGCGTGAAGTCCGCCCGCGCCTCGCCGGCAAAGAAGACGTGGAAGCCCTCTGGCAAAATCTCGATGTCATTGACTGCTTCGCCACCGACCACGCCCCGCATACCCTGGCAGAAAAAGACTCGGACAATCCGCCGCCCGGCTTTCCCGGATTGGAAACCTTGCTGCCTTTATTACTCATCGCAGTAGACGATGGACGGTTGACCATTGACGATGTAATTAAACGGCTGCACACCAACCCAAGACGCATCTTCAACATACCCGAACAACCCGAAACCTGGATCGAAGTGGATGAGACCGCCGAATACGAAATCAAAGCCGCTGACCAATTCACCCGCTGCGGCTGGACTCCCTTCGATGGATGGAAGGTCAAGGGCAAAGTTCGGAAAGTCGTCCTGCGCGGGCAGGTCGCTTTTGAGGATGGAAAGGTTTTGGCAGAGCAGGGGTATGGGAGGAATGTTCGTGGGTTGGAAAGTTGACAGGTTTAAAAAGTTACCCGCCCTTATCACGAGGACAAGAGCGGGCAAGTGGTAATGGTACTGTTCAATATATTCTTATTTTTCGGTCAAAGAGCCGCTGATGTATTTGTGCAAAACACTTGAGATTAAAGTTTGATACGGAATGCCCTGACGCACAGCGCGTTTTTGCAAAGCAAGGAGGTCTTTCTCAGAGATACGAATATTGACACGCTTATCCTTGCGGAGGGTGGCGCGGGCATAAGCGCGATACTGTTCTTTCTGCTCGCTGAGTTTCTTGGCAGATTCCCACTCCTCGGCTTCGTATGAGGCAAGAAGTTCAAGTTCATCCTGTTGGAGTTTTAGATCGCTCATTCTTCACTTCCTTTCAAATACTTCTTCGTGGCTTTACGGCTTGGAATGATCGTTTTTAGGAATATTTCACGATCGTCTTCGATGAAAGGTACAAGGTAGACATAATCATCCATTTGCACGACGAATATCTTTTGTCCCTTATACTTTTCCTGGTTGGGATGCACCAGCACGTCAAGCAGGAAACCTTGTTCGATGTAAAAGGCCACATCCTCGAATGAAATCTGTCTCTCCTCTCTCAATAGCTCGTTTTTCTCTTCGTTCCACGAGAAGTATTTCATGTGACAATTCTAATACTTTGTGTGCCTTTTGGCAACACTCGCCAAAGGAGCGATAATTATGCAAACCTTCACACACGTAAAACTCGAAATCTTCGTACCGCAGGATTACGCCCTGAAACTCGCCGACGCGCTTTCGGAGATCGGCGTGGGCGTGATTGGTAACTACGACCACTGCGTCGCGCTGACGCCCGTGCGCGGATTCTTCCGCCCGAGGGAAGGCGCAAACCCATTCGAAGGAAAGGTCGGCGAACTCAACGAAGTGGCGGAATACAAACTCGAAGTCAATTGCAGGCGCGAGGTGGCGGCTGAAGCGCTCAAGGTCATCAAACGTGTCCATCCCTACGAAGAGCCAGTCATCAACGTCATCCCGCTGGCGAAACATTTATTTGAGTGATAGGCAAATACTTATCATCGCGCATAAAAGGTAATGATGTTATGAAAATTTTGAAAACTGTTTTGTTTATGATGATTTTCTTGTCAGCCTGTTCTCCAGTGGAACAAGGAACAACCGTCAAAATGGAAATCATCCAAACAGGAAAGTGGACCATCTATATTGCGCCAGAATGGAACCAGCCAAATGGGTTTGTCACGATTTCTTCCTCAGCGGTCGCCGCAGATGGCACACTCTGGTTTGGCACCACAGGGGGTCCTGTTACCAATGGAACGGGGGCTTATCGCTTTGACGGACATACCTGGTCGCAATACACACCACAGAATAGTGGATTACCCTCTCACGAAATCTCATCCATCGCCGCAAGCCCAGATGGTACGATTTGGTTCACGACATTCTGTTGTGGCATTGCAAGCTTTGACGGCGAAACCTGGAAACAATACACTATTGACAATGGATTGGGAAGTAATGATGTCCGCTCCAGCATTGTGGCTCCCGACGGTTCATTGTGGCTTGGGAATGAGGAATATGGCATATTGCGCTTCAGGGAGAATAAGTGGACAACCTACACAGTGCGGGATGGCTTATCTGCAAATTGGGCGGGACATATTGAATTACTCCCAGATAATTTCCTGCTTTTCAGTGTGAGCGGTGGCGGGCAACCAGGGTTAAATCTTTATGATGGAAACGAATGGAGGGTTTTCCCCACAATTGATAAGTTAAGCCAAACTTTTACTTTTGATGTTGCAATTTCTCCTGATGGAACCATGTGGTTTGCAACCGAAAAGTATGGAGTTTTCAGTTTTCATAATGGAAAGTGGGTGAATTACACCATGAAAGATGGTGTAGCCAGTGATACTGTTTATTGTACTGTCACAGCAAAAGACGGCGCCGTGTGGTTCGGGACAGACAGAGGAATTTCTCATTTTGATGGAAAAAACTGGGAGACCTTTGACATAACAAACGGATTGACAAATAACTTTGTCAGTTCAGCAGTAGTTGAGCCTCGTGGAGTGATTTGGTTTGGTTCGGCTTCAGCAATCTATCGGTATGAGCCATCCAAATGAGCCTGATGTGAAAAAATGCCCCTCGAAACAGAATCAACCTCGCCCGAAGAAAGAGCCGAGAAGAGAAAGGTTCAGGCGTAGAAAAATGTGATTAAACGGGATTCACCGTCAGCGTGCGACCAGAGTCCCGATCAAAAACCAAATGTCGTTGCGAGGAGCGCACTTTGCGACGAAGCAATCTCCTCGCCAAAGTGGAGATTGCTTCGGGCTAACGCCCTCGCAACGACATAAAACCAAGGAGTACAAATGCCCACCCAATCCCCCTCCCCCTATCTGCCCTTCGGCGAAAACAAAAACGCCGCGTGGTATGGCAAGGACATCATATCCGTCAAACAGTTCAACCGCGCCGATTTGGAATACATCTTCGGCGTGGCGCACGAAATGCGCGGCATGGTCGAACGGATTGGAACGTTCGACCTGTTGAAAGGAAAAATTCTGGCGAATCTTTTTTATGAGCCGTCCACGAGAACGTCGTCGTCGTTCACTGCCGCAATGGAACGGCTCGGCGGCTCGGTCATCCCCATCAACGAAGTGAAGTACTCGTCGGTGACGAAGGGCGAAAGCCTGACCGACACCGTCCGCACGCTCGAATGTTACGCCGATGTGATCGTGCTGCGCCACCCCGAAACGGGCTCGGCGGCGATCGCGGCGAAGGCGGCGCGCAAACCCGTCATCAACGCGGGCGACGGCACGGGCGAACATCCCACCCAGGCATTGCTCGACCTGTTCACCATCTTTGAAGAGTTGGGCGTTGGCGTGGTGGATGGTCTGACCGTGACCATGCTCGGCGATTTGAAATACGGGCGCACGGTTCACTCGCTGGCGCGCCTGCTGTCGTTGTTCAAGGTCAAACTCAATTACGTCTCGCCCGAAATTTTGCGAATGCCCAAAGAAGTGATGGACGAGGTCGGCGCGAAGGGAATCCCGCAAGCCGAATTCAGCACGCTCGAAAACGTCCTGCCCGAAACCGACGTGCTGTACGTCACGCGCGTCCAGAAGGAACGCTTCGAAGACCCCGCCGATTACGAAAAGGTCAAGGGCGCGTATGTGATTGACCCCGAAGTGATGAAAGCCGCCAAACAAAACATGATCGTCATGCACCCGCTGCCGCGCGTCACCGAAATCAGCATGGACTTTGACGACGATCCCCGCGCCGCGTACTTCCGTCAGATGGAGTATGGGTTGTATGTGAGAATGGCGCTGCTGGCGATGGTGTTGGGGAAGGCGTAGACACGTACACACGTAGACAGGTACACAGGAAAACATGGCAACGGGTCTACTTGTGTACCTGTTTA